>CAZPWJ010000224.1:0-1534 GCA_964590195.1 uncultured Rhodospirillaceae bacterium | reverse complement strand
GCTGAAGTCATCGACCACGCACAGGATGCGAAAGCGTCGGCTGTCCGTGAAAGCATCCGAGACGAAATCCAACGACCAACGTTGATTGGGACCGCTCGGCATGATCATGGGCGAGCGCGTGCCCAGCGCCCGCTTGCGGCCTCTGCGCCGCCGCACGGCCAGGCCCTCCTCGCGATACAGGCGCAACAGCTTCTTTCTGTTCATGACTATCCCTTCGCGGCGGAGCAGGATGCCCAGACGGCGAAACCCAAAGCGCCGGCGCTCATGGGCAAGGTTACGCAAGCGTTCCCGGATCGCGCTGTCGTCCGGTCGTCTGGAGCGATAGCGGACCATGCTGCGGTCCACGCCGAGAATGGTGCACGCCCGCCGCTCGCTCACGTCATGCACTTGGCTGGCATGAGCAACAGCGGCTCGCTTGACAGCGGGCGTCACCATTTTTTTGAATTCACATCCTTCAAAACCGCATTATCCAGCATGCTCTCGGCCAGCAGCTTCTTCAACTGTGCGTTCTCAGCCTCCAGCGCCCGCAGACGCTTCGCGTCCGAAACCTGCATGCCGCCATACTTCGATTTGTATTTGTAGAAAGTTGCTTCGCTGATGCCATGACGACGACAAACATCCGCCGTCCGCTGTCCGGCTTCCTGCTCCTGCAATATCCCGATAATTTGTTCTTCAGTAAAACGACTGCGCTTCATAAATCCGTCTCCCATTCAGTGACGGACTCTACTGCAAACTGGAGGGAAAATCGGGGAACACGTCACTTTCCCTGACCGCCCTGGTGGCCCTGATCATGGCATTGTTCGCGGGCCGGGAAATTCTGTCCCGTCAGGAACGGCGCTTACAGGGTTGGTGGGGCTACGGTATTGGCTCGGCCACCATGCTGCTCGCTGGGATGGTGGTCACCGCGTTGGCCTTGAACGGCCCCCTTCGGCCCGAACCCTGGTACGATCCGCGCTATGCCATACCCCTGTTTGGCATGATCCTGGGCAATGCCATGACTGGCATCAGCCTGGGCCTTGATGGCCTGACTTCGTTGGTGGGGCGGGAGCGCGCGGGCATCGAGGCCCAACTGAGCCTGGGTGCCTCCCGCTGGCGGGCCCTGCGCCCGATTGCCCAGCGGGCACTGCGCACGGGCTTTACGCCGATGCTGAATTCCATGGCGGCGGCCGGCGTGGTTTTCCTGCCCGGCATGATGACCGGACAAATCCTCGCCGGCGTGGCGCCGGAACAGGCGGTCAAGTATCAGATTCTGGTGCTATTGCTGATCGCCGGCGCCTCCGGCCTGGGTGTCCTGACGGCGGTCCTGGCCAGCATCTGGCGTCTCACCGACGACCGCCACCGCCTGCGCCTGGATCGATTGAAGTAGCAATCGCTGTACATGCCAGCCGCCGGGCGACATGCTTTCTGGCTACATTCAGTGTTCCCGAACGCAAAAAGTCCGTCGATACGGGTCTAAGCCGTTGTTTTATTGTGATATTGTTGGTTGCGGGGGCAGGATTTGAACCTGCGACCTTCAGGTTATGAGCCTGACGAG
>CAZPWJ010000223.1:0-1553 GCA_964590195.1 uncultured Rhodospirillaceae bacterium | reverse complement strand
TTGGGCGCGTCCTGTACTTCCAGACCACTTTCGAACAGGGCGGTGCCAAGCACTCGACTGGCTGTCTTAATGCCTTGACCGCCACGTCCGTGAAAGCGAATTCGGTACATGGAACTGTTCCTTGCTATTGTCGCAGCAACAACTTCAGAAGATCGACCATCGCCGCGTTGTCATGGCCGCCCGCACCCGTTCCACCGTCATATCGAGCGCCGCGCCGCGCGGCGTCATGCCATCGGCTTTGCTGCGGGTCAGCATCTCATCGGTGTTATGCGAAATACGATTGGCGATTTCAGCAAAGGCCGCCGTCTCGCCGACGCCGTGGTACTCCATTGCGGCGCAGATCACGCCACCGGCATTCGTTATGAAGTCGGGCAAGCAGATTACGCCCTGTTCGTGCAGCCTGCTTTCCGCCGCTTCGGTGAGGGGGATGTTGGCGCCCTGGGCCACGATTTTTGTCCGCAATTGATCGGCGTTGTCGATGGTGATCACATCGGGACGTGCCGCCGGGATCAAGATATCGCATTCAACAGCAAAAACGGCGTCATGATCGCAGGCGCGCCCGCCGTTGAACTTTGCAACCGTGCTGCCAGTTTGTTTGTGAGCAATCAGCGCTGCGACATCGAGGCCTTCGGGGTTCGTGGTTGCGCCACAGGAATCAGAGGCGGCCACCAGGATCGCGCCCTTGTCTCCTAGGAACCGCGCCGCATGCATGCCAACTGATCCGAAACCCTGTACGGCTATGCGGGCGCCGCCAAGCGACAGGCCAACAAAGGGCAGTGCCGCTTCAATCGCGTGCAGCAAGCCAAACGCTGTGGCGCCCAATTCGTCAAGAGGAATGCCGCCGAGCTCTCTCGGCAGGCCAACGGCACGGCCGATTTCATCACGCACCCAAGCCATGCATTGTTCGTCGGTGCCCATATCGGGCCCGAAGATATAGCCCTCCTCGCCAGCCAAGGCACAGGCAAAGGCGCGGATCAGGGTTTGCTTTTCCGCCACCGGCATACGCGGATCGCCAACCAGCACCGACTTGCCGCCACCGTGCGGCAAACCCGCGGCGGCATTCTTCAAGGTCATAGCGCGCGCCAGGCGAAAACACTCTTCTACAGTGACGTCCTCCGCCATGCGCAAGCCGCCGATCGAAGGGCCGGCTGCGATGTTATCGATTACCAGGACGCCATATAAGCCCAGACCCGGCTCAAAGACGCGAATGATTTTGTGCGGGCCAAATTCGTCGTGAATGTCCAATTGTAACGGATTTTCAGGCATCTGTTGGTTCTCCCTAACCGAAGCTGGGGTTCGATGCGAAGTCCCTATGGACTAAGAACTCGATCCAAATGTTGCGGGAGATCCTGTTCCCTTAGGTGAACAAGATCCTTGCTCAACTCAGCCTTCACCAAATCCCTTACAGCCGGCGTGAGCGCCGCCCGTAAATCGCCGAGCGTCTTGGCCGGCGCGACAATAACCAGATCGTCATAGGCCCGGCGTTGCTGTGCATTTTGCAAATAATTAGCCAGTTCCTGGGCAAACTCGACCTTGGCATGGCGGCGGGAATC
>CAZPWJ010000222.1:0-1729 GCA_964590195.1 uncultured Rhodospirillaceae bacterium | reverse complement strand
CGGGATCATACTCATTGGGTGGCCGGGAGGGGGCGCGGGCGGTTCAGACAGCATTGAAAATGCCTTAAGACGCCATCACCAAGGGCTCCCCAAAGCCCACGACGTCGCGGGCGCGGGCGCAGATTTCGCCGTGGCTGGCGCCCGCCATGGCTGCCTTGACGACGAATTCATAGCTGTTGGCATCATCGCCTTGCAGGGCCCGGGCCAGATCGTCCAGGGCCCGCGCCACCGCCGCCTGGTCCCGGTTCGCCTTGTAGGCCCGCACCCGCTCGATCTGCTGTTCGATAACGCGAGGATCCGGCCGTTCGATAAAGGGCCGCTCACCATCCTCGTCCGCCAGTTCGAAGGCATTGACGCCGATTACCGGCTGCGCGCCGCTTTCCACCGCCTGCTGATAAGCCATGGCAGAGGCGCCGATCATGCGCTGTACCAGGCCGTCTTCACAGGCCGCGAACATGCCGCCTTTTTCCGCCACCAGGGCCATGATGGCTTCGATCCTGGCTTCCATGTCGTCGGTCAGACGCTCCACATAATACGAGCCGCCAAAGGGATCGATGACTTGATCCAGTTGCGCCTCCTGACAGAGAATATTCTGCGTGTTGACGGCGATGCGGGCAGTGTCTTCGGAGGGGGAGCCGAGGGCCTCGTCATAGGAATCCGTATGCAGGGATTGCAAGCCGCCGAAAACGCCCGCCATGCCCTGCACGGCGACGCGGGCGATATTGTTTAGGGGCTGCTGCCGGGTCAGATCAACACCGGATGTCTGGGCATGAAAGCGGAAGCGCCAGGAGCGGGGATCTTTCGCGCCATAGCGTTCCTGGGCTATCCGCGCCCACAGACGGCGGCCGGCACGGAATTTGGCGATTTCCTCGAAGAAACTGATGGAAATATCGAAAAAGAAACTGAACCGGGGCAGAAACTGATCCGGCTCGAAACCGCGCGCCACCAGATCATCGGCATGCTGGATAGCCGAAGCCAGGGTAAAGGCCATGGCTTCCGCCGGATTGGCGCCGGCCTGTTGCATATGCTGGCCGACGATTGAAATCGGGTTCCAGCGCGGACAATGTTCCGTCATGAAGGCGACGTGGTCCATCAACAGGCGCCGCGCGCCCGGCAGAGCCAGGCGGAAGAACATATGCAGGGCGGCATAGTGGGAGAGATAGTCGCTTTGATTGGTGGTGCCCGTTAGTTGCGCCCAGGGAATGCCGCGCTGTTTCGCCACCGCCAACAGCATGGCGGACAGGGTAAAGGGCGCCGTGTCGCCCAGAGATATGGCATCTTTTTCGAAAGGCAGGCCGGCCACGCAATTGGCCACGTCCTCGACCGTGGAGATCGAGGTGCCGCAAGTGCCCAGCAATTGCGCCGGCACCTCATCCGCGTCATAGCCGCGCATATGGGAATTGCAGGGTGCCAGATACAGACCCGTGATGCCCGTATCCCACAATGCATGCATGCGTTGGTTATAATCGGGCGGCGTACCCAGACCGACCACCAGGCGCTGGCTCCAACTACGGCCGCGATACATGGAGGCGTGGATGCCGCGGGTCATGGGCGCCTGACCGGGAAAACCCAACGATGCCATATAATTGTCGCCGGACCAGTCCTGGGGGGTGTAGAGCGGCTTTACGGCAATGCCGGAGCGGTTGGTGACCACGGCTTCGCCCGGAACCTGTTGTTCATAGCGTGCCTATCCGGTTGACGCAGACACCCGCTACATCTAGTATCTGTC
>CAZPWJ010000221.1:0-1783 GCA_964590195.1 uncultured Rhodospirillaceae bacterium | reverse complement strand
CATAGAACAGCCGGCCCTGCTCGTCGAAATAGCCGGCATCGCCGGAGTGGAACCAAAGATTGCGCCAGGCCTCGACGGTGCGCTCTTCCATGCGGAAGTAGCCCTGGTTGAAGCAGAACGGCACCTTCGGGCGGACCACGATTTCGCCGATCTCGCCTTGCGGCATGACGGCGTCCGTTTCGGCGTTGACCACCCTGACCTCGAAGAAATCATCGATCACATGCCCCGCCATACCCGGCAGCAGCGGATCGTCCTCGCTCGTATAACAGGGAATATTGACCTCCGTCATGCCATAGGCCTGCATGAACTTGAAGCCGAAGCGCTTTTCCATGGCATCGCCCCACTCGGCCGCGATTGGCACGGCCACGACAGTGCGCAATTTGTGGTCACGGTCGTTTTCGGTTTCCGGCGTGCGGAAAATGAATTCGGGAATGACGCCAAGCGCATTGGTTACCGTGGCGCCGCTGGCGCGCACATCATCCAGCCAGCGCTGCGGCGAAAAGCGCTCGATACAAAAAACCTTGGAGCCGGTGATCAGGGAACTGACCACCTGCAGCAACAGCCCCATGGCATGGAACAGGGGCATGCAGACATATTGGCAGTCCTCTTCGGTCATCGCCATCGTCCGCGCCATGCCGTGGCCGAACAGATAACAATGGGCGTGCGGCATCAGCACGCCCTTGGAGGGCCCCGTGGTGCCGGAGGTGTACATGATGCAGGCGATGTCCTGTGGTTCCGCCGTGACCAGCACATCGTCTGTCGTGCCCGTGAGCGCGGACAGGTTCGCGAACGTCATGGCCTCCGCGTCGGTAAAGATGGCCGGGCGCTCCTTGGGGACATGGCCCGCCACATAGATCACCGAAGTAAGGTTCTCATCGCCACCCTGGACGGCATCGAAGGCATCGCGCAAATCATGGTCGAGGAAAATCACGCAAGGCTCGGCGTTGCGCATCTGATGGGTCAGAAAGGCGCCTTTCAGTTCCGTATTAACGGGGACGAAGATGGCGCCCAGTTTCATGATCGCGAACATCGCAAGCATGAATTCAATGCGGTTCTTCAGCATCACCATGACCCGGTCTCCCGGCGTCACGCCCAGATGGGCCAGATTGCGCGCCAACTGGTCGCTGTCAGCCTGCAGCGACGCGAAACTAAGCGAGGTGCCATGCTCAAACGACATGAACTCCCGCGCGCCCTGTGCCTCGGCCTGCCGTTGCAGCAAACCGGTCAGGGTCCAGTTTGAAATGTCCTGTGTCATGGCTTTCAGACTCCCCACTTATCCAACAAAGTGCAATATCCCCGCCGGCCTCAAACGCGCCGGGCGATTTTGTAGCCGACGGATTCCCGGTCCCAGGTCCGGTTGGTAACGCCGGCCTGACGCAGGGGCTCCTTTTGAATCTTGCCGGTGGCGGTCTTGCCAATCGCCTCGACCGCTTCGATGAAGCGGGGTACCGCGAACCGGGGGATTTGTTCGACGCAATAGTCCAGCAAGGCGATATTGTCGATGTCGCCGCCGCCGTCGGTAACGATGTAGGCCTTGACCTCGTCCTCGCCGCCCGCCGCCGCGACCTTGATGCCCACCACGGCGCTCTCGACAACGTCGGGGTAGTCGTTCAAGACCTGCTCGATCTCGAAGCTGGATATATTCTCGCCGCGCCGCCGAATTCGATCCCTGATGCGGTCGGCATAGTAGAGCCGCCCCTGGTCATCGAAATAGCCCGCATCGCCGGTGTGGAACCACAAGTTTCGCCAGGCTTCGACGGTCCGCTCAGGCATGCGGTAATAG
>CAZPWJ010000220.1:0-1812 GCA_964590195.1 uncultured Rhodospirillaceae bacterium | reverse complement strand
GCTTGGACGACCCGGTTTGTGTGGTTTCACGGGGCGTTGAAGGGTGGCTTCCAGGGCGTCGAGATAGCCCGCGGATCCGAGCGGGCGGCCGGTACGGCTGAGTAGCCGCAGGCTGTCGATGGCCGCCGCCTGAACCCCGCCGTCCAGATTTCCATTATCCCACGACCCTCTGTTCCGGTTACGCTTTGCCCCCTATCATAGCGTCATCGGCGCCGACGGCGCGCGCACCTTCGGGGGAGGCTTTCATGAACCGGGCCAACGGCATTCACCACCTGGCGATCACCACAGCCGACATCAAGGGGCAAATCGCCTTCTTCTCGCAAGTCCTGGGCATGGAACTAGTGGCGCTCTATTGGATGCACGGCGTCAAGGGCGCATTGCACGGTTTCCTGCGCCTGAATGACAACAGCGCCATCGCCTTTGTCCAGACCCCGGATATCGGCAAGATCGAACGCCGGATCGGCCAGACCCATGCCGGAAATCCAGGCCTGCCCTGTGCCGGCGGCGCCATGCAGCATCTGGCCCTGCGCGTCGACAGCGATGACGAACTGCTGGCGATGCGGGACAGGGTGCGCAGCCATGGCGTCAACATCTTCGGACCCATGGATCACGGCTTTTGCAAATCGATCTATTTCGCCGGGCCCGAGGATCTGAGCCTTGAGATCTCAACCTCCCGCGAGGCTATAGATCCAAACGCCTGGATCGATCCGGAGGTCGTCGCACTGTGCGATATATCGGCGGACGAGTTGGCGGCTTACCGTTCGCCCGATCCGTACCAGGCGCCGGCGGACCCGGTGCCGCAGCCCGAACCGGACCCGGCGAAGCCCCATATGCATTACCCATCGGCAATCTATCAAAAGCTCGTCGCCATGTCGGACCAGGACTACGAAGCCCGCTTTAGCGAAACCGAGCCGCCTGTTTCAGTTTAGGGAAAGGAGACCGCGATGACCGATCTGAGCCAACGCCAGCAGGCGATCAAGGACGCCTTCGTTAAGGCCCGCGGCTATTGGGCCAAGATCATGGATCAGATCCTTGGCCTTAGTCCCGACTATTTCGAGGCCTATACCGAGCTCTCTTCGGTACCGTGGAAGCACGGCGTGCTGGCGCCCAAGGTCAAGGAGTTCATGTATATCGCCGCCGATGCCTCGACCACCCATCTCTACAACGCCGGCACCCGCATACATATGCAAAACGCCCTGCGCCACGGCGCCACCGTGGAGGAAATATTCGAAGTGCTGCAACTGACGGCCTCCCTGGGCATTCATTCCTGCACCGTCGGTGTGCCGATCCTGCTGGAGGAGCTGGAAGCGGCCGGAAAGTTGGAGGAAGCGCCCCTGGATGACCGGCAGATCGCGCTGAAGGCGGCCTTCACCGAGAACCGGGGCTATTGGGCGCCATTTCTGGACGGTTTGTTGCAGCACAGCCCGGAATTTTTCGAAGCCTACATGAACATCTCCTCCGTCCCCTGGCTCACCGGCCCGCTGGAGCCAAAGGTAAA
Organism: uncultured Rhodospirillaceae bacterium; assembly: GCA_964590195.1. Taxonomy (GTDB): domain Bacteria; phylum Pseudomonadota; class Alphaproteobacteria. The sequence continues at coordinate 314 of CAZPWJ010000220.1, read as the reverse complement.
GGAGTTCGTCTATATCGCCATAGACGGCGCCACCACTCACCTGTACGAGCCCGGCCTGCGCCAGCACATCAGGAACGCCATTGGCCATGGCGCGACCAAGGAAGAGCTGATGGAGGTGTTGCAACTGATCACGGCGATCGGCGTGCATACCATCACCGACAGCGTACCGATCCTGATCAAGGAAGCCGAGGCTGCCAGCAAATGCGCCTAAACGGGCCGTTTAGGATCAATTGGGTCTCATTCCGCCGAAGCCGGAGCGCAACAATTGGGGCAACTCATCCAAGCCAGCGAGACAAGTAACTTTGTCCACTTTC
>CAZPWJ010000219.1:0-1843 GCA_964590195.1 uncultured Rhodospirillaceae bacterium | reverse complement strand
ATGGACAGATACTAGATGTAGCGGGTGTCTGCGTCAACCGGATAGGCACGGTATAGAGGATCACCAGGCCGCTCTCCGGGTCGATGTCCAGGTCCGGATAAACGTCACTTGCCGCCGCCATGAAGCTCTCGTATTCCGGGCCCATGGTGATCCGATGATGGTGGGGAAGCTGCAAACGGTCCAGGGCCTCGGTCAGATCCGCTTGTGCGATCACCACCTTGGGTTCCACCAGGGTGATGCAATGTTGCAGTTCGCGGTCCCCAAGACGCCAGTTCAGACAGGCCAGGATCAACCCGGCCTTGGCGGCGGCCAATTCCACTTCCATATACTCCAGGCAGTTGCGGGCCAGCAGGCCAACCCGGTCGCCATGGCTTAGGCCCTGTTCCAGCAAGGCGTTGGCCAGGCGGTTGGAGCGTTCTTCCAATTCCTGATAATTCAGAACCCGCTCGCCCTCGACCACCGCCCGCTGGTTCGGGTTGGCGGGTACGCGGGCATGAAACAGGGCGCCGATGGTGGCGTTGCGCGAGGACAGGACATTGTGGGAAGGTTGATAAAGCGGCACCGGCGGGACTCCTGAGCAAAACAGTCTGAACGGGTTGGAATTTAGTCGTTTTGCCCCGCCGCCGCAACGGTGGCTGTGTCTCGCGTCATTTTGTACGCTACTATAGTACCGTATATCTAATGAACTGAAAATATTGTGATTTTTCGGCTTGACGCTGCATTTTTTCCTGACATACTGCGCGCCGCTGAACCGGGGGCAGGAATACGTCTGGCCGCCTGGATACGATTTGAGGAAGTATTATGAAAACCTATTCCGCTAAGCCCGGAGATATCGAGCGAAAATGGTTCGTCATCGATGCCGAAGGCGTGGTTCTGGGCCGCCTGGCCTCCATCATCGCCACCCGGCTTCGGGGCAAGCACAAGCCCATGTTCACACCGCACATGGATTGCGGCGACCACATCGTGGTGATCAATGCCGACAAGGTACAGTTGACCGGCAACAAGCTGGCTGACAAGACCTATTATCGCCACACCGGTTATCCGGGCGGTATCAAAAGCGTCACCGCCGGCAAGATCCTGGAAGGCAAGCACCCCGAACGGGTGGTTGAAAAGGCCGTGCAGCGGATGATCCCCAAGGGGCCCCTGGGCCGCCAGGTTTTGACCAAGCTGAAGGTCTATGCCGGCGCCGATCACCCCCACGAGGCGCAACAGCCCGAAGTGCTGGACGTTGCCGCGATGAACGACAAGAACAAGAGGAGCGCCTGAACATGGCCGATGAAAACACAGGCGACGACGGCGCCCCGAAGACCACGGGCACCCTGGCCGATTTGAAGGATATGGTTGAAGGCGCCGCCGCGGCGGCCAGTACCGACAGCGGCGATGCTGGTGATTCTGGGGCGGAAGCCCCGGCGGCGGTCAGCACCGGCGATGCGGTAACGGCCGAGCCCAAGATCGACGAGCTGGGCCGGGCCTATGCCACGGGCAAGCGCAAGAACGCCATCGCCCGTGTCTGGGTGAAGCCGGGCGCGGGCCGGATCACGGTCAATGGCCGGGAGTTCGAGACCTATTTCGCCCGTCCGGTGCTGCGTATGATCATCAATCAGCCGTTCGAGGCGGCCCAGCGCAAGGACCAGTTCGACGTGGTCTGTACGGTGGTCGGAGGTGGCCTTTCGGGCCAGGCCGGCGCGGTGCGCCATGGCATCTCCCGGGCCCTGCTGAACTACGAACCGGGCCTGCGTCCGGCGTTGAAATCCGGCGGCTTCCTAACCCGCGACAGCCGCGTGGTCGAGCGTAAGAAATACGGCAAGGCGAAAGCCCGCCGCAGCTTCCAGTTCTCGAAACG
>CAZPWJ010000218.1:0-1945 GCA_964590195.1 uncultured Rhodospirillaceae bacterium | reverse complement strand
CCAGATTTGCCCAGGTCCGCTCGCTCCAGCGGTCGATGCCGGCGATCCAGGCCGCGGCCCGGGCATAAACCCGGCAATCAAGGGCCTCGTTGCGTTCCCGCAGCTTCTGCCATTCGAGCTTGCTGAAGCCCTGGCGGTTGCGCACGGTGACCAGTTGTTCGGCGCAGAACTGCTTCAGCCATTCGCTGTCGATGCCTCTCGGTAAATGCACATAGCCATCAGGAAACGTTTCGCCGGCTTCGAGATCTTCGTCCGTCGGCCGATCAAGGCGCAGAAACCGATAGGTCTCGCTCTTGAACACCGCCACGGACACCGTCCATAGCCGCGCGCCGCGTCTGAGCCGCCGGCCGCGCTCGGTTGCATCCACATAGGTGGGGCCCGCGACTGGTGCCGAGCGCTCGAAACCGCCAACGCCCTTGATGGGCGCCACCTGTCCGTGCCCGGCGCCACGGGCCCAGGCATAGACGGCCGGGGCTTCGTAACCGGTGTCGATGGCCAGCCGTGCCAGGCCGTGCTGGCCGCCTGTGTTGTTCGGCCAGGTTTGCGACAACAGGGCCGTCAGGACGCCCCAGGCCTTGGGATCCGCAGGTCCACCATCGATCACTATGTGGTCGATCAGCCAGCTCTCCAGACCTCGGCCCCAGGCCCAGATATCGACCTCGATACGGTCGCGCTGCACATCGGCGCCGGCGGTCAGGAAGAGGCCGCCAGGCGGCACCGTTCCCAGATCGTAGCTTTCGCGTCGATCGTAGAGGCGTTGCCAGTCCGGCGCCTCGCCACGTTCCTGCCACGTCTCACCAAGATCGGTGTTGCGGACTGACTTCAGGGCCGCATCATTGCCCTGGGCTGCTTCCCAGGCGGCGGCAATTCGGGCCCAGCTACGCCAGCCGACGGGGCTGTACAGGCTGGAGACATGAAACCCGGCCGTCTTGCCGTTGCCATCCTCCGGTTTGGCGGTGGCCCGCCATTCGCCTTGCTCCAGCATCCGCGTCTTATGATGCTCGTGGATCTGACCCTCGCAGCCCTCGCAGAGGTAATGGGCTGTATCCGGTTGGCCCTTTTCCCATCTCAGACGCTCGAACTCGAGCCATTGCATGTGTCCACAGTTTGGACAGGGCAGGAAGTAGCGGCGCTGGTCCGTGCCCTCGTATTCCCGTTCGATCCGTGACACCCCCTTGATGGTGGGTGTCGAGACGATGAAGATCTTGCGCCGGGCGAAGGTCCGTGTTCGGGCTTCCGCCAGCGCCACCGGGTCGCCCTCGCCGTCGAGATCGCCGGGATAGCCGTCCACCTCGTCCAAAAACAGATACCGCACCGGCATGGAGCGCAGACCCACGGCCGAGTTGGCGCCGGTCATCACCAGCACGCCGCCGGGGAACTCCTTGGCCAGGACCGTATTGCCCGCATCCCGGCTTCGCGCCGGCTGGACCCGCTCCCTGAGGACCTCGCTCTCCTCGATCAGCGGATCGATCCGTTGCTTCGAATTGCGCTTGGCCATCTCCACCGTGGGTAGCACCGCCAGCATGGGGCCGGGGGCGCGGTGAATGACATAGCCAATCCAGTTGTTGCCGCATTCCGAAATGCCAATCTGGGCGCCCTTCATGACCACCACCCGCTCGATCGACGAGGCCGGCGAGAGGCAATCCATGATCTCGCGCAGGTACGGCGTCCGGGAGGTGCGCCAGGGTCCCGGCTCGGAGGCCGCCTTGCCGGACAGGCGCCGGTGCTGATCGGCCCATTCCGACACCGACAGCAACGGATCCGGACGGAGCCCCTGATCGAAGGCCTGGCCGTAGATTAAAGTGGCGCTGGGTACCAAAGCGTGTTTGCTCGCAAACCGCAGCCTGCTTCAAGCGGCCGTTTCGAACAGCAATTTCAGGTGGCTGCGTGCCCCCGCAACCAACAAAAAGCCCGCAACATCAACATGTTGTCGGGCTTTTGTCGT
>CAZPWJ010000217.1:0-2059 GCA_964590195.1 uncultured Rhodospirillaceae bacterium | reverse complement strand
CATTGTTCTTGCTCACTTTCTTGATGATGAGGCGCTGGTTCCAGGCATGAGCGATGGCCTGACGCACGCGAGCATCGTTGAGCGGCGGTTTACGCGTATTGAGCAGGATCACACCCGCGCCCGAGCCGTCATAGACCAGCGTCCTGATGCTCTTATCCCCGCGGGCCTTGACGATGTGCTCGCCGATATCGCTCCAGATCACATCCACCTTGCCGCCCTTGAGGGCGGCGAAGCGTTTCTTTTGATCCGGTATCAGGCGGAACACAATGCGATCGAGACGGGGCTGGGCCTTGACCCGGTAATCGTCGTTTCGTTCAACGACGATGCTCTTGGCCGGTGACCAGGAGACGAACTTGAACGGTCCGGTACCGATCGGCCGGCGGTGCTGCCGGCCGCTTTTGACCGCCAGGTGGGAGGGTATGAGACTGAATTCATTGCGGGCGGAAATGGCCTGGAGAAATGTCGGCCAAGGCCGCCGAAGCATGAATTTGACGGTTAGACGATCGACCACTTGGACAGCGCGCAGAGCCGTCAGATAATTCCGCAGCGGCGAATTCTTTGGCGCCTTGAGTATTCGCTGGTAGTGGTCGACAACGTCCTTGGCGGCAAAATTCTTGCCGTCATGAAAGCGGACGCCGCTTTTCAGCTTGAAGGTGTATGATTTCCCGTCCGCTGATTTTTTCCAGGACGTGGCAAGAACAGGCGAATATCTCCCGTCCTTGGTTTGCTCGATCAGGGGCTCCATGATGGCGTTGGCCGGGGCCAATCCGGACAGGCCATAGGTCCCGCCCTTGATCACGTCAAAACTCAGCACGTCGGTCTCAAGTGCGACGGTCAGCGTGCCCCCGCGTTTGGACGACTTGGCTGATGCGGGCGGAGAGATGGCGGTGATTGCCGCCGCTAAGACGAACGCCGACATCAGTTTCCAGAAAAACCGGTCTGGCCCCCACCAAGATAGGCTACTCACTATTGTCACGACGATTATCTACAACGGAATAAGACGGTATTTAGATAAACTATCGCCCTTGATCGTCAAGGGCTCCCGTTAATCCGCCCGGAAAACTGGGATTGATCAGCTCAATGAATCGCAAAACCGGGCAATACGCGTCATTGCTTCGTTGAGGTTTTCCGTCGAGGTGGCATAGGACACCCGGAAATGCGGCGACAGGCCGAATGCCACGCCTTGCACGGCCGCAATACCCTCGGCCTCGAGCAAAGCCGTCACGAAGGCGCTGTCGTCCTCGATTACCGTGCCGTCGGGCGTCTTCTTGCCGATGGCGCCGGCGCAGCTGGGGAAGACATAGAACGCGCCCTTGGGCATCGGGCACGACAACCCGGTCATGCCGTCAAGCGCCTCGACCACCAGATCGCGACGGGTGCGGAAGGTTTCAACCCACTCCTGCATGAATTCCTGAGGGCCGTTCAGGGCCTCGATGGTTGCCGCCTGCGAAATCGAACTGGTGTGGGTGGTCGATTGCGACTGCACTTTGTTGATCGCCGCGATGATGTCCTTCGGCCCACCGGCATAGCCGACCCGCCATCCCGTCATGGCGTAGGCCTTGGCCAGGCCGTTGACGGTCAGCGTGCGGTCATACAGTTCCGGTTCGACCTGGGCGATCGTGAAGAATTCGAAATCGTCGTAGATGATGTGTTCGTATATGTCATCCGACATGATCCGCACATGGGGATGGCGTTTCAGCACCTCCGCCAGAGCCTGCAACTCAGCCTTGTCGTAGGCCGCACCGGTCGGGTTGGAGGGCGAGTTCAGGATCAGCCACTTGGTCCGCGCGGTGATGGCGTCTTCCAGCGCTTCGGGGCTCATCTTGAAACCGGCGTTGATGCCGGCCTCGACAATCACCGGCGTGCCGCCCGCCAGCAGCACCATGTCGGGGTAGGAGACCCAATAAGGCGCCGGTATGACGACCTCGTCGCCGGGATCGATGGTTGCCATGATCGCGTTGTAGAGCACGCCCTTGCCGCCGCAGCCGATGGTGATCTGGTCAAGGGCGTAGTCCAAGTCGTTTTCGCGCTTGAACTTGTCCGCCACCGCCTGGCGCGC
>CAZPWJ010000216.1:0-2134 GCA_964590195.1 uncultured Rhodospirillaceae bacterium | reverse complement strand
GTGGTCCCTTTTTACACCGGTACAATGGCCCCATTTTGCTCCGGCGTTGACAACTGGCGCACATGGCCCCCGTCCGCCACCGTCTGGTAAGGACCAACAAGGCGACAGGTTTGAAATCGGTGATGATCGGCGTGCATGCCAAATGCGTCGTGGACTGGCCGGAGGACGAAAGCCGTGCCCTGCTGGACGATCTATTGGCGCGGGCAACCCGGCCCGAGAACAGCTACCGCCACGAATGGAGCGCCGGCGACGCCATCGTCTGGGACAACCAGGCCACAGTCCACCGCGCCACCACATACGACACGGCACAGCATCAGCGCCTGATGCAGCGCACCACTATTTCAAGCGGTATTCCAAACTATTCCGTGGGCTAGAATCTGGAACGGCGGTCTTCCACATTGGCGTCCACGTCGATCAGCACCGTCGTACCTTCGGCATTCAGGCGCTGGGCTTCCCGCAGAGCAGCGGCCATTTCGCCGACCTTGCTGACCTTGATGCCAACCGCGCCCATGCCCTCGGCGATCTTGGCGTAGTCGCCCTGCATGTGGGATACACCGTAACGCTCCCGCGCCTCCGCGCCGATGGCGCCCTGGGTCGGGCCGGAATAGGTCGCCATGGCACTGTTGTTGAGCAACACCGTGGTAATGGCGGCGCCCGAGCGGGCCGCTGTTTCAATATCGGTGCCGGACATGCCAAAAGCGCCGTCGCCCATCAGATTGAGGCAGAATTTGTCAGGCTGGGCCATCTTGGCGCCGATCATCAGGGGAATGCCAAAACCAAGGTGGGTGGTCTTGCCCCAGCCGATAAAGCTGTGCGGCGTTGTGGCGTTGTGGAACGGCACGATGGAATCCCGCGGCGCGCCGGCATCGTGGGTAACGATGGAGTTCTCCAGATCCAGGTTCTGGTTGATCTCGTGAATGACCCGGTAATAGGTCAATGGTTCGTCATCCGAGGTCAGCACCGGTGTCCATTCCCCCATCCACTCGGCCTTGACGGCCGCAACCTCGGCCTCGACCCCGCTGCGATCACGGGCGCCGTCAGTTTGCGCCTTGACCGCCTCGATCAAGGCCTGAATGGTCAATTGAGTGTCGCCAACCAGGCCAATATCAGCCGCTTCATCCTTGTTGATGTCATCGGGGTTGATGGAATTGTGGATCACGAACTTGCCGGGCTTGACCCGCTGGCCGTAGGGCGTGCGTGTCAGGCTGGAACCCAAGGCCAGCAAAACATCACTATCGGTCAGCCAGCGGTGCGCCGCCAAGGTGGTGGCGCCGCTGCCCGCGCCCAGGGCCAGGGGGTGACGTTCGTCAATGGCGGATTTGCCGGGCATGGTGGTGAACACCGGCGTCGCGGTCAGTTCCGCCAATTCCCGCAGGGCCTCCGTGGCGCCCGCGAATAACACCCCGGCACCGGCCCAGATCACCGGTTTCTTGGCGCCGAGCAAAGCCTTGACTGCCGCCGCGATGTCGCCGGCTTCCGGCGCCTGGCGGGTCAGTTTTGGCGATTGATAATTTTGTGCCGCTTCGGGGACCTCTTGGGCGCAGACATCACCGGTCAGTTCCACCACCACCGGGCCCGGAGTGCCGTTGCGCAGGGCATGGAAGGCGCGGCGCATGACGTCGCCAACCTGGTCGGGCGTATAGATCGCCTCGATCTGTTTGGCCCAGCCCTGGTATTTCTGCACGGCGGAGAAGTTCGGCCGCACGGAAATCTGATTGAGACTGTTGCCGCCCAGCATGACCAGAATGGGGATATTATCCGCATAGGCCTGGGACAGCCCGCCCATGACGTTTTCCGCCCCGGCCTGGGCCTGCACCGCGACGACGCCAAAGCGTTGACGGTCGCTGATACGGCTATAGCCGTCGGCGGCCATGACCGCGCCGCGCTCGTGGCGAAAGGCGATGGGACGGATACCCTCCCGGGCCGCCGCCGAAATCAACGGGTTGGAAGGGAAACAGGACAGCCATTCGACGCCTTCTTGTTTCAGAATTTGGGTTATGTAGTCGATGCCGTTCATGGTCTACTCCCGTCAACCGGCCCGATCCTGGCGATGGGCCTCTCCTAATGGGTCATAGCACATGTCTGACGTCAGCACCCCTGGGACATATTGAAGTGTTTTCATAAGGGAGGATTT
>CAZPWJ010000215.1:0-2280 GCA_964590195.1 uncultured Rhodospirillaceae bacterium | reverse complement strand
AATCCTCCCTTATGAAAACACTTCAATATGTCCCAGGGGTGCTGACGTCAGACACCCATGACAAGCCGTATCAATAAATCCATATCGGAACTCTCCGATGCGGAAGAGCGGTTCCGTTCCATCACCAAATCATCGTCCGCCGTCATCATTATCGCCGCGGACCAGCAAGGCAAAATCATCTCCTGGAATCCTGGCGCCGCCGCGGCGTTTGGGTACTCGGAATCGGAGATGCTTGGACAACTCGTCATCGACCTTGTACCCGAGAGATACAAATCGGCCCACACGGAAGGATTTCAACGCGCCATACATTCCGAAGAATATCGTATTCTTGGAAAAACCGTCGAACTCCAAGCACTTCGCAAGGGCGGCGAGGAATTTCCGGTCGAACTTTCCCTCGGCACCTGGAAACAGGGGGCGCACAGGTATTTCAGCGCCATCATGCACGACGTTACGGCGCGCAACCAAACCGAGGCCGCGTTGAGGCGAACCCAAAAAATGGAGGCTATCGGCGAATTGACCGGTGGCCTCGCCCATGATTTCAACAATTTGCTCGGCATCATCATCGGCAACCTCGATCTGATGGGCCGCAAAATTGAAGATGGCAGCAAACTACAGAAGCAACTGGGGAAAGCGCAGAACGCTGCCCTGCGCGGTTCAGAACTGACACGGCGTCTGTTGAATTTCTCCAAAACGGCGCCGGAAGAAAACAGCCCCCTGGATATAAACAAAGTGATCGGCAACCTGGAAGATCTGATTGGCAAATCCCTGACCGCCGAAGTCCAGATCGAAACGGCTTTGGACAGCGGTTTGTGGATGGTCGAGATCAATCCGGGCGATCTTGAAGATGCGATCGTCAACCTGGCCCTCAACGCCCGCGACGCCATGCCAAATGGCGGCCAACTCGTCCTGGAAACACGAAATACGGTCTTGGATGACACTGTCGGCGATCTTGGCGACGGCTTGGAGCCTGGCGAATATGTGGAAATTGCCGTTAGTGACAATGGCCATGGCATGCCCAGGGAAGTGTCCGACAAGATTTTCGAACCCTTCTTTACGACCAAGGAGCAGGACAAGGGCACGGGATTGGGGCTGGCCATGGTCTATGGCTTTGTTCGGCGGGCGAAGGGCTATATTTCGGTCTATTCAGAGGTGAATGTCGGGACCACGTTCAGGCTCTACCTGCCGCGTTCCCGCAGCATGAGCGAGCAAACGGAAATCCCCGTGGATGCAGACGCGCCGCTGCCCACCGGTACCGAGACGGTGTTGATCGTCGATGATGAGCATGACCTGGCCGAAGCGGCCAAGAGCATTCTAGACGGACTGGGCTATAGCACGATCTGCGCCCATAACGGCGATGAGGCGCTCAAAATCCTCGACAAGGATCGTTCCATAGACCTTTTGTTTTCCGATGTTGTCATGGCGGGATCGATCAACGGCTTTAGCCTGGCCGATACCGCGATCATCATGAAACCGGAGTTGAAGGTGTTGATGACTTCCGGCTTCACCGGAAAAATGCAGCACGATGGCGACACCGAGCGATGGCGGAAAACATTAATTGCCAAACCCTATCGTTACACTGATTTGGCAATACGCGTTAGGGCCGTCTTGGACGGAAGGGCCTAGATTATGATGCCTCTGAAATTGCTGGTCGTTGATGACGAAGCCGATTTTGCCGAGTTTGTTGCCGATGTCGCCGAAGACATGGATTTCGATGTCTCGTCAACCAACGATCCCAACGAGTTTTCCTCTCTATATTCCAGCGACATCGACATCGTCATTCTTGATTTATTCATGCCCGACGTGGACGGCATCGAATTGCTTCGATATCTCTCGGAACATGGGAGTGATGCCTCCGTCGTTTTCATGAGCGGTAAGGACATTGGCGTACTTCGCTCGGCGCAAGAGCTTGCCATGGAACAGCGTATCGATGTCCTGGGCACGCTGCAAAAACCATTCCGCGCCGAGCAGCTGGAAAACGTCCTCGCCGGTTTCGTACGCAAATCCAGTGCAAAGATTTCCGCCAACGACGAATTGCCCTCACTTGCGGAAATACAGCAGGCACTGGACCGGGATGAGCTGTTCCTTATGTATCAGCCGCAGATCAATATCGCCGACCGCCGGGTTGCCGGCGCCGAGGCGCTAATCCGATGGAAGCATCCAACGAAGGGCATGATACCGCCAGGCATTTTCATCCCCATTACCGAGGAAAGTGAGCTGATTTTCCCACTTATACCAAGTTGCGCGGCATAAGACTCATTTTCTGCCTTTCCTGGCGGCTTG
>CAZPWJ010000214.1:0-2303 GCA_964590195.1 uncultured Rhodospirillaceae bacterium | reverse complement strand
CAGTAACCTTTACCATGATCACTTGGCGTTAATACTTCGTTAAGCCTGCTCAAACAACTCCAGCCGCCTGGCCTGACAGGGAGAGGCGACGGCAGAAATTTCACGGCAGGAACAGTGCTTCATTAGGCAAATATTACCGCCGAAACCTGTTTATTTCTCCCAAAAACTCCCAAACCATTGATTTTGAAGAGATAAATTTTTCTTAGGAATTGGCATGTTTTTCGCATGTATTGGGGTGGACGCAGCGGAAACGCGGCCAAAGTTCGAATAGCAGATTTAGTTTGATTGAGAGCATACGGATCGCGGCAGATAATGAAGACGAAGCATAAAAATAGAACGCAACGATCCGCCGCTCCCTGGCTGGGGGCAACATTGGGCGCGATACTGGGGCTGGTCGGTTTGCTGATTGGCGCCGCCCTGACCCCGGCCAACGCAGCCTCCCGTATCAAGGATATAGCGGATTTCCAGGGCATTCGTGACAACTTGCTGATTGGTTACGGTCTTGTCGTGGGCCTGAATGGCACCGGCGACAGCCTGCGCAACGCCCCCTTCACGAAACAAAGCCTGGAAGCCATGCTGGAGCGCCTGGGCGTCAATACCCGCGATGCCAGCCTGAATACCAAGAACGTGGCCGCCGTGATGGTCACCGCCAGCCTGCGCCCCTTCGCCCGCGTCGGCACACGCATGGACGTGGTGGTCTCGACCATGGGCGACAGCTCCAACCTACAGGGCGGCATGCTGCTTGTGACGCCGTTACTGGGTGCTGACGGTGAAGTCTATGCCGTGGCCCAGGGCCCGGTGGCGATCGGCGGCTTTGTCGCCAAGGGCGAAGCCGGCACGGTAACCCAAGGCGTACCCACGGGCGGGCGGATTTCCAACGGCTCCATAATCGAGCGCGAAGTGCCTTTCGATCTGGCCTCGCTCGATACCTCATCCATTGCCCTGCGCAATCCCGATTTAACCACCGCCCGCCGCGTCGCCCAGGCCGTCAATGCCCATTTCGGCCGTCCCGTGGCCCGGGCCATGGATTCCACGACCATTGATCTGGTCCCCGGCGAGGACTTCAAGGGCCGGATGTTCGACATGATGGTTGAAATCGAACAACTGGTGGTCGAGCCTGATCAGACGGCCCGTGTCGTGATCGACGAGGCCTCGGGTATCATCGTCATGGGCGGCGGCGTCCGGGTCAACGAAGTCGCCGTGGCCCAGGGCAACCTGACCGTACGGGTTACGGAAAGCGAGCAGGTATCGCAACCAGGCGCCCTGGCCTCCGCCGGCAGCACCGAAAAGGTCGACCGTTCGGAAATCGAAATCGACGACGGCAGCGACAAGCGCCTGACCATGCTGAAACCGGGCGTCAACCTGCGCGACCTGGTCGATGGCCTGAATGCCCTTGGCGTCGGTCCCCGCGATTTGATCGCAATATTGCAAACAATCAAGGCCGCTGGCGCCTTGCAGGCGGAGATCCTGGTACAATGAGCATGAGCATCACACCATTCGTTCCGGGACAGGCGATTCCGGAACCGCAAATTCCCACCGCCAACGACAGTGCCGCCCGCCAGCGCGCCTGGCGAACGGCGCAGGATTTCGAATCCTTTTTCATCTCCCGGGCCTTGGACTCCATGTTTTCGGGCGTCGAAACCGACGGCCCCTTTGGCGGCGGCCAGGGCGAAAGCATGTTCCGCGGATTGCTGAACGAGGAATACGGCAAAATCATGGGCGGCGCCGGCGGCATTGGACTTGCCGACGCGGTCTATCGTGAAATGATCAGATTACAGGAGGGCAATGGCAATGCGAACGCGTAAGGCGATCGATGCGCTGACCGATATCACCTCTCGCCTGGACGATGTAATGGCAAAGGAAAACCAGATCCTGCTGCATCGCCGGCCACATGAATTGGCGGGCTATGCCACGGAAAAGGAGGAACTCGCCTCTGCCTATGAGCGCGAGATGGCCGAGTTGCATGCCAACCCGACCCTGCTGTCCCGGGCCGAACCCGAGGAGATCAACCGTCTCAAGGCCGCGACCAAACGCTTTCAGCAGGTCCTAGAGGAACATCGCCGTCTGGTGCAAACCACCAAATCGGTAACCGACAGAATGCTCAAGGCCATCACGGAAGAGGTCTCGGCCAAGCAACGTCCGGTCGAAGGGTATGACCAGACCGCCAATATACGCACGCCCTTCAATCGCAATGCAAAACCGGTATCCCTGGCTCTGAACCAGGTCGTCTAGGAACTATTCGATTTCTCGGCCTCCCGCTCCCCCGTCCCGGCCGCCCACAGGGTACCATTAATGGGCGGCCG
>CAZPWJ010000213.1:0-2328 GCA_964590195.1 uncultured Rhodospirillaceae bacterium | reverse complement strand
TCAGCGGTCAGCCTGTACGATCTGTGTTTTTTGGCAGGGGAGACTTGGGGGGAACAGTTTCAGCGCGTGTTCGATTGATCGCTGATGCCTCGCCCTCAAAGAAGCATGACCCGGGCCAGTTTTTAGATGGAGCGGACGTTCGTGCCTTCTGCAGCTAATGGCTCTTCAGAGCCCATTACCAACGGATGCTGCGACGCATTGGAACTAGTGCTATAGACGCAATCCGGACGTCAATGCGTCGGGAAGAACTAGCCCCCTCACCGTGTCTATGTTTGCTGAAATGCAAAACGATCTAAATAAAAGTTGTTCCTAGTGAAGCAACTGGGGTGCGACTACAGATATCGTGATCAGGCCGAGAAAGACCGCGCGGCCCTTCCATCCGACCGGATTTGAATAGCCGTCAGCAGCACGCAGCACACCTTCATAGCCGCCGCCAGGGTTGCTCCAGGCGGAGACGAAGGCGAGCCCGCGGATCGGGCTTCGGATCGCAAACCTGTGCCGCACCGCCTGCGATACCTTCTGCGAAAAGCCGTAGATCGCGCCCTTGGCATTGGAGGTGAACCTTTCCATCGTCCGGGGCGTAGCCAGTTCGATGATCTCGATGTGATCGCGCAGGCCCGGCAGCACCTTTTCCACCTGGTCCAGCATCTTTTCGGTCTCAATCTTCTTCATTTCCTGATAGGCGTTGTCGCCCAAATCTGCCCAGCGGTCGTAATTGTCGCAATAGAACAAATCGAGTGTTGCGCCTTTACCATCGCCCAGACCACTCGGATCAAGATTGGAGTGGATGGTCAGATTGATCCCGTCCTTTTCGTAGCCTTCATCGAAGGCCCGGCGGCCCCGGAAGCGGCGGTAGAAATCGGCCTCTTCCTCCTCGGGCGGGCGTACATATTCATAGACGCCCTCGAGATCTGGATTGAGGTCTTCCGGTTTCACGCCGATCTTCATGTATAGAACCGAGGCGGTCATGCCGATCTCAAGCTTTTCGATCCGGGCCTTCTCGCGCCGGGCCAGCTTGTGGTCAGCCAGCAGCTTGCCGTAGACGGTAAACGGATTGGCACCGCAGACGATATCCGGCGCGGAATAGAATACCGGGTCGTCCCTGAGGCGCACACCGGTGACGCGGTTGCCCTCGGTGGTGATTTCTTCCACTTCGCGGCCGGTCAGGATGGTGCCGCCGGCGCGGCGGATCACCAGGGACAATTGCCGCGTGATGGCAAACCCGCCGCCCTTCGGGTAAAAGCCACCATCGCCGTGGTAGGCATGGTTCGCCACCATCGGAAAGAGCACATTGATCTCATCCGCGGGCGCGCCGTAGTAACCCGAGAAATGCAGCAGGATTTTCCTGAGTTTCGGGTCGCGGGCGCGCAGGGCCAGGCTGAGGGTCGGCATTTTGATCATCGAAGCGACCACGACAGGTGCCAGAATCGGCGCAAAGAAGATGGTCGCGCCCTGCACCAGCGGATTGCGGTTGCGGATATTGTCCCAGTAACGGATCTGACGCCCGTAACGGCGCATGAACCAGAACCAGCGCCGGATTGCCGGTTTTTCCTCCGGGAACATCTCCATCAGCGTCTTGCGAAACGCCATCATCTCGCCATTGGGAATGCGCAGGATCTCTTCACCGGGTTCGAACTGCAGCTCCGACAGGGCGCGGTCCTTCAGGAACTCCAGCTTGTCATAGACCCCGGCATCTTCGAGGATGCCCCTGACGCGGGTCTTGTGCACGCCCCCGATCTGATGCAGCGAGACGTCGAAGGTGGTGCCCTTGCGCCCGAAGACGCTGGCATAGCCGCCCAGAACCGTGTGTTTTTCCACCACCAGCACGCGCTTGCCACGCCTTGCGGCGATGGCGCCCGCGGTCAGCGCACCAAGCCCCGCGCCAATCACGATCAGGTCGAAATTCTGCTCTGTCTGCGGCGCGGCTTCGCTTGTTGGTGCAACAGTGGCTTGTTGTGAATTCGTCATCTGTAGATCCTCTGTGCATAGCTCTGCGCGGCCCAGACCGGCAGCGGGTGTTGCTGGACAAGCCCATCGCCACGGACCACGAAGCTTGGCCCGTTGGTCGAGGCGGTGGCGATGGTGAGACCGTTCTCGGCAGCCCGGTAGACCGTGTCGGCGGCATGGAGATAGGGCAGCAGGCTGCCGAAGCTGGTGTCATTGACCGGCACCAGCGCCAGGTCGCTGCCCCTGAGCCGCGTCCCGATGTCGTGGAAATGCATCTCATAGCAGATGGACGTGATCACCCGCAGCCCGGCGATTTCAGACGTAGCGTAAACCTCGCTTTCGGTGATCCTTTCACCCGGCGCTCGGTGCAGCTTCTCATTT
>CAZPWJ010000212.1:0-2344 GCA_964590195.1 uncultured Rhodospirillaceae bacterium | reverse complement strand
TCCTCCACCGTGCCCTCTCCCTCAAGGCAATAGCAGGCTTCAAAATGGTTCTTCTGCCATAAATCCATTTCGAATCCGGGTTCAAGAACAGAATCTGTCAGCGTCACTCCCATACCGTCTTCCTTGTGCAATTGCCTCAGGCTATGCCATTTTTCGCCTTGTGCTTCGCCTTTGGTTCCGACCACGTCATCCTTGGTTTTAACGATCATGTTGTTCCTTTCTGCACGACGGTGGTAGCTCCCCGTGATAGCCACATGTGGCGAATGCCGGCTACTCGCAGAGCTCCGGGCGCGCCTCTTTAGGGCCCGGCATTTCGCCCGAAACGGTCAGGCAAGCGCACGATCCAGGGCGGCTGTGCAATGGATCAGCGTGGTGTCGAATACCGGCACCGGAACATTGTCCTGATGGAGCAACATGCCCACTTCGGTACATCCGAGGATAAGGCTATCGGCGCCGGTTTCGACCAGCCGGTTCGCGATGGCGACGTAGGCGGCCTCGCTCTCGCCGGTCGTAATATCCTTGCACAATTCTTCATAGATTATGCGATGCGTTTCAGCCCGATCGTCGGAGTTCGGGAGGACGGGGTTCAGACCGGCGGCAACCAACCTGTCGACATAAAACGATTGTTCCATCGTGAATGCAGTTGCCATGAGCCCGGGCGCAGAGAGCTTCGCGAAATTGATCGCTTCGGCGGTTGCGTCCGCGATATGGATCAAGGGAATACCGACCCCAGCCATCATCTCGCTCGCCAACTTGTGCATCGTGTTGGTGGCAAGGACGATCAGGTCGGCGCCGCCGCGTTCCAGGGCTTTTGCCTCTTCATTGAGAATAGCCCCGGCTGCATTCCATTCTCCCTTCATCTGAAGCGTTTCGATTCGAGCGAAGTCAAGAGAACGGATCAGCAATTCCGGAGAATGAAGACCGCCTAAGCGATTGCGCGTCAAATCGCAAAGCTCGCGGTAGTAGGTCTGCGTCGAAGCGGCAGACATACCGCCAAGAATTCCAATGGTTCTCATCAAAGCACTCCCCACTGTACGGCTTGCAGGTACCGAACATCTTGGTTCGGATAAAGGTTCGCTGAAGACCGGAAACGGAATTCATTAGCCTCCGTTCATCAGGCTGAAAACACGCCGAGTTTACCGGTGGTTTCCGCGATACTGGATACTGTCCTGCACTGCCGTGAGATTTGCCTGTTCGGCTTTGGCTTAGCTCTTCTTCTCGCGCCGTGCGAGGCGGCAGCGCAAGGCCTTGTGCAGCTTGCGCGGAGCGATGAAGCAGCCCGAGACGTTGGCGCGCCAAAGATCGGCGCCGTCTAGTTTCGCGCCGATGAGCAGCGCGTCGCAGAGGTTGGCGTCGGTCAGATCCACGCCGGAAAGGTCGGCGCCGCAGAGATTGGCGCCTTCGAGGTTGGCGCCGCGCAGATTGGATCCGATCAGGATGGCATTGCTGAGGTCGGCGTTGGAAAGGTCAGCGTCATTGAGGTCGGCGTGCGACAAGTTCCGCTTGGCGAGATTGACGTCGCGCAGGTCGAGGCTCGACAAATCCGCCCGCTCGCCGCCGTGACCGGTCAGCCAGTTGTGATGCGACACCATTTTCCGCAAGAGAAAGCGCAACTTGGCCGACATCGACCATTGTTCCTCCTCCGGGTCATCCAGTTTTTCGGCAAGGCGCGTTCCGGCGGGAAGCTCGGAAACGAGGTAGCGGACCCGCAGCAGGCGGGCCGCATCGGCCGGATCGACAGCCTCAATTTCACCGCGCTCCACACCCAGAGGATTGTCGCGCATGAATTCGTAGGTGTAGACACGGAGTTGAAGTTCGTCTTCTTCGCAGACCGGGACATCCGGGCCGTCGTAATCGCCGCGGAAGGCATTTCTGTTGTGTCCCAACATGCCGCTAGCCGCGACTGTCTGATCCGTCATAACCACACCTTTTGAGGTTCCGAATTCCCGTTTTATCGCCTGCTTTTCGCTCCCCTATTATTGTTCGACCGTGGGGATTTGTGGCTGATGGCAACGAAATATGGCACATGTGAATACTCAAGAACACTACATTTTGCGGTTAGCCATAAGACAAATCGTCTGATTTCAAACCATTAGCCACCGGCTCTGCGGATCTGAATGAGGCAATGGCCCCAAGTCCCCAAATTGAATTGCGACACCAATACAAAGTCAATCCGGGCCGGCGGCCATATTGGCGGCGATGTCCCGGTAGCGTATCTGCAGTTCCTGCAATTCACCCTGTTCGAATAAAAGATCATCCCTGGCGGCCGTGTCCTTCTCCTTACCAAGGGCCTTCCCCAGGGCTTTGACCACCCGGCCCAAAGCTTTGGCGGCTTGCTCGAGCC
>CAZPWJ010000211.1:0-2398 GCA_964590195.1 uncultured Rhodospirillaceae bacterium | reverse complement strand
GGTTTTGACCGGGCCGGTCAAGGGCAGCGGCGGATGCAGCCGCGCACCGATTCCCACCGCCATGCCAAGGCGGAGTTTGCCCGGGAACTGGCTAATTTTTTGCAACATGCACAGCAACGCCGGGCCTATGACGATCTGGTTATTGTCGCGTCGGCCAAGACGCTAGGCGATTTAAGGGCGGCGCTTGCGCCGGCTGTAAGGGATTTGGTGAAGGCTGAATTGAGCAAGGATCTTGTTCACCTAAGCGAACAGGATCTCCCGCAACATTTGGATCGAGTTCTTAGTCCATAGGGACTTCGCATCGAACCCCAGCTTCGGTTAGGGAGAACCAACAGATGCCTGAAAATCCGTTACAATTGGACATTCACGACGAATTTGGCCCGCACAAAATCATTCGCGTCTTTGAGCCGGGTCTGGGCTTATATGGCGTCCTGGTAATCGATAACATCGCAGCCGGCCCTTCGATCGGCGGCTTGCGCATGGCGGAGGACGTCACTGTAGAAGAGTGTTTTCGCCTGGCGCGCGCTATGACCTTGAAGAATGCCGCCGCGGGTTTGCCGCACGGTGGCGGCAAGTCGGTGCTGGTTGGCGATCCGCGTATGCCGGTGGCGGAAAAGCAAACCCTGATCCGCGCCTTTGCCTGTGCCTTGGCTGGCGAGGAGGGCTATATCTTCGGGCCCGATATGGGCACCGACGAACAATGCATGGCTTGGGTGCGTGATGAAATCGGCCGTGCCGTTGGCCTGCCGAGAGAGCTCGGCGGCATTCCTCTTGACGAATTGGGCGCCACAGCGTTTGGCTTGCTGCACGCGATTGAAGCGGCACTGCCCTTTGTTGGCCTGTCGCTTGGCGGCGCCCGCATAGCCGTACAGGGTTTCGGATCAGTTGGCATGCATGCGGCGCGGTTCCTAGGAGACAAGGGCGCGATCCTGGTGGCCGCCTCTGATTCCTGTGGCGCAACCACGAACCCCGAAGGCCTCGATGTCGCAGCGCTGATTGCTCACAAACAAACTGGCAGCACGGTTGCAAAGTTCAACGGCGGGCGCGCCTGCGATCATGACGCCGTTTTTGCTGTTGAATGCGATATCTTGATCCCGGCGGCACGTCCCGATGTGATCACCATCGACAACGCCGATCAATTGCGGACAAAAATCGTGGCCCAGGGCGCCAACATCCCCCTCACCGAAGCGGCGGAAAGCAGGCTGCACGAACAGGGCGTAATCTGCTTGCCCGACTTCATAACGAATGCCGGTGGCGTGATCTGCGCCGCAATGGAGTACCACGGCGTCGGCGAGACGGCGGCCTTTGCTGAAATCGCCAATCGTATTTCGCATAACACCGATGAGATGCTGACCCGCAGCAAAGCCGATGGCATGACGCCGCGCGGCGCGGCGCTCGATATGACGGTGGAACGGGTGCGGGCGGCCATGACAACGCGGCGATGGTCGATCTTCTGAAGTTGTTGCTGCGACAATAGCAAGGAACAGTTCCATGTACCGAATTCGCTTTCACGGACGTGGCGGTCAAGGCATTAAGACAGCCAGTCGAGTGCTTGGCACCGCCCTGTTCGAAAGTGGTCTGGAAGTACAGGACGCGCCCAAGTATGGAGCCGAGCGGCGCGGTGCTCCGATGTTTGCTTATGTGCGCGCCGATCAGCAGCCTATCCACGAACGCGGTGCCGTCGTCGCGCCGGACCTTCTGTTGGTCGCCGACGAAACGCTGTTCGAGGTTCCAGCCGCCGCTGTCATGGCCGGCGTATTGCCGACCACGGTATTGGCAATCGCCAGCCGGGAGCCGGAGAATGTCTGGCGCGACCGGTTGAAGATTGAAAACCCGATCTACGTTCTGCCGCGAAGCGAAGCAGCCGACGACAATGGAATTCCAGACGTCTCGGCTCTGATTGCGGGCGCCGCCGCGCGGCTGACAGGCTTGGTTTCGCAAGAGATCCTTTTGCGGGCGGTGGAAGTCGAAATTGCCGCATTCGGTCCAAGGGCCGTCGAACTTAATTTGTGCGCGGCCAGCGAGGGCTATGAGGCGACGGCGGCGGGGGAAGGATCGGTGCTGCAAGTAGCGGATCAACACGCCGATCAATACGACAAGCCTGTGTGGATCGACCTGGACCTGGACTTGGCGGCGACCGTGGCCCCCAATGTCTATGCGGCGGCGAACAGCGTCCAGGTCAGGTGTCTGATGTGAGGCGCGGTGTTTCCGGTTGTCCCGGTAGTCCATAGGAGGGACCCGCGCTGCTTCGTGTAGCGCTTTGCGTTACGCGGAGCGGAGCAGCGCGGGAGGTCCCTGTGGACCCACCGGGTCAACCATGGCTTCAATGGTCAAGCGGGCGGTTTTTGGGATTTCCGCCGTTTTCGGCTTTGGTTGAGGCGATAGCTCTCGCCATTCA
>CAZPWJ010000210.1:0-2399 GCA_964590195.1 uncultured Rhodospirillaceae bacterium | reverse complement strand
AATGGACAGATACTAGATGTAGCGGGTGTCTGCGTCAACCGGATAGGCACGCAAAAAACCAACACCATGCCAACGGCGAACCAACAGGTTGGCAGCCATGGCAGGGCCTAAAAACCGGCCCCCAACAGGCCTTCCAGCGCCATTGCCCTGGCATCCTCCGCCAAACCAACCCGGCGCAGGGCGGAAACGATCCGCCCCAAGGTCATGGTGTCACTTAAGCCAGGACCTCTATCGCCCAAAAGCAGCAGCGAAAGCAATACCGCCTCGCCCCTTCGGCCAGCGACCGCCGCCCGCTCCAAGCCCATCAGCAACGCGGGCGAAGCTTGCGGAATATCCCTGGCCGGAGCCTCGAATATCGGCAACCACAAGCTTGCCGGCAGGTCCCGTCCCAGGGCCGTCAGCAAGCCATATAGCCTAAGGGCGCGTTGGTACCTGTCCGCGCCGCCATTTGCAACCTCTCCCTGCCACCAACCGGACAAAACTTTTGCCATAACGGGCGCCAGGGCTGGGTCATCCCGGTCGGCATCGGCGATATACATCAACGGCGTCAGGGTCAGCATGGCGGCGGCGGCATCGGGCTGGCCGGCGCGGGCTGGTTCCAGCACAGCCATCAACCAGTCCCGGGCGGCCTCACGGTCGCCCGCCGCTAACAGAGCGCGCCCGGCGGCGGCGGCGAACCAGGCCAGCCTGGCATCCGCCTTGATGGCGCGGGTCATGGCCAGGTTAACCCGCACGGACGTCATATAGCCGCCGCCGCGCCGGCCATTGCGCCAAGCCGCGGCCAGGGCCCGGGCACGGCTTTCGACCTGGGCATCGATCTGGGCAACCTGATACAGGATGGCCGAGGCGGAGGGTCCGGGCTCCTGCTTGGCCAGAGCAAGAGCATCGGCATTTTGTTCGGCGGAAAAGGGCACCGAGGCGTAAACCCGTGCCAATACATCCGTTTCCAGCGTCGCCATCGCCTCGGCCCGCTCAGCGGCCTCAAGGCGCATGGGCAGCGTAGCATTGGGCGAGGTGGCAATGGCGCGCAGGACCACGGGAGATGCCTGTTTTACCGCATCCGCCGGAATCGCACGGCGCGCCGCCCGCAGCATCGCCAAGTGCAGCGGTTCGGTGCGCGCGATGCTTTCCAACGGTTCGGCCTCGCTACCGTTCAGACTCGCCAGCAGGGTGAAAAAAGCTTCGTCCTCGACGCCGTTTTCGTAAAGCAGCTGTTCATACAATTCCGCCTGCGCGGTCCGCCCATCCAGGGCCAGGCAAAACGCCATGATCTTCTGCCAGGCAATGGCGGCGCTGACGGTATCCTGGCCGGTATCAGCGCCCAGACGGTTACGCGTGATCCGGCAGGCTTCGCGCACATTGCCGGCAAGCAATTCCGCCTCGACCCGGACCTGCGCATAGATCGCGTTTTCCATCGTCAGGGGCGCGAATTTCAACAACTGCGCCACCGCCTCCGAATCACCAGCAGCGGCCAGACGTGCAATCCGCAAGGCAACCAGGGCACGGCCATCACCGCCGGCCTGGTCACCGCCCTCGTCCATGGGCGGCAGCGCCGTAGAGATCAGCAGGCGACGGCGCAAGGACTGCATCGTCGGCGAAGTCGTGTACATGGGCAGGCGCGGCAACAGTTCCATCACCAGCGCTTTCGGCGTGCCGGCCCACATGGCGTCGCCGAAACCACCCATCTCTTCATTCAACAGGCCAATGGCTGAAATTTTTGCCTGGCCCAGGGCCTTGACCTGGATGCCATCGGCACCCGTGGCATCGTTTTCAGACGCTTTTTCCGAATCAGAACCAGCACCGGGTGTTGTCGCGGCGGCAGTGGACGCGTCGGGCTGTTGCGACCGCACCGGCCGCAATGACCGGGGCGCTTGCACCGGGCGCCGCGCCCGTTCCCGCAGCTGCGCCCCAGTCAGGGCCTGACCAGTCTTGGGATCAAGGCGCAGCTGCAGTGTTTTTGGCGGTTGGGCCGCAATCGAAGGGGCCCCGGCCGCATCGGTAGGCGCCTTGATAACGGACGGCCTTTTGCTGGCCGGCGGGGGACCGACCGTCACGCTGGGCAGTGCCTGGCTTTCGTTGTCAGGCGTTGTCTGCGCTTGCGTCTGGCCCCACGCCGCGCCCGCCAATAGCAGGAGAAGCGGGGTCAACAGCCCCCCCAGGAGCCATGCCTTAGCGTGGGAAGCGTTCATCAGGCAGAACCTTTTGCACGGGCGCGCTGGGCGCCGGGATCTCCCACATCGCCAAAAAGGCCATGCCGCCCGTCAATAGCAACACGATGAAGGCAATAAGGATCAGGGATATGTTTTTCATCAGAAACTGTAAATTCGTTCGATTATTGTGAGATGTTCTTTCCGTGCCTATCCGGTTAACGCAGACACCCACTTCATGTAGGGTGCTTC
>CAZPWJ010000209.1:0-2545 GCA_964590195.1 uncultured Rhodospirillaceae bacterium | reverse complement strand
ATCAGATTATCTGATCGCTTCCGTGGACCACTATTGCTCCGGGATTTACAGCCGGTTCTCAAAATCGCGGAAAACGGCGATGTGCATATTTGGTCCAGCTATCAGAATTGGAATGGCGGGAGCACGGCAGGGAGTTTCTATGTTCCAGAGTTTCGGGTGATATCCCGCAGTATGGACGGCAAATATTGGGTGCGATGCCCTCGAATGCCCCAGGATGTCAGCCAATGGCCGCGCGACCTACCCAATCGGAGCTTTCTTGGAGATTTCTACGCCGGATTGAATCGATTGAATTCCAGAGTGATGACATCAGCATTGGCCACGTACAAAGAAATCGTTCCCAGAAGATTGCGCGAGCATGGCTTGCCTGACACAAGGCAGGAATTGGAGCGGCTGACAAGGGATGTAGCCCTGATCGATAAGCGGCATGAAAGTCTCAAGGCGGATTTATCGGATTTGCGGCTGGATTGGGCAAATCCCAACGATAGATGCCGTTAGCAGCTTTTTTGATACGGCGCGGAGGCAAAGGCGGAGGGTTGCCGAATTTGAAGGCTGTGGAACCTGGACTTTCAATCAAGCGGCAACCCTCGCCTCGTTCACAGTTCTGATGGTCCAGGCCAAGAATAATTCAGTCGAACGATCATCGTTTATACTCGTTCAGACGCCTGATGAACTTCTGCTTGGTTCCCGCGCCATCATCGCCATTGTAGTGATCTTTCCAATATTCGGCTTGACCCGAAATGTCCTGCGGAATGCGCTTTTTAAGGCGAAGCAAATACAAACGCGCGGCAAGGCCCGAAAGCAGCGGACTGGTGCGAAGCTCCTCCCAGGTTACGCTGTTCCAGTCACGGTTGATGCGTTTGCTGACGATCTCCCGCTGGCGTTTGAGCCCTGGCTGTTTCTGGGTTTCCAGAAATGCGCCCTTATCCACCTGGAAGACTCCGCCATGGTATCCCTGTCGTGCAGTATCGTTATGTTTCCCCTCTTGGCTTTCGACAATCGCGATGCGCTTCATCAGACCATTCGAAGGAAAAAGCTCGTCGAGAACGTCGATGACATAATCCATTTCCCACGAGGTCGGCGGCGCATAAGGCTTGGTATTAACCGGCGGCAGATCGCGGTGTCTTGGGTGTGGGATCGGTTCGCCCGGCGGCGGTGTTTCGCTGGAAAATGTCGGCGCCTGCGCGCCCAGCACTTTTGTCGCGGCAAATGTTTTGGCGGCAAATTTTTGCTGATTGCCTGTACCGGCTCTCTGGTTTCTGAGGTCCTGATCCGGCGTCAAGGAAACCGCACCTGCCAGTTGCCGCTGGTTCCCCTTTTCTTCCTCCGTCAGATCCCAGCGGCCCACGGCCGATACCCTGGGTGCAGATGCGTCGGGCAGCCACGGCTGCAATGCCGCGTTGAGGGGCGCGGCGATGGCCTTGCGGCCCTCGGGCGTGCCATGGAAAAAGCTCTCGACCTCCCCCGACGTCAGGTTGCCCATATCGTTGTAAGAGCCGCCATACTTCGGGCCGTTGCTGGCGGTCTTGTAGTCGCCGATTTTCTCCACCGCCCGTCTTTGCGCCGCCCGCTGGCGGTTCGTAGCCTTGGCCTCCCAGTCCAGGGCCGTGTTCACGCCCTGCTTGATCCAGTCCCTCTCGGCCTGGCTGCCGCCATTGTATTTCCGGGCCAGCTCGTGGGAGGTGCCGTAATCCCGCGACATCTTCTCAAACAGATCGTCATCGTCAACAGCGAGGCCCTGGAAGTGCATGGTGTCATCGACATACTTGATCAGATCCGGCGCCCGCGTCCGCTCCCGGCGCAGGATGCTCAGGTCCGAGATGTCGTTGGTCGGATCTCCGACCTTGATCGCCGCCACGCGGTTGTTGGGCTGCATCAGGAAGTCGTCATCGAACGGGTCGTCGTCGCCGTCGGGGTGTGGTTGATAGGTATAGTTCGTGCTGAATATGGACATTGGTCATGCCATCCTTGGATTTATGATGAATGATTGCCTGAGCACGTGTCGAAAACGAAACATGGCCCCAAATACATCCTGGGGCGGTTGCCCGCCCGGACCTTGTTTCGAATGATCTGACGAAGCGCTTCGGCACAAAAAAAGCGCCTCGCCGTGCCGCGTCCACAATAGAAACAGGTGGAGCCAGGCAGGCCATAAGGCGCTTGCTAGATGAAATCAACGGCCTTCGGGCGCGCCAATTTCAGCATGTCGATAATACCACATAATAATTGAAATTGCAAGAAGATTTACCACCGCTATACTTGTATTTATATCGCCTTCAGGCGATTAGCCTGATGGTCGAACCATTTTTTCCTTGCCAATTCAGTGGGTTAACCGTTTTTAGGACCCTTGATGCTGCGAATATGTTGCAAGGGCATAGATTCTCAATGTTACCACTCGCTTAAGACATTGATTCATATAGATAATTAATTCGAGCCTTCTACCGCCGGCAGAACAGCGAAAGCGCGCCCGCACATCGAGTAAGCGCTTGATTTAATTGATGATTTGGTTGCGGGGGTTGGATTTGAACCAACGACCTTCAGGTTATGAGCC
>CAZPWJ010000208.1:0-2607 GCA_964590195.1 uncultured Rhodospirillaceae bacterium | reverse complement strand
CAACCAACTTTCGATTTGGAAGTCGCCACTGCACCGGGGACGGCGCCACGGATATTGTCGATCGGGCTCAATCGACAGCGGTAGTTTCAGTCGGTCCGCTGCAAAAAGGCAGCCAAAATTTCCCGCGCCGCGGCCGATGGCGTGATGGCGCCCGCGCCGACCTGTTCCTCGCGCGCCGCGATCAGCGGTGCCAGGGTCTTGTCGGATTTCAGCTCGGCCATAAGATCATCCTGAATTTCTTCCCACAGCCAGCGCCGCGCCTGGGCGGCGCGGCTGGTCTGGCCATCGCCATTTTCAGCCAGGACCTCGCCTAAACGCTGCAAGGCCTGCCAGATCTCGGCCAGGCCCTGCCCCTGCAAGGCCGAGGCCAACAGCACCTCTACCTGCCAACCCGGTGTTTTGGGCCGGATCAGATTGAGAGCGTTGCGGTAGTCCGCCGCTGCGTGGTTGGCGGCATCCATAAAGGCGCCATCGGCCTTGTTCACGACCAATAAGTCCGCCAGCTCCATGATGCCGCGCTTGATACCCTGCAATTCGTCACCACCCCCCGGTGCCACCAATAGCAGGAACATGTCCACCATATCGGCGACCGCATATTCCGACTGCCCCACGCCGACGGTTTCGACTATTGTCACGTCATAGCCGGCTGCTTCCACCAGCGCCATGGCCTCGCGGGTGCGCCGGGCCACCCCGCCCAGGGAACGCCCCGCCGGCGAGGGCCGGATAAAGGCATTGGGATCGCGGGACAGCACTTCCATCCGGGTCTTGTCGCCAAGTATCGAACCACCCGTGCGCGACGACGACGGGTCAACCGCCAGCACCGCAAGGCGCAGGCCCAGAGATGTCAGATGCCCGCCAAACGCCTCGATGAAAGTTGACTTGCCAACGCCCGGCGCGCCGGTAATGCCAATGCGGATGGACGGCTTAGACCTACCGGGCAGGGCCGCCAACAGGGCCTCGGCCTCGCGGCGGTGATCGGGACGGGTCGATTCCACCAATGTAATGGCGCGCGCCAATGTACGGCGGTCTCCCGCGGCAACGCCCGCCGCAATGTTGGCGATATCAGCTTCTTGTTTCATGCCGCCGGCACCATAACCAACCAATTCCATCGAGCCAATAGCTTAGACCCGCCGGCGTTTAGGCCAAATCAGGCCGAACAGCCGCAGCAAATTGCGCCGCAGGGCGACGCCGGGCTCGGCACACAGCAGCAACTCCCGCCGGGCTCTTTCCAGCGTCGAAGCGTCATCGGGAAACAGCATGGCATAGTCCCGCACCGCGCTTTCGAACTCGGCCCCCGCCGGCGCCCGTTTCAAGGCCCGGGGCACGCTCCCGGTATCGGCGCCAAGACGGTCCAGGATGGCCAAAAAGGCGCGCACTGGTTTTCCGACCCGGCCCGCTTGCAGGCGTTCCTCGAACTCGGGCCAATCCACGGCCCCGCCTTCCTGGCGCAACAGAAGCGCGGCATCGATCAAAGACTTGGCGGTAGATGGCCCAAACAGATCACGGGCCGCATGGCTGGCGGTCAGCAACAACATGTGGGTCGGGGAAGGCACCAGGATACGCCCATCGCCGGCGGCAATCGAGCGTGCGGCGGCAAAGACATCGCGGCTGGAAAGGCCTAGATGCAGGGGCCAGGCGTCGGGATGAATATGCAGATCCACATTCGAGGCGCCATCGGCACCGGTCAGGGGCAGCATGGAGGCATCGGAAATATGGCCCCATGGCCCGCGCGCCTCGGTCTTGTGAAAATCCAAACCTGCCGCCCTGTACAATGCCACCAGACGGTCCCGGTCAGATGCGGCGACCAGCAAATCCGCATCCGACATGGTGCGCAGATCGACATTTGCGTAATACAGATGCGCTGAGGCCAGGCCTTTTAGGCAAATCACCTTGATGCCATGAGCAGCGGCGTGTTGGGCCCAATACAGGCCGTCGGCGCGGCGAAACCGGTTCAACAGACGGCTTTGCGTGACCGCGCTATCAGCCAGGGTCAAGCCGCTGTCATAGAGCAAATGCCGGGCCAGGGCGGGACCGATCAGGTCATCCAGCCGCGTCAAAAAATCCGGCGCTATCGCTGGCGGTTCAACCGGATCACCCACAGGGCGCTCGGCCAGCAACAAGGGCCAGGGCCCGGATGCCGCCGTGGTATCCGTCACGGCAAAACCCGGCGCGAACAGGAACGCACCGCGCCAATATTGCACAAAAAACCGCGCTTCACCGCTCTGCTGCAATGACCCCGTTGGCGATTTCTTAACGTTTTGGTAAGAGACTGTATCATTGCCGTAGTTTTTGCATAAAAATCCATGGCTTGGGCAAATTTTTGCAACCATGGGCGGCGCCGATGCTGATCATTGACAACGGCGGCTGGGAAGACCACATATGAGACCCTGGCACAGACCACATTGCCTGGCCTGCGGAAACCCCAGGGATAGGTTGAATGGCGCGGCTGGCTCATCCTTGTCAGGCCGCCATGGGAGTAATGAATGATCGTGCAGTTTCATGGCTTGCGAACATCGGTTTTTGCCGGGCTGGTTTGTGCCGTGATACTTGGCGGCCTGTCTGACGTCAGCACCCCTGGGACATATTGAAGTGTTTTCATAAGGGAGG
>CAZPWJ010000207.1:0-2617 GCA_964590195.1 uncultured Rhodospirillaceae bacterium | reverse complement strand
ATCCTCCCTTATGAAAACACTTCAATATGTCCCAGGGGTGCTGACGTCAGACAATTTCTGCTGGCCAAGGTGGAAATGGGCCCATCGATGAAGTTGGTTTATTCCTTCGCCGCCGCGGTGATCGGCTTCTTCCTGCCCCAAATCATCATCAAGAATAAAATTCAGAACCGGCAAAAAGCACTGCAGAAAATTTTTCCCGATGCCCTGGATCTGATGGTGATCTGTGTCGAGGCCGGCCTGTCCATGGAAGCCGCCTTTCATCGGGTGGCCAGTGAATTACAGAACCAAGGGCCCGAATTGACCGAAGAACTGGGTCTGACCACGGCGGAACTGGCATTCCTGCCCGACCGCCGGCAAGCCTTGATGAATTTATCCGAACGGACCGGTCTAGCAGCGATGAAATCCCTGGTCACGGCGCTGGCGCAGGCGGAAAAGTACGGCACGCCGGTCAGCGTCAGCCTACGTGTTTTATCCCAGGAACAGCGCGATGAGCGGATGTCGAAGGCGGAACAGAAGGCCGGCGCCCTGCCCGCGCAATTGACCGTGCCGATGATCGTGTTCTTCCTGCCGGTGCTGTTTATCGTTTTGATCGGCCCCGCGATCATCAAGGCGATGAACACAATTTAGCGGGCTGCTAGAGCGTTTGCGGTTGCGTCAGGGTGCCCGGACCAACAGGCATGGCACGTCGCGGATTGCCAGTTTCAGACAGGTTTCATCAACCATCTCGCGATCGGGTACCGGGCGTGAATTGACCCGGAAGAAGTCCCCCCGTTCCGGCACCGTTACGGTCTCCACTACCAGATCCACCGAATTCAACAGATCGCCATGCTTCTCCAACAGTTTAAGGCGCAAGGTTTCGGCGCCATCCAAGGACTTGAAGCTACCTAATTGCAGGCGGTAACCCTGCGGCGCGACAGGCGCCAGCGCCACTTGCGGCGATTCTACCTCGGGTTTTTCCAGCTCGGCTGCGTCCGTTTTGGCGGTTGAGCTTTCGGCCTCGGGCGACGGTGTTGTCGCGGCATTGTCTAACGCAGCGACCTGTTCGCCGGCCTTTTCAGGCTCCTGCGCCACCGGACGCGGGGTAACCGCTTCCCCTTCAGCGGCCTGCACAGGCTTTTCGTCAGCTTGGACCGCTGCCGTTTTCACGCCTTCACCAGAAGCCGTGGCCACCTCCACGGCAGGCTTTTCAACGGCCCGGTCAGCGACCTTTTCCACCCCTTTCTCGCTACTGTCAGGCGTACTTGCGGTGGCGGTGGCAGTTACCGGAGCCGCTTCCGGGGCGGACGTTCCATCGTCGGCCTTGGTATCGGCCACGTCTTGGGCCGGCACCGGCGCGGGTGCGGGCGCTTCGGCTTGCCTCTGCTCCGGCTTCGCCGGGGCTTGCGTTACATGGGCCGCCGCCGTCTCCACCGTCCTGGCAGGGGCATCTTCGGAAGCTACGACTTCCACCGGGGCCAACTTTTCAGAAGATGGTTTCGCTGTCGATTGCACAGGTGGTGCCACCGCTGATATGGCAGGCGCGGCGGCGCCCGACATGCCCTCTCGCAGCTGCCGGTAATAGGCCATATTCTGCGCCGCCACCTTCGGCGGCATATCGCGGCGGACATATTTCTCGGCTGATGCCAAATCACCCTTCATGGCAAAGAGCAGAGCCAGGTTTTGCCGCATTCGTGGTGTCGCCTCTGGCAGGGAGGCGGCCCTTTGCAACAGTTCCAATGCCTCGCCGAGGCGCCCGGCCTGGGCCAGCGAAAGGGCGAAATTATTCATCACCGCGGCATTTTCCGGCGACAGCTCTAACGCCTGGCGATAACGCCGTTCCGCCTGTTCGTACATGCCCACGCGATCATGCCCGATCGCCAGGGCGACCTTGATATCCCAACGCTTGCCCTCGATCTCGGCATCAACCCTTGATAATTGATCAATCGCCTTCAACGGCTCGCCCAGGGACAACAGCACCTTGCCCAATTCGGCACGCAAATCGCGGTCCTTCGGGGTCTTCTTCAGGGCGCGCAGGACAATGGCTTGCGCTTCACGGGCCTGTTGCAGATGACGCAAACCACGCGACAACCCAACAACAGCCTCGATATCCGCTTGATCCCGCCTGTACAGGTTGCGGTAATAGCTGACGGCCGTCACATAATCGCGGCGCTTTTCGAAACTTTCGGCGGCCTGGAAAAGACTGCGGTCAAGATCGCTCAACTTTTCGGTCCGCTGCTGGGGCGGCTCCGCCACACAGCCAGCCAAGAACAAACCGCCGGCAAGACCCAGAGCCAGAATCCGGATGGGGATCCGGACGGCAGGACGCCCCCCACCGCAAATTGTAGGCTGAAAATCCGGTCGAATGCCAAGACGGCAGGAAATGTCTATCTTCATACTCATCCCTGTACGCAAATGTCCGGCGCGCACCAGTGTACTATTGTAATCTAGATGGGGATAACAACATAGGATACAATAGAAAATACTTCATTATCTTTGGGAATTAGCGCTGAGTTCGATCGTTACGCTGTTATGGTTAAGGATTCATTGTCAAATAGGCATTATTAATTTCCTATAATTCGTGCCCATCCGGTTAACGCAGACACCCACTTCATGTAGGGTGCTTCCAATCTCCTGAATA
>CAZPWJ010000206.1:0-2658 GCA_964590195.1 uncultured Rhodospirillaceae bacterium | reverse complement strand
TCAATCGGACCCCGAGAATGGGCCCATGGGTATTGATCCGCGCAAACTGGTATAAGGTCAGCCTCAACCGTCTTCGCCACGCCGTCTTGCGGCCGCACAAGGATGGCGAATTGCGCATTGACGACCTGACCTTTGACGGTGATGGCGGTGCCTTTAGCGCCTATATCCGCAGCGAGATTACCGAACATGAGGCCCAGCGCATGATGCTCCGCGGCCGGGTCAAATTCGTGGCCAGGGTACCGGTGCTGACCCGCAATGTCCGCAAGGGCCGGCAGATCAGCAGTACGGACCTGAAATGGGCCGAGGTTAGCCTGCGCCTATTGGGCGACCAGTCGATCGAGACGTTTGATCAGATCGTCGGTCAGGCCGCCAATCGCAATCTGCGCCAGAACCAATCCCTTAAACCGTCGGATCTGCGCAACCCGATCATGATTCCCAAAGGCACGATGGTCACGGTCAGCCTGAAAACCGGCGGACTTAGCCTGTCAGGCACCGGCCGGGCCTTGGAAGACGGCTCGCACGGCGAAGTCATCCAGATCATGAATCTGCAAAGTAAACGGACGCTGGAAGCCAGTGTCGTCGCCCCCTCTCATGTACGCGTGGCGTTGCGCCGGCAAGTCGCCGTGGCCGTAACCGCGAACAGGTAACGGAGTACCAAATAATGGCTCAAATCATGACTAAGCCAAATAAAAAATCCAATTCACTTCGTTTCACCGCATTGGCGGCGGCGGCCCTGCTGCTTGGCGCCTGCAATGTCGTTGACCGTGTTGTCGGTATCGGCGGCGAACCGAAAATGAGCCAAATCGTAAATCCGGTGCAGGCGCGAAAATATAAACCCGTCGTCCTGCCCATGCCGCGCGAACGTCATGCCCTGCACGAGCCTAATTCTCTGTGGCGGCCGGGCGCCCGGGCTTTCTTCAAGGATCAACGGGCCTCGCAGATTGGCGATATTCTAACCGTCAACATCACCATCGAAGACGAAGCCACCCTGGACAACGAAACCTCCCGCACCCGTGACAACGCGGAGGATTCGGATATTACCAATTTGCTGGGCTACGAAGGCGCGCTGGCCAAGGTTCTGCCCGAGGCCGTCAGCGCGGCCAGTACGGCCAGCCTCGGCTCCAAATCCAGCGCCAAGGGCACCGGCTCCATCAGCCGCAGTGAATCCGTCAGCCTGGTGGTCGCAGCCATCGTTACCCAGATCCTGCCTAATGGTAACATGGTGATCTCCGGCACTCAGGAGGTCCGGGTAAACTATGAAAAACGCCTGTTGACCATTACCGGCGTCGTGCGCCCGGAAGATATCTCCGCCACCAATATCGTCAAGCATACCCAGATCGCGGAAGCCCGTATCGCCTACGGTGGCGCCGGCATCCTCTCGGACGTGCAACAGCCACGCTATGGCCAGCAATTGTTCGACATCATCTACCCCTTCTGATCAAATCAGCCGGGAAGACAAAAAAAAGGGGCCGATCCAAGGATCGGCCCCAATTTTTTTTGCGATCAAGCTGATCGATATTGGGCGTGGAGTCCGACAGTTGGCAGACCCCATTCTCGCGGACGTCTATTCGTCGCGGTAAACCCGCTCGCGGCGCTCGTGGCGCTCCTGCGCCTCGATGGACAAGGTGGCAATGGGACGGGCCTCCAGGCGTTTCAGGCCAATCGGCTCGCCCGTATCATCACAATAACCATAAGAGCCATCTTCGATCCGCTCCAGGGCGGCATCGATCTTCGTCACCAGCTTGCGCTGTCGGTCACGGGTTCGCAATTCTATGGAACGCTCCGACTCCGTCGTTGCCCGGTCTGCTATATCAGGCGCTTGGCCATCGTCGTCCTGCAAATTCTGAATAGTACCCTGCGCATCTCGTAGGATTTCATCACGCCAACCCAGCAGGCGTTGGCGGAAAAACTGCTTCTGCCTGACACCCATGAATTTTTCTTTTTCGCTGGGCCGGTAATTGGAGGGAAGACTAACTTCGGACATCAAGCGACCTCGAAGGCTGTTGAAACGTGGTGGTTTACGATCGGGCGGAATATAGCCATCTCAACCAGTTGCATCAAGAATGCTTAATGAAAATTTTTCTCTTGCCTGAAGACCACATGCTTATGCCCGCAATACACAGCATAAATGGCTAATTTCCACGGCCTTCCGTCATTTCTATTTTAGCCAGCTCGACCGCAGCGCGTAATTCGATATCAGCAATAATATGATCAAGCTGCGGATCTGCATAACCGCCGGGACGTTCCCGTAATAATTTTATTAACCGTTGCAAGCGTTGCCGAGGCACGCTGCCAGTCAGAAGTCCAAGGCGCAACTGGTCCAACTCATCCAGGATATCATTACTTCTATAGACAGCTTGACGGCGCTGTTCCGTGGCATCAGGCAATTCCTGCAGAGCCAAAAGGGCGCCTACACCCGCCACCGCGCCCGCCGCCCCCGTGGGGCCGGCTGCCTCGGCCGCCTCGCCGCTATCAACGCGAAAAACCGCGTCGCCGCCCTGGCCGCCCTTACGTTCGGCACGGCGGGTCGCGGCGGAGCGAATGGATCCGGAGCCCGATATTTTCATAATGCGAACAATCCTTCCGGTCGGCCTGAGCCTTCCCAGTAACCTTTACCATGATCACTTGGCGTTAATACTTCGTTAAGCCTGCTCAAAC
>CAZPWJ010000205.1:0-2695 GCA_964590195.1 uncultured Rhodospirillaceae bacterium | reverse complement strand
GTTGCTTCATTGTCTTCGGACGGGTATGGGTGAAGCAACATTTGAACAACGATAACTGACCTATTAAGTGCGGGAGCCGCGTAGCCATGACGACCTTTGACAAACGTGAAAAATCCTTCGAGGCGAAATACGCCCATGATCAGGAAACCCTGTTCAAGATCGGCGCGCGGCGCAACAAGTTACTGGGTCAATGGATGGCCGGACAGCTCGGCCTGGATGGCGCCGATGCGGAGGCCTATGCCAAGGCGGTCATCGCCTCGGATTTCGAAAAGCCGGGCGACGAGGACGTATTCGAAAAGGTCTGGGCCGACGTCCAGAGCAAGGGTCTGAGTTTGACTGAGGCAGAGGTCCGCCAGCAGATGCAGGACCTGCTGGAAACCGCGCGCGATCAGGTTACCGCCGAATAAAGGCCTCCGCCGGGCCCTTCCAAAGCTTTCCGAATCTAGCCGGACTTGGAATCGTGGTCCGCGAAGACCCGCGCGAATATCGTGTCTACATGTTTGGTGTGATAGCCCAGGTCGAACATGGCTTCCAATTCCGCGGCTGATATGGCGGCCATGACTTCGCCGTCGGCTTTCAGCAGATCCAGGAAGTTACCCTCTCCCCGCCACACCGGCATGGCGTTGCGCTGCACGTAGCTGTAGGCATTCTCGCGGCTGACCCCGGCCTGGGTCAGGGCCAGCAGGACGCGCTGGGAAAAGATCAGGCCGCCCAGTCGGTCCAGATTGGCGGTCATGTTCTCGGGATAGACCGTCAGTTTTTCGATCACCCCGGTCAGGCGGTTCAGGGCAAAATCCAGGGTCACGGTGCTATCGGGCGCGATGCCCCGCTCGACCGAGGAGTGGGAGATATCCCGCTCGTGCCACAGGGCGACATTTTCCAGGGCCGGGACGGCCGACATGCGCACCAGGCGGGCCAGACCGGTCAGGTTTTCGGTCAGGATCGGGTTGCGCTTGTGCGGCATGGCGGAGGAGCCTTTTTGCCCTTCGGCGAAGAATTCTTCCGCCTCCAGCACTTCGGAACGTTGCAGGTGGCGGATTTCCGTGGCCAGCCGTTCGATGGACGAGGCGATCACCGCCAGGGTGGAGAAATACATGGCATGGCGGTCGCGGGGAATGACCTGGGTTGATACCGGTTCGATCTGCAAGCCCATGGCCGCGGCCACATGTTCCTCGACGCTTGGGTCAATATTGGCGAAGGTGCCCACGGCGCCCGAAATGGCGCAGGTCGCCACCTCCTCTCGGGCCTGGCGCAGGCGGGTACGGCAGCGGTCGAACTCGGCATAGGCTTGCGCCAGTTTCAAACCGAACGTGGTGGGTTCGGCATGGATGCCATGGCTGCGGCCAATGCAAATATCATCCTTGTGTTCATGGGCCCGGCGGTGCAAGGCGGCCAGCAGACGCTCCATATCGTCGAGCAGAATGTCCGTGGCGCGCACCAGCTGGACGCTGAAACAGGTATCCAGCACATCCGAAGATGTCATGCCCTGGTGCACGAAGCGGGCCGAGGGGCCCACATATTCAGCCAGGTTGGTTAGAAATGCGATGACATCATGGTGAGTTTCGCGCTCGATCTCATCAATGCGTGCGACTTCGAAGGCGCCCTTTTCCCAGACCTCTTTCGCTGCTTCTTCCGGGATCACGCCCAGTTTGGCCTGGGCATCGCAGGCATGCGCCTCGATCTCGAACCAGATTTGAAACTTACTCTCGGGCGACCAAATGGCCGCCATTTCGGGGCGCGAATAGCGCGGGATCATGGGCCGGATCCTTGTTGTTGGCTGTAGCTGCGATTTAAACGTCTCATACACTGATCAGGCGCGCTGGGAAAGCGCCGTGCATAAAAAATGCGGCCGATGGGGCGAGGTTACTCGTCGCCCTGCAATTTATTGAGCGCCCGGCGCATGGCCCGGCCAGCCGCCTTGGCCGGGTCTTCGTCGGTGGCGATCTGTTTGGCTTCCTTGGCGACACCGCGCGCCGCGCGGGCCGCCTGGTCACGGGCCACCGGGTCCGAGGCGATTTTGCGTGCCGCATAGCGGGCGATATGACGTAATAGAAATGCCATGGTCCGATCATAACCAATTTCAGTCGCCTAAATAAGGGGCGAAATGCCGTTGCCGGGCGATTCCCTTAAGCGGCCGAAGTGATCTGCATGAAGGTTCGCGACGGCGGAAAGCGCAAGGTTACGCAGGTCGAGCGGTTAACCTGGCTTTCAATTGCAATGCTGCCCTGGTGAAGCTGCATCAACAGTTTACAGATGGAAAGGCCCAGGCCCGCGCCCTCTTGTGCCCTTGTCGAGGTATTATCAAGCTGTTCGAACGGCTCGAAAGTGCGTTGAATATCGGTGCTGTCAATGCCTATGCCGTTGTCCTTGATTTCAAAAACAAAGCTGTGATCTTGAGCCATCGCGGCGGAAAAGGTCACCGTGCCGTCATCAGGTGTGAATTTGACGGCATTATCCAGAATATGGGTGAATATCTGCAATACCCGCTTTTCGTCGCCCAGTAGGGCTGGCAGGTTCGCTGGCGCGTTCACGGAAAGGGTGATGTTTTTTGCTTCAGCCGTGGCGCTGGCGTGGCCCATGGCGTGATTCATTGCCGAGCGCACCTCGATCACGCCCTCGAATAATGTTTCGTTGCTATCTTCAATCCGTGCCTATCCGGTTGACGCAGACACCCGCTACATCTAGTATCTGTCCA
>CAZPWJ010000204.1:0-2801 GCA_964590195.1 uncultured Rhodospirillaceae bacterium | reverse complement strand
AAAACCGGCAGGCGTGCAAGCGTCTCGTGGGTTCGAATCCCACCCCGTCCGCCACATACCATTCGCGAACCCGAGATGAGGCCCCAGCGTGGGCCTTTTTTCTTTTTGGTTCAAAGGGGTTTAGCGATGCCATCCGACTTTCGGAGACTGGTCGTTTGGCCGAAATCAGTCTCTGAACGCCCCGCGTCTCTTTCCACCCGCCCTTCACCCAAATCGAGACGCATTCGAAAATGTTCGTCTTTTCAGCTGCTTGCCGAAAATAGGTTGCGCCGCAATTGAAGCGGGCTCGACCGCTATCAATGCGAACAGAGACACCCGAAGGCGGCGTGGTTGTGCGCGTTGGTGCGAAGCCTTGATGGGAACAGGAACCGATAGACATGCCAAGCGCGATTGGCGGTTTGACGCCTGAGTATCGAGGAGCCGACATTCGCTGCGGCCTGAACGAACGACCGGGGTGCGGGACGAAACTACTATTCAACAGGGTGGCGTGAATGACCGGTCTTGGCTTATTGCGATACTTTGCTTTTGCAAGAGCAGAAAAATAGCCTACCTATTCGCAAGAACAATCCTCCAGTGTATTGACCGATAGATTGGTCGGCAGGGATGTCGGAACGACAGGATTGTTTCCTGACCCAGTGAAGTTCGTTCTTAAAAACGGTCAAACAAGGGGCCTGCCCATTTCACGACCTTCAGTACGAGGTTGCATCTGGTAGATATATCTGTCAGATGCAACCTCGTAGGAGATTCGAAGACGATGAAGAAATCCGCGGTTCCCATTCTTGGATTGCTGACGATCCAGCCGATGTCGGGCTATGACATGAAGCAGGCGATTGAGATCAGCCTTGGACATTTCTGGAGCGAAAGCTTCGGACAGATTTACCCCCAGCTGCGCGCGCTGTCGGGTGAAGGGCTGATCGCCGAGCTTCCACCGGTCGAACCAAGTTCGGACAGGCCCAGGCGCGTCTATGAAATCACCGATGCAGGGCGTGCGGAGTTGCGTGAGTGGCTTGAGCACGAGCCGTCGACGCAGGTGATGCGCAACGAGTTCTTGCTGAAAATCTTCTTTGCCACCGAATGTGATCCCGCACGCATCCGGGCCCATTGCGAAGGCACCCGGGCATGGGCGCAGCAACAGATTGCCGATCTGGAGAAGGTCGACGAGATGCTCGACACGGTTCCGTACCAACCCCACAAGATCGCTTACTGGCGCATCACCTCACGTTACGGGCTGCACCACTACCGGGCGGTGCTTGCCTGGTGTGACGAGACCCTGGCGGCGCTGGAGCAGATTTCTGAGACAGAAAAGGTAGAAAACGTATGAAAACCCCTCTTTTGCTCTTGCTTTGCACGCTTGCCGCAACACCCGTTTTTGCGGGCGATCTTCGGATCGAGATGAGTGGCGTTTCAGGTTCCGGCGGCATGATCCGCATCGCGCTTTTTGACGGCCCCGCCGATTTTCCCTCGACGCGGGCCGCGATAACCACGACCGAGGTAGTTGCGCGTGAAGGAACCGTAAACGCTGTTTTCGAAGGGTTGCGACAGGGACACTACGCTGTGGCTCTGTACCATGATGAGAACGGCAACAAGTCGCTCGATACCGGTCTTCTGGGCCTGCCTTCCGAAGGTTACGGATTCTCGCGCGATGCCCGCGCCACATTTGGGCCCCCGAAATTCACACGCGCCGCCTTTGAAGTCGGCGAAAGCGGAACCGCAATTTTGATTGGGCTGCGCTACTGACCGGCGCACGAGACAGAGCAACGCTCAGAAGGAGCAGCTGAGCCATGGAAAACAAACCGCTCTCGCTGAAAAGCATGTTGATCATACTCGCGTCCGGTCTGGTGGTAGCAATGGGGCTTTTTGTCCCGTCACTCTGGGTTCAGCTTGTGGCCCTGTTTGCGTTGGTCCCGTTCATGGTGGTGCTTGTTGGTGCCCGGTCTTTTCTGTCGCGGGCGGTGGTATCATGGCTGTTTTTCGGGGCCTGGGTGATCGTGGGGTGCTATTGGTATTTTTTCATTTTCCCATGGCCAATGGCGGTCGGGCTCGCCTTGGCCAACACCGCGCTCCTGTGGGGGGTGGTGGAGGTCGTGCGCTGGTTTCGACTGCGCAGCCCCGCCGCCGAACTTGCCGCAGTGGTCGTGATCTGGACCGTGATCTTTGCCGGGCGCGCGCATCTGCCGTTTTCCTCCTGGTGGTGGATGCCCAAGCTGACCGACACGCAATGGCTGAACCCGTTGATCGTGCAGGCGGCCCGGTTGGGTGACTTCACTGCTGTGACCTTCATTGTGCTGGCGCTGAACGCAATTCTTGCCTGGCTCTGGCTGGGGGGTCGGCGAACCTCTGCCACCGCACTCGCCGTAGCGGTGGCAGTGGCGAGCCTTGGCTTCAACGCATTGCTGCAGCGCACGGCCGAAAACGGTAGCCATATGGCCACGGTGATCGGCCTGCAGGCACCGTTTCTGGCCGACCCCTACGTGTCCGGAGACGCCACTTCTGCCGATATCGATCAGCTAATCGAGCGCAGCCGGGAAGAACTGGCCGCCCTCAGCGCCGCAGGCGACAGCGCGGATGTGCCGGTCTATGTGATCTGGCCGGAAAACGACGTGCCGGACAGCGAAGAGGAGCGCATCCGCGCCTTTGCCGCCGAGGCGGGCATCTATCTGGTCTATGATATCGAACGCGATAGCCTGGGCCCGCGTCCACCCGACATGGCCGTGCTGATCGGCCCTGACGCAGCGGTGCTTCTGGAAAATGAGAAGCTGCACCGAGCGCCGGGTGAAAGGATCACCGAAAGCGAGGTTTAC
>CAZPWJ010000203.1:0-2810 GCA_964590195.1 uncultured Rhodospirillaceae bacterium | reverse complement strand
GAAACCGCTGATGCCGAGGCCCGTCGGATCGAGGTAGTCTGGTCCACGGGCGCCATGGTCCGTAGGCGGGATTGGCTGACCGGCAAGCGCTACGACGAGAGCCTGAGCCTCGAAAGCTCCCATGTGGACCTCTCCCGGCTCAACGGCGGTGCGCCCCTCCTGAACAGCCATGGCGCGTTCGATCTCGACAAGGTCATTGGCGTGGTCGAAAACGCCTGGATAGACGAGACCAGCGGCGAAGGCCGGGCTCAGGTGCGTTTTTCCGAACGCGATGGGGTCACCGCCATCTGGAACGATGTGGAGGCCGGTATTCTGCGCAATATCTCCGTCGGCTATCAGGTGCGCAGCTACGAGATCACTGAAGAAGACGGCAAACCACCCCTCTGGCGCGCCGTGGACTGGCAACCCATGGAGCTCTCCGCCGTACCCGTCGGCGCCGACCCCCACGCCGGTTTCCGTGCCAACGATGAACAAACCCATCCCTGTCAGTTGATCACCCGGGCCCTGGCTCGAGAGAAAGAAGGAATCTCAACCATGAACGAACTCAATACTGTGGAACGCACCGAAGATGCCCCAGAGGCCGCTCAACTGGACGACGGCGAAGCCCCGATTCGGGCGAGTGAAACGCCCTCGCCCGAGCCGGTCCAACCCGACACGGCTCCCGCTGACAATGCCACCGTCGATGATACCGGTGTGGCCGAACAGGCCGTGGCCGCCGAGCGGCTCCGGATTGCCGGCATCTATGATGCCCAGGGCAAACTCGGCATCGAGCGCGCCGTCGCGGACGGACTGGTCGCCCGCGGCGTGAGCCTCGACGAAGCCCGGGGCGTTTTGATCGACCAGGCGGCTGATCAGGACCAGCAGATTGAGACCCGGGCCCAGATCACCCTTGGTGGCCAAGACGAGCAGCAAACCCGGTTTTCTGCCGTGGAAACCGCTCTCCTGCACCGCTTCGAACCGGCGCGCTATGAGTTGAGCGACGCGGCTCGGGAATGGCGCGGCTACAGTTTGATTGAACTGGCGCGGTCGTTTCTCGAGACCGAGGGTACGTCCATGCGTGGTCTCAGCCGAGATGAGATCGCCACACGCGCCCTGCATTCGACCTCCGATTTCCCAGAGATCCTCGCCGCCGTGACCAACAAGACCCTCCGCGATGCCTATGAGGCCGCACCCCGGACCTTTATGCCCATCGCCCGCCGGACCTCCGCCTCGGACTTCAAGGACATCAACCGCCTGCAGCTGGGCGAAGCGCCGCAGCTGGAAAAGGTCAACGAATCCGGTGAATTCAAGCGTGGCACCATGGGCGAAGCCAAGGAACGCTACCGGGTGGAGACCTATGGCAAGGTCATGGCGATCACCCGGCAGGTCATTATCAATGACGATCTGGATGCTTTCACCCGGGTGCCGTCCCTGTTTGGCACCTCCGCCGCTACCCTCGAGAGCGATGTGGTCTGGGGCATCATCACCGATAACCCGGCCATGGGCGATGGCACAGCGCTATTCCATGCCAATCACAAGAACCTGACCGCTGCGGGCACGGCCCTTGATGTGGCCAACCTGGGCAAGGCGCGGACGGCAATGGCCAAGCAGACCGGGCTCGACGGCAAGACCATCCTGAATATCCGGCCCATCATGCTGGTGGTGCCCTCGTCCCTGGAACTGACGGCGGAGCAGTTGATCGCCCAGAATCTAGTGCCGGCCAAGAGTGCGGATGTGGTGCCGGGTTCGATCCGCTCCCTTGGTGTCATTACAGAGCCGCGGCTCGATCCGGCCTCCGGGGCCGTGCCCTGGTACCTGTTCGCCAGCCCCGCTGCCATCGACACCCTCGAGTATGCCTACCTTGATGGCCAGGACGGTGTCTTCATCGAGACCCGCAACGGCTTCGATGTGGATGGTATCGAGATCAAGGCCCGCCTCGACTTTGGTGCCAAGGCCATCGACTGGCGTGGAATTCATAAAAATCCGGGAGTGGCCTGAGAATAATGACCAGCAACGAAACTGAGGCCCCCGACGGCCAACTTGTGCCAATTCCTGGGTTCATAGGGTACTTTGCCAATCGCATGGGAGAAATCTGGACTGTTCACCGCAAAGGAAAAGTGCCGACGGGCGCCGGTGGTAAGTTCCTCGACATGAATTGCGCGCTAAGAATGAAGCCCTGGCGCTGTCGCCAAGGATACCTTCATCACACTCTTGTGGATGGCGGTCCCCGGACGCGGAACCGAAAATCACTTCATTCGCTGATTGCGCTCACATTTATAGGGCCCAGACCGTCGGAACTGGTGGTTGCCCACCTTGATGGTAACAAGGACAACAACCGCCCCGAAAACTTGAATTACGTAACGCAGCAAGAAAATGTCAATCACAAGCGCGTTCATGGGACGATGTTGTGCGGTGACCGCTCTCACATGTCTCGCCTAACCGACGAGGAATGCCGAGAAATGCTCTTCTTTCTGGATGAAGGGTTTAGCAGGCGTCAGGTCGCTGAAGCCTATGGGGTTAGCCTATCTCACGTCTATGCGCTTCGAACTGGGCGTATTCGAAGACACTTAACTGAAGGCGTCGGAGACCAGCCTTCTGCCGTCGAAGCGCCGACGATACCAGCGTAAGACCGCCCGAACATTTGAACACCTGAGGGGCGGCTCCGGCCGCCCTGTTCACTACCCATTTCTCAAAACAGGGAGATATTCCATGAAGACCTTTGTGCAACCAGGCCGTTCCATCACCGTGGCAGCCCCAGCGGGTGGCGTAAGTTCCGGCGATGGCGTGCTGATCGGAAATTTGTTCGGCATTGCCCAGGGCGATGCCCTGGC
>CAZPWJ010000202.1:0-2916 GCA_964590195.1 uncultured Rhodospirillaceae bacterium | reverse complement strand
GAAACAATGATCCCCGTCACAAAAGCAATGCGATCGCCCACCAGACCCCGAACCAACCCGATTAAGCGGCCTGGCGGGCAAAACGCCGTATTGTCACGAGCAAAATACCCGTAATTATAGATATTTAGGCGTTTTTGATCGTTAAACCGGCATCAACGGGAAGCACCGCGCCATTCATATAACTGGAGGCGGGCAGAACGAAGTTCAGGGTTCCGTGGGCAACTTCCTCGGGTTCTGCATAGCGGGCCAGGGGAACCCGGCGTTTGGCGAATATTTGCTTATGTTCTTCCTTGATCGCCGCGGTCATGCCGGTGCGGATGGCGCCGGGACAGATGCAGTTGACGGTGATGCCCTCGCGCCCTAATTCGACCGCCAGGGACCGGGTCAGGCCGATGACGCCGTGCTTGGCCGAGGTATAGGGGCTTGTCTGTGGCGTCGCGCCGAGGCCTTCCGTGGAGGCGATATTGACGATCCGTCCGCCGTCGCTGGCACGCAGGTGGGGCAGGGCGGCGCGAATGGTCCTGGTATGGGCGCGCAACAGAATATCGAGGTGGCGGTCCCAGATTTCCTCGTAGTCATCGTCGTCGATCAAGGTGTGTTTTGAGATGCCCGCGTTGTTGACCAAAATGTCCAGACCGCCGAACCGCGCCGCGACCTCGTCGACGACAGCCTTGATGCGCGCGGGATCGGCCAGATCCAAAGTCCAGCCCTCGGCGCTGAGGCCGGCATCCTTGATCTCGGCCACGACCTCGGCGACGCCGTCGCCGTTGACATCGGTGACCGCCACATGGGCGCCCTCATCGGCGAACAAATGCGCCGTGGCCCGGCCCATGCCGCTGGCCGCGCCGGTGATCAGCGCGACTTTGCCGGCGATCGAGCGGCTGAGTTTCGATAATCTGGTCATACTGTTTCCTCCTGAACTGATTTTTCACAGGTAATCATGAAATCAGCCAGGTTCATACCGAAAACGAAAATTTCATGGATTGTCTTTGAGAACTACGGCGCGGTTTCAAGGCCGAACTCAAGCGACGCTCTCGGTATCGCTGTTTTCAAGAATCGCACGCACTTTCTTGAGCAGCTCCACCCGGCGGTAGGGCTTGTTTACCAAAGTCGCGGCAGGGTCCAATTGACTTTGCAGGGCGAAGGCATTCTCGGCGTAACCCGTGGTATAGAGCACCTTGATGCTTGGCTGTATGCGCTTCGCTTCTTCCGCGATCTCCACACCGTTCAGCCCACCGGGCAAGACGATGTCTGAAAACAGCAAATCAAATGGCCGTCCGCCCTTTAGCAATTCGATTGCCGCCACGCCGTCACTCGCTTCCACGACCTCGTAACCCTGATCGCGAAGGATGTTGACCGAAACTTCCCGGACGCTCGGGTCGTCCTCGACAACAAGAATACATTCGGATCCGCGCCCATGCGTTAGGGTTTCAACCTTGATGTCTTGTTGAACAGCGGATTCCATGGATCGTGGCAGATAGAGTTTGACCGTGGTGCCGTGGCCAACCTCGCTATAAATCGTAACATGTCCCTTGGATTGCTTGACGAAGCCGTAAACCATGCTCAGGCCAAGACCACTGCCTTTCCCGACTTCCTTGGTTGTAAAGAACGGCTCAAAAACCTTATCCAATGTTTCCGGCGGCATCCCGGTACCGGTGTCGCTCACCGCCACCTCTATGTAATCTCCGGGCGTCACCTCTTGCTGCTGCATCGCATAGGCCTCATCCAACGCGACATTAGCGGTCTCGATTACCAGCTTGCCGCCGTTTGACATGGCGTCCCTGGCGTTGATCGCCAGGTTAAGCAGAGCGTCGTCGAACTGGTGCGGGTCGATCATCACGGGCCAGTTGTCCGGCGTGCCCTTGACCGTCAGATCAATCGTCTCCCCTAAAGTACGGCGAAGCATGTCCTCAAGGCCGGCGATCAGGGTGTTTGCATTCGCCGCAATGGGAGACAATGGTTGTTTACGTGAAAAGGCCAACAGCCGGTGCGTCAGATCTGCACCACGTTGCGTTGCCGCGAGAGCGCGGGTAGCCAAGCCGGAGGTTTTACCGGTACGCCCTATTTCCTCTATCAAAAGTTCCAGATTGCCCATGATGACCGCCAGCAGATTATTGAAATCATGCGCCACGCCGCCGGTCAATTGGCCCACAGCCTCCATTTTTTGCGCTTGGTTCAACTGCTCTTCCAAATGCAGGCTTTCCGTGACATCGCGGGAATTCAGGATAATCCCCCCGACCGAGGGGTGTTCCAGAAGGTTGCGCCCAATGGCCCGCAAATGCCGCCAAGAGCCGTCCTTGTGGCGGAATCGCAGCTCGATCTCACTCAGGCTGCTGGGGTTTTCCAGTGTATGCCGCAGAGCTTCAAGCGCGTGAGGAACTTCATCCGGATGCAGAAATTCGAGAACACTGCGGCCAACAAGCTCCTCGGGCCTATAGTCCAGCACCCTTTCGACCGAGGGGCTTTCGAACATGATCGTGCCGTCAGGGCTGAGAATGGTAATGATATCGAGCGCGTTTTCGATCAGGGCTCTGAAGCGTTCCTCGCTCTTCTTAAGCGCGTCTTCCGCACTCTTTCGCTGCGTAATGTCCACGAAGGTGGAGAGGACGGCGGGCTTGCCGTACCACGTCACGCGCTTGCCCATGATCAGAACGGCGATGATCGAGCCATCCTTGCGAACCATGTCCGCCTCGAACGGTTCCGCCTGACCGCCAGCCGCCAGCCGCTTGCTTAAGCGGTCGCGGACGCGTTCGCGTTCGTAGGGAGCAAAGACATTGATGGCTTTGGCACTCTCCATGAAATCTTCCACTGAGTCGTATCCAAGCATTTCCGCATAGGCGCGATTGGCGAAGTATCGTTGCGATTGATCCGTGCCTATCCGGTTAACGCAGACACCCACTTCATGTAGGGTGCTTC
>CAZPWJ010000201.1:0-2929 GCA_964590195.1 uncultured Rhodospirillaceae bacterium | reverse complement strand
TCCTCCCTTTGGAAACAGGATCACATGTCCCAAATGTTTTGATGACGGACACCCAGGATCAATTGATCCAGCAATGCCTGACTGGTCTCGATATCCGATGTTGCGTGCGCCTCTCGTAGATTGTCATCGCTGCTGCCGTCATCGGCTGGTACCGATTGCAGGGATAGTGACAAATCGCCCATGGATGCCGCCAATGCGACAACCTCCGCCTCATTCGGCGTTACTTCCAGAGTAACCGTGCCGCCCACCTGCGGTTTACCGGTATTGGCATCGATTACCTGTTCAATGGCCAGCAGACGCAGACCCATGAGAACGGTCTCGGTGAACTTGCGCGGTGTCAGGACCGGATTGTCAGAGGTGTCTTCAACTTGATGGGTCAACAGCAAAT
This sequence comes from uncultured Rhodospirillaceae bacterium, assembly GCA_964590195.1. Taxonomy (GTDB): domain Bacteria; phylum Pseudomonadota; class Alphaproteobacteria. The sequence continues at coordinate 2,541 of CAZPWJ010000201.1, read as the reverse complement.
CAATCTTGTCGCCCGGCGAGATAAAGCCGGATACGCCGGTGACCTGTGTTATCGCCATGGAAACCGCGCGCATGCCTGGTGACAGCGCGGCAATGATAAATCCCTGTTGGCCCGGGCGGATAATGTTGTCATGCAGGATGGCGCCGTTGCCATCGACGCCGGCTTTCAAGTAGGAACCGCGCAAGGCCGTGGTCGAGGTCAGGGCTTCGAAGATCATACCTTCACCACTGTCGCCGGCGGCCAACTGCTGCCAGGTCATATCCGTATCACGCAACAAGATGCCCGCGGGCAGATTTTGTTTGGCCACCAATATCCTGGGTACGGTTGAAATCCGCCCACGCAGAAAACGGCTGACTTCTTCATCGGAGGTAAAGGCGGACTTCATCTCCACCTTGGTATCCCGGACCAGGCTGCGCAATGACAACGAAACGCGCCCCATCCGCTTGGCCACGGCCAAGCCCTCGGCCTGTTTCGGGGTCAGCTCCAAGGTGACGGTTTTACCGACCCTGGTTTGCTCCGCGATATCATTGAAGGTCTGATCAATAGCCAGGACGCGAATATCCGCGATGACGGTCTCGGAGATGATTTTTTCGCGATTGTTGTCTTCGCCTTCGGTCTGGCGGATCTGCTGGGTCAACACTATATCCACCCGGTCACCGGGCAGAATAAAGCCGGCGGCGCCGGACTCGGCGTTGACGCTAATGGATACCGCGCGCATCCCAGGTCCCAGAACACCGGCCAGGAAGCCGGCCTTGCCTGGTTCCAACAGGCGTGCCTTGGTAATCGGCTCACCTGCCGCGAAGCCCCGGCGCACGGCCCAGCCAGTCAGGTCGGCAGGTTTCGCCGCCGCCCCGGCGTCGGCGCCATCGGCTTTGTCCTTCGCCACACCCTGTACGATATACTCGGGTGCCAAGCCATCTTCCGGCCAGCTTTGCCAGCGGAAAAGGTCCGGATTGACGATGGTGCCTGCTGGCAGGTTATTGAGCGCGACCAGAACGCGCACGGCAGGGGTTTTCTCGGCCGCCTGGCTTTGGCCGTTCTCGGCGATCTGGGCTTCCTTGTCCTGCAAATAGCTTTTGACAAGAAACGCGGTGACGCCCGCAACCGCGAGCGCGGCAACTATCAACAGAATGCGCGCCAAATTCAATGTCTTGCCCTCAACTTCGACCTATTGCCTTGCCCGGGAGACAGCTGTTGTGAACAACACCCGCCACCGATCACGCAAATCAAATGCCGTACCGTAAATTATGGCCTCTTTTGTATCGCCCCGTCAATAAGATCAATAAGTTACAAAATAAACTTAAAGAAAGTATTGAGAAGAAGAGAAAAGTGCAGCCAGATTTCTTAGTGTCTCCATGCGTCCAATAAAGCGTCGTTAACCATATCCGGGCGGCCAATTCGTTTCATCTTCGTTAGACGTTCAATATTGGCAACAGCGGATAAGCCAGCAAACCTGCGATGCCGATAGCAATGGCATAAGGAACGTCTTGTTTTTTTTCGTGCAACTGCCGCATCGTGGCCATGCCCGCAAGGGTGCTGGCCAGTGGCAGTCGTCGATACAGCATTAAACTCAAGGCCAGAACGCCGCCAGCCAATGCGGTTAGCAAAAGGAATTCCAAAATACGTTCCTGACCCGTCCACAAAGCCGCCGCCGCCAGTAATTTGCCGTCGCCACCGCCCATGATCTTGACGGCGAACATGACGACCGCAACCAACAGTGCCAGCACGCCCACGGCAAAGGCCCAGAGGATCTGCTGCCAGGTAAATCCGGCGCTGAGCGCCGCCAAGGGGTAGGCCAGCACCAAGACCAAGGGCAGGCTGTTGGGAATATGGAAGGTGCGAAAGTCGGCGACCATGGCCACAACCATGACCACGGGAAAAACCAACGACAGCGCCATCGTCACCATGATGTGTAATCCGCATTCGCAACCCGCATTTGGGATCCGCGCCTGACCTTAACGAACCGTGGCACAGGCGACATGGCTAATTCCTGAAAAACAATACCGGGGCGCTGCATGGCAGGCACCCCGGCATGTCTTGCAATAATTGGAACAGCGTCGACTTAGTTCGCGGCGCCCAACTGTGTTTGAATGTCTTCGAAGAAGCCCTTCACCTCGTCGCCCAGAGCGAACACGGCGGCAATAATGGCAACGGCGATGCCGGCGGCGATCAGGCCATACTCAATGGCGGTGGCGCCTGAGCTATCCTGGCAGAATTCCTTCAGATCGGTTACGCGTGTCTGTACTTTAGTCATGAGACCCAACATTATGAGGTCCTCCTGGTTAATTATCCGGTTCGCAGCAGTGGCGTGCTACGGGCGTGGCATGCTGCCTTGGCATTGTCTTGTCGGACCCTGCCGCGGCATGTTCGCCGTCAACTCCGGAAATTCATTGCCTGTTAAGGCAACTTCCTTTCGCTGGCGGCGTAACAGACATATACGAATGGCCTCCTTTGCTCGCAAGTGATCCATGTCACATCAAGCATTGATGAATTGTCGGTCATCGAATCATCAAAGTTTATGCGATTCACCATCCCTAGATC
>CAZPWJ010000200.1:0-2964 GCA_964590195.1 uncultured Rhodospirillaceae bacterium | reverse complement strand
GGATTACAAAAACCTGGGAACAAGAACACTGAGGATAAATCTGTTTGTCGTCCTGGCTTGCGCCGCAGGTGTTTATTTTGTTCCCGATCACAAGCCACTGTTGATGTACGTTTATGTGGAACAGCAGAACTATGTCTGCCCGCCGTTTTGCAAGTACGACATCATCGAATACGAACCCGTTTATGGCGATTTCGAGATGTTGTCGGAAGGTGACTATGTCGCTATCCGGAAATATGGACAGCCTAGATATTCATCCAAGTTGCTTGCGGGCCCGATGAAGGACTATTTGATCGTAACAATTGAGGAAGCCTGCGCCGGATTTGGTGATGCCGATGAATTGCAGCGGATAGAAAAGGAGATTTGCGAATCGGAACTGAAAAGATATCGTCGCGATTTCCTAACCCTTGGCGGCATCAAATCAAAACATGCCACCAAAGACGGCCAGAAAATTTCGTTGACGTCGATTCTTGACATCGAGGGCGTAGTTCTCCGGCGAATTGGCAACACACATGAGTATTTTGTCATTTCCGATGAATTCACTGACCATTTGGGAAATGCATTGTTGGTATTTTATAAGTGGACTGGATTTAACCCGTTTGGCCTGACTAAGACGCCAAAGCCATAGGATGGCCATTCGCAACGCGACCCACTTTGACGGAAAGGAAGGAGAATAGATGAAAATATAGCCGTACATCGAAGAATTCGACCGACTAAAGACGACCCCCTATTTACATGAAGACCGCCGCGGCGGTCTTTTTCATTTCCGGAATGGAAAGGACTAAACAATGACCAATGACGACAACAATCGGTTTGGCAGAGACGGTATCCTGCTGCAAATCGGCGAACTACGAAGGCGACTATTAGAAGCAGGCAAACAAAGAATTCGGCTGACTCAATTGAAAAATGCTCTAGAGGACAAACTACAGTCAATAAACGATCGAATTAAGGAGCTCAAAAATGGACCGGACGGACCTCCCACGGGTGATCCCGAATGGAGGCAACTGTTTATTGACCAAGGAAATTTCACTGCCGCTATTGCCCGGAAAAAAAAGGAAGAGGAGGCTGTCATCCATCTCATGGAACAAATTAAGTTTGAGATCGAGGCGTTAGAGAAAGGAGATCAGGTCGCCCGCACGGAAACTCAAAACGATAAGACAGCCAAACTTGCCATGCGGAAATCCGGTGACGAAAACCCGGCCAGCGCCAAGCAGGTTCGAGAAGCTTCCACCAAGCCAACCGATCCGCTGGACCGGAGCATCTTCGGCCCGGTCGCTGATGGATTGGCGCTGAAAGCGTTTGCACAAAAAAGCCCGGCCGCCGAGACATTGAACAAGCTGAACGCACTGACGTCCTTCAAATCGGTATTCGAACAGGCGCAGCCGGAGAAGAAATCCCTGGCCGAGACCCTCTACCCCGACGATGTCCCGAAACCTGAAGGGCTCATGTTCAAGCGCGTGCGCAAGGACGGTCAGCGTTTGTCACATGCCGAAGCGCTCTATCCCGACGGCTTTCCCGACGACGATTACGATCTGGTCAAAATTGAGCCGCTTGAACCCGACGATGCCTGGGACGACAATCCCTTCAAGCAGGCCGATTTGCGGCGGAAGAAGAAGAAAAAGAAATTGTTCTGACGTCCCGCCGCCCGCCTTCCCCGCCACCGCCCGCAGCCTCGCGGGTTTTTTGTTGGGCGGTTGCCCGGGCCGCCCCTAGTTCAGCCGGATGATCTTGCCGGGGTTCATGATGTTGTCGGGATCGAAGGTCTTCTTCAGGTCGCGCATCAGGCTCAGGGCCTCGCCGTGTTCGGCGACCAGGAAGTCGATCTTGCCGAGGCCGACGCCGTGCTCGCCGGTGCAGGTGCCGTCCAGGGCGATGGCGCGCATGACCAGGCGTTCGTTCAGCGCCTCGGCCTCCTCGATTTCCAACGGATTGTCGGGATCGACCAGAATACCGAGGTGGAAATTGCCGTCGCCGACGTGGCCGGCCAGGGGGGCGATCAGGTCGGTGGTCGCCAGGTCCGCCTTGGTCTCGGCGATGCACTCGGCCAGCTTGGAAAGCGGCACGCAGACGTCCGTCGCGATCATGCCGCAGCCGGGCTTGAGGTTCTTGGAGGCGTAAGCGGCATCGTGGCGGGCCTGCCAGAGCTTGTTGCGCTCCTCCGTCTTGGTGGTCCACTTGAAGTCGCCGCCGCCGTTCTCGGCGGCCAGCGCCTCGACGAATTCGGCCTGCTCGACGACGCTGGCGTCGGAGCCGTGGAATTCGAGAAACAGGGTCGGCTGCACGGGGTGGTCGAGGCCCGAATATTTGTTGATGCCGTCCATCTGGACCTCGTCCAGCAGTTCGATACGGGCCACGGGGATGCCGCTCTGGATGGTCATGATCGTCGTGTCGACGGCGCCGCCGATGGTCTCGAAGGAACAGACGGCGGAGGAGATCGCCTCGGGAATGCCGTAAAGCCTGAGGGTAACCTCGGTGATGATGCCCAACGTGCCCTCGGAGCCGACGAACAGGCGGGTGAGGTCATAACCGGCGGACGATTTCTTGGCCCGCCGCGCCGTGCGGATGATGCGCCCGTCGGCCACCACCACGGTCAAGGACAGCACGTTTTCGCGCATGGTGCCGTAGCGCACCGCGTTGGTGCCGGAGGCGCGCGTCGCGGCCATGCCGCCGAGCGAGGCGTCGGCGCCGGGATCGATGGGGAAGAACAGGCCGGTATCGCGCAGGTGTTCGTTGAGCTGCTTGCGCGTGACGCCGGGCTGCACGGAGACGTCGAGATCCTCGGCGTTGACCTTGAGGATCCGGTTCATGCCCGAGACGTCGATGCAGATGCCGCCGTTGAGCGCCAGGATGTGGCCTTCCAGCGAGGTGCCGGTGCCATAGGGCACGATGGCGGTCTTGTGGCGGGCGCAGATCTTGACGATCTCGGAGACCTCTTCGGTGCTCTCGGCGAAGGCCACGGCGTCGGGC
>CAZPWJ010000199.1:0-3026 GCA_964590195.1 uncultured Rhodospirillaceae bacterium | reverse complement strand
GGTTGTTCTTAACAGCCGGCGGCCTTCCCAATTCACGAACTGAACGGAAACCTGCAGCCAAATTGGGCTGCCGTCCTTGCGCCGTCCCTCCGCTTCATAGTGATCAGGTACATCCTCGCCACGATAGCGCGCGTGGGCATAGCCATCCACCCGTTCCCGCTCCTCCGGCGCGAAAAACACATTGACGCTTTCTTGGGCAAGAATTTCTTCCCGATTGTCGTAGCCAAACAGATCCACCAGGGCCTGGTTCGCGAAGACCGGACGGAAATTGTCGTGCACATACATACCCTGGTGGGAACCCTCCACCAGCAGGCGAAAATTTTCCTCGCTTCGTTGCAGTTTCTCTTCGGCCTCCACAAGCTCGGTTATATCCGTGCCGGTTCCGCGATAGCCCGTGAATTCACCATCCGCGTCAAACACCGGTACCCCCGAGGCGGTGCCATGGACAATGTTTCCGTCCTGTCCAAAACCCGAGAATTGAAAATTTCGAAACGGGCGGCGGGCGGCGAGGTCGGCCTTGTGTTTGCGCCACTTTTCGTCGTCCGTATCCGCATCGGCGGTGATTTCCCATCGGGTCTTGCCAATGCGGTCGGATGGGTCGCGTCCACTATCGCCGATCGGGCCGATTATCTGGGAAAAGCGAAGCTCCGCATCCATCTCCCAAAGCCAGTCAGAGCCTGAGCTGGCGAAATCCTTGAAGCGTTGTTCGCTCGCTTCCAAGCGCTCACGGGCCTGCTTGAGTTCAGTAATATCACGCAAGGTGCCGGATGCGCTCTTCGCTGTCCCATCTTCGTGGTAGATAATCTCTCCTACCGCATACACTTGCCGGATCGTGCCGTCGGGCCGGGCGATACGGTACTCGTGTTCATAATTTGTGTCCTTGTTTCGCCTGGCATTTTCGCTGTCGCGCAAAACCTGATCCTGGTCCGCCGGATGGATGATCCGGGTGAGGGCATCGCGGTCGGATGGGATCTGACCTGGCTCGAAACCGAAAATCCGGTACATTTCATCTGACCAGCGCCGCTCGTCGGTTGCAAAATCCCACTCCCAACTGCCCAGATGCGCGATCCTTTGGGCGGTGGCCAGATTATCCTCGCTTTGGCGCAATGCCGCCTCTCGCCGTTTTATCTCGGTAATGTCGGTCGCGGTGCCTCGATAGCCCTTGAATTCACCGGCTTCGTCAAATACGGGCACGCCCGATGAAGAGGTATGGAGCAGCTCACCGTTTTGCCCAAGTACCGTCATTTGAAAATCGCGGTAAGGACGATGGGCGGCAAGGTCGGCCTTGTGTTGGCGCCATTTGGCGTCATCGGTGTCCGTGTCGACGGTGTATTCCCAGCGGGTCTTGCCGATGCGGTTGGTCGGGTCGCGCCCGGTGTCCTCGAAGGCGCCGAAATAACTGGTTATGCGAAACGCTTCGTCCATCTCCCAAAACCAGTCGGAGGCCGAATTGGCCAGATCCTTGAACCTTTGCTCGCTCCGCGCGAGAGCTTCCTGGCGCAGAAGATAACCGCGCAATGTCCATGCCAGCGCCGCCGACATGACAATCGCCAGGGCAAACAACAGCGGCAAATGTCCTCCCGTGCCGCGTTCCACGGTCGCCGCGTTCGGCGTCAATGTTATGGTCCATTCCCGATCCAGCAGCTTGGCTTGGCGAGAGGCCATTTGGAGGGAGTCGCGGTTGCCCGGACTTGCATACAGCTCATCATCGGCCTCTGAAACGGTAAGGAGATAATTCTCCGTGACACCTTTCCCTAATGCCTGCTCAACAATCTCCCTAACCCGAAAAACAGCACTAATAACACCGTCGAACTGCTCATTGCTGCTGAGGGGAAACATGACAACGAAGCCCTTGCCACCCTGCACCAGGTCAATAGCTTTGGTCATTTGCGATTGGCCCGTGCGTCTCGCTTTGCTGAAGGAGACGAAGGAAGGTTTGTTCTTTCGTATGTCGAAGCCGATGGCTTTTCTGTTTCTCTCCTCCGGCACCACCCATCGGATCACGCCGCCCGCGTCAAGTCGGTTGAGGGCGAGAACGCCAGCGAAAGTATCGTGAATATCCAATGCCTCGCGGGTATAATCAGCCCGGCTATTGATCTTGCCCCGCCGCCATTTTTCCTGCAGATGGCGAACCATTGAAAGGCGGGCCTCCAGGGCGCTTTCCAGGCGGATCGCCGCCTGCCTGGCGGTAATTGCCGTCGCTTCCCGAATTTCCCGTTGTTGATCCTGATGCAGGAAAAGCCAGAGACCGCCGTTTATTGCGGCCAATACCGCAAATAAAGCAACCGGTAGGGTTAATGCTCTCTGGTTTTTCATGTGAGGCGCTTTAAATGTAAACGAAATGATACACGCAATTGTGTATATTTACCATGATCATATACAAACATTAAGCGTGATTTAATGGGCGGCCATCTAGTTGGAATTTGTACAAGTCATCGTATGTGCTGTTTCATGGCGATGCCTCTTTATGGTGGTTACGCTCCATCCAATGCTTCCTTGATAATGGCGCGGATTCGGAAAACAGCGGCAACGACGCCATCGAATTTGCCGGGCGCGCCGAGGGGAAAGTGGACCACGAAACCTTTGCCGCCTTGCACCAGGTCAAAGGTCTTGGTGATTTGCGGTTTGCCGGTTCGCTTGGCTTTTTCGAAGGTAACGGCTGCCGTCGGCAGTGACCGTATGTTGACTCCAATGGCTTTGCTATTTCCTCGCGCCGGCGTGACCCATCGGATTACCCCTTCCGCATCAGCGCGGTTAACGGCCTGAACGCCGGAAAATGTTTCATGAATATCCAGGGTTTCACGTTTGAAATCTGCCTGGGTATTGACGCTGCCGCGCCGCCATTTGTGCTGAAGGTGACCAACCATTGACAGGCGCGCCGCCAAGGCGCGCTCCAGGCGTATTGCCGCCTGTTTGGCGGTGATTGAAGTCGCTTCATGGATTCCTTGTTGTTGATCTTTATTAAGGAAAACCCACAATCCAACGTTCAAGGCCGCCATGCACAGGAAAAGGATTATTGGTTGAAT
>CAZPWJ010000198.1:0-3092 GCA_964590195.1 uncultured Rhodospirillaceae bacterium | reverse complement strand
GGTTAATTCTATTTCTATTCGCAGAATTCGCACTATATCTAACGACCAAGGACTATTCCATCGGATTAATTTTCATGTATTTATTACAATTTTTTACAATTCAATAAATATTAAATACAAGATTAATTGATATGAATTTTGGCTTCACAAAATTTTGTTGAGTTAAACGAAAAATTGCTATAATTGCATATGAAATCGGCTCTGAAGCGTTTTCGATGTACGTCGCCTTCATAAGGATATCCAAACAGGGTAGAGCTACGACCGACAGGCAAATTAGTTTGACCACGAGTAGAATAAGGTAATTATTAGCGTGAAAATCCGCCAGTGCGAAAAAATTGAACGCAGGGTACTGCTTGGCTGGGGGGGAAACGTACCTAGTTTCTCAAGCTTGATATGAGCAATTTACGTGTACTCTCCGTCGACGATCATGCAATCTTCCGCGCTGGTCTGCGCCATGTTTTGCATCAGTTGGACGAAAACGTGGAGATTGTCGAGGCCAATAACCTGGAACAAGCCCTTGGGCTGGCCGAGAAAACACAGCACGGCCAGGAAAGCTTTGATCTGGTATTGACCGATCTGATGTTCGATGGCCTTGGCGGTCCCATTGATCTGAAAGCGCTGTGCGATGCGTTTCACGGCACCACGGTTGTGGTAATGTCCGTCAAGGACCGCGCCAGCGACGTGCGCAGCGCCATTCAATTGGGTGCATCGGGCTATATCCCAAAAGCGGCATCCGCGGATGTCATGATTAGCGCATTGCGCCTGATCCTGGCCGGCGGTGTCTATTTGCCGCCGACACTGCTGGATGCCCCCACGGCCACCGCGCGGCCCAGCCGCGGCGACCAGTCCAGTATTCTGACGCCAAGGCAAAAAGAGGTCCTCGCGCTTTTGGCGGAGGGCAGATCGAACAAAGCCATCGCGATGGAACTGGGCCTCTCGCCGGGTACCGTCAAGGTTCACATGACCCGTATTTTCAAGAGCCTGGGCGTCAGCAACCGGACAGAAGCGGTCATAGCCAGCGCGGCTTTGCTGGAATCCGAAAGAAAAGCCAGCAACGATTTCGATTAGGGCACCGCTCAATTAAAGCATCGTGCCAAAAGCATCGTGCCAAGGGACTTAGTCCGCCCCCGTCTGATCGTATATTATTTCGGCTATGGCCGAACGCAGCGCGGCGGGGCGAAACGGCTTTTGCAGCAAGGGAAAGCCATTATCGGAGGCATGCTGCAAACTATCACTTGAGATATCCGCTGTGACGATGATCGCCGGCACGCCATAATCAAGCTGCTCCTGCATCTGAACGACCGTATCCACGCCATTGTTGCCTTCATCCAGATGGTAGTCGGCGATCAGCAAATCGAACATCGCTGTTTCGGTGGCGATTACCTCCATCGCCTCGTTTCGACTACTCGCCGTGGACACGAAGCAGCCCCAACGTTCAAGCAATGCCTTCGTGGCCCGAAGAATGGCGGCATTATCCTCCAGTATAAACATCCGCAGACCATCCAGGGTTTCCGGTTCAGCCACGTCAACCGCCGTTGCCCGCGTCTCTTTTTCCCCGACGTCCGGACGCCCGACCAAGGGCACCTCGATCGCAAAGGTTGAGCCCCGGCCCGGCCGCGACCTGACCCGTATTTCGTGTTTCAACAAGGTCGCCTGCGCCTTGACAATGGCAAGGCCAAGTCCCAGCCCCTTATCACGGTCGCGCCGCATCGATTCAATTTGATGAAACTCCTCGAAGATGGCGTTCAAATGCTCGCCCTCTATACCAGGGCCCATATCCCAAACTTCGATCCGCAGCACTCCGCCCTGACGCCGGCAGCCCAACAGAAGACGTCCTTCGTCGGTATAGCGAATGGCGTTGGAAAGAAAATTACTGACGATGCGTGCAAGCAAGACCGGGTCGCTTCGGATAACCGCGTCACAGGGCATGATCCGCAATTCAAGATCAGCTTCCGCGGCCTGGGAGCGAAAGCCCACTTCCATATCCCGCAACAGGGTGGCAACCGGGAAGTCTTCAATTTCCGGCACCTCCATACCCGCTTCAAGGCGCGAATAGTCGAGCAGCGGATTCAATAGGCCAGCCGCGATGGATGCCGCCTGGGCTATATCCGAAACCAGTTCCTGCTGTCCGGGATCGGTAAGCTGGCGGCCCAGAATTTCCAACATCAGTTCCATTGAATGCAGCGGCTGGCGCAAATCATGGCTGGCCACGGCGAGGAAGCGGGTTTTGGCATCACTCGATTCCTCGGCCCGTTCCATCTGCCGCAACAACATCTCTTCATTGCTCTTGCGGTCTGAAATATCCGAGACGATGGTGCCCACGCCGGCCGGCTCTCCAGCCGAGCCCAGGATCGGAAATTTAGTCGACAAGAATATATGCTCGGCATAGTCGCCTTCGCCCTTGGCCTCGTAACTGATTATCCTGCCTTCGTTCAGCACTTGCAGATCCCGGCTTCGCTCCCGGTTACCCGTTTCCAGGGAATAGATGGCGGAGGGCAGTTTTCCCACCGCCTTCTCCATCGTTATGCCCATCCAATCCTCGGCCTGCCGGTTCATGGTCACATAGCGGCCTTCGCCATCCTTCAAAATAATTGAAAACGGTGCGTTTTCGATAATGGCGTTCAAACGCGCCTCACTTTCCCGCAAGGCCACTTCGGCGCCCCGCTGCTCGGTAATATCCTGGCTCATGGCGCCCATGCCGGATATCTGGCCATCCTTGTCCATGATGGGAAAACGAACGGTCAACATGGTATTCTCGGGGTGCCCATAGGCCGAGGCATCCTCGGTGGTAATCACCTTGCCTGTTTGCAGGACTTCCATATCGATTTCATAGGCCTTCTCCGCTGCTAATGTATCGCGGATGTCCCGTACTGATCGCCCCTGTATCTCATCACTGCTCAGGCCAATCCAGGCTTCCGCTGTCTTATTGGCCATCACAAACCGGGCTTCCATGTCCTTCAGACCAATGGAAACCGGTGCATTATCGAAAATGGCCCGCAGCCGCTCTTCACCCTCCCTCAATGCCGTCTCGGCCTGCCGCAGTTCGGTTATATCGAGCAGAATGACACCGGTACCCGTCGCCTGCCCCTCGC
>CAZPWJ010000197.1:0-3195 GCA_964590195.1 uncultured Rhodospirillaceae bacterium | reverse complement strand
TCGGCGCTTCGATGACGCGATGGCAATCGCGTTTGGCGATGGCCTCGGCGATCGGCTCTCCATCGCCTTATGGCTGGTCCTGCAACTGCCGGTCTGGTGGCTGGTTCGGCGGAGTAGATCGAATTTACGCATCGCGACAATCGCGTTGAACGCGGGTGCATTGGTGTTCGTCGCCGTACCAGTATTCGGCATCGGTTATCACAACTATCATGTCGTGGGAATCCGGGCAGGGGCTGTCGCCGCGGCCAATCAGCCGGCACCGGCATTGAAAGCGCCGGCTTCCCGGAACTTTCCCGATATTTGGTATGTCGTGCTCGACCGCTACGCCCGGGGTGACGTGCTATTATCGCAATACGGTTTTGACAACGGCGTTTTTCTCGAAGAGTTAACCGGGCAGGGGTTTCAAGTCCTCAGACAGAGCACCGCCAATTACCAGCGCACGGCGCACTCGATGGCCTCGACGCTTAATCTTGGGTACCTTGACGCGGTATCCGCCGCGTCCGTTCAGGGGCGGCCCGACTGGGTTGTTTTTTATCACCTGCTTGAGGATTTCAAAGTTTGGCGAGCGTTGAAACCTCTGGGCTACGAGTACAGTCACTTCGGCAGTTGGTGGTGGCCGACGGCCTTCAACCGTCTCGCCGACCGCAACGTGAATTGGAAGGCGGTGCCGACATTCCGCCGATTGCTGCTGGGGGACAGCCTGCCGGGCCGTTTGGCCAAGGCTGTGGGATTGGATGTCACGAACTACCGTCGGCATCAATGTGAACGAGTGGCTTATAAATTCGATCAATTGACGGAATTGGCCGCCGACAATTCAGGACCGAAGTTTGTTGTCGCACATTTCCTTTTGCCTCATCCGCCGTTCGTCCTGTCCGCGGAAGGAGACTGCCTGAGCATTGATCAGGCCCGCGCACGCGGCCGCCGTGACAGCTACATCGACCAGGTGCGCTATGCCAATCAACGCCTGCAGGTTCTGGTCAAAAGGATAAAAGAGCAGTCCGCACGGGAGGCGATTATCATCCTGCAAGCGGATGAAGGACCCTGGCCGCAGCGCATCGCAGGTGATGAACAATACGTCGGCATGGATACGACGCCGGTCAGGTGGGCAACGCTGTCGCCGCAAGAACTGCGGGAGAAAATGGCCATTTTCCACGCAATTCATCTGCCAGGCGGAAAGAAGGCGCTAAGATTGCCGATGACGATGACACCGGTGAACACATTTCGGCTTATTTTAAGCCGCTGGTTTGGTGCCGATCTGCCGCCTTTGAAAGATGAGAGCTACATCTACCTCGATAACCAGCGGATTTTCAGTTTTGAGCGTGTGACGGAACACTTACGTCAGCGATGACCGAATTTCGCCTTCGGGCCGCTCCAACGACGTGCTCTCGGCGGCGCAAAACCTTTCCGCCGCCCAGATGCAAAATAGCGCTAGTGCGATACCTACCGGCAGGTCGATGAAGTAGTGCCATTTGGCCGCCATGGCTTCGATGAGGATCCAGCCGAACATGACAATATAAGCCGGCAGCAGCGGCGTGCGGTATTTGACCGCGTAGTGGACAAAAATATAGCTCGCCCCGGCGTGCAGCGAAGGCATGGCGGCCAACCCAACCGAAAGGAATCGGTCGCCGTTGAGCGCGATCCAACTAGATCCCTGGGTAAGGATATAACTCCGAATTTCCCACATACCGCTCTGGTTAAGATAGGCCAACAGGCTCGGACTGTTCTCGAATATGAACGGACCGGCGGCCGGCGCAATATGATAGCTGAGCGGTCCCAAGGTTTCGATAAACAGGATGGCCAGAAAAACCTTGCGTAGTCCCTCGCGGTGGCGAAAAACGTGATAGGCGAACGAGAGAAAGAACATGAAAGCGAAGGTGAGGAGATACCACGAATCAATGTGCTCATTCGTATAGCCCGAGAGCCATGCCCGGAATTCGGTCAGCGGTAAGAGAATTGGCGCCAGCGCCCGGTCGATGCAGTAATAGGCATCGTCGTAAAGCCGCGGATTAATCAGCGGTCCCCAGAGCTTGAGGTTGAAGTGCAGCCACAACACGGCGGAGAAGGTAATGAAATAGCCGATCGCCTGTGTGGCGAAGCGGCGATTTTGAGCTAATTCCGCACCCCGGTCTTCGCCCCGCGCGATACGCCGTTTGTGAACCACCATTGTGAGACCCAACCAGGCGGCGCCGAGCCCCAAGGGGAAGGAATACCTGAGGCCGATAAATCCGGTGTTATCCCAATCCGGAACGACAAACGGGGCACCCGTGATCGATGCGAACAGGATCGAAAACGCAGCCAGTACGGCGACCGCACCGTATTCCGGGTAACGGAAGGCAAAAAAGCCCGGGCATCCGTCATGAAACAAGCGGTTAATCATGGGGGAGCACTATCACCGTGCAGAAATGTCGTTGCCGAACACTAGGCGCAATACGTTAACATGCCGCAAATGGGCTTTGCTTGCTTTCACCCATTCAGTCGGACAAGATCACGCCAAGCGGTGAGCTTATCCAGGAGGACGATCCATGACGGAAACAGGGGCCGGCAGCTCACTTTTTACCGGCATTGAAGATTTGGCCGCACAAATTCCTGACGGTAGCGCGTTGGCCATCGTCAAAGACGATTCCGGCGCGCCCATGGAGGTCATCCGCGCCCTGATCCGGCGCAAGGCTCGTGACCTTCATCTCGTCACCATTCCCACCGGCGTTTTCGCCGCCGAGCTGTTGGTTGGCGCGGGCTGCGTCACGACCATCGAAACCTCCGGCGTATCCCTCGGCGAGTTCGGTGGGGCGCCGCGCTTTTCAGCGGCCGTCCGAACCGGCGCGGTGACTATCATGGACGCGACCTGTCCGGCCATCTACGCGGCGCTTCAAGCCGGTGAAAAGGGCATCCCCTTCATGCCGATCCGCGGCATTTTGGGGGCCGACCTGATGGTTCACAGGGATGACTGGAAGCTTATCGACAATCCCTTCGCCGAGGGCGGGGAGGCCGATCCGATCGTACTGCTGCCGGCTATCCGACCCGATGTCGCGCTCATCCATGCGGCCAAGTCGGACCGCAACGGCAACATCTGGATCGGCCGGGAGCGCGAAAATGCGACCATGGCCCACGCCGCGGCAAAGACCCTGGTAACCGTCGAGGAGATCGTTGACGAAGATTTCCTGGCCGACGAGGACACCACCGCCGGCTGTCTGCCGG
>CAZPWJ010000196.1:0-3208 GCA_964590195.1 uncultured Rhodospirillaceae bacterium | reverse complement strand
GGACTTGATCCGGGCATCTTTACGCCGCCTTCGCGACGGTCGCGTGGGCACGTCGAAAGATTGCCGGGTCAAGCCCGGCAATGACAAAGTTGGTGTGTGATGGACGCTCAAGCCTTCGTCAATCGCCGCTGGGCCTGGCGCAGAATGTCCCGGTTGCCCCGGTGCCAGGTGCAGTTCAGGGCATAGCGGTGCATGCGCCACTGGCCGTCATCGCCGCGCACCATATCGCAGGTGTAATAGCCGCCGACGGTATATTCGGGATCGCTGCGCGCCGTATCCAAACGGTGCAAAGCCTGCAAATAGGCGACCAAAGTCGCGCTGTCGCCGTCCACGGTGTGCACATGGTTGGCGGTCAGATGCTGGGTCGCATCCAGGCCAGCGATAGTTCCCTTGATGGCTTCCAGCCATTGCGCCTTGCCCTTGACCACCTCGCGCCCGCCAAAGGAGCGGAAATCCGCCTCCAGATCATCCGTGAAGCAGGTCGCCAGCAAATCCCAGTCCCGGGTATCGATGGCGGTGGCATAGCGGTAGAGAACCTGGCTGATATCCTCCCGGTCCAGCAGCAATTGAACCTTGGCTTCGGTACTATCGGTCATTCCGCCGCCTCCCCCGTTTTACTCAAAAGGGCCAGGATATCCGCCGCCGCATCGGGAATATTGGTGCCTGGCCCGAACACGGCGGCCACGCCCTGCTGATGCAGATAGTCATAGTCCTGGGCCGGAATAACGCCGCCGCAGATGACCAGAATATCGCCGCCGTCCTGGGCCCGCAGGGCCTTGACCAGATCGGGCACCAGGGTCTTGTGCCCCGCCGCCTGGGTCGAGACGCCTACCACATGCACATCGTTCTCGATGGCCTCGCGGGCGGCTTCCTCGGGCGTCTGAAACAGCGGCCCGATATCCACGTCGAAACCGATATCGGCGAAGGCGGTGGCGATCACCTTGGCGCCCCGGTCGTGGCCGTCCTGGCCCATCTTGACCACCATCATGCGCGGGCGCCGGCCCTCGGCCTCGGCGAAGGCGGCCACGTCGGCGACGATCTTGTCGAAACCTTCGTCGCCCTCGTAAGCGGCACTGTACACGCCCGAAATACTGCGGACTTCTGCGCGGTAGCGCCCGAACGGACGCTCCAAGGCGTCGGAAATCTCGCCCACGGTAGCGCGGGCGCGCGCGGCATCAACGGACAGCGCCAACAAATTGCCGTCACCCCGGGCACCGGCTTCCAAGGCATCAAGCGCCGCCTTGGTCGCGGCCTCGTCCCGGCTGGCGCGGATTTTCTCCAGGCCGGCGACTTGCGCCGTTCGTACGGCGGAATTGTCGATCTCGCGGACTTCGAAATGATCGTCGTCGTCGGATTGATATTTGTTGACGCCGACGATGACTTCCTCGCCCCGGTCCACGCGAGCCTGTTTGCGGGCGGCGGCGGCCTCGATCTGCATCTTCGGCATGCCGGCCTCGACAGCCTTGGTCATGCCGCCCATGCCTTCAACCTCCTGGATAATCTCCCAGGCCGCCTCGGCCAGACTATTGGTCAGGCTCTCGATGTAATAGCTGCCCGCCAAGGGATCGACCACATTGGTGACGCCGGTTTCCTCGGCCAGGATCAGCTGCGTATTGCGGGCGATCTTGGCGGAGAATTCCGTGGGCAGGGCGATGGCTTCATCAAACGAGTTCGTATGCAGGCTTTGCGTGCCGCCCAGGACGGCGGACATGGCCTCGTACGCGGTGCGGATGACGTTGTTGTAGGGATCCTGCTCGGTCAGGGACACGCCGGAAGTCTGGCAATGGGTGCGCAGCATCAGGGATTTCGGGTCTTTCGGATCGAACTGGCGCACGATCCGGGCCCAGAGAATGCGGGCGGCGCGCAGCTTGGCGATCTCCATGAAGAAATTCATGCCCATGCAGAAAAAGAACGACAGCCGGCCGGCGAATTTGTCGATATCCAGGCCGCTGTCCACCGCAGTGCGGACATATTCCAGGCCGTCGGCCAATGTGAACGCCAGCTCCTGCACACAGGTCGCGCCGGCCTCCTGCATGTGATAGCCGGAAATCGAAATGGAATTGAATTTCGGCATATTGGCCGAGGTATAGCCGATGATGTCGGACACGATGCGCATGGACGGGCTGGGCGGATAGATATAGGTGTTGCGCACCATGAATTCCTTCAGAATGTCGTTCTGAATGGTGCCGGCCAGTTTGTCGGGGCTGACGCCCTGTTCCTCCGCCGCCACGATATAGCTGGCCAAGGTCGGCAGCACCGCGCCGTTCATGGTCATCGACACGCTCATCTTGTCCAGCGGAATGCCATCAAAGAGGATCTTCATATCCTCGACACTATCAATGGCCACGCCGGCCTTGCCCACATCGCCCACTACGCGCGGGTGATCGGAATCGTAACCACGGTGCGTGGCCAGATCGAAGGCCACTGACAGCCCCGCCTGCCCGCCGGCCAGGGCCTTGCGGTAGAACTGGTTGGATTCTTCCGCCGTTGAGAAACCGGCGTACTGACGGATCGTCCAGGGCCGGTTGGTATACATGGTGGCCCGCACGCCACGCAGGAAGGGTTCGACGCCGGGCAGGTTATTCTGGTTCTCCAGCCCTTCCAGGTCGGCGGCGGTATACAGCGGCTTGACCGCGATGCCCTCGGGCGTCTGCCAGGTCAGATCATCGGGAGATTTCCCGCGCAGCTCCTTCGCCGCCATCTCGCGCCAACTCTCGGGGGTTTGCTTGTCGTCCGCCATATCACCAATCCCATCATTACCAGCCCCGTGTATAGCCCAGGGGGGAGCGGGGAGTCTATTTGGGAAGGCATTGAATACGGTGGAGGCAATGGACTGATCGCAGGCGGCATGACGCTCCCAATCTTCGTGTCCTTCAAAAAGTAGGACCGTTGGCCCTAAACGTTAGGTTGACAACCTGTCACAAATGGTTTTGTTGTATAAAGCGTTAATTAGGGAAATTTCCTTACTTAGGCGTTGACCGACGGGCGGCACTCTTTGCTGGGACTACCGCCCGCCGGGACCCGTAAAAACGGGGTCGCCAACGTCAGGCCGCATCACCTTAGGTGGTGCGGCCTTTCAGTTTGAACTACATCGCAGTTTCCTACCGTTCTCGCAAGCCTTACTCTGTTAACAAATTCCAAATCGCGGAAGTCTGATCCGTGCCTATCCGGTTAACGCAGACACCCACTTCATGTAGGGTGCTTCCAA
>CAZPWJ010000195.1:0-3211 GCA_964590195.1 uncultured Rhodospirillaceae bacterium | reverse complement strand
TGGACAGATACTAGATGTAGCGGGTGTCTGCGTCAACCGGATAGGCACGGTCCAATCCTCTGCGGCCCACGCTATACAATTGTATGCGGGGGTCGCTGGGCTAGTGATTTCGCCTACGGGCCTATTAACCAATATGGCCATATCGTTTAGTAGAATCGATGCTGGCGTCCCCACGAGACCCAAGCTTCGACCATCTCGCCAACCCTTCCCAGCATTTCTTGTGGGACTGGCTGGGAACCAGTAATTGCACCAAGGGCGTGGAACCAGTGCGTTTGATTGCGTTCCATATCCATTATTAGAAATGGGATGACCCTTTCACCCATCTCGATGACCTTCTGATAGGCGGGATGCTCGATGCGCCTACGTGTCATTGACAAATGGGCGACTGCATGAAGCCATTCGTCCCTAAGTTGCCGGAATTCAATTCTCGTTTCTAGAGTCGGGTCGTCATTTCTAACCGGATCAACTTGGTCTGTTGAAAATTTGGTTGGCTCAACCTTACCCTTGCGAGCGGAATAGGCATCTTGTTCCGTGGCGTTTGGTAGCCCGAACCAAGGGCGATAATGCGCAGGACTTGTATCTGTTACATGAGGACGTACGTACGAGTTCATTTGCTTGCCTTTTTACGTTTTGGCCTTTTTTTCTTCGACATTTTCTCTATCGCTTTTCGATGCTCATCAAGATCGTTTAGTTTCCCAGTAAGCCAATCACACAGGGAGCGCGCCGCAGCCTCGCCCATGAACACATCGGCCTCAAGCTCACGCACGATCGAGTCGCGTGAATCGCGCGCAATTTCTTGGCCAATCTTTGATCCGTCGAGCTCAAATCGAATCTGTCTTGGAATAGCATTACGCTCGTTGAATAGCGCCATGTGTATGAAGCCGCTCGGAGTTATGCCTCCAATGGCACCATCGGCATGGATAACTCGAAAATGGTTACCCTTGATATAATCGAAAGCTATTGATGTAGGTACCTGCTCAACAGATTTCTGGGTTAATTTTCTTCTGGGGGCCATGGTACGTACCAATCTTATAGGCTGATAAATATTCTGAAAAATAGCAGTAGCACCGAAACAATACAAACGCCGGCAGGAAATTTATTGCAATGAGGTCGCCTAATGGCGTCGAAGAGATCTCTCTGGTGTTCCAAGGAAATCTATGGGCGACTGCGGAGCAGCATGCCCGGTCCCATGCCATGGGTATCCAAGTTAGCAAGAGTAAGCATATGCCAGGCAAGGGCCTGGTTGCTGGTTATGACCGGCTTGTCGATGGCCGCCTCGGCCCGGTCGATGACTTCGAACGTGCGCAGATTTGTGCAGGACGCGAAGACGGCATCCACGCCATCATCCCGGCCCACGGCGCAAATCGCGTCCTGCACTGATTGAGGTGTTATGCGGGCCACGGCGGCTTCCTCGCTTTGTTCAAACGAGCCGAAGGCGGCGATGGTCAAACCGTTTCGTTCCAGCAGGTCGTTCATGGCCGCGCAGACCTCGGCCACATAGGGGCTGACGACACCCAGCCGCTTGATGCCAAGTTGACGGCAGGCTGCGATGACCGCGCTGAGGGGATCGGTCGTCTTGGCTTTGGGATGCGCCGTCTGGATGGCGTCGGCGACTTTTTCCGGCCCGATGATTGTTGCCCCGGAGGTACAGGCATAGGCCACCACATCCAATGCTCCGGCGGCGGGCAGCAACGATGCTGCGCGGGGCAGATCGCGTTCCATTTTCTGTAAGGTTTCCGGCGTGACCTCGGCGCCGGAGGGGATGCGCGTGTGATACAACGCCAATCCGGGCTCATCGAACAGGCCGGCGAATTCAGCTTCCAGGGTCTCGTCCGCCTGTAGGACGATGACGCCGAAAGCGGCCCTGGCCGCGATGCCTTGATCGGATGTGAAGGGCAGTTTCACCGTGATCACCTCACAAAATCGGCAATTCAGGCGGCGCGCGGCGGCTCAATAGTTCGGCGCCGTCTTCGCGGATCACGATGTTTTCCTCGTGCACCATGACCTTGCCTAGGCCCACCGCCATGCTTGGTTCCAGGGTGATGACCATGTTCGGCTGCAAAACCGTCTCGTCGAATGAAATCAGCGACGGCGCCTCGGTCAGTTGCAGACCCAGGCCATGGCCGAAGCGTCCCACGTCACTGCCCTCCTGGTCGATGACTTCCGCCATGACGCGGTATAGATCGCGGCAAAGGATGCCGGGGCGGGCGGCCTGCAAGGCGGCCTCGGTGGCGCGATACAAGGTGTCGTAGGCGTTTTTTGCTGCGTCATTGGCATGGCCGAATGCGTAGTTGCGGTCAAAGTCGCAGAAGTATCCGTCCAGGGTCGCCCCGGTGTCCAGCATCAGGACGTCGCCGGCCCGGATCGGACCATCGCCGGGGGGTGAAATTATGTCGCCGTATCCGCCCTGATCCGCACCGCCGACCAGATACGGCACATCGTCGGCGCCCTGCCTCAGCAGATCGATCTTGAAGGCGCGGAAAGCCTCTTTCAATGTTTGGCCGGCATGAAACAATTGCGAGGCATTGGCGAAGGTGTCGGAGGCAATGGCGCAGATCGCCGCGATCTTTTCAATTTCGGCCGGTGATTTGACCATGCGCAGACCCTGAACCAGGGCGGAGGCATCAACGAACACGGCGTTCCCCAGGCCGTCCCGTAACCTTTGGAAATCCAATAGGGGCATGCGCAAACTGCTTTCCCGCCCCATCAACATGCCGATCTTGACCTTGCCGCTTAATGCCTTGATCAGCAAAGAGACGCCGTCATCCGTGGCATGGGGGGAGCGCCAGGTGCGGATATCGTCCAGCCACGTACCATTCATCAATTCGGCGCCGATCTCGGGGATCATCGCGATGGGTTTTCCGGATAGTGGAACAATCAGAAACCATGGCCGGGTCGGACTGTGCCAGAACAGGGTGCGAAACCCCGTGAAGTAACGCATTTCCGCTTCAGAGGTGAAAAACAGCGCATCCAGCCCCGCGGCCCCCATCGCGGCCTGGCAGCGTGCCAGGCGAGCCTCATATTCATCAGGAGAAAAATCCATCACGCTCATCAAGGGATCATGGTGGCTGCAGAGGCTTTTGGCAATCCAGCCGCCCACATTTGCGGCGATGGTTTATAGTTGCCTAAACAAATTATTAGTAATTGTTTTGGTAATTTGCGTGCCTATCCGGTTAACGCAGACACCCACTTCATGTAGGGTGCTTCCAAT
>CAZPWJ010000194.1:0-3310 GCA_964590195.1 uncultured Rhodospirillaceae bacterium | reverse complement strand
AGGTGAGGAGGTTGGGGTCGTTTTCCTATAATAGTCTTTATAGGAAACTGACCCCAACCTCTGACGGGCTAGTTTCACCCTATTAGGAGTGCCGGTAAGTAGCGGAAAAGTGCGAGAAACGTGGGATGCGTTCTCCATCCAGACACCTGTCTGGGCGAAAATCCTGTCATCGAGGGACGGCCAGTACCAATTCTCGATTTCGTCGGGCTGGGCCGTGATGCAGTCGCCCAGGATGACGACCTCAAGCGGCTGTTTTTCCGATCTGTTCACGCCGCGTCCGCGCCAGATGATTTGCTGGATTTGATCCTCGCAGATCGAAGCCCTGACCTGTTCCGCCAACGGATCTGGGTGGATATGCTTTTCGACGGTGATTGCCCTGCCGGAACGTGCCGCCAGGACCGCGTCGGTGGTGGGATACCAGTGATCGTCCGTGCCCGCGCCTTGCGTGGCCGATCCCGTCAAGACGCCGGCGATCCGCTCCACGTCGTTGGGGCGGGGCATCGTCCTGCCAGCAACGATCAGGCCGCGCACGTCTCGCCACTCATCGCGCCCGGCTATGTCGTTGTGGTGCGCCAGGTCCAGCCAGGCCGGAATGGCGTGTCTTGCGCGGATGCTTTCCTCGACATCCTTCTGCACGGCCAGAAGCCATTTGCCGCCCGTGCGCCGGCCATGCGCCACGGCCCAGTGGAAGACCTTGTCCACTTCCTTGTCTTCTTTCAGCGCCGATTTTGAAAAGCTTTTGCCGACGTACTGGACCGTGTGCTGGTGCGGTGCCGTCGCCGCGACCCGGTCGAGCAGCTCGATCTGTGGGAATATGTGGCGCACCAGGTCAATGCGCAGTGTGGCATCAATATGCAGCGTTGGTGCCTGCCACCCGTCCTTGATCGTATCCAGCCAGGCAATGGTCAGGGCCTCATGGCTCGCGCCGTCCTCGTCTGTGAGCACCCTGAGCGCCACTCGCCCGCTGCGTTCCGGCCCGCCGTCCTCCAGCATATCGCCCAGGACGTGCCACATACGGGCCATTCTGGCGATGATCTTATTGGGATATGCCGCTTCCAACGCCGCCCGGCGTGCCGCCTTTGGCATGCCCGGCCAGATGATCTTGTCCAGTTGCTGCTTGCGCTGCCATTCGGCAGAAGCCGCGTCACGGCACATATCATCGGTCAGCCCGCCATCGATCAGGCGCTGTCTTTCTATCGGCCCTTCCGGATGGTCTTTCAGTATTGCCGTCAGGGCGTCCCGTGCCGGCCTCAATGAAACATCCAGGTCGGCGGAACGACCAAGGGACGTGGAGCCGTCCGACTTCCTGGCGGTCGGGCGCTCCGCAATATCGGCCAGACCAATCCGCTTGGGCCGTCCAGTGACGCCCTGCATTGCCGCGCCGATAAAGCTCTCGTCGATGATGACCAGGCCGGGCTGCGCGATGGCGGCTGGCTTCTTGTTGAATAGCAGGTTGTGGGCAACGATCCATATGTCAGCCTCGCGGTGGCGCTGGGCTTGATAGGCGCAGCTGTCAAAATGCGGGCAGCGCCGGATTTGCCCGCTGAGATCTTTGCCTTCGCAAGCAAGTTTCTGAACGTCGCCGCCGTGGGCCTGCACATCGAGCACGGCGTCCAGGTCGCGGCACATGGCCTCGCCGTTGCTGTCGGGGTCATCGGCGCTCCGCCCGCGCCAGATATCCACGGAAATGCCGGGGTCTTCCTCTGCGAAGCGTCGCCTCAATTCATTGCCAAGCTTGTGCGTCGGCACGGCATAGGTCACGGAGCCCTTGCCGTTCCTGACGTGCTGGATCGCCCGCTTGATGCCCTCGCGCGTTTTCCCCAGCCCGCCATCGACCTGGATGGCAACGGCCGGCAGGGGGCCATCCAGACAGCCTGTCTGAAGGCGTGATATTGCGGTGTCAAAGACCCGCCGCAGCTTGTCCCGTGCGAGGCCGCGATCCCAGAGAGGCGGTTCGATTCCGGTCCGCGCCTCCAGCACCACCCGGCGGACTTGCTCTTGCACCGCCTTGATGCCGCTTTCCCGCAGCAGGTCGTTGAAGTCGGATTTATCCCGCCGCGATATCTTGCTGGGCCGCGTCACCAGGACCGTGCGGCCCGCCTCGCGCCAGTCGCGGACGGCCTTGTTCAATGCGCGGCGGCTCGAAGCGTTTCTGGCGTCGTCATCGGCGGCGATTATGACCGTTCTATCCAGGCCGACATCGGACAGGTCGGCCCGCGCCGTGGACCCCAGCAGGACGCGGGTCTCCATGCCGGTCGCGTGCCACACGGACAGGCCCGTCTCCGGTCCTTCCGCCAGGATGATGGCGTTGTCATTATCCAGAAGTGGCGTCATGCGGACTGCGCCGCGTCCGACAGGGCCGAGGGAAACTTTCAGCTTGCTGCCGTCTTCGCGCGTCTTCGCCTTGCCGTCTGGCATCAGGAAGATGCGCTGAATACCCATGACGTTGCCGGTGCTGTCCGTTGCCGCGAACAGAAGGCACTGCTTGCCGGTGTGCCACCTGATGCAGTCCGGCCAGGTGTTCGAGAGGATGCCGCGAACGGTACGCAGATACGTTTCGCCCAACGTGCCGCCGACCGGGATGCCAGCCCGCCAAAGAGCCTGGGCCCGTTTCTGTTTTTCAATGGCTGGGTCCGGCCCGTCCGGCGTGTGTCTGGCTTTGGGGCGGGGCGGCAGTGGCTTGCCGTCATGGATGCCTAGATAGTCTTTTGCCCAATCAATCGCAGCACGAAGATCGTGGTAGCCGTTGGCGAACATGATGGCATCGAGCATGCTGCCGCCTGTGCCCGCCTCCCACGAGCGAAAGCGGCCGCGCCATCGGCCAGATATTGTTACGACAAGCGAACCCTTGCGCCCGAACTTTAATTCCGTGCGCGTGCGCGTTGTCGGCTTGCCGAACAGATATTCCGCAAGGTCAACACAACGCTCTGCCAGCTGATCCTTTATTTCAGGAATGCTGACAGTGTCGGTCATCGCGGCCTGGCCGCCCAACGCGGTCGATGCATGGCCTCCAGAACGACCTTGTTGATCTGGGCCTTCAGATCCGCGCTGGCCTCGATAATGGGGAAGCCACGCGCCGTGCGCGGCCAGGACACACTGGGCATAGGCGTGTCCGTATCAACCACCCACAGTGACTTGATGCAGATGCCGCCAACCTGGACGTGGGCGACGGCCCGCGCCTCGTCGATGCGGCGCAGGGCCGTGACTATAGGTTCAGGGTCGCGAGGCTGCCTTAGCTCTCGCTCGCCTGCCGCTTCGGGCAGATATGACATGGCGCTGCATCATCGCGCCAAGCGGTCTACGGGGACGC
>CAZPWJ010000193.1:0-3390 GCA_964590195.1 uncultured Rhodospirillaceae bacterium | reverse complement strand
AACTTGGAATGGCTGCGATCGGCGTAGCCATGACCGCACTGGTCAGCACCAGCGCCTCGGCGTTGGACGTAAAATTGGAAGAGGTCGCGTCCGGCTTGCAGCATCCGTTGCTGCTGACTTCACCGCCGGGGGACCCCCGCCGTTTCATCATTGAGCAGACCGGCACCATCAAGGTCCTGCATCCCGACGGCAAGATGGACACGTTCCTCGATATCAAGGAAAAGATCGTGCCGCTGACACCGGAGTTCGACGAACGCGGATTGCTCGGCCTGGCCTTCCATCCCGACTACAAGAACAACGGCTTGTTCTACGTCTCCTATTCGGTACCGATCCACGGTACTCCCAATCTTGCCAACTTGTTGTTCTTCGATCACAAGAACGTCGTCGCCGAACACCGCGTTTCGGCCAGCGACCCGAACAAGGCCGACGCCGGGTATTCCCGGGTGATCTCGGTTATCGACTGGCCGCAATTCAACCACAACGGCCATTGGATTGGCTTCGGCCCGGACGGCATGCTTTACATCACGACCGGTGACGGCGGTTATGCCAACGACTACGGCCTTGGCCACAACCCGGTGATGGGCAATGGCCAGGATCTCGGCTCCAATCTCGGCAAGATCCTTCGTGTCGACGTCAATTCCGTCGAAGGCTACAAGATTCCGGCGGACAACCCGTTCGTCGGAAACGATCAGGCCAAGGACGAAATCTGGGCCTACGGCTTCCGCAATGCCTGGCGTTGCTCCTTCGACATGGGCGGCGACAACGCCCTGATCTGCGCTGACGTCGGCCAGAACAAGTATGAGGAAGTTGACGTCATCCAGAAGGGCGGCAACTACGGTTGGCGCACGATGGAAGGCACCCATTGCTTCAATTATCAGGCGCCCAACGACAGCCCGGCAAGCTGTGATTCGAGCGGCATGATCGCGCCGGTGCTTGAGTACAACAACTGCTCGGCCAATCCGGACGGCTGCAAGGGTATCTCGATTACGGGCGGTTACGTCTACCGCGGCAGCCACAAGGCCTGGGACGGCATGTATTTCTTCGGCGACTGGTCGAAGAATTTCGTCTTCAAGGACGGCCAGCTGTTTGTGGCCAAGATGACCGGCAACAAGTGGACCATGGAAGACGTCAATGTCACCAACATGCCTGGTTGGAACTCCTACGTCATGTCGTTCGGCCAGGACAGCGCCGGCGAAATCTACGTCATGGCAACCGATCTGACCGGCCCCGTACCCGGTGGCCCGGCCGGCGGTCTCGACAAGATCTATAAGATCGTCCCCTAAGGACGGCATAAAGCACCAATCGCCCAGCTCTTTTCCCCTTGCGGGAAGGGGGCTGGGTGCTCTTTTTTCAGGAGAACGAAGTGTTGCGAAGTGTATCGGTATTGGCCCTGTTGGCCGTCATCGCGATCGGCGCTCTATCGACAGGGATTGGCTCCGCGCGGGCGGCCGATGTGGCGTTCACCGACGAGTTCATGAACGATCCCGGCAACATTGCCAGCGGCAAGAAAATGTGGGTCAAACAATGTGCCCGGTGCCATGGTCCCAAGGCTTACCCCGGCAAGGCGCCCAAGCTGAAACCCTCAAAGTACAAGCCGGATTTTGTCTACAGCCGGATCACCAAGGGATTCCGTGGCATGCCGCCGTGGAACAAGAAATATAACAAGAAGCAGCGCATGGCGATTACCGCCTGGATCATGAGCAAAGGCTTCGAGAACTAGGAAAGCGGATCGAGCATGAAACTTGATCCGGCCGAATACGCTCATCTCACCTATTGCACCAATATTCATCCAGGCGAGACCTGGGCGGAA
This sequence comes from uncultured Rhodospirillaceae bacterium, assembly GCA_964590195.1. Taxonomy (GTDB): domain Bacteria; phylum Pseudomonadota; class Alphaproteobacteria. The sequence goes on along the minus strand of CAZPWJ010000193.1, from coordinate 1,580 downwards.
GTGCGGACCAATCTCGAAAAGTATCTGCCCGAGGCGAAGGCAAGCCTCACGCCCGATGCCGATCTAGGTGTGGGATTACGGCTCTCGGCCATCGCCGCTCGGGAGTTGGCAAAGGACGAGGCGCGCGCCGCGTTCAAGGATTTTCTCCGTGCCGAGGGGCTCTACGTCTTTACCCTGAACGGATTTCCCTATGGCGAGTTCCACGGCACGCCGGTCAAGGAGAACGTCTATCTGCCCGACTGGCGGACCCCCGAACGGCTCGACTACACCAATCGCTTGGCCGATATCCTGGCCGATATCCTGCCCGGCGACGACAGCCTGGACGGCAGCGTCTCCACCGTGCCGGGCGGCTTCAAGGCGGAGATCCGAACCGCTGACGATATCGCCGCCATGGCGGACAATATGATCCGCCATGCCGCCCACCTGGTCGAAGTCCGGCGCAAGACCGGTAAGACGATCATCCTCACCCTGGAACCGGAACCCTGCTGTCATCTCGAAACCATCGACGAAACCGTCGCGTTTTTCCGCGATCATCTCCATTCAACCGCCGCGGCGACGCAATTGGCGGAACTGACCGACCTCGATACGGCTGAGGCGGAGACCGCCCTGCACCGGCACCTGGGGGTGTGTCTGGACCTCTGCCACGCCGCCGTGGAATTCGAAGATCCGGCCGACGCCATCGCCAAACTGCGCAATGCCGATGTCCGGGTGGGCAAGATGCAGATCAGCGCGGGCCTCCGGTTCTCGGGCGTCGACGCCGGCACCGTCGATCTGCTACGCCCCTTCGCCGATGAGGTCTATCTGCACCAGACCGTCGCCGCCGGCGCCGAAGGCCTTGAGCGCTTCGTCGACCTGCCTGACGCCTTCACCGCCCAGGCGGCGGGCGCTGCGCACCACGAATGGCGCGTTCATTTTCACGTGCCCATCTATCTTGACGACATGGGCGCCTTCGCGACCACCCAAAACTTCATTCGCGAGGTGCTGGCCCTGCACCGGGAGAACCCGATCTCAGATCACCTCGAAGTAGAAACCTACACCTGGGACGTGCTGCCGGAGGAATACCGCAACGTCGACGTGGTCAGCGCAATTGTCCGTGAACTGCAATGGGTTCGAACGGAACTGGCGGTATAGTGGTTGTGCCATGAAGGATACCGTACAAACGCCCCGCGATCTGCTCTGTCACTGGCTTGACCGGCAGCTTGAGGGCGACGCCAAGGCGTGGTTTGGCGCGCAGCTTGAAAAGCTCGGCCAGTCCGAGATCGACCGCGACCTCTATATGGCCGTCAGTCTTGTGCCACGAAAAATAGGTAAAAACGATCTTGCCCTCACGGCGGAAGATCTCGAAGCCGCCGAGGCTGTGCGTCCTGGGTGGGACCCGTCGGGCTGGAGCACCGATCAGGCGGCCCGTCTGGCGCTGATGCTGACGTCGATGGCGGACGGAGAGGTCTTCAACCGCCGGCTCGATCAGCTCTGCACGACGGCGGACGTGCGCGAACTCATTGTTTTTTATCAGGGCCTGCCGATCTATCCCGAACAAACGCGCTATGTCGACCGCGCCCGCGAAGGCGCGCGGACCAACA
>CAZPWJ010000192.1:0-3414 GCA_964590195.1 uncultured Rhodospirillaceae bacterium | reverse complement strand
TCCTCCCTTTGGAAACAGGATCACATGTCCCAAATGTTTTGATGACGGACAGTCATCCTCAAACATACCCATGTGGATCATTTCGCCGCCCCAGGCTTTCGTCAGCAAATTATAGATGGGCGCATCATAGCGTTGCTTCGCTGCGGCCGTGGCAGCCGCATTCAGTTCCTCACTCATAGTCCTTGCTCCATTTTGGATGCCGTGCGTGTGCAGCGCCGAAATCATGTTCGGCAGCAGAAAATATGCAAAAGTCACTCACGCCAGAGGGCGGAATATTCAGACCGTTTTCGACTGGAACGCCAAAACAGTTCGACTCTTGCCACGCCGAAGGAGGTTGCTCCTAATCCACGCAAAAGTGCGCCGGCAGACAAAGTTGCGATGTTTGATCGCACGACAAGCCTAACACTTGTATTACCCGGAAAGCAAATTTGGCCTCCCGTCTCAGCCCCATCAACGCGAGCCTTCAATGCGATGAACGGTTTCACGGAGACAGCATGGCGCCTGGCCGTTCGCATTCCAGAACAAATAATGGCAGCTCCTGGCACCAACTTGCCGTGAACCTCGCCAAAAGCCATGACCGCTTCGACTTCCACAGCCGACTATCACAGCTGGTCCGGGCAACCATTGGCGCAGCGGGGCGGGCAGCTTAAATTCGGAAAAAGCCATCATTGGGCTTCGAATGTCTGATCGGTGACATCGAAACCGTAAAGCCATAGATGCGCCGCGCGATGCTTGCTCATGCGCTCGGCCAGATTGGGAATGTCGGCGTGGTGGAAGAACTGGATGTTATCGCGGGACATCTGTTGCACCGTTGCCGTGCGCTCCCGGCGCAGATCTTCGTAGCGTTGCAGCGCGCGCGGTAGGGCTGCCTGATCATTCCTTCCCACGGCCAGGCATTGCGCCAGGGTATAGGCGTCTTCGATCGCCATGACCGCGCCCTGGGCCATGAAGGGCAACATGGCATGGCAGGCATCGCCCAACAGCGTGACCCGGTCCCGGCCCCAGCGGGGCATGGGATCGCGGTCGAACAGGCCCCAGCGGAAACAGGTTTCCGCATTGCGGATCAGAATTTTCAGGTCTTCGTGCCAGTTGGCAAAGTCCTTCAGGAATTCAGCTTTGGCGCCCTCGTTGGACCAGCTTTCGGCCTGCCATTCATCTTGCTCTATGATGCCGACGCAATTCACCAATTCGCCGCGGCGCAGATAGTAATGCACGAAGTGACCGCCCAGGCCGATCCAGTTTGATGCCACCGGGCGGACATGACCGGGCGGCAACGCCGTGACGGGCAATGTGGCGCGCCAGGCGACGCAGCCTGTGAAACGCGGCGCATCCGGCCCAAACAGCTGCCCGCGTATGGTGGAGTGGATGCCGTCGCAGCCGACCAGGACAACGCCCTGAAAGGTCCGGCCATCCTCGGTGGTGACCGTCACGCCGGCGTCCGATTGCTCGAACCCGGTTACCTTGGTGCCCAGGTGGATAGCGCCGGGGGCGGCAGCCGCGAGGGCATCGGCCAGGACCTGGTGGAAATCAGCCCGGTGCAGATGAAAATAGGGGAAGCCGAATTTCTCTTCACTCTCCTTGCCCAAGGGGCGGGAGCTTAAAGTCTCGCCGCTTTGCCAATGCCGCAATTCGCCCCGCTCCGGCGTAAAGGCGACGGCCTTGAGGGCGTTGGCCAGTCCGAGATGATACAGAACCCGGGCTCCATTGGCGCTGATCTGCACGCCGGCGCCAACCTCGCCCAGCGCATCTGCCTGTTCTAGCACGGTGACCGCGAAGCCTGCCCGCCGCAAACATAACGCCAAGGTCAGGCCGCCAAGACCGGCACCGGCGATAATGATCGTCCCGCTATTTCTGTTCATGCGACAATGATATGTGCCACTAAAAAAAAGACAAATCAGATTGTTGGCGCAAGACCAATGTTTTGAATTGTTGCAATTAAAAATAGAATTGTAATAATTACGCTAATTGTCTAATTATGTCGACTGGACTACGATCAATGAAATATTAACGGAATCAGGTGCACTTTTTCTATATTGTGCCGGACGGCGTGTTCATACAAATATCCTGACGGCAACCTGAAGTTGATGGAAGTTTAATGAGTCCCCAGCCGCCGGGAAGTCGGAAGCGACCTGCCCCAATTTCCGCCGAACCGCATGCCGGATTTGATGAAACCGAGGTGGCGACAGCGGTATCCACTGACCATGGTGGCTATGCCGTGCGGCCATTCTCTTTGCAACTGGAATCGATTGGAAAGTTGGCGGCGAGTACCGTTCTCATAGATGACGGCCTGTTGCCGGCGCTACGAGAAATCGCGGAGGTCTCGGCGCAGGCCCTGGATGTGGACCGTGTGGCCGTTTTTCGTTTTGATAAGGCCGAGCAGACGTCGCATTGCACCAATATCTATACCAGACAGACGCATACGCACGGCACAGGTGACAACATAAGCTTCGGCGCGCATGCGGAATATGTCGAAAGTCAGAGGCGTCAGCATATTTACTCGGTCGCAGATGTGGCGAGTGACGGTCGGGTGGACGAGATTCGTCATCTGTTGGAGCCGGTCGGTATTAGTGCTTTCATGGACGTCACGGTGCGGCGTGAGGGGCGCTTTGCCGGCGCCATCGTATTCAGCCATTTCGGTGATGCGCACGCGTGGACCCAGGAAGAACAAGCCCTCGGCGGTGTCTTTGCGGAGTTTGTAGCGCGGACATGGGAAACCCACGAGCGGCGGCGCATGGAATCGATTTTCAAGGATTTCGCCGACGCCGCCTCTGATTGGTTTTGGGAAACCGACGCGGCGGGCCGTTTTACCTATTTGTCAGACCGGTTTTACGAAGTGTCGGGAACGAAACCGAGCTCGATTATTGGCAAAACGAACAACGAACTGGGCAGATATATTGAAAAGCCGGAGGATATCGAACGTGTCGCCCACGCCTTGGCGGCACATGAACCGTATAAGAATGTCATCGCATCTCGCGTTTTGCCCGATGGCCGGCGCCTATGGGTGCGAACGGGCGGGGTGCCGGTTTTCGATGAACGCGGACGATTTAGCGGCTACCGCGGCACCAGCACCGATATTAGCGAAAGCATGCGGGCGGAGGCGAATCTGAGAGAACAGGCCAATCTGTTGCAGATGATCCTGGATAATGTCCCGGCAATCGTCGCGTTTCGCGACCAGGACGCGCGCTTTGTCTTTGCCAACAAGAAGGGAGCGGCTGTTCACGCACTACATCCCAGTGAATTCGTGGGCAGGACATTGGCGGAAGCCCATGGCGAGACGGCGGCCACCGACAGCGACAATTTCGCGCTCCAGGTGCTGGCGACAAAGCAGCCTGTCCTTGATGAGGTCTATCAACCGAGCAGCCTGCCCGACCGTTGGTTTCGAGGAAATTTCCTGCCTGTTTTTGACCGGGATGA
>CAZPWJ010000191.1:0-3446 GCA_964590195.1 uncultured Rhodospirillaceae bacterium | reverse complement strand
AGATTGGAAGCACCCTACATGAAGTGGGTGTCTGCGTTAACCGGATAGGCACGGGCTAGATATTTGTGTTGCTTGGAAATATGGTCCGCCAGATACATGGCGTCGTGCCAAACGCCATAGATGAAGGAAGACCCCCGTCGCGACAACCATGGCAATCCCAAAAAGTAGATCCCAGGCTCGGCTGAAACACCGCGACGGTGCTTTGGCTTGCCATCTTCGTCGAATGCGTCGACCTTCAGCCAACTGAAATCAATCGTATAACCGGTTGCCCAGATAATTGTGGTTACGCCGGCCTCGGCCAGGTTTAACTCAAGCATGGGATCGGTCATGCAAGCCGACGCAGGATCGATCCTGCGGGCCTCGGGCTCCTCCGCAAGGTCAAGACCATAGCGGTCCACATAGGCGTCGGCTTCAGCCAACACAGACAGGTAGTTCGCATCCCCTTGCGCAATATTGTCCGCAAGGTCCGATGCGAATGTAATTACACCATTTTTGAAAGCGCTCGTCAGGCCAACGAGCCTCATTCCCCGCGCGGCGAGCTGCCGGAAGTCGATCGTAAAACCGCCATGGGCACCACTCACCGCTATCGTGACATGTTCTTTGCCCGGCTGCACAGTTTCGGCATCCCACTTGCCGAGGACCCCTAGCCACCAGACGTAGTCACGACCGCGATAGCTCCGGGGAGGACGGTCGTGCGGTCCGACCGAGAGGTAGACACGCTTTCCCGTACGCAGGAGTTCGTCCGCGATCTGCACCCCTGAAGATCCAGCTCCAATCACCAGAACCGCTCCTTCCGGCAACTGGTCGGGATTAAGGTAGTCTTTGGAATGGATCTGCATGATGCCAATATCTTCAGGCATGATGGCGGGCTTGATTGGCCGCTGGAAAGGACCGGTAGCCGCGACTACATTGACGGCTTCGACTAAACCTTCCGACGTTTCGACGCGAAAGCCGGGGCGGCCAACGTTTCTTTCTACCTTCATTACCTCGACGCCACTGCGGATGGGGGCGGCAATCTTCTCCGCATAAGCGACCAGATAGTCCGCAACCGTTTCCTTATGGGCAAAGGCGTCAGGATCAATTTCCGAGAACTCCAGTCCCGGAAACCTGTCATGCCAGGCCGGACCATTGGCAACCAGGGAATCCCATCGTTCCGAGCGCCATCGTTCGGCAATCTGGTGCCGCTCCAGAACCAAGTGAGATACGCCGCGGTCGCTCAAGTGCTCGCTCATGGCCAACCCGGCCTGGCCGCCGCCAACGACAAGCGTATCTACTTTTTCAACTGACATCTCCAAATCCTCCCCCGCATTCCAAGGTTCATTATGAGTAGGTTTGCAGCGTAGGTCACATTTACTTGTCTCAGCTACCTGCAGTCAGATTATCGGCCACCCAATGTTGGCGTGAGCGGCCCCAGAAAAGGTCTGACAATCAGTGCAATGAAAAAATTGCGACTTTGTCGGGATCGACCTTCGCCTCATAGGCGATGTATCCGTAACGGCAACGGCCATCAATCTTCATGACCTTGCTCCGTACTTTGTGGCGATGAACTGGCGTCAAGCCTGCTTCTGCTATTGCCCCATGCTGATCATATGTTGTTCCCCTCGGCTCAAACGGCTCAAACGGCTCATTGTGGCTTCACCAATGCGCTGAAAGTCCCTGCGGAAGCAAGCCCGGCATCCAGGATCGCCGTCGCATCGCGGCAGGTTTCAGGATCGCACAGGGCGGTGAATGGCTCGTCATTCTGAACCGCCCAGAGGAAATGGGCCGTCGCCGACGAGAGGTGCGGGGGCGCCGCCGGCACCGGAACCTGTACGCCCGCCGGGTTCTCCAGGTCGGCGCGCAATAGCCCATAGTCCGCGCGGGGTCCAACGAACAGACTGCCCCGTTCGCCGTAAATCACCGGCTCATAGGATCCGATCTTGCCGTGCTGGGTCCAGGAGGCTTCTGCAATGGCCATGGCCCGGGGGTACTGCATGAGAAGCACCGCGTTGTCTTCGACGGCGATATCGTCGCGGCAAAAGTTGCCGGTAAGTGCGCAGACGGCATCCGGCTGTCCGAGCAGGACGCGCGCAAGTACCGCGCCGTAGCAGCAATAATCCACAAGTGCGCCGCCTCCAGCTCGTTCCGCATCTTCGACCCAATTGGCAAATTGTCGGCTATGACCCATCGTCACTATGCCTTCGTGGGCGGCGCGATATTTTACCTGCCAGAGCCGTCCAATCGAGTCTTCTTTCTGCACCATTTCGATGGCTCGCTGAAGATGGGGCCACCAGGCAAACGGCCAGTTGATCATCAGCCGCGTACCATGTTGCCGCGCGGCTGCAATCATTCGCTCTGCGTTTGAACTATTCGCCGCCATCGGCTTCTCGACCAACGCATGCAGGCCGTGCGAGGCAGCATCGATCGCCAAATCAACGCTAGTTCGGTTGTTCGTATAGACATAAACGCCGTCAAGCTGTTCCCGCTCGAGCAGTTCACTATGGTCAGCGTAGGTAGGCACTCCGAGGTCCGCTCCGGCGCGCGCCCTTAATTCAGGATCCGGATCGTAGGCCGCGACAAGTTCAGCATCATCACGCCCGAGCACTTCGGCTGCGACTGTCCAGACATGGTCATGATCGAGGCCGAGCGCGGCAATACGTAGATTCTTGCTATGTGTTGTGACCATTCGGCGCTTCTTTCAGATTGCAGTGGAGCATCGCCACCGATTGCACAAAGCAAATTATTAGGCAGCTTTTCTCGAATCAAGAAAACACTATCTACCAATGTATCGTCGCGATAACTCGGCTCGCAACATGTCAGCGACAAATGCCCTAGCCCCCAGATCTGCCCAAAATCTCACTCGGGCGGCGTCAGTCAAGGTTTCTCGGCGACCCAATAGCCCCAGCCAACGTGATAGTTGTTGGCTTCTTCAATCCACAGACCCAGTCGATAGAGCGTCCGATCATACGCTTCCGGGCCAGCCTCCTGCACGGCAGGGTCAGATCCAAGTTCGGCGAAGCGCGCGTGCAAGCGGGTAAACGTATCGCTCACGGGGCGGAAGCCGTAAAATGTCTCACGCAGACTAAAACCCATCACATCCAGCGCACTACGGTAACGTTCGTACGACCACATGTTCGGGCCACCGACCACATCTTCGATGTGCGGCCGCGCGGCATCTGAAATCTGCGGATCGAGAACAAAATCGGAAAGGGCCAGTCGCCCGCCGGGCTTGAGCACACGATAGGCCTCGGTCAGGACGCGGAGGCGATCCCCACCGTGATACAGTGAATCCTGTGACCACCAACAGTCCATTGACCCATCATCGTAGGGCAGCTCATGGAAGTCGCCGTACTCAACCGTGACCCTGTCCGTCAAGCCCTCGGCCTCCGTCAGCTCCTTCGCGCGGGCCAATTTGTCTGACGTCAGCACCCCTGGGACATATTGAAGTGTTTTCATAAGGGAGGATT
>CAZPWJ010000190.1:0-2500 GCA_964590195.1 uncultured Rhodospirillaceae bacterium | reverse complement strand
AACGCGCCCTGGCGGAAAAATTCGGCATGACGCATTTTGTTAATCCCAACGACGTCGACGGCGATCTGGTTGCCCACCTGGTGGAATTGACCAAGGGCGGGGCCGACTATTCCTTCGAATGCATCGGCAATGTCGAGGTCATGCGTCAGGCCCTGGAATGCTGTCACAAGGGCTGGGGCGAGAGCATCATCATCGGCGTCGCCGGTTCCGGGCAGGAGATCAACACCCGGCCATTCCAATTGGTCACCGGACGGGTCTGGCGCGGTACCGCGTTCGGCGGCGCCAAGGGCCGCACGGAGGTGCCGCAAATCGTCGATTGGTATATGGACGGCAAGATCAATATCGACGACCTGATCACCCACACCATGCCCCTGGAGCAGATCAACGATGCCTTCGATCTGATGCACGCGGGCGAATCAATCCGCAGCGTGGTGACATTCGACTAAGTAAAGAGTGAGATGCCGGCATGAACATCGATAAGGGGCTGTTTCACCCCGACTACAAGGCGGAGGCATTCTGGTGGGAAGCCGCCCGCCCCGGCACCGAGCATTCGACCGACCTGCCGGCGGCGACGGAGATCCTGATTGTCGGCAGCGGTTATTCCGGCCTCTCGGCGGCGTTGGAGTTGGCGCGGGGCGGACGAGAGGTCACGGTGGTCGATGCCCTGGCCTTTGGCGGCGGCGCCTCCACCCTTAGTGGCGGCGGCGTCAGCGCCGGGATCAATCTGGGCAAGGGCATATCCGGCACGCCCGGACAGAACGCCCGGGGCGAGGATCACAAGGCATTGGTGACCTCGCTGCTACGCGAAAGCATGGCGGCCTATAACTTCGTCGGCGAATTGGTCGAGCGGGAAAAGATCGACTGCCACTTCGAACAAAGGGGCCGCTTTGTCGGCGCCTATTCGAAAGCGCACTATCCGGATCTGGTCAAGAAAGCCGAATTCCTTAATGAGCTGCTGCAAATGGACGCGGCGGCGGTCCCATACGAGGAGCAAAGATCCGAAATCGGCAGCGATTTCTATCACGGCGGGATGACCATTAACCGGGCCGGTAAGCTGCATCCTTCGCTGTTTCACAAAGGGCTATTGGATGCCTGCCACCGGGCCGGCGTTACCTTGTGCGCTCATACGAAAGTGAACGCCATTGAAGGTTCGGCCGGCCGATTCACGGTGAAGACCAGTAAGGGAGGATGCGCGGCCGAGCAGGTCGTCATCGCCACCAATGGTTATACCGGCGGATTGACGCCGAAACTGCGTAACCGGCTGGTGCCCATATCCTCGCAGATCATCGTCACGGAGGAGCTGCCGGAGGACCTGGCGCTGGAACTGATCCCCAATGGGCGAACCATATCGGAAACCCCGCGCGTGACCTCGTATTACCGCCTGTTGCCCGGCGACCGCCGGGTCATGTATGGCGGCCGGGCTCGTTTTCAGGATGTGCCCCCGGATGTCAGCGCCGTTTTGCTGCACCGCATGATGACCGATCGCTGGCCGCAATTGAAAGGCGTCCGCATCACTCATTCCTGGTCCGGCCTTGTTGCCATGACGACGGACGCACTGCCTCATATGGGGCTGGAGGACGGGCTGCATTACTGTACCGGCTGTAATGGCAGTGGCGTCGCCATGATGACCTATTTGGGCCAACAAGTGGCACGGCGAATTCTGCAAAACGGCCGATCCGACAGCGCCTATGACGGCCTGGCTTTCCCCGGTGTCCCGGTTCCGTTTTATCGGGGCAAGCCCTGGTTTCTGCCGATTGTCGGTGAATACTACCGATATTTGGACGGAAAAGAGCGCCGCGCGGCTGGATGATGCTATTTCTTGGCTCTGACCTTGGCCAGATTCTTGACGCTTTTGACGTTCTCGATGTCCCGGACCACTGCTGTTGCCTTACGTTTTTCCTTACCCGATAACGCCCGGCCGAACAGAAACACATGGCCATTGATGGAGCGGTAACGGAAGTTCGTGACATTGACTCCCGTGGCATCCAGCAGCAGCGCATTGATCTTGGTTTCGATCACCGTGTCATCGACGAAGTTCTCGACCGCGCCCTTATCCTTGTCCAAGGGCTTGATCACCAGAATTTCGTTGTAGACCTTTTTGACGCCCTCGATATTACGGACCAGCTTACCCGCCTTGGCCTTGATTTTCGCATCATCCACGGCGCCGGTCAGCATCACATCCTGTTCGTAAACATCGGCCCCGATGGCAATGACATCGCCTGTCATCTTATCCAGAACCTCGCCCACGATGGTGGTCTTGAGCTTCAGATCCGTGCCGATGTCATCGGCGCTGCGGTCTTCCACCGCCGCCTCCACCGCGCCCTTGATCGCGGTAAGCGGGTTCAAACTGATGGCGGTGGCGGATCCCGCCGCAAGTGTCAAAAACAGCGGCAGGCCCAGCGCCGCGAATATCGCCCGCCGGCAAATCTTCAAGAACTTTCGCATCAACAAATCTCTCGCTCGATGGCAACCAAGGTAGCCGGCATTGTAAAACACAAAC
>CAZPWJ010000189.1:0-3562 GCA_964590195.1 uncultured Rhodospirillaceae bacterium | reverse complement strand
CGACGGGTGCCGCCATAGCCACGGGGTTGCCATCTCATGGTTGGATTTCTCCCAGCAGCGCCGCGTAGCCCGCCACATCGACGATGGAGTCCTGATGACCCGGGTTCGCGGCCAGGCGGGCCAGCTTGAGATCGATCAGGCAGAGCGCCACCTGGGACGGCGAGACTTCGACGCCGAGGACCAGCGTCCACCGTGTGGCGATGAGCTCGAACAGCGGCCCTGGATCGCCGTATTGCCCTTGGCGATCCTGGATCACGCGGGCGGTGTGCTGGAGCAAGTTTATGGCTTTCATCGCACGCCCCCATGGGTTTCGAGGGCCCACAGCAGGATGGCGAGGGCATCGGCCTCGTTGTCGTCGCCCGGTGCGAAGCCGCGGGATTTCACGGCCGCGATGACCGCGTCCTTGGGGGCGTTACCCTTGCCGGTGACGTGGCGCTTGATGGTGCCTACTGGGACCGCTCCGTAAGCAATCCCGTGATGTTCGCACCAGGCGGTGACATGGGCGAGGAAACCGCCGTAGGCATGGGCGGCATCGACACCTGCATGCCGCCGAACCTCCTCGACGAACACCGCATCGATGCCGTGGGCGGTTTGCTTGATCTCGGTGAGCCAGTGCTTGAAACGCAGGTAGCGCATGCCGCCGCCAGTCCAGCGATCGTTCTGGAACAACGCAGTGCCGCTGGTGATGCTTCCGTCCTCTGCCTGCAGCGCCCAGCCGGTCTTGCCGCCCAGATCCAGGGCTAGGATGGTGTTGATCTCGCGGTTGTCATTGTCGGCTTCACAAGGGCATGGCGGTGGTGGTTGCCCAGTCTCCTGGGCGACCGGGTTTGCCAGGTTGGTTGCGGTCAATTGAGCCTCCTCGGTTGGTGCAATGTGGATGCTTTCAGAACGGCATTTCATCGCCGTACTCCCAGTCAATGGGTTCCCGAACGGCGGTGATGGTGGCGCCCGGGAATATCGATTTGGCCGCGAGCACGGTCTCGCCGAGGCCTTCGATGAGCTGGCCAATCTCGGCGAGGGTGAACACCCGGCAGGCGCGGCAGATGTGCTGGGCCTCGGCCTCCGTGTGCACGATGGAAATGACCTCACCCGTGGAGGGCAGTACGCATTCCCAGACCTCGGGCGACAGACCTTGGTGACCGGCTTCACGGGCGGTTTTGTCAAGGGTCGCCCAGGCCCGCTTCATGCCCTCGACTTGGATCCGGACAAGGGTTTCACGGTCGCTATCGATGGCGGCGTCGAGCTTGTCCTTCTGGGCATCGAACTTTGCCCGGAGGAAATCTGAGACCAGCAGGCGCAGCCGACCGACTCCCCACTTGCGCTCCATGTCGGTGGCGACCTGGTCGAGACCATCGAGCATGGCGCGGATGTGGTAGATCGACGGCGCCATGGGATGGGAAGTGGAATCGCCGATTGGATCGGCGCCCGGATTGATCGCGCCTCGGTGCGATTTCGGGTTCGACCGCCTCATGACGAACACCCTTCAAGAAAGCCGCCGCGCGCCGAGGCGGCGGCTCTCATAGATACGTAGTATCTATACACTCCTCTTCCGCCGCGCTTCCGCCATGTTTTCAATGACTTAGCAATACCACTCCCGCTACTTCCGCCAACACTTCCGCCCAATGATTTCAATGGGTTAGCGATAGACCTTTCGCTACTTCCGCCTCGAAAATTTACAACCATTGCACCACCTTCAGTCCTGTCATCTTGGTTTTTCGATCGCAGACATCGACGATGACCACGTTGTTATTGAGCCAGTCGGTCAGCAGGTTCTTCGCCGTATGTCGGTCCATGCCGTGTTGACGCATGAGAAGATTGACCAGGTATCGTGCGCCGCTGTTGGGGGCGTGCGAGAAGGGCGATCCATCATCGAATCGCCTCTGAACTTCCTTCAGGATTTCGCGCGCCTTTTGAAGGGTCGGCCCGGTCTCAGCTACCTCCAATGCGCCTGCGACATCGCCCCGATCGGTCAGCAGGCCGCTCTCTTCGCGCACATATGTGTGGACGTCGTAGTTGGCCTCGTCGTTGGCCTTGACCACAGCGCCCTGGACGATGCGGCCGTTTTCGTATTCCACGTCGAGCTGGAGGCAGACAGCGCGCGCCGTTTCCGCATCCGCCTTCCACAGTGCGTAGGACACCCGGGCGCCATCCACCAACGCCGTCGAACCCCGGATCGCCTCCCGTGCATCATCGGCACTGTCGATGCGACTGAGCCCATCCTTGCGCATGTGGTGGGTCACGATGACCGTGGCGCCGGTGGCGGCGCAGAGCTCGGCGATGGCCGTCCACATGTATTGCCCAGCCGCGGGATCACTGTTCACGTCGGCCATGACGAAGGCCTGCAGCGGGTCGATCACCACCAGCTTGAGATCGGCGAAGGCCACCAATTGTGTTTTCAGGGTTTGAAAGAAGGCTGTCTTCGCCGGGACGCCCGCTTCCACCGCGACGAGAGGCTGTGGTCCAGATGCGTCCGCGAGGGGCACGATGATGAGCCGTTGAGGATCGTTGATGCGTCGCTCCGAAGGATCGATCCGATTGAGCCGGCGATGTATGGCATCGAAGCTGTCTTCCGCGCTAATAACGACGGCGCTGCCCTGGGCAACGACCTTGCCGCCAAGCACGGTCTTGGGTTGTCCAAGACCAATGACGCCAACGGCAATTTGCAGGGCGAGATCAATTGCGAGATAGCTCTTGCCGAGGCCACCCATGGCCGCGAGAAGCACCGGTGAGGCAAGAGGTATCGTGCCCTCGCAGAGCCAGGTTATGGGTCTGGCCTCGCCGGCATACCGATCGGCCGTCCAATCGAGAAGCCGAAACGGAACGGGTAGATCATCTTCGATGATCTGTTCGGGGCTGGCTATGTTCCACTTGGCGCGGCCACCCCGGAGCATTTTTCCGACTTCAATCCGGGTCTGCTGGACTGCGTATCCAGGCAGGGTGAGCGCCTCGGCGGCCGTGAGAATTTCCGTGTCGGACCAGCCTCGGGCGATCCAGTGAGCCGTCAGGCGGACCATGTTGTTGTGCCATTGGTCGCCAGAGCGGATGGCGGCGAGACAGGCTTCAACCGTGACGCCTTCGAACTCGGAGCCGATGTTGAGGGGCGGGGCTTGCTGCGCGACTGGATCCTTGCCGGCCTCTGCTGTGGGTGGTGATGGCGGTTTGCCATCGACGGCAGGGAACGCCTTTGCTAGCTGGCCCGGGTAATAGACCTTGGGCCGATCATCATCGAAGGTGGCAAATTCGGTATATTCGACGATCCGCCCGGACTTCGTTGGCCAGGCGATGGAGCCGCCCAGGCGCATGACCCGGCTTGGATTGACCACCATTGCGTCGCCACCGAGGGCATTGGCCAGAGCGGTGTTCTGGCGTCGGCAAACGTCAGGATCGCGCTCCGGTGTCTCCAGACGCCAGAGAATCTGGGCCCGGACATGGGGATGACGCCCTGTGACGATGACGGCCGTGGGGAGGCAGCCCCGGTCACGATAGATGGCACGGGCCGCCGCCACGGCACCATCGTCATCGAGATCGACGTAGAAGGCGGTCAGAGCCAGAAAATCCTGAT
>CAZPWJ010000188.1:0-3609 GCA_964590195.1 uncultured Rhodospirillaceae bacterium | reverse complement strand
CACCGCGGAAAGCATCGCGCATTTACTGCTAAACGGCTTATAGGTGGAATCCGTATGCCAGGCTTCATTACCGATGATCATCCGCATTCGCTGTGAATCAATGTTCAAAATATCTCCGGCCGAACCGTCGTCCTTGACATCCTGGTTTGACAAGAGCGACGTGGCCCCGAACTCCAGTTCTCCGAACCGTTCTCCGAATGCGATGCTGTCCTCGTTCGAAAGGAACTGCTCAGGGAAAACCAAGAAGCCGTATTCCAAAAACGCCGCTTCAATCGTCGCGAATTCATGATCGCTAAGCTTACCCAGCGCTGCATCGGTAACGACGGCGCCAAAAGCCTTTTCTTCGATCGGCGCGATTTTCATTTTGCCGTCCTCCCGCAACATAGATCCAAAAAAGAGGATTATAGGAGGTTGAGCATCAAGATCAAAGATTGGCCGGTCATTCCGGCTGTTGCGGCCAGCTCAGGCATGGATCGCCGTTCGACGGGCTCAATGTCTCTTGCTGGCGCGAAGCGGAAGGAAAGCTGCTTCAGGCCCATATCTGCTTCACCCCCGCCAGAGACCGCAATCTAACCTGATGCCGACATATCGCCTTTGCCGCCATAGCCGGCCTTGCTTGAATTGGGCGACATTAGCCATATCGTAGGGTGGCAAAGTAGCAGCCGGACCATCCCATTGGCGGGCTTCAGGGATGTCCAATTGGCATGGCGGTTTCCGGCGAAATTGGATCTTTTGGGCCGCCGCCATGTAGGCTAAGGATCAACCCTGTGCATAACAAAAAAAGAAGGAGTCGAGCGATGACCGAGACGCTGGCGATATCCGAGCGCACCCGCCTGCGGCGTGCGAGGGAACGAGGCAGATTTGACCGGGAGACCATCTACGGCATACTCGATGCCATGCCGCTTTGCCATGTTGGCTATGTGATCGATGGGTCCCCCGTCGTGATGCCGACCTTTCAGTGGCGCGAAGGCGATCACCTCTACTGGCATGCCTCAAACGGCGGCCGAGGCATCAAGGCGGCGGAAGGTAACCAGGTTTGCGTGACGGTTTCGTTGCTGGACGGCCTTGTCCTGGCCAGGAGCGGCCTGCACCATTCGGCGAATTTTCGTTCCGTCATGGTGTTTGGCAGTCCGGAAAAAGTTGTAGAGCCTGAGTTGAAGGCGGCAAAGCTGAACGGCTTTGTCGATCATCTCCTGCCGGGGCGCAGCGATACCCTGCGTCCCATGACCGACGACGAGGTCAAACAGACGGCCGTGCTGTCCCTGCCGATCGAGGAAGCCTCGGCGAAACTTCGGACCGGCGGCCCGGTGGACGACGAGGAGGATTACACGCTACCGATCTGGGCCGGCGTCGTCCCCATCAAGATGCAGGTCATGCCACCCGAGCCCGACCCCCGTAACCTCGAAGGCGTGGCGGTACCGGACTGCGTCGGAGCGATTAAATTGGGATAGCCGGCGGCGGACCCGTTTCCGGGTCTAACTCAAAGCCGACGTGGGATTCTCAAGACCGGCCCGCAATCGGAAACCTTGATTCAATCCTGAAATGCAGGCTGACGGAGGAATTCCGCCATTCCATCAGTATTACCGTAGCCAGCGCTTTCATTTTGGATATGGCCCGAGTGGAGGCAGTTTTCGACGCAGCTCACGAGGTCTTCAGGTGTGAACGGCTTTGCCAGGGTCTCCGTGGCGCCAAATTTCTTGGCTGCATCGAGATAGACTCTCCTGTGGGCGGAAATCGCGATGATCCTGAGTGTGGGGTAAAGGCAAATCAATTCCCGTACTGTTTCAATGCCGTCCATTCCCGGCATGATGATGTCCGTTACAACAAGATCGAAGCCATGTTTTTTTTGCAGGCGGATGCCTTCGGTTCCATCTTCCGCATCGGTTACATGATGGCTTTGCTTGACAAGAACATGCCGGATTAGTCGGCGTTGAACCTCGTCGTCGTCGATCACCAAAATTCGCGCCATCGGTATATCCTCTATCTCATCCGAGCCGACATTTCCACCGGATGGCCAGCCTATGAGCCCGAGTAGTCGATGTTGTCCGCGTTCTGGAGAGCAATCTGGTTACTATCCTCCAAGCTGATGGAGCCTGCGTCGTTGTCGCTTAAAGTCCCGGTGCCGCCATCGGCCGGCTGTCCGGTATCGGAATTCACGCCGAGGGTCCAGCCGTCGCCAATCGACAGGGCGTCGCCATTTTCCAATAGAGCGCTATTGGACCAGCGGCCGGTGGTTCTGCCGCCAAAGGAGGCATTGCTGATGTCCGACCAGCTGTAAAGCGTGTCGCCGCCGCTCGCGCCGCCGGACGTATCGTCGCCCGAACCGCCGAACGTATCGGACCAGCCTGTTACCATGGCCTGGGCAACTTCTTCTACCGATAGGGTCTGATCGGCAAATTCATATACCTCGGCGTTCTTGACGGTGTCGACGGAACCGCCTTCACGCAGATCGTGGAATTCGATGCCCTGCCGGCCTTCCTTGACAAGGTAGTCGCTGGCGTTGCCGTCAAACACAATCGTGTCATGGCCCTGACCGCCGTCCATCTTATCCTTGCCGGCGCCGCCGTCCAGTATGTCGTCGCCGTCGCCACCCTTTAGGGTGTCGTTGCCCGAACCGCCAAGCAGGGTGTCATCGCCCGCACCGCCGTCCAGCTTATCCTTGCCGGTGCCGCCATCCAGTTCGTCACTGCCGTCGCCACCCGTCAGGGTATCCTTGCCCGAACCGCCGAGCAGGACGTCATCGCCCGCACCGCCGTCCAGCTTATCCTTGCCGGTGCCGCCGACCAGTTCATCACTGCCGTCGCCGCCCGTCAGGGTATCCTTGCCGGAACCGCCGAGCAGGACGTCATCACCCGCGCCGCCATCCAGCTTATCCTGGCCAGTGCCGCCGTCCAGTTGATCATTGCCGCCGCCGCCGAATACCAAATCGTTACCGTCACCGGCACTTATGGCCTCTGCGCCGTCGCCACCGACAAGGGCATCGCTGTCGCCGCCGCCAGTAATCGTTTCGACCACCGCCACCGTCTCGGCGGGCTCGGCTTCGACCGTTGCGGGTGCCTGGGCCGGCGTTGCCGGTTCCTGGGCGGCCGCGGCCTGCGCGGTGGCATTACCTTGACCGTTGGCGTTGCCATTGCCGTTGTTGCCGCTATTGCCATTGCCATTACCGCCGGTCTCTTCAGCGACGGGTTCGGTCTCGGCCGTCGGGACTTCAGATTCGGCTTCGGAAGCGGCCTGTTCCGGTGCGGACTCGGATACCGCCTCGGCGGCCTGTGCAGTGCCGTTATTGCCTTGGGCGTTGGCGTTACCGTTGCCCTGGGTACCGTTCAGGCCGTTGGCATTGCCATTACCGTTATTGCCGCTATTACCATTGCCATTGCCATTGCCGTTACCATTGCCGCCGGCCTCTTCAGCGGCGGGTTCGGCTTCGGAAGCGGCCTGTTCCGGTGCGGACTCGGACTCCGGCTCAGAGGCCTGTGCATTGGCGCTATTGCCATTGCCTTGGGCGTTGGCGTTTCCGTTGCCCTGGGTGCCGTTCAGGCCGTTGGCATTGCCATTACCGTTATTACCGTTATTGCCGTTATTGCCGTTGTTGCCGTTGTTGCCGCTATT
>CAZPWJ010000187.1:0-3637 GCA_964590195.1 uncultured Rhodospirillaceae bacterium | reverse complement strand
ACATGCTGGACTTTGCCGATCTGGTGGCGATCAACAAGTTCGACCGCAAGGGCGCCAAGGATGCCTTCCGCGATGTGCGCAAGCAATACCAGCGTAACCATGAACTGTTCGCCCAGGCGGTGGAGGAAATGCCGGTCTTCGGCACCATCGCCTCCAAATTCAACGATGACGGCGTGACCGCGCTGTATCATGGCATACTCGCTGCCTTGGTTGAACGGGGCCTGGCGCAATTGTCATCGGCGCTGCCGGACAATCCTAACAAATGTTCTTCACGCCAGGATTTCATCGTGCCGTCGGACCGGGTGCAATATCTGGCTGATATCGCGCGGGGCATACGCGGCTATCACAAATCTGTCGCTGATCGTGCGGCGGCGGCGCGGGAGCGCCAGCAACTGTTGGCCTCGCGTCAGATCCTGGCCAAGGGCGGAGCGCCCAAGGCGCAGTTGGCGCGTATGGAGAAACTGGCCGCCGGCCGTGACAAGGATATTGGTGATGACGGTGTTGCCATGCTGGCGGCCTGGCCGAAGACCAAAAAGGCCTATCAGGGCGATGAATTCGTTACCAAGGTGCGGGGCCGTGAAATCCGCAGCCAGCTGACCTCGACGACCATATGCGGTACCGCCATTCCCAAGGTGGCGCTGCCCCGCTACGAAGACGAGGGTGAACTGCTGCGTTGGATGATGAAGGAGAACCTGCCCGGCCATTACCCTTATACAGCCGGTGTCTTCCCCTTCCGCCGCGAGGGCGAGGACCCGACGCGGATGTTTGCCGGTGAGGGCGATCCCTTCCGCACCAACAAACGCTTTAAATTCGTCTCCAAGGACAGCCCGGCCAAACGCCTTTCAACGGCCTTTGACTCGGTGACCCTATACGGCAATGACCCGGACCCGCGCCCCGATATCTATGGCAAGGTGGGCAATTCCGGCGTCTCCATCGCCACGCTGGATGATATGAAAGTGCTCTATGACGGCTTCGAATTGTGCCAGCCGTCCACCTCCGTCTCCATGACCATCAACGGCCCGGCGCCAACCATTCTGGCGATGTTCCTGAACACCGCCATGGATCAGCGTCTGGCCGAGTTCGAAGCGGAAAAAGGCCGCGCCGCCACCGCCAAGGAGGCCGCAAAAATCCGCGCTTGGGTGCATGAGAACGTCCGGGGCACCGTGCAGGCGGATATCCTGAAAGAGGATCAGGGCCAGAACACCTGTCTGTTCTCGACCGAATTCAGCCTCAAGGTCATGGGCGATATCCAGGCCTATTTCGTCAATAACAACGTCCAGAACTTCTATTCGGTCTCGATTTCGGGCTATCACATCGCGGAAGCCGGCGCCAACCCGATCTCGCAGCTGGCCTTTACCCTGGCCAATGGCTTCACCTATGTGGAGAGCTATCTGGCCCGCGGCATGAAGGTGGATGATTTCGCGCCCAATCTGTCCTTTTTCTTGTCCACCGGCATGGATCCGGAATATTCCGTGCTGGGACGGGTGGCGCGGCGCATCTGGGCCGTCACCATGAAGGAGCGCTATGGTGCCAACGAGCGTAGCCAGAAGCTGAAATACCACACCCAGACATCAGGCCGCTCTCTACACGCCCAGGAATTTGCCTTCAACGATATCCGCACCACGTTGCAAGCCCTGGTGGCCAGCTATGACAACACCAATTCCCTGCATACCAACGCCTATGACGAGGCAATTACGACGCCGTCGGAGGAATCCGTGCGCCGGGCCATGGCGATCCAGATGATCATCGGCAAGGAATGGGGCCTGGCTAAGAACGAGAACCCCAATCAAGGTTCTTTCATTATGGAGGAACTGACAGACTTGGTGGAAGAAGCGGTGTTGCAGGAGTTCGAGCGGATCTCCGACCGTGGCGGCGTTTTGGGCGCCATGGAAACAGGTTACCAACGGGGCAAGATCCAGGACGAAAGCCTGTACTACGAAACCCTGAAGCATGACGGCAGCTATCCCATCATCGGCGTCAACACTTTTGTCTCGCCCGAACCGCCGGCGGAGAATTCCACCCTGGAGTTGGCCCGGTCGTCGGAAAAGGAAAAGAAGTCGCAGTTGAAGCGCCTGGCCGCGTTCCAAAAGCGTCATGCCAAGGAAGCGCCCGCCATGCTGGAGCGCCTTCGGGAAGCGGCGCGCAACGACGAAAATGTCTTCGCTGTATTGGTGGATGCGGTGCGGGTCTGTTCCCTGGGCCAGATCACGAATGCGTTATTCGAGGTGGGCGGGCAGTACCGGCGCAATATGTAAAACCCCATGGGCAAGGCAATTTTGCCAAATAGCCATCATGGGGTGCCGCGATGCGGTTTCTTTCGATTGTTGCCGTTTTTCTGTTGCTTCTCGGCGGTCATGTGAACGCCGCGCCGCACCGTTGCGACGATGCCGTGGCGGCAAGAATGTCCGAATTGAAAGTCAGTCCGGCCCAGACCGTGCGAACGGTCATTGTCACTGTCACCGACGGCGGTTGTTGCGAGCAATTCGCCTATTATGAAGCCTGGGTGGATCTGAAACAGTGCCAGGGCAGCGTCGTGATGAAGCTGTCGGAGCAATGTGGTGTGGATGAAATCTACACCAAGGGGGCCTGCAAGTTCGAAGGATTGAAGAATTTCCGCTAGGGCACCTTAAGATAGGTGTTTTGCCACGGTCTCCAGAAAAACCGGGACGGAAATAGGCTTCGCGATATAGTCGTCGCAACCGGCGTTCAATATTCTTTCCTTGATGCCCATGTCCGTAAACGCGGTCACCGCGACAACGGGCAGGTGTTTGAAGCAGGAATTGCCTTTTAATAATCTGGTCAGCTCGAATCCGGACGATACCGGCAGTTGAATATCCATGACGATCAGGTCCGGGCATTTTTCGCGAGCTATTTGCAGCAGATTACGGCCATCAAACGACTGCACCGTCCGATAACCATGGCATTGCAGGATATCGTTGAACAGCTTCATGTTGAGCTGATTATCTTCGACAATGAGGACTGTTTTGGCCATCATTTCGAGCCAGCGCCAAATATGCAGCCTTGAACGAATACCAGCATCATGATCGGCCAATACAGGATGATCATAAGCCAATTGGCCAGCGTAAAGCCATTACGGGCCGGTGCGTACCGTAGACGTAGAAAACCCCCCAAAGCAGGCCAACCAGCCAGTAATTTGCAAGATACTCAATCACGTAATAAACCACCTCAACCTGCGCCATTTTATCATGACGGGCGAGGGTAAAGAATTGTCTTGGTGTCCACGGTGGACACCAACCGGTGCCTGCAATTGCTATCCAGTTACTATATCGCGGTGGATCTCGATCGTACTGATAGCCAGTTTGGTAGGATGATAGAGCCCGTCATCATGCCGCTCGACATAGCCTTGGCGCATCAGGTCGCTAAGCCGGCGGATCACCGATGAACGGGGTATATGGGTTGCCTCGGCCAGTGACGAGGCGTTCATGCCGCCGCCCGATTCAAGTTTCCGGGCCACAAGCGTGATCAAAAGCCCGGCCATGGAACGGTCGGGAAACAGCATCATGTTTGCCCGAACGATGCGGGTCAGGAATTCGGCGTAATCCTCGAGGCTTTGGGTCATATCTCTCGGGACACCGTTATCAACTTCTCGACCAAACCGTCTTGGAAGAGGGGGAAG
>CAZPWJ010000186.1:0-3877 GCA_964590195.1 uncultured Rhodospirillaceae bacterium | reverse complement strand
ATCAAGCCGCCAGGAAAGGCAGAAAATGAGTCTTATGCCGCGCAACTTGGTATTAATGCGGCCGACCGCACCCTGCTGGCGGAATTCCCGGCGCAACAGTTCGATAACTTCGCCCTCGTCGATGGTCGCGCCGCCGCGGCTTATGACCACCCGGTTTCTGCTGCCTCTGGGACGCCATTCCAGGCCATGGGCCCTGGCGATGGCGATCAGATGGCTGCTCTTGTAAGTAGCGCTGCGCCCGGGCGCCGGCGCGGGGCCGACTTCCTGATTGGCCAACTCGTCGATGCCCGTGAATAAATCGCCCAGGGTCACGATGTCGCCATCCACGGTGGCCTGGGCGCGTAGTTGCGCCTGGCCCTGGGCGGCCTGGGTAAATGACAGGGCCGCGAGGAATATGATGATGGAGATTGCGTGTTTCACGAAACCGCTCCTACCTCAGGTTAGCCATGGTCCGCAGCATTTCGTCCGATGCGGTGATCACGCGGGAGTTCATTTCGTAGGCCCGCTGCGCCGTGATCAATGAAGTGATCTCGGCTACTGGGTTAACGTTGGAGGTCTCCAGAAAACCCTGCAAGACCGAGCCATAGCCAGGGCTGCCCGGTACACCGGCCGCCGCCGTGCCCGACGCCGGCGTTTCCATGAACAGGTTGCCGCCCTTGGCCTCGAGACCCGCGTCATTGAAGAAAATAGCCATTTCAAACTGGCCAACCACGGTGGGGGCGACGGTGCCATCCACCTTGACGGAGACTTCGCCGTTATTGTTGATGCTGACGTCAATGGCATCGGTGGGGATGGTGATCCCCGGCGCCACCACATAGCCGTCGGCGGTAACCAGCTGGCCATCGGCGCTGACCTGGAACGAACCGGCGCGAGTATAGGCATCCTCGCCGCTGGGCAGGGTCACACGAAAGAAGCCCTTGCCCTGAATGGCCACGTCATAGGTATTGTCGGTGCTTTGCAGATTGCCTTGCTCGGCGATGCGGTAGACGGCGGAGGTCTTGACGCCGGTGCCGACCTCGACGCCGGCGGGAACCACGGTGCCGGTATCCGATGACTGGGTGCCGCTGCGGCGCAGGTTCTGGTACAGCAGATCCTGAAACTCGGCGCGCTGACGGCGAAAACCGGTGGTGTTCATGTTGGAGATATTATTGGAAATGACCTCGACGTTGAGCTGTTGGGCCAACATGCCGGTCGCTGCAATGCTTAAACTTCTCATTTTTTGGTCGTCCTTATAACGAAACGTGTAACGAATTGAACTGGCCTGGTGTCTAGCGCCTTGTAAGGCGCCCTAGACGCGGCCCAATGATTCAATGGCCTCGGTCAGCAGGTCCGCATCTTCCTGCATCAGATTGGCCGTGGATTGATATGACCGTGACAGATCGATCATCTTTGTCATTTCCTTGATCGGCAGAACGTTGGAGGTTTCCAACATGCCCTGCATCACCGAGACACCCTCGGGCGGAATTGGCGTATCTTCCGTCTGATACAAGCCGGATCCGACCGGGCTCAAATTCTGTTCATTTTCGAAGCTGGAGATCGCCAATTTGGTCAACGGGCCCAGACTATTTGAAATGGTGCCGTCGGTGGCAATTTCAAATGTGGGATCTTCCGGTTCCAGGACGATCGGCTGGCCCTTTTCATCCAGGATGGGGAAGCCTTCGTCGGTCACCAATTGTCCCTCGGCATCCATGCGCAGATTGCCGTTGCGCGAGTAATACAGGCCCGTATCCGTTTGAACAGATATATAACCGCCTTTGGTGATGGCGATGTCCATTGGATTTTCGGTTGGCGTGAACTCGCCTTCGGCCAGATCGCGGGAAGTGCCGTAGTCCCGCACATATGAGATGGTGTCGCCTTCGGGCGTGGTTTCCAGATATTCCTCGAACAGGACGCTTTCCGTCTTGTATCCGGTGGAATTCATATTGGCCAGATTATTGGCGATAACCTCCATCTGGCGTTCCATGGCCATTTGCCGGGAGAGCGTTATGTAACCTGTAACTTCGGGCATTCTTGCCTCATCAAATCCATTGTGGTTTCGGGCCGACGTGGTAATTCGTCAGTCCCTTCCATGCACAGGTCATGCCAACTTTCGATCTCAATAAAATTAATGGGTTATATGGAATGTTCGGCCCCTTTGGGGGGCAGCCGTCAACTTTGTGGCAAGCCTTGCCCGGCAAAAAATGCCGCTCGCCGCTGGACCATGATGGCCCGCGGACATGGAAACTCGGAAGCCATGGATGCCGGGAGAAGCGTCAGGCTTAACAAAGGTGGCGATGTCTCAACATCTTGTTAACTAAACTTCCTTACCTTTGCGGTTATGCGATAGCCATATTGATCAAGGCCATGTTGGCGGGAAATTAGGAGCGGGCATGTCGGACGCGGATGTCGCCGAGACAGAAGAAATTGAAGATGCCGAAGCGGTAGCGGGCGAGGGCGGCGGCAAAAAGAGGCTGTCGGGCAAAAAGCTGGTGCTGTTTATCGGGCTACCTTTGCTATTGCTTCTGCTTGCTGGCGGTGCCGGCGCTTTTTTCTTGCTGTCTGGAGATGATGAACATGCCGAAGCCTCGGCCCAAGGCGAAGGTGGCGAGGGCGATCATGGCGAGGGCGGTCCAGGCAAGGGAAAAATCGTCTTTTATGACCTGCCGGAAATGCTGGTCAATCTGAACTCGGGCGGGAAACGGGCGAGCTATCTGAAGATCACCGTGGCGCTTGAGTTGGAAAACGCCGAAGCCGTGCCCAAATTGGAAGTTATCATGCCGCGGGTGGTGCATAATTTTCAGGTTTATCTGCGCGAATTACGCCTGGAGGATCTGAAGGGCTCGGCGGGATTGCTGCGTTTGAAGGAAGAATTGTTGATCCGGGTGCAACGGGCGGCCGGGGCGATCAAGGTGAATGATGTTTTGTTCAAGGAAATGCTGGTGCAATAGCCAGCCGACCAGGTGCGCGGACATAATGCAATACGGGTGTTGGAGTTGGCATGATTGACGAAGCCGTGGACGGCGATGATGACGCCGTGGATGATGATGATGTCGCCGCCGAATGGGCTGCCATGGTCGAGGATGACGATGATGGTGACGACGGGGACGCTAGTGACGATGATGTCGCGGCCGAATGGGCCGCCATGGTCGATGATGATGACGATGAAGACGGCGGTGATGAGGATGACGACGATGCCTCTGGCGCCGTAAACCGGGTTCTCAACCAGGACGAAATTGATAGCCTGCTGGGTTTCGACTCGGATGGCGATGACGACGGGCAGCGCCTTGGCATTCGGGCCATTATTAACTCTGCCTTGGTTTCATACGAACGCCTGCCCATGCTGGAAGTGGTGTTCGACCGGCTGGTCCGGGTGATGTCCACGTCTTTACGCAATTTCACCTCCGACAACGTGGAAGTGTCTCTGGACAATATCACCTCCATCCGTTTCGGCGATTATCTCAATTCCATTCCTCTGCCCGCCATGCTGACCGTTTTCAAGGCGGCGGAATGGGACAACTACGGCTTGATGACCGTTGATTCATCACTGATTTATTCGATTGTCGATGTTCTGCTGGGTGGCCGCAGGGGCACCGCGGCCATGCGGATCGAGGGTCGGCCCTATACCACCATCGAGATTTCGCTGGTGGAAGAAATGGTGCACGTGGTGCTGGCTGATTTGAGTGCTTCGTTCGAACCCTTGAGCCCGGTGAATTTTGTCTTCGACCGACTGGAAACCAATCCACGCTTTGCCACCATTGCCCGCCCGGCCAACGCCGCTGTTTTGATCCGGTTGAGGATCGATATGGAAGATCGCGGTGGCCGCTTGGAGTTGCTGCTGCCCTACGCCACCTGTCTGACGTCAGCACCCCTGGGACATATTGAAGTGTTTTCATAAGGG
>CAZPWJ010000185.1:0-3878 GCA_964590195.1 uncultured Rhodospirillaceae bacterium | reverse complement strand
GTTAAGTCTCGGGATTTTAAGTCCCGTGCGTCTGCCAATTCCGCCAAGGGGGCACGATGGGGCACGCTCTGTATTGGCGCGCACCATGCCGTGATGCGCTGCGCGGGGCAAGCGGGATTTACGCCGCGCGCCGTATGCGGCTGCTTATTTCAAGGCCGCGGTGTGGCTGATGCCCAGTTGGACGTATTCCTCCACCATCATGACATGCATGGACAGCTCCTCCGGGCGCAAATCACGCATGTATTTGGCCGGGCTGCCGCCCCACAGCTGACCCGTGGGAATGCGCTTGCCCGGCGTCAGGGTGGCGCCGGCGGCCAGCATGGCCTCGGACTCGATCACTGCATGGTCCAGCACGATCGAACCCATGCCGACAAAGGCGCGGTCTTCCAAGCGGCAGCCGTGCAACAGGCACATATGGCCGACCAGCACGTTTTCGCCGATCCAGGTATCGCTGAGACCCTTCGAGGTGTGGATGGTGGAGCCGTCCTGGATATTGGTGCGGGCACCGATATGGATCGGTTCCTCGTCACCGCGGACGACGCAATTGTACCAGACCGAGGCATGGGCGCCGAGGCTGACCGTGCCGATCACGTGGGCCCCGGGCGCCACGAAGGCCGTCGGGTCGATCTCGGGCGTGACGCCCTCAAAAGTCATGATATGACCTTTGCTCATAGTACCGTACTCCAAATTCAACCTTTGAAAATCTATTGCAGGCAATTTCCTATGGAAATAGGGCTTCCTGTTCCAGTCCCGTGGTCTCGGGCAGGCCATACATCAGGTTCATGTTCTGCACTGCCTGGCCCGACGATCCCTTGACCAGATTGTCGATCACCGAAACCACGATGGCCCGGCCCGGCAGACGGTCGGGGAAGACCCCGATCAGACAATGGTTGGAGCCACGCACATGCCGGGTCGCCGGCGCCGTGCCGTTGCCCACCACCCGCACGAAGGGTTCGTCTTGATAACGTTCGACAAGGCAATCGCGTAGATCATCCACCGTTGCCTCGCCGGCCAGACGGACATAGCTTGTGGCCAAAATACCCCGGTTCATGGGCGCCAGATGTGGGGTAAAGTTGACCATTAAGTCTTCGCCATAAGCCTTTGATAATTCTTGCTCAATCTCCGGTCCATGGCGGTGCGACGCGATGCCGTAGGCATGCATGCCCCCGGACACTTCCGAGAACAGGTTGGCCGCCTTGGCGGCCCGGCCGGCGCCGGTAATGCCGGATTTGGCATCGATGATAATGTCCTCGGGTGCGATGATCTTGGCCGCCAGCAGCGGCGCCAGGGGCAGGATCGCCACCGTCGGGTAGCAGCCCGGACAGGCCACCAGGCGGGCATCTGGCAGCTTGTCGCGGGCAAATTCCGTCAGGCCGTAGACGGCTTCGGGCTGCAGGTGCGGCGCGTAATGCTCATGGCCATACCATTCGGCATAGGTATCGGTGCTGTCCAAACGGAAATCCGCCGACATATCGATCACCCTTGGCATGCCTTGAATGGCGGCGGCGGCATCGCCACGGCCTTCACGCATGACTTCATCAATGACACTGTGCTGGGTATCGTGCAGTAGACCCGCGATGATTTCCTGAGTAGTCCCATGCGGCATGCCGCAAAAAACCACGTCGACCTCGACGCCAGCCCATTCCACTTCCTCGACCTTGACCAGGCCGGGCAGATCCAGGCCGCCCAGGTGGGGATAGACCTGCTCGTACCGCTCGCCGGCGTGGCTGTCGGCGGTCATGATAACGATCTCGGCATTGGGATGGCGGGCCAACAGGCGCACGGCTTCGGCCCCGGTGTAGCCCGAAGCCCCTAGGATGCCAATTCTGATCTTCTTCGCCAAAGCCGCCGTCATTGTCCGTCTCCATGTTTAGAGCGCCTGTATATATAGTATTTGGCGGGCCTGTACGAAAAATGCGCAAGAAAAGCCAAAAAAAATTCCAGCTGACAGAAATTTCGGTTTAGAGGTTCCAGTTCACCCAGGCGCCACGCCGACCCTTGCGCTGACCGCGCAGGATCAAGTCTTCGATGTCGTAGCCGTTCACCGAGAGCCATTGCAGGGAGGGCCCCGGCCATGCGACCTCCCGTAGATCGACCCGGCCCTGGCGGTCAAGGCGCACGCCTTCGAGCCGCAGACGCCGCTTCTGTTCCGGATCGGGGCCGCCGTCGCGCCGGATTGCGATCTTGCCCTGGCTGTTGATCACGCGGTGCCAGGGCACATCGGAGCCCGCCGGCAGCATCGCCATGGCCCGCCCCACCCGCCGGGCCGAATTGGCCCCGGCGACCAGGGCGATCTGACCATAGGTCGCCACTTGGCCAGCCGGGATCTGCCGCGTCACCTGATGGATCCGCGCCTCAAGCTCCCGTGACGCCGTTTTTCCCGTGGCCGGTTCCGACATAGCCATATGGGCTCCAAAATCCCTTTTGTGCCGGGCTCATGAAAGCAAGAGAGATTTGCCGGCATCCCACTACAAGGTCAGCGGATCATGTTGCGACAGGCCCAGGGCGGCATCGGGTACGCCAGCACCGATATCAATGAATTGATGGATCTCGTGTGCCGCATCGGTGGTGTCCTGGGATGCCGTGTTCCTAAGCAGAAGCTGATCCAGGGGGGCCATTGTGGAAAATTCCTGCATGGGATCCCCTTCCTTGGCTGGCGCTACTGGCAGGCCGACCAGTTCAAGGGCCATGGTGTTGGCGGCGTCCATCTGGCGGCGCAAGACAATGCGCGATGCGTCATAAGTATCAGATGCCGCCGCTCTCTTAGCTCCATGAATTCAGGTGCGGTGATATCCCGGACATTGCGCCCCTTTAATTCCCTGTCATTCATCTGAACGATCCCGGTGCCAACAAGGCGAAAGGTAATTTCGCCAATCGCGGCGACATCCAGGACGGTGAGGTAAGGCAGAACCTCCGGAATTTCCTCGATCTTCACATTGCGCCGGTTGGGTACAAGATCGTCGCCCCGTCATCGCTTCCAGGCCTCCACCAACTGACGCGAAAATGGTGATTGAATATGATCGTCAAGACTTTCCATGTCGCCGAACTCTCTTATGAACCGATAGTCGGCCAATCATCGCATTCGTCAAATACGATATCAATCTCTTAAAGGTTGTCCGGCCCAATCATTCCATAGTGTATTGCCGGACAAAAAAGGGCCGCCCCGAAGGCAGCCCTTTTCTGTTCGTATGTTCGCGAAACTTACCGTTTCGAGAACTGGATGCGTCGTAAAACTCAACGAATACAATAACTTATTGTATCATTATATTTTTTGCGTCTCATTTGTGCCTCCACTATCTACTGCTCTAAACGCGTCGTAGTGCCTGTATATGCTACTTTGGAGGAAATATAAATCCCCCTCAATCTAACCGCATTTCGGGGTCAATCTACCAATCCCCCCTCTATTGGTCGCAAATAATCTAACTTTTTTTAGGTTTTCGTGTGGTTTGCGGTTGTAAATCTTATAAGTAACTATGTTGCGGTTTTCAGGTAAATGTAGATTACAGAGATTATAGATTTCATAGAGGTAAAAATGAACCAATGGATTTCCAAGATTTCATCAGGTCTTTACCAATAAACAACTTCTATAGATTTGATGACCCTGAAGAATGGTTAGATGCTTATTCCCATTTCTATCCAACAGAACAAGAACGAGAAGAGATTTACCAGTTAGAGGATTGGATTGCCTCTTACAGATGAACCATCAAACAACCCCATAAATATGAATAAGAAGGGATTGTAGATGTTCTGTTTGAGTGGAGAGTTTGCCCTTCCTAAACCAGATGCTCCATCAAGGTGCTTCTTACCTTTCCTTGTAACCTTGATGGAGTGTCGCAACACCAATGAGAAAATACGAAATGAGTGATGAGTTGGAAGAC
>CAZPWJ010000184.1:0-3879 GCA_964590195.1 uncultured Rhodospirillaceae bacterium | reverse complement strand
GT
Organism: uncultured Rhodospirillaceae bacterium; assembly: GCA_964590195.1. GTDB lineage: Bacteria > Pseudomonadota > Alphaproteobacteria. The sequence continues at coordinate 3,877 of CAZPWJ010000184.1, read as the reverse complement.
TCAAACAACCGATTAAATCCAGCTTACGGCAGCTGTTTATGGTACAAACGTAAGGCCAATATCTCTTGTTAAGGCAAGTTCATGGAGCGTTTTGAAGAAGTCACCATAAGCCCCAACCTTGGGATATTGCTGGACTATTGGACGGGGCTTCGGCAGGGCCGGCAAATGCCCTCGCGCGCGGATATCGACCCGATAGATATGCCTCGGCATTTGCTGCCAAGTATCCTATTGATCCAGGTTTCCCATGATCCTCTACGCTTTTATTACCGGCTCATGGGCACGGCCATTGCGGAGCTATTGGGCGAGGATTGGACCGGCAAATTCAGCGATGAAATCCAATTGGCGCACGAGAATGTGCGATTACAGTACGTCGAAACGGTCGAAAAAGCGGCGCCGACCTTCTACATGAACCAATACAAAAAGTTCGACCCTTCGGTCGGATACGAGCGCTTGCTCAATTACGAGCGCGTACTGTTGCCGCTCTCCGACGACGACGCGGTGGTGCACCACCTGTTGGGCGCCACCTTGGCCAAGCCCGCGGAAAGACTCTAGTTCACCGGCAAGCCGCTAGTCGTCCAAACCATGCAAACAAGGCGATGCAGACCACTAGTTCACCGGCAAGCCGTCAATCGTCCAGGCTGCGGGCTTCGTCAACCAGCATGATAGGAATGCCTTCGCGGATCGGATAGGCTAGGCGCGCCTGCTCCGAAATCAGCTCCTGGGCCTCGCGGTCATAACGAAGCGGCCCTTTCGTCAAGGGACAGACCAGGATCTCCAGCAGTTTCGGGTCGACGCCGCCGCCGGCGCTGTTATCCTCGCTCATGGTCAATGTATCCTGTGATCATCGTCATCATCATCATGGTTGCTGCCGCCGCTGGCCCGCTGCAACAGTGACATTTCCACCAACGCGGTCATGATACGGCCCCGTTCGAACAGATCGTGGGCTTCCAGCAAGGCTTGTTTCTCGGACGGACCGAAGGGACAAATCATGGCTAACGAGGTGATCAGCGGACCGGTTTCCGCGCCGACGATCGCCTCCCATTCGGCTGGTATCTTCGCCAGTTCCAGATAGGCGCGCAGGGCGGTTAGCAGCCTGTTTCGATCAATCCCGGGCGCCTCATCCTCGGCCCACCGGTCGGCCGCGAAACGATCCCAATCAGCCACCACTTGGCGATAGCGGGTGGTGGCGGGCAATTCCTCGATAACGGCAAAACGTGACAGCCCGGTCAGGGTGATCTGAAAGCGATTATCCTCGGTCTCCTCAAAGGCGGTAATGCGTCCCGCGCCGCCAATGCCATAGAGCGCGGGGCTGCCGCCGCCATCGCCACCACCACCACTGGCCTTCAAAGGCTGGATCATGCCTATGATGCGATCCCCGGCCATGGCATCGCGGACCATGTCGAGATAGCGCGGCTCGAAAATATTCAAGGGCAGTTTGGCGTCGGGCAACAGCAGCACGCCACTTAGGGGAAAGATGGGAATCCGCGCCGGCAGGACATCCGCGGCGCCCCCAACCTGTTCCCTGTCATCGACCATGCGGCCCGCTCCAATTAGATTTCGGCCGGATCAGGAAAACAGCATTGAACTGAGCCGGCGCCGGGCCGAGACCGTCAGCTCGTCGGCATGGCCAAAAGCCTCGAACAGGGTCAGCAGCTGCTTGCGGGCGGCTTCGTCATTCCAGTTCCTGTCGCGGCGGATGGATTCCAGCAATTGATCCACCGCTTCCTCGCGCTGACCCGCCGCCAATAGGGCGGTGGACAGCTCCATACGCGCCTCATGGTCATTGCCGTCCGCTTCCAGGCGGGCCCGAAGGGGCGCCGTGTCGCCGGCATCCGCCGACTGCTCGGCCAACTCCAGGGCGGCCCGCACCGATTGAACCGCCGGGTCGGTGGCCAGCTTGCCTTCCAGGCCATCCAGCATCTGCCGCGCCTCGGCAAGATCGCCGCTGTCGATCAGGCACTGGCACAGACCGGCGATGGCACGGGGATTTTCCATATCGGCGCGCAGGATCTGGCCAAATATATCCGCCGCCGTGCTGACATCGCCCGCCGCCAGGGCGGCTTCGCCCTGCTCCAATGCCTGCTCGATGGGCGAGGGGCCGGCATCGCCGGTCAGGCGCTGGATAAAGGCCTTGATCTGGCTTTCCGGTTGCGCGCCGACGAAGCCATCGACCGGCTGGCCATTCTTGAAGGCGAAGACCGCCGGAATGGATTGCACGCGCAATTGCTGCGCCAGTTGCTGATTCTCATCAACATTGATCTTGACCAGCCTAACCTGGCCGCCCGACGCCTTGACCGCTTTTTCAATGGTTGGGCCCAAGGTTTTGCACGGGCCGCACCATTCGGCCCAGAAATCAACGATGACGGGAACTTCGTTGCTTGCTTCTATGACATCCGCGGCAAAGCTGGCGGTGTCGCCATCCTTTACCGCATCGGCGGGTGCGGACATATCTCCAATAATCGGTTCCATCGGTCGTTCCTGTTCTTAATTGGCCCGCGCATCATATTGGCCCGGATGCTAAGCGTACTTTGGCGCATACAATTTAAGCGCATACCATTTAGGCGCATACAAGGGCAGGCGGCGCCCAAGGTCAAGCGCTTCGGCACAGAAATCGCCGGCAATCGCGGCTAAAGCCGTGGCGTTTGCGGCTTGTGGCCACAGGCCTGCACGAAGCGCAGCAGGTCGGCGGACAAAATCGTCGTGGTCATGGTGTTGATCAAGGGATGAAAGTTAAGCTGCTCATGAGCCAGCATTTCCGCGTCCAGCACGACTCTGACCCGGGCCTCGGGGTCATTGATCAAGGCAAAGGGCGTGACCGATCCGGGCAGCACGCCGAGATATTCAGCCAACCTGTCGGACGAACCGAAACTGAGCCGCGCGGCACCGATCACGCCGGACAGTTGTTTCAGGTCAATGGGCTTGTCTTCCAAGGTGCAGACCAGCCAGGTTTGTTTCTTTTTGTCGCGCAGAAACAGATTCTTGTTATGGGCGCCCGGAATTTGGTCGCGCACATCCTGGGCTTCGGCCACCGTATGCACGGCCCGGTGATGGGCTGTTTCGTGCCCTATGGCCAGATCGTCCAGGCGTTGGAACAACTCCTCCGGGCTGGCTGGCATGGCTTTATCCTTCTTGTGGCTCGGTTGGGAATTTCAGTCGCGGCGCAGTCTATCCCGATAAATGCCACTTGGCACTTGCAAGATCGGAGAAATGCCGTATATATCGCCCCGCCCGGTAACGTACCGGGGTCCGGTCTTATCCCGGTGCGGGCGTAGCTCAGGGGTAGAGCGCAACCTTGCCAAGGTTGAAGTCGTGAGTTCGAATCTCATCGCCCGCTCCAATTTCTGCTAATGATATCAAATATATAGCAGATACCTGGATTTCGGAAACTCCTGATTAAATCGAGTTGTCACACTGTCGTCACAGTGAAAGGCAATTCAGCATGGCTTCCCTCCGAAAACGGGGCAACAAATGGCAGGCACAGGTACGCCTAACTGGTGCCGGTCCTATCACACGATCATTCCCATTTAAGAAGGATGCGGTCCAATGGGCGAGCGTCCAAGAGAGCAAGCTCCGCCTCGGTGAGTATGCTCCACCTGACGAGAAACAGACCAACAGCACCGTAGGTGAGATGCTGGTCAGATACGCAGCTGAGGACGTGGGCAAGAAACGCTGTGCCGAGTATGAAAGAATAATGATCGGTGCCTTGCTGCGTACTGACCTTGCTCGAATTCGATTGTGTAATATCACATCAAGGCCATTTGCGCGCTACCGTGATGTACGTCTCCAATCCGTTGGCCCGGCAGTAGTTCGCAGGGAGCTGATCATCCTTCAGCACATGTTTGAAACGGCGATCCGAGAATGGGGATATACATTTCTC
>CAZPWJ010000183.1:0-3912 GCA_964590195.1 uncultured Rhodospirillaceae bacterium | reverse complement strand
GGACAGATACTAGATGTAGCGGGTGTCTGCGTCAACCGGATAGGCACGCATTGTTGCTCTCTGGCAGTACGAAGCGGTGTCGTTTTCCGAGACGCGGGCGCCGATCCTTGTGCTTTTCGCCCTTGCATTTCTGCTATCGGCCGCATTAGCCCTCTTGCTGTACGTATACCAGGCCAAACGCCGGGAATTAACGGAGGCCAGGAGTCGCTTCGACGATTTTTCCAAGGCAGCTTCCGGCTGGTTCTGGGAGATGGGCGAGGATCTTCGGTTCAGTGAAATCACCGGGATGACACTGGACAAACATTTTACAGAGACAAATCGCCTTGGCCTCACACGCGAGGACGTTGCAACCGATTTTGATGCCACCAGCGAAAAATGGCAAACCCACAATGCCGATTTAGTGGCCCATCGTCCCTTCACGGACTTTCGTTTTACCTCCGACGCACCGGGCGGCAAGGCCATCCATCTACAGGTGTCCGGCAATCCAATTTTCGACAGCAGCGGAAAATTCAAAGGCTACCGCGGTACATCGTCCGATATCACGGAGCTCGTCACGGCCACGCAAGCGCTACGAGAGCAACAGGATCTCCTTAGTGCCGCCATCGAATTCGCCCCGGAAAACTTTGCCATCTGGGACAGCGATGACCGCCTGCTTGTCAGCAATCGGATATTCAAGGAAATTCACGCGGAGATCCCCGAATACACCAAGACGGGAACCAGTTTCGAGGATTTTATCAGGGCCGTGTTTGCAAAGCATTTTCCGCACACTGCGTCGGCCCAACAGAAAGAGGAGGGGATCCAGCAGCGCCTGAATATGCACCGCAATCCGGGCCAGGCCTTCGAAAGGGAATTGTGGAACGGTTCAACCTACTTGATGCGCGAACAGCGCACCCCTCAAGGCGGGATCGTCACCATCGCCACGGACATAACGGACGCGAAGCGGACCGAAGCGGCACTGCGCGCCAGCGAGCAACGCCTTGGCGACTTTGCCGAAGCCAGCGCCGATCATTATTGGCAAACCGACGCCGAGCATCGCTACAGCTATCTTTCGCCGTCTTATCAGGAAACGGTCGAGCAACCGATTGCGTCGCTGATCGGCCAGCCCGCGCGAAATGCAACCGACATCAACTTTCAAAACCAGAAAGCTTGGCGGCATATCCAAGCGCGGATGCAACGGCAGCAGCCATTTCGTGACAACATCTACCAACGGCAGGGTGCTAGCCCCGGGCAATCTCTTTGGATTCGTGCGTCGGGCATACCCTTTTATAACGACAAGGATGAATTTCAGGGCTATCGCGGTGTCTCCACCGACATCACGGCCGAGGTGACGGCCAGAGAAGCCGCCGAACAGTCAGACCGACGTTTCTTTGAGGCATTGGAAAATGTTCCGGACATGGTGGCCCTGTACGATCCCGATGACCGCCTGATCTACCTGAACGCCGGTGCCCGCCAACGCTTTTTTGAGATCTTTGGAGGTGATTTTCTTGGTTCCACATTCGAGGAATTCTGCCGTGCCGGGTTGAGGCACGGCTTGATATTGGCGGACGAAGACAGCGAGGAAGAATGGCTGCGGAAAATCGTGCAGCGGCATCGCCATCCAAGAGGCGCTTTTAGGGCGCACATCAACGACGACCCAAGCCGATGGTATGAAATACGCGAGCATCGCACCCCAGATGGCGGCGTGCTTTCCATATGGATCGACATCACCGATACCATGCTGCAGGACGAACAACTGCGCCAGGCCCAGAAAATGGAAACCCTGGGCCAACTGACGGGCGGCCTGGCCCACGATTTCCACAATTTGCTTGCGATCGTCCTGGGCAACCTGGATTTCGCGCAAAGGGCGGCGGGCGGCAACGACAAGCTGATGCAGCGTCTGCAAAGGGCCGAATATGCCGCAAAACGCGGTGTCGCGCTTACCCGGCGATTGCTTTCCTTCTCGCGGCAGTCTCAGGAAGCATCGCGCCCCCACAACATCAATATGATAATCGACGGCCTGGGCGAGCTGTTGGAGAAATCAATTACACAGCAAGTAAGTCTGTCTCTCGAACTCGCCGACGATCTTTGGCCAACCGAAGTCGACCCCGGTGATTTGGAGGATATGCTGGTCAACATGGTGCTGAACGCGCGCGACGCCATGCCCCATGGCGGCGAAGTGACGATCAAGACGGAAAACGCCGTTCTGGACACCGATGCAGCCCCGGACCTGCGGGATATGCCGCCGGGGGATTGGGTCAAACTGACGGTACGGGATGATGGCGAGGGAATGGATGCGGCAACGCTGGAGCGCATATTCGATCCGTTTTTCACCACCAAGGGCGCGGAGCACGGTACCGGGCTGGGATTGAGCCAGGTTTACGCATTTGTCGCGCGCTCGGGCGGCCATATCGCCGCCACGTCTTCGCCAGGTGAAGGCACGATATTCACCATTCACCTACCGCGCAGCAGCGCCGCCGTTGAAGATGCCACGGCAGAATCCGAAGATAAGACCGAAAAACCCCAGGCCGGCTCACCATACGCTGGCCGCACCATACTGATCGTGGACGACGAACCGGAAATCATAGCGTTTGCCAGGGATGTCCTGCGCGAATTCGGCTACCAGACCGCCACGGCTCTAAATGCAGCCGACGCCATACGCTATATTGAAACGCATCAAGACGTGGATTTGGTCTTCAGTGACATCGTCATGCCCGGCGACCTGAATGGCCTGGATCTATGCATTGAAATCCAAAATCGCTGGCCACGCATCAAGACGCTCGTCACCTCCGCCATGGCACATGGGGCGCTGGATTCGGCAAGCCACAAGGAACTGTTGGCGCACTTGCTGGCGAAACCCTACCAACGCGATGATCTGGCACGGGCGGTACAAATAGCCTTTGCCAAAAATCAGCCAATGACAGTCATTTCGAGTTGATATTGACAGGGGCAATTTGATTTACGAATTGTTATTTTTTCGATACAATAATAACTGCAACAATTTGACGATAACCAATTTTTTTTGAGTAAAATCAATATCTTAAGTCGGGCATGGCAGATACTAGAATTCTTATAGTCGATGATGAACCTGAACTGTGCAGGTTGCTTGAGGACTACCTGGACGAAGCAGGATATATGGCCAATTCGGTCCATACCGCCGCCGACATGCGCGCATCCATATTGGCGGACCCGCCGCACCTCGTTCTGCTGGACCTCCGCCTGCCGGACGCCGATGGTTTTGACCTGGCAAGAGAATTGTCCACACGCCCCGATATTGGCGTCATCATAATTTCCGCGCGCGGCGAGTCAGTGGACCGGGTCATAGGTTTGGAGATTGGTGCCGACGATTATATCGCAAAGCCTTTTGAGGAGCGCGAGGTTCTGGCGCGGGTACGAACCGTTTTGCGGCGCATAGGCTTACAAAGACTGACCATCATGCAGCCCGAAGCGACCGCGGCTTTCGCCCAATGCGCCGGCTGGAGTTTGTACTTCTCCGCGAAAGAATTGGTTAACGAGGACGGCAGGTCGGTTCACCTGACGAGCCAGGAATTTGAAATGCTAAAGTTCTTCACGATGAATTCGGATCGGGTTGCATCTCGGGAAGAACTCTTCGAGCAGGTGTTTGGGCCTGACGGAAACGGCAACCACCGCAGCATCGATAATTTGATTCTTAAACTGAGACGAAAAATCGAACGCGATCCAGCGTTTCCGGAAATTATTCTATCAGTTCGCGGTGCAGGTTATAAATTCGCCGTGCGAACCAATGTTTTTCTACCTGCCTGACGGGCACCGTACGGATGCCGCTTCGCGGCAACGACCATACTTTCTATACCATAGATAATAAGGCCGCCTATTCCCGCGACCAGCAGCGCCTTGATGCCATGTAATACCAAGTTGCGCGGCATAAGACTCATTTTCTGCCTTTCCTGGCGGCTT
>CAZPWJ010000182.1:0-3933 GCA_964590195.1 uncultured Rhodospirillaceae bacterium | reverse complement strand
AGAGGACCCCGCGAACGTGTCAGCCGAAGCAAGCGTCGTATCCGGCATCGCAGGACGGTACGCTACCGCCCTGTTTGAACTTGCGCGCGATAACGGTGTGCTGGATCAGGTGGCATCAGATGTCTCCGATCTGGGTAACATGATTGAACAGTCAGACGATCTGGAGCGCCTTTTGCGCAGCCCGGTGATCGCCGCCGAGGACCAGGGCAAGGGCATGGCCGCCGTCATGGAACGGGCCGGCGCAACTGAAATGGTCGCCAATTTTGTCGCCGTCGTGGCGCAGAACCGCCGCCTGTTCGCCCTGCGCGACATGGCGCGTGCGTTTCGCAGCCTGCTGGCCGCCCATCGCGGCGAAGTTGTGGCCGAGGTCACCTCGGCGCAAAGCCTCAATGATGAGCAATTGGCCAAGATCAAGGCCGAATTGGCCGCGTCAATGAAAACCGAAGTACAAGTTGAAACAGCAGTGGATGAACGAATCCTAGGCGGCATGGTCGTCAAGGTCGGTTCTCGCATGGTCGATTCATCCCTGCGAACGAAAATTCAAAATCTCAGATTTGCCATGAGGGGAGTTGAGTAATGGATCTGCGCGCCGCGGAAATTTCCGCCATCCTAAAAGAGCAGATCGCCAACTTCGGCACCGAAGCCGAAGTCTCGGAGGTTGGCCAAGTTTTGTCCGTGGGTGATGGTATCGCCCGCGTTTACGGTCTGGATCAGGTCCAGGCCGGTGAAATGGTCGAATTCCCCGGCGGTATTAAAGGCATGGCCCTGAACCTGGAAAGCGACAACGTCGGCGTTGTTATTTTCGGTTCGGACGCCGCCATCGCCGAAGGCGACACGGTCAAGCGTACCGGTGAAATCGTTGACGTGCCCGTGGGCAAGGGCCTGCTGGGCCGCGTTGTGGACGCCCTGGGCAACCCGATCGACGGCAAGGGCCCGATCGAGAGCGACGAACGCCGCCTGGTCGACGTCAAGGCGCCGGGCATCATCCCGCGCAAATCGGTGCATGAGCCCATGCAGACCGGCCTGAAGGCGCTGGACAGCCTGGTCCCGGTTGGCCGTGGCCAGCGCGAGTTGATCATTGGTGACCGCCAGACCGGCAAGACCGCCGTGGCGATTGACACCTTCATCAACCAAAAACCCATCAATCAGGGCGATGACGAATCGAAAAAGCTGTACTGCATCTATGTCGCGGTCGGCCAGAAGCGGTCCTCGGTGGCCCAGATCGTCAAGGCCTTGGAAGATGCCGGCGCCATGGAATATTCCATCGTCGTCGCCGCCACCGCCTCCGAGCCTGCTCCGTTGCAATTCCTGGCACCTTATGCCGGCTGCACCATGGGCGAATATTTCCGCGACAACGGCATGCATGCGGTTATCGTCTATGACGATTTGACCAAACAGGCCGTGGCCTACCGTCAGATGTCCCTGTTGCTGCGCCGCCCGCCAGGGCGCGAAGCCTATCCGGGCGATGTCTTCTATCTCCATTCACGGCTGTTGGAACGCTCCGCCAAGATGAACGAAGACAACGGTCTTGGTTCCCTGACGGCGCTGCCGGTCATCGAGACCCAGGCCAATGACGTCTCCGCCTATATTCCGACCAACGTGATTTCCATCACCGACGGTCAGATCTTCCTGGAAACCGATTTGTTCTATCGCGGCATCCGCCCGGCCATTAACGTTGGCCTGTCGGTCTCCCGCGTTGGTTCGGCGGCCCAGGTCAAGGCCATGAAAAAGGTCGCCGGCACGATTAAGCTGGAATTGGCCCAATATCGCGAGATGGAGGCCTTTGCGCAGTTCGGCTCCGATCTGGATGCCGCGACGCAGCAGCTTCTCAATCGCGGCGTGCGCCTGACCGAGCTCTTGAAGCAGGACCAATACGTACCCATGCCGGTGGAAGAACAGGTTGTTTCCATCTTCGCCGGCGTGCGCGGTTTCCTCGATCGGATCGAGGTTGACCAGATTGGCCGCTTCGAACAGGAATTGCTGAACGAAATTCGCGAGAAGAAGCCTGAAATTCTGGCCTCCATTCGTGACAGCGGTGACCTTGACGATGATACGGACAAGCAGCTGAGCGATCACTTGGAAGAGTTCACCAAAAAGTTCGCTTAATTTGCCCCGGATTCAGAAGCAATTTTGAAAGCTGAGTTGAGAGCGCCGATAAATGGCAAACCTGAAAGAACTTAAAAACCGGATCACCTCCGTCACCTCGACGCAGAAGATCACCAAGGCCATGCAGATGGTGGCCGCGGCGAAACTGCGCCGGGCCCAGGATGCGGCCGAGCAATCCCGTCCCTATGCCGACCGCATGGAACGGATGATCGCCTCCGTCGCGTCTAATCTGCCGTCTCTGGACACCGCCCCTCCCCTCGTGGTTGGCAGCGGCAAGGACGATGTGCATTTGCTGGTGGTGGTGACGGCGGAACGCGGCCTGTGTGGCGCTTTTAACAGCTCCATCGTCCGCGCCGTGCGGCAAAAGGCCAAGGAACTGACAGAAGCCGGTAAAGAGGTGAAGCTGTTCTGTGTTGGCCGTAAGGGCGAGGAAAGCCTGCGCCGGGACATGGAAGACAAGATTGTCGAATATGTCACCCTGCGCGAGGTCAAGAATCTGTCCTTTGCCAACGCCCGGCCGATCGCGGAAAAACTGTCGGAGATGTTTAACAACGGCGAATTCGACGTTTGCACGGTCTACTACAACGCCTTCAAGTCGGTCATCAGCCAGGTGGTCACCGCCCAGCAGCTGGTTCCGGTGAAGCTGCCCGATGCGGACGAAGCAGCCGCTGACGAAGACGCACCTGATCTGGGCGGCGCCATTTATGATTACGAGCCGGAGGAGAATGATCTTCTCGGCGTTCTGGTACCGCGCAATATGTCGGTGCAGATTTACCGCTCGCTGCTGGAAAGTGGTGCGGCGGAACATGCGGCGCGCATGACATCAATGGATAATGCCACGCGCAACGCCGGCGATATGATCGACGGCCTGACCTTGACGTACAACCGTACGCGCCAGGCCATCATCACCAAGGAATTGATTGAAATTGTCTCCGGTGCCGAGGCGCTGTAGCGCCCCTGGCCGGAAACCGAAACGTTACGAATAGTCCAAGGGAAGTTCGAACATGACCAGCAATCTTGTGGGACGGGTTCACCAAGTCATCGGCGCCGTCGTCGATGTGCAATTCGATGATGAGTTGCCAGCCATCCTCTCGGCGCTTGAAATCAAGCAAGAGGACCGCACCCTGGTCCTCGAAGTGGCGCAGCATATGGGCGAATCATCGGTCCGCACCATCGCCATGGACACCACCGAGGGCCTGGTCCGCGGCCAGGAAGTGATCGCCACGGGCGATGCCATCTCCGTTCCCGTCGGCGCGGCCACGTTGGGCCGGATCATGAACGTCGTGGGCGAGCCGGTGGATGAACGCGGCCCCATCGACAAGACAGAGACCCGCGCCATCCATCAGGAAGCACCGGAATTCGTGGAACAGTCCACGGAAACCGAGATGCTGGCCACGGGCATCAAGGTCGTGGACCTCTTGGCGCCGTACGTGAAGGGCGGCAAGATCGGCCTGTTCGGCGGTGCCGGCGTGGGCAAGACCGTGATTATCATGGAATTGATCAACAACATCGCGACGGCCCATGGCGGCTATTCGGTGTTTGCCGGTGTCGGCGAGCGTACCCGCGAAGGCAACGATCTGTACTACGAAATGGTTGAATCGGGCGTTATCAACCTGGACGGCGAAGGTTCCAAGGCATCCCTGGTGTATGGCCAGATGAACGAGCCTCCCGGCGCCCGCGCCCGTGTCGGCCTGACCGGTCTGACCGTGGCCGAGCAGTTCCGCGACGAAGGCCGCGACGTGCTGTTCTTCGTCGATAACATTTTCCGCTTCACCCAGGCCGGTTCGGAAGTGTCCGCCCTGTTGGGCCGTATTCCTTCCGCGGTGG
>CAZPWJ010000181.1:0-4408 GCA_964590195.1 uncultured Rhodospirillaceae bacterium | reverse complement strand
ACGATGATTTCGAACGCCTGCGCCGGCATTATTCCGAAGAACAAATTGTCGAGATTATGGGCGTGATTTCTTTGTTCGGTTTCCTCAATCGCTGGAACGATACCATCGGTACCGAACTCGAAGACGAACCGACCCGATTTGCGGAACAGACCCTTCAATCCAGTGGCTGGAATGCCGGCAAGCATTCCAGCTCGCCGGGGCAACGACGATAACGGTCTTAGCAGGCGAAATAGATGTCCGCTTTGGCTCCGTTGCGGGCTCTTACAGCTTACATCGCGATCTTCCGGCGCCGTCTGTGCCAGTTCGCGCAGGTTCGCACCCGGAAGCTGCCGTTCGCGGTCGTCCAGCGAACTTCCGACGGTCTCAACCATGGTCGGATAGATATCGACCAGGGATACCGGTGTCTTGCATCGTTGCCCTTCGGCGATACCAGGGCCGGCCATCATCATCGGCACGGCGCTGGCTTCTTCGTAAAGAACCGACTTGCCCCAAAGTCCCCGGTTGCCCAGGTTGTCACCGTGATCGGAAGAGTAAATTACCAGCGTATCGTCTGCCTGGCCGCTTTCGGAAAGTGCTGAAATCACGCGTCCGATATTGAAATCCAAAAACGAGCACATGCCGTAATAGGCTTTCAGCGCGACATGCAGGGACTCGGCGTCGAAATAGTCGTCGTAGTTAAAGAACGTCCGATACACTTCGACCCAGGGATGGGAAGGACGGTCGGCCGGGTCATACTGAAGCGGCATCGGCATCTCCACATCGGCATACAACTCATAGAATTCCGGTGGTGAGATCAACGGAAAATGTGGATTGAGGAAAGAGACGAAAAGCGCCCAGGGCTTCTCTTGCTTTTCCGTCTTATTTTGCAGCCAGGAAACCGCCGCATCAGCTACATTGTTGTCGAATTCCGAATAACCCGACGTCCCGGGTCCGACCTTCTCTGCCATCGAACGCGCCGCCCCGCGCGGGCGGGGTTCGCGCCTCAACAGCCCCAGAACATCACCCCGGCCGTCCGCGACAGCTCTTCATTGGCGGCAAGAAGCGGAATTTTGTCGTGCTCGCTTATCGTATCTCAATTACGCTCTGCTGCCTCAAATCTTGATAAGGACGAGGGTTGCTACTGCGGTGACGAATGCCGCTAGGCCGTAAGAAACGACCATCACCGCGCCATCTGCACGAATACCGAAGTCATGTGCCGTGATGCGCAACCTGTGCGCCGCGGTCGAATTGGACGTAATAAATATTGAAATTTTGTGAATTACACTCTTTTCAGGAAATATTTCCTATTATCCCGTCTTCCCTTATTTGAGCCCAACCACCGGCTAATTGCAGTTAAACTGTCGGCGATCGGCGGACCTTGTAATCACTCATTGTGAAGTCAGTTTCTGACCCACTATGGATATTCGCGACCGGCCGAGCAATCAGTACTGTTCCGACAATCTCAGCTACTAGTCGTCAAAATCTGGCCCGGCGCTTTCATCCATCAAGGCGACGGAGCGCGTCAGTTCGTAGATGCGATGGCGGATGGCGGGATCGGCAATGGCGTAGTAGGCACGGACCAGCTTGAGCGTTTCGCGCCGCGTGAACTGTTGCTGATCGAAGGGGACGCCTTCGTCCTCGGCGAGCCCGGGCTGGGCGTCGTCGACTTCCGCCGGCATGTCGTCGTAAAAAAAGGCAACCGGAACATCGAGAATTTTCGAAAATTGATAAAGGCGGCTAGCGCCGATGCGGTTGGCGCCGCGTTCATATTTTTGAATCTGCTGAAACGTCAAGCCAACGGCCTTGCCGAGCTTATCCTGACTATAACCCAAAAGGGTGCGACGCAAACGCATACGGCCGCCGACGTGAACGTCGACGGGATTAGGCTTTTTGGCCAATCGGACCTCCCCAGTACAAAGCCCTAAACAAACTCCCCACGTGCAGGTGTATTCGAGGCATCCACCAGCAGCAACACATGGTTTAGCTGCAAAAAATACCGCCCGTGCTAGTGCTGCAAATTACGCATCCATACGAGTACGTAAACGTATTTAACGTACCCAGGTGCTCCTACCATGGTGCCCTCAACTGGATGCTTTTCAGCCAAAACGTCCGACCGCAAATAATAGTTAGGGTCTCCAAATTGCGTCCGTCGCGAATGGGAATAGTGGACAAGATGCCAAGTGCAGCCGTAAAAATCCCGGCAGCCCAATACCTCCGTATGTCGACTGATCGCCAGGACTATGCCATTGCAAATCAGAAAGCGGCGATAAGAGCATATGCCGAGGAGAACGATTTTGAGGTCGTTCGGACATACACGGATGAGGGAAAGAGCGGGCTGCGCTTCGAGAAGCGCGAGGGCTTACAGGCGCTGCTCGGCGATGTTCTTTGCGGTACCGCAGACTTCAAAGCGATCCTTGTCTACGATGTTAGTCGTTGGGGCCGGTTCCAAGACGCCGACGAAAGTGCTTACTACGAATTCTCGTGCAAGCGTATGGGCATCGCAGTCCGCTACTGCGCCGAACCGTTTAACGATCCCAATGTACCGCTCAACGCGGTACTCAAGAGCCTCAAACGGGCAATGGCGGCAGAATACGTTCGTGAGCTTTCTGAGAAGGTTTTTTCCGGCCAGCTCACATTGGTGAAACTTGGATATTATCCGGGCGGAAAACCGCTTTATGGAACCCGGCGTTTATGTGTCGACGCAGACGGGAACCCTCGGAAGGTTTTGGGAATTCACGAACGCAAGAGTTATCCGACAGATAGAACCAGGCTTGTACTCGGGCCGGTAGAGGAACAAGCAACGGTACGGCGCGTATTCCGGCTCTTCACACTCGAAAAATTTACCGAATACGAAATCGCTGACACATTGGCAGATGAGGGAGTAGCACCGCCTATATGGGCAAGGTGGAGCCGGGAAGTCATCCACCGAATATTGCGCAACGAGATCTACATCGGGAACTACGTCTACAACAGAACTTCCCAAAAATTGCGGACCCCGGTGGTTAATCGTTCGCCTGAGGAATGGATTCGTGTGGAGGGTGTCGTGAATCCCATCGTCAGCCTGGGCCTGTTCAGACGGACACAGCAGATATACGAAACCGGCCTCAAGATTTCGAATCGGGAAGTTCTTCAAACGCTGAGACGAATTTACGCCAGCAACGGACATATCAGCATGGAGTTGATAGATCGGGAGGATCAGTTCATGTGTGCCGCCGCAATAGCACTTCGATTCGGCTCGATGTCCGAAGCCTACGCGGCTGCCGGCCTAAAACCGCGTTTCCGTCATCAGAGAAAAGAAAGGGTTCAACTAGGCGACGGGCGAACACTGATGAAGGCGCCGCCAAAGGGTGAGTAATTAGCCATTCAGGAAGGAACCGACATGACGTGGCAGACAATTGACACCGCCCCGAATGACGGCACTCCGATCATCGGCCTCCTGGATGACGGGCAGAGTTTCATCATGCGGTGGTGGACGAAAGAGGAACTTGCAGATCTCGAAGACAGCCGGGCAGAACTCTACATCGACTGCTGGTGTGAGTGGTTTGACTACACAAGCGTCTGGGAACCATCACACTGGCAGCCGGTCGACACCTTGCCGAAAGATCACCCGGTCATCTCGCGCCTAAAGACATAAACCGATCACTAAGTAGGAAAAGTGAATATGGTTTGTGTGTGGATTACCCCGTTCAGGAAGACGAAGGTATCCACGCCCTCGATGTTCCGTTCATCTGGCGTTTCAGCCTTCCAGTGCACAAGCAAAGCGCCGCCTTCAAATACCCGATTACTTGTCCAATCGGCGCCGGACACGTCCTTCAGGAATTCGCTGTAGAAACTCTGGATTTCTTCAAACCCTTTATAGCTCCGGCCCATCGTCAAGACAGTAGAATGCTCGCCAAAATCCATCATGACGGCATCCAGATCTCCGGTCTTCACGGCTGAAGCGTGATGTTCAATTATCTGATAAGGCGTTCTAGGTTGATCCGAGCCAACACCGTGAGCCCTGTCGACGCCAGCCAAGTCCAACACCTCACTATTTTGAATGGGAGGTTTACCCTTACCCTCTAGAACACGTCCAATCCGTATCGCCAATTCGAGCGGTAGGTATTCCCGACGAGAATAGTTCTTTGAGCTCTCGTAACGCTGGTAGCTTGAAGCCCCTTTCATGCCAATTTCACTAGCCAGTCCACCCATGGTCATACCGGCTCTCGAGCGCAAATTTTTCAGGCGAGCCGCAATGTCGTGGACGTCGGGCATTACTTGGTCTTAGTCCGACTTCTTATTCTTCAGCTTGTTCAGTTCCTTGCGGGCATCGGCATGACCTTGATCGGCCGCCTTGCCGAACCAATAACGAGCCTGTTCCAGTCCGCCTTCCTCCTCCACGTTGGCCGCCAGGATATGCGCAAGGTTATATTGCGCAGCGGCCAGGCCG
>CAZPWJ010000180.1:0-4419 GCA_964590195.1 uncultured Rhodospirillaceae bacterium | reverse complement strand
TAATGGACAGATACTAGATGTAGCGGGTGTCTGCGTCAACCGGATAGGCACGGCACATTCTTTAGATATTAATTGTATCGTATTTGCCTGTCTGGATTATCCGAAAGCGCCTCAAGATTATTCTTCGTAGATATTTCCGGACAGTTGCAAAATTGGACATACAATCACAATGACAATCGTGGCCAAACAAACCGAGAGAGAGAAGCCAATATTTCAGTCACTGCTGTGGCGCTATGTTGCCGTGGCACTCATAATCTGGACCGTGGTGATCGGTGGATCGCTGGCCTGGAATCTTTATCTGGTGGACGCCCAGTTCTCCGCCCTGGCCCATAAGGAAGCAGCTGCCAATTTCAACAAAGACCAGAGTTTCCGCCTTTGGGGCACGAAACATGGCGGGGTCTATGTACCAATCACGACGGAAACGCCGCCCAGTCCCTACATGGCCCATATCCCGGAGCGGGATATCGAAACACCCTCTGGCCGCAAGCTGACCCTGTTGAATCCAGCCTATATGCTGCGTCAGGTGATGTCGGATCACGGCGAGTTGTATGGCGTGAGGGGCCACATCACCGGCCTGATCGTCTTGCGCCCTGGCAACGCCCCGGATGAATGGCAGAAACAGGCTCTGTTGCAGTTGAAGGCGGGCGCCGATGAAGTCAAGGGCAATACGGATATCGACGGAGAGCCTTTCCACCGCTTGATGCGGCCGATGTATATGAAGCCGGGCTGCGACAAATGCCACGGTCACCTGGGCTTCGAGACCGGCGACTTTCGCGGCGGGGTCAGCGTTTCCGTTCCTCTGGCACCTTATATCGCCGCCCAGCGCGAGGGCAGTCGCAACCTCGCGGTTTCCCATGGCTTGATCTGGCTATTGGGTCTGGCCGGCATCGGCTTTGGCGCGCGCCAGGTGCGCGGCCGGATTGAGGAGCGGGATCAGGCGGATGAACTGCTTGAAGCGCACCGCACCCGTTTTGAAACCCTGCTCAATCTGGCACCCGATGCTTTCATTGTCATGGATGGACAATACCACATCGTCCTGTTCAGCCAGGGCGCGGCCAACATTTTCCGCTATCAGGCCGAAGAGGTGCTGGGCCAACGGGTCGAGATGTTGATGCCGGAGGAATACCGCGACGGACATGCCGGGCATGTGCGCGAATTTTCCTCAGGCGAAGAAACCACGCGGGCCATGGGCGAACGCCGGGACATCATGGGACGCCGCAAGGATGGCAGCCGGTTTCCCGCCGAAGCCTCCGTCGCCCGACTGAAGCTGGGTGGCGAAGTCCTCTACACCGTGACCTTGCGGGACGTTACCCAGCGTAATGAACGGGATGAGGCCCTGCGGCAGGCACAAAGGATGGAAGCGGTCGGTCAGCTAACCGGTGGCATCGCCCACGATTTCAATAATCTGCTGGCGATCATTTTGGGCAATCTCAGTTTTATCGACTCCGAACTGCCCGGCGATAGCCAGCTAAAGGCAATGATCGCGCCGGCATTGCGCGCTGTCGACCGCGGGGCCTCTCTGACTCAGCGTCTGCTGGCGTTTTCCAGGCGGCAGACGTTGCGGGTGGCAGCGGTCGATGCCACGGACTTGCTGTATGGCCTAAGCGATATGCTGCGCCGCAGTCTTGGCGAGGATATCAGGATAGAACTCAAGGTCGATGGAGACCTGTGGCTTTGTGACGCCGATGCGGGACAATTGGAGCAGGCTATCCTCAACCTCGCCAACAACGCCCGCGACGCCATGCCTTCTGGCGGGCGCTTGGTGATAGCGGCGAGCAATCATACACTGGACGAGGATGCCGCAAAATCAATCGAAAACGCGCACCCGGGCGATTATGTGAGTATTTCCGTCTCCGACAGTGGAACCGGTATCGAGCCCGAGGTATTGGAACGGATTTTCGAACCCTTTTTCACCACCAAGGACGTTGGCGAGGGCACCGGATTGGGACTTTCCATGGCCTATGGTTTTGCCACCCAATCAGGCGGCTACCTCAAGGTTGACTCCAAAATTGGTGAGGGAACCCTGTTTCAACTGGGCCTGCCGCGCAATACGGGGGCCGGTACCAACGCGGATAGCAAGACCGCAAAGGCCGTCAATGCAACGGAAGAGCCAATTGATTCCGATAGCGGCGAAACAATTCTGGTTGTCGAAGACGATCCTGACATACGCACGATGGTTGGACAAATGGTCTCCCGCCTGGGCTATGGCGTGTTGTTGGCGGGAACCAGCGATGAGGCCTTCGAGCATCTGAAAAACAGCCATCATATTGACCTGTTGTTGACCGATGTCATACTCGCCGACGCCATGAACGGCGCCGAGTTGGCCACCGCCGCCAGGGACATGGTAGTCGGACTGAAAGTCGTTTTCATGTCCGGCTATGCTGGCGATGCCTTGGCCCGCCGCATCGACATTGGTGATGAAGCAAGCCTGTTGAGCAAACCTTTTCGCCGTGACGATCTGGCACGGCACCTGCGACGCGCCCTCGACCAATAGGCTTTTGCCTGCTAGTTAGAGCATTGGTCTAGCAATCAATAGCGGCGAAGAATTTCGGGAGCGCAATAATGAAATTGTATGACAGCCAGATGGCGCCAAATCCGCGCCGGGTACGCATTTTCCTGGCCGAAAAGGGCATTGACGTGCCCATGGTGGCCATGGATCTCGGCAAGCAGGAACACAAGACCGCCGACTATATCGCCTCGATCAATCAATTGGGCCAGGTCCCCACATTGGAACTGGACGACGGCAGCCATATTTCCGAAAGCATGGCGATCTGCCGTTATTTTGAAGAGGTCCAGCCCGAACCTGCCCTGTTCGGCAACGATGCCAAGGACAAGGCCCAGGTGGAAATGTGGAATCGGCGGCTGGAACTGCAGCTCTTGGGCTGTGTCGCCGCCGGCTTTCGCCATACCAACAAATTCTTCGCCGAGATGGAAGACCAAGTACCGGCCTGGGGCGAATTGAACCAACAAAAGGCGCCCGCGCGCTTCGATTGGCTTGATGGCGTCTTGGCCGAGCGCGAATTCGTTGCCGGCGACCATTACACCGTTGCCGATATTACCGCTCTATGCGGCGTGGATTTTGGCAAGGTCATTGGCCTTCGTGTTGGCGATGACCGCCCCAACCTGGCCCGTTGGCATGCTGCCGTCTCGGCCCGGCCCTCGGCCAAGGCTTAGTGCGTTTCCGGGATATTGTGGCGCATTTGACCTTCCACGCGGATCGAAATATTAGCTTTCAGGCGTCAAGCGCGGAACGAAGGGTGCAGGCTAGTTCATCTAATTGGAACGGCTTATGCAGCAACTCGACATTGGGCGCCGCGCCATCTTGATGCAAATCGGCATCGTCGGTGTAACCGGACATATATGCGACTTTCAATTCCGGTCGTGTCTGACGGGCCTTCACCACGATATCCGGGCCGTTCATGCCGCCCGGCAGGACAACGTCGCACAGCAACAGATCCACCCTGGCGCCGCCGGACAGGATTTCCAAGGCCGCGTTCCCGTCACCTGCCTTGAACACCTGGAATCCCAACTGTTCCAGCTGATTGACCACGAGTGCGCATAGATCCGCATCATCTTCCACCACCAGGATCACTTCGCCTGGTGCCGCACCCTGCATGGATGGGCCCATGACCGATGCGGCATTAACGCTTTTCGCCTCGATCCGGGGCAGGAACAGGCGGAATGTCGTGCCTTCGCCCAGGGTACTTTCAGCCAGGATATGCCCGCCCGATTGCTTTATAAAACCGAACGCCATGCTAAGGCCAAGCCCTGTGCCCTTGCCAGCTTCCTTGGTGGTAAAGAATGGCTCGAACATCTGATCGAGAATTTCTGCCGGGATACCGGTGCCGGTATCATTGACCGATAATTCAACAAAATCTCCAGGCTCGATATCCATTCCTTTGACCGCGGCACGATCAAGCGTGATGTTGCCAACCGAAATACGCAAGCGCCCCCCCGTGGGCATGGCGTCGCGGGCATTGATGGCAAGGTTTAGGATCACCTGTTCAAGCTGTGCAGAATCGATATGACAGATCGATTCATCAGGGTTGCTGACAATCTCGATTTCAACGGCTTCGCTCAGGCTGCTATGCAGCATGTCCGACATGCCAGATACCAATCCATGGATATCCACATCGCTGAGATTAAGAGGCTGACGTCTTGCAAAGGCCAGCAAACGCTTGGTCAGAGTGGCAGCACGCGCGGTGGCATCAACAGCAGGCTGCAGGTAGTCGGCAACATTGCCTCCCGATCTTAGCTGCAAAGCAATAAGATCCAAGTTGCCCCGAATAACCGCCAGGATATTATTAAAATCATGCGCGACCCCACCGGTAAGCTCGCCCAACGCTTCCATCTTTTGAGATTGGCTCAGTTGTTCGTCGGCGCGGCGCCGTTCGGTAATATCTTCGACCACCGAGATAA
>CAZPWJ010000179.1:0-4509 GCA_964590195.1 uncultured Rhodospirillaceae bacterium | reverse complement strand
ATTGGAAGCACCCTACATGAAGTGGGTGTCTGCGTTAACCGGATAGGCACGCACCGAACTAATTGGCCTGCCGGCCAATGCGCCTTGGAACGTGCTTGCTATTTGGTGGCATCACGCCCCAAGGCGCGCTCCCAAATGGCCTGCTTTGGCTCCGCCCCAGTGGTCGGTTTTTACTCCGCCGTTGACACTCTCGCAAATTTAAATCCAGCAAAATCCGACGTTCGCCGAATGGCGAGTTTTTCAACAGCCTCGGCCAATAGCGGCAGTTCGGTGGCATGCCGATGAATGACCGGTTCCCCACGTCAAGCGGACATTCTGAAATCAAAGGTCGGCTCTCGGGGGAATAGCAAATCATTTCGAAGGTCGCGGATTAGGTCAGGAAATGGCCCAAAAGCGACATTCATATCGGCGGTCGACGTTGCTTCGCAGAACCAAAATAAATAATTGGGGAAGCGATTGAGAGAATAAAAGTTCACACGAATACGTGCGGCGGGAACCGAAAAGAAACCCTTTCTGCCTGGTCCCTGTCTGGTTGTTTTTCGTCTCCCCTCAACAAGTTTGTTCATCGACCATATCCCATAGTCGACGGCAACCAAAGGGTGATTTGCGGAAACATCAAAACAATAATGAGGCCCAGCGTCATCAACAACACGTAAGGCAAGGCACCGCGAATAATCTCGCCAAGGGGTGCCTGCGCGATACCCTTAATGACAAATAGATTGAGGCCGACAGGGGGCGTGATCAACGCCATCTCCAGGTTAATCATTAAGAGGATGCCGTACCAGACTGGGTTGATGTCGAAGGCGATCAGGGCAGGTAAAATAATCGGCGTGGTGATCAGGATGATGGCGATAGTTTCGAGAAACATGCCGAGTACGACAACCAGGGCCATGACCGCGAGGATGAAACCCATCGGTGAGACACCGACCTCAACGACCCACTCGACCAGGTGGTTCGGCAGGCGCATGATCGTCAACGTATGGCTGAACATGGCAGCCGCGGCAATCAGCATGAACAGCATCGCCGACATGCGGGTGGCCTCGTAGGCCGCGTCGAAGAGGTCGCGCAAATCGAGATCGCGGTACACCAGTGTTGTGATCAATATGCTCATCACGGTGCCGATGGCGGCGCCCTCAGTGGCGGTAAAAACGCCCAAATACATGCCGCCTAAAACCACGGGCGGTAGGCTCAGTGCCCAGAACGCCTTGTGTAGGGTACCGAGGATTTCCCGCATCGAGGCGCGCGGTTCGCTGTTCAATTCGGGCTGCCATCGCGCATTGAAAATACAGTAAGCGGAAAACAGGCCGGCGATGATCAGGCCGGGAAAAATGCCGCCGATGAACAATGCCCCGATCGAGGTGCCCGAGACCACGGCATAGAGTATCATCGGCCCGGACGGTGGGATCAGGATGCCCAGCGTGCCGCCGGCGGCGATCACGCCGTAGATGTCCTTGGAGCGATAGCCGTAGCGCCGCATCTGCGGCATGGCACTGGTGCCGATAGTCAGCGCTGTAGCTACGGAGGAGCCCGAAATCGCAGCGAATACCGTGCACGAAAGTACGGTCGCCACACCCAGGCCGCCGGGCAGGTGCCTAACCAGCGTGTGGGCCGCATCGTAGAGGTCATCGATAACACGCGACTTGACCATGATGTGGGCCATCAGGGCAAATAACGGCACAGCGACTAACAGATAGATGTTGAGTTTGGCGAAGACAATTTCGCCGAGGCTGCCGATCTGACCTTCGACCAACAGGAGTAAAGCCATCGACATCAGGCCCAGGCCGGCGAAAATGGGCAGGCCGGTGAGCAGGAGGACGACCAGCGAGATCAGGACCAGCGCAAGCGTCATGGTGCCTCGTGCTTCCCCGATGGTCCGGCGGCCAATTGCTGGAGAAGTCGGGTAACCGCGGCGATCAAAAGCAGACCCATGCCAAGCGGTACGGCGCTTTGCGGTATCCACATTTCGACCTCTACGTAGCCTTCGGAAATCAGCCCGACCATGTGGGAAAATTCGACCATTTCGATGCTGCTCTTGAGCAGCACAAAGGCCATCACTATAACGCTGAGGGTGGCCCAGAGTCCGGTCCAATATTTCCAGGCTGGGCTCAGCTTCTGGGTCAACAGGTCGACGCCGATATGGTCGTTGCGTCTTAAGGCCTCGGCGACGCCCAGCATAACCATCAGGACCATCAGATAACCCGAGAATTCGTCGGCCCAGGTTTGGGGTTCGTTTACTACGTAGCGCATGAACACGGAATAGGCGACGACGCCGCACAAACCGAAACAGCACACCGCCCCGATGCCGTTTGCCGTAACGCAAAGGCTTTGGCTTATCCGCGACAACAGCCGCAAAACAAACCCGCCGGACCGGGGTCCGGCGGGTTGCTTCGTTTCACCGGTCGACGGCTCGTTCATGCGTCGATCCTACCACGGGCCGGTGCTACATAGCATTGATCATGTCGAGCAACATCTGGCCCTTGCCTTTGGTTGCTTCGTTGAAATACTTGCTGAACGCGGGTTCCATCAGGGCCTTCATAGCGGCGATTTCTGAGGATGTATGGATGTGCACTTTCATGCCCTTTTCACTCAACTGGCCGGGCGCCTTGTTGGCTGCCTCCTCGGTCGCGTCCATAGCGGCCTTAGCAGCGGCGGCGCTGGCTTTCTCGATGGCGCCGCGCTGGTCCGCCGTCAAGCCGTTCCACCATTTCGGATTGACGTAGCCGTGGAAGTAAACGCTGAACAGCGGTGACACGGTGACATGGTCCTGGACCTCGTAGTATTTACGCGAATAGGCCGCCGCGATGTCCGTCAAACCGGCATCGATCACCCCCGTTTGTAATGCCGGATAAACCTTCGATCCAGACATCGCGGAGGGTGCCGCGCCCAGAGCCTTCAGACCGCTGTCCACGATGGGACCGAGGCCGCGGATCTTGACGCCCTGGAAATCCGCGGGCTTTATTAACGCGCGTCCCTTGGAGGTAAAGGCGCTCATGTTCGTGGTGAACAGCCAGACGACATTCTTCACGCCTTTTTTCAGCAATAGGTCGTCGAGATAGGCCGCAGGCTTCGAACCGGGCCAATTACGCAAAATGTTGATGTCGGTCACAGAGTAGGGTTTGGCCGTCACATTCATTTCCGGAATGGTCTTACCCCATTGGAAATTTACCGAAAAAGCTGCCTCGGCCTCGCCTTTTGCGACCGCAGGATAATTCTGCTTGGCGCCGAACAGCTGGTTGGCGCCGAAGACCTGAACGTCGATTGAACCACCCGAATGCTTTTCGATGTCGGCGGCCCAATCGGCGATCTTTTTGGCAATGTGGTGCTTGGGCGGGAGCTGGTGACTCACCCTCATTTTGACGTCGGCGGCTTGAGTGGCCACCGATCCTAGGATAACGGCGGCTGCGGCGAGACTTATAGTCCTTATGCTCATGAGAGGGTCCTTTCAATACCTTTGGTTAGCGATTGTTCTGACGGGGAAACGCCTCGATGAAATCATCGGCAAAATTCTGATGGAATTGTTCACGATCCCTGATTGCGGACAGCCCGACGACCTCATGGAATGTCGTAAAGTCCATGATCCTATCGGAAACCGCCACTGTCGTCCCATCCCTTTTCAAGGCGCTGAGGATATCGAAGGCAAGTTGAGCTAGTGCGTGGGTCAGCGCCACGGGGTGAGTGTAAACAGCGTATCCGATGTCCTGTAATTCGTCGGCCGATGTGATCGGGCTTGCCCCGCCCTCGATGTTGTTGGCCAAACAGGGACCATTTACTTCGGCGCAGATGCGTCTCATTTCGTCAACATTAAGCGGGGCTTCGACGAATATCAGGTCGGCGCCAACCTCGCGAAAGATCTGGGCTCGTTCGATGGCGTCATCGATGCCGTGAACAGCATTGGCGTCGGTGCGCGCCATGATGACGAAGTCGGGATCGGTGCGCACATCCAATGCGGACTTGAGCTTCGCCACCATGTCCGTGAGGGCGACGACGTTCTTGCCAGCCATGTGGCCGCAGCGTTTGGGGAAAATCTGATCTTCGATGAACATGCCGGCCAGACCGGCTCGTTCGTAGGTCTGCACGGTGCGGGCGGTATTCGTCACATTTCCAAACCCGGTGTCGCCGTCGCCGAACACAGGTATGTCGACGGTCTCACAAATACGAGAATAGTGATCGGCCATTTCCGTAACAGATAGTACAGACACATCCGGTTGACCCAGCATCGCAGCGGCGATGGAATAACCACCACAAGTAATAGCATCAAAGCCGACTTGCTGGGCGATGCGTGCTGTTAAGGGATCGTGAACCCCCGGCAACGACAGTATTTTTGGATCTTCAACTAGCTTCTTGAAACGGGTCGTACATTTCATAGTGGATTCCAAGTCATTTGCGCCAGACAATTCTTCTCTGCTGGGGAGCTTATCCTGAGATCCCGTTCCAGGTTGCCATCTGTTGTGGAACAAATCGTGCCTATCCGGTTAACGCAGACACCCACTTCATGTAGGGTGCTTCCAA
>CAZPWJ010000178.1:0-4590 GCA_964590195.1 uncultured Rhodospirillaceae bacterium | reverse complement strand
ATGGACAGATACTAGATGTAGCGGGTGTCTGCGTCAACCGGATAGGCACGCTATGTAGGTTTGGACGTATCGCAGAAAGAGGTTTCGATCTGTGTTGTTGATGGTGCTGGCGCTGTTGTCGCCGAAGGCAAGGCGCTGACGGAAGCATGCGCGATCCTGTCCTGGATCAAGGAACATGTCGGCGCGGTTGAGCGTATCGTGCACGAGAGTGGGCCGCTGTCGATCTGGCTGACGCGGGAACTTGCGGCACGCGGCGCGCCGGTGGTGTGTATCGATGCACGGGCGGCACATAAGGTGCTTTCGGCCCGTATGAATAAGTCGGACCGGGCAGATGCTGAAGCCCTGGCGCAGCTGTCACGGATTGGCTGGTACCGTGAAGTCCACATCAAGAGCGCAGCCAGCGATCACCTGCGCGTGTTGCTGGGCGCGCGTGAGCGTCTGATCGAGATCCGCAAGGATATCGAGGCCCAGGTGCGGGGCGTGCTTAAGACCTACGGGATCCGGCTTGGCCCGATGACGCAAGGGCGCCAGCGGGCCAGCTTCCGTGAGCAGGTCAAGGCCGCGGTGGTGGGCATTCCTGCCCTTGAGAGGCTGGCGGAGACTCTACTCACGGTCCACGAGGTGGCCTGTGCGGAAGCGGTGGCGCTGTATAACGAACTTGTGGCGATTGCCCGCGATAGTGCGCTGGCTCGGCGGCTAAGGACAGTGCCGGGTGTCGGGCCGATCGTGGCCCTCAGCTTCATCGCCACCGTTGACGATGTCAGCCGCTTTGCCAAGGCGGTTGATGTTGGACCCTATCTGGGTCTCACGCCCAGGCGACACCAATCGGGCGAGGTTGACTACTCGGGCCGCATCTCCAAACGTGGTGATGCAACCATGCGCAAACTGCTGTACGAGGCTGCCAGCGTGCTGATCAACCGGGTGCAACGGTTCTCGCCGCTCAAGGCATGGGCGGTGCGTCTGGTCGCCCGCAAGGGCTTCAAGAAGGCCGCAGTTGCGGCGGCGCGCAAGATCGCCGTGGTGATGCTGCGACTGTGGCGCGATGGCACGACCTTCGCCTGGAGCACGGAGGAAATGGCCGCATGATCGGATAGAAACACCCAATCCGTTCGAGTAGAACGGACAGCTGTCCCACCGGGACGGAGGCAGGATGATCTCGCGACAGATGTCGATGCCGAACCACAAATACGTACGGACTTCGCAGCGGACCTTTGTAGACATCCAGTCCCCGACACCATCATGAAGCAGCCCATCTTTCGGTGCTGACCTCGGAGAGAACCACGAGCCCGGTGTGACACAAAAACTAGCCCTTGTCGGAGGGGCCGCAATTAGAGAACATCGATCTGCACTGCCCTGGGTGCCGATAAACTTGATTATCAAACCTATGAATTGGGCGCACGCGTTGGAATGGACGGCTCTTTGAATGGTGGAGGCGATTATCTAAATGGTGGCGGTTGTGACGTTTGGCAGGTGGTTGCCCGCGCCTACCTGGACAGCATAAACACACAAGATCGGGCTGTACGGACGCCCTGAGTCCATCTGCATCAAGCAATCACTGCTTCGCCGACAACATCCCTGATGCCGCCCAAAATTGGCGCCGGAACACGCATTTATTGTGACTGCGTGCATAATAACTTGCGGGGCCGCTGGGCATGTTATATTGTGTCGGTATTCACAATAAATGGAGCCGCACCATATGCCGATTTCCCCCGCACACTTGGCGGGTGCGCTGGCCGAGATAACCGGCGCGACCAATGCGGAGACTCGCAATATCAACCGCTGGCTTGAGAATGCGGGCTTTCGCAAAAGAGGCACGGGTGGTCGTAGCGGCATTGGCGCGGTTGCGGTCGATGAAGAATATGCCGCGCGGATGATTCTGGGTCTGGCGGCGCCAAACACAAAAGCGGCTCCGGCGCTTGTAACGAACCTGCAAGACCTGCATTGCCTTTGGTTCGAAGGCTACGAAGACAAGATGCCCGATGAACTGCGCCCCGTGCTCATTGGCCGCCCCAAACGCTTTAAGGCAATTGAAACCAAGGGCAGCCCCAAGGCATACATCAGCGGTAAATCGCTTCTGGCGGCGATAACTGGACTAATACGGATGGCTCAGAAGCCGAAGGGTGAGATTATTGTTTCCTGGCACGTCGAACAGATCAGCATCAACCCCGTGGGCAGAGTTGCGGCGATCCAAATGTTGGGTGAGAGCGCTGTTCGATACTTCAAGCTGGCCGATGGACGCGAATCGCCGCGCCGCATAAATGAAACCGAAAATGTTGCTGGTGAATTTCAGACATTTACCGGGAAAAAGACGAACACAAAATTCCGCAGGGCCGCAAGACAACACAACGTCAGCTTTCCCGGCGAAATCTTCATCGCCCTCGCGGAATTGTACAAGGCGGCGTAGATGAACCGCCCCGATGACATACTGCCACTTACCCCGCGCGGCTTAAGGCGCCCGGTAGCAGCGGCCTATGTCGGCGTCGGGCCCACCAAGTTTGACGAGATGGTGGAAGATGGCAGGATGCCCAAGCCAAAGCGTATCGATACCCGTAAAATCTGGGATCGGCTGGAAATTGATGAGGCAATCACCGCGTTGCCCACGGATGGCGATGCGGACAATAGCGACGAATGGAGCGACGCATGAAACGGCGCGGCCTACCTAAACATGTCTCAGAATTTCAGGACCGGCACGGGAAATGGCGCACCCGGGCCCGCCGGAAGGGGATGCCAAGCCACTACTTCAAGGCCCAACCCGGAACAGAGGAATTCGAAAACGAATACCGCGCATGGCGCGATGGTGAGCCGCTGGAGATAGGAGCCTCGCGCACCGTGCCCGGCAGCATTTCAGACCTTATCGTGAGATATTACCGTTCGGTGGCCTGGGTCAGTTTGGCCGATTCGAGCAAGACGCAGCGGCGCAACATTCTGGAACGGTTCCGCGAGCAGCATGGCAATAAGCGGGTTTCCACGCTACAGCGCGAAGACATCACCCGCATGGTGGAGAAGAAATTGCCGGCTGCCGGGCGCCATTTCAGAAATGCACTCCGGGCCCTGATGGTGGTTGCCATAGATGCCGGTTACCGTCGCGACGACCCGACTATCGGCGTAAAAATCAAGACAACCAAGAGCAGCGGCTACCATACCTGGAACGAAGACGAGATTGCCCTATTTGAGGCGGCGCACCCGCTGGACAGCCGCCCACGGCTGGCGCTGGCGTTGTTGCTCTATACCGGCCAACGGCGCAGTGATGTTGTCGGCATGGGCCGCCAGCATATCCGCGATGGCCGCATTCATCTGCAACAGGTGAAGACCGGCACCAAATTGGCCGTCGCTATCCACCCGAACCTGCAAGCCGTCATGAACGCCCATATCCTGGATAACCTGACGTTTTTGGTCACCGAGTTCGGCAAACCCTTCACCGCCGCTGGTTTCGGCAACTGGTTCAGGAAACAGGTAAGGGCCGCTGGACTACCCGATCATTGCTCCGCTCACGGGCTTCGTAAGGCCGCTGCAAGGCGTCTGGCCGAGGCCGGGTGCACAGCGCCCCAGATTGCCGCTGTCACGGGCCACAAGAGCCTGAGAGAGGTTGAACGCTATATCAAGGATGCCGCGCAGATTGGCCTCGCGGACGCCGCCATCGCCACGGTATCGGAGACAAAAATAGAACAAAAATTGTCTAACCTTGAGGGCCAGTTAGACAAAACAGGGGCTAAGTAATTGAAAACATTAACCCCAAAAGTAAGGGTGGTGGGCCCGGCTGGACTCGAACCAGCGACCAGACCGTTATGAGCGGCCGGCTCTAACCAACTGAGCTACAGGCCCGTAACTCTATAATCTCGCGTTGCGGCACCGCCAGCCCGCGCCCTCTCCCGGCCACCCATTGAGGATAATCCCGTGGGTGACCGGGAGGGGGAGCGGGCTGGCCAGGCAACCGAAGGGTCTAGGTATCCAGGAAGCTGCGCAGTTTGCGCGAGCGGGACGGATGCTTCAATTTGCGCAAGGCCTTGGCTTCGATCTGGCGGATGCGTTCCCGGGTGACCGAGAATTGCTGGCCGACCTCTTCCAAGGTGTGATCGGTGTTCATGCCTATGCCGAAACGCATGCGCAGAACCCGTTCCTCGCGCGGCGTCAAGGATGCCAGAACCCGTGTCGTGGTTTCGCGCAGATTGGAATGAATGGCCGCATCCACGGGCAACACCGCGTTCTTGTCCTCGATGAAATCGCCCAGGTGCGAATCTTCCTCGTCGCCGATCGGCGTCTCCAGACTGATCGGCTCCTTGGCGATCTTCATCACCTTGCGGACCTTTTCCAGAGGCATGCCGAGCTTTTCGGCCAGTTCCTCCGGCGTCGGCTCGCGGCCGATTTCATGCAGCATCTGGCGCGAGGTACGGACCAGCTTGTTGATGGTCTCGATCATATGCACCGGAATACGGATGGTGCGAGCCTGATCGGCGATCGAGCGCGTGATCGCCTGACGGATCCACCAGGTGGCGTAGGTGGAGAATTTGTAACCCCGGCGGTATTCGAACTTGTCCACCGCCTTCATCAGGCCGATGTTGCCCTCCTGGATCAGGTCCAGGAACTGCAGGC
>CAZPWJ010000177.1:0-4639 GCA_964590195.1 uncultured Rhodospirillaceae bacterium | reverse complement strand
GATAGAGCACGGGATTTCTAATCCCGCGGTTGCAGGTTCGAGTCCTGCCGGGGTCGCCACTTAACACATTGAAATAAAGTAAAATTTCTCCTGCCCAGAGCTATTTCAGCTGGGGCGGGGCCCTTGGCCTCACTTTCCAGCAGATTCAAAAGTACGAAGAGGGCTCGAATAGAATGGGTTCCTGTCGATTGGTTCAGTTCAGCGAGTTCCTTGATGTGCCGAGGCTATACCGGCGCATAAATGGGCGATCAAGTTGTGACGACGATACCCCAAGCCGGGATGTACCAGTTCTCAGCGCCGACAATGACCGGTAGGTATCTGTTCATGGGTGGTGTCCCTACAGATTGCGCGCGTTGACATGGTGATTGAATCAGATAAAGCTTTATTCGCGTAATCGTACAAAGCTATCTGCATAGCAAGTTATCAATTCTTCATCGGAAGAAAAGGGATTTCTGACATGTCTGTTGGTAGGATGCCTCTCGGCGCAATAGCTTGGCCGGACTTAAAGGATAAGTATCCGCATGTCGCCAAAAGATTAGCCGATTTCATTCAATTCGTTCCTCATGACAAGGAATGGAAATACTTCACGGACGTGACGCCCGCCCAATGGGACCCCCTCATGGTAACTTGGGACAAAGACCGCAAGAAAGGATGGACCGATACCCAAAGATTCGTCGAATCCATGGTTTCCGCGGGAGTTATTCCACAGGCCGACCTAAAAAATTCTCAATCCGTTGCCGGGATGGCCGTGACCATTGGCCTTAACTATCAACACGATATGGGATATTCGATATCAGCGGGCGCGGCCTTTGTGCCTCCAGTTGTATCATTGGTTGCAAACAATGGGGTCGATGTAGCTCGTGCGATTTTGGGTTATCACGAGCAAATAGATGCGACAGCCGCATTTCAAGAAATCAAAGCCGCTTTCCCCGATTTGATAAAGCAGCATGACGACCCAAAAGTATGGGCAGACGTGGCAAAAATCTCCAAAAGCCAGTGGAACCAATTGGTTCAATCGGCGCAGAAGGAGAAGGAAGTTGGCCCCGACACCAAACAATTAATACGAGACATCTTTACTGCCGTTCTGATTACTGCCGGGATAGCAGCTGTTTTCTTTATCGTACAAGCGCTTCTGTCATTGATTTTACTGGGGGTAGCCAGTTGTACCCCAGCCGGCCCCGTCTTAGCTGGACCTCTTGTAGGAGAGATGGTGATTAGCATTGCCCTTGCTGTCATAGCGTTTGTGGTTCTGGCAGGTTGTTTCGCCGCACTTTTTATTTTGGAGGCGATATGGATTGGACAGGAACCAACCGGTCTCTCTGACGAAAACGCAAGACATCTGATCAATTCAGGCCTTGCGGCGCCTGTGGTGGCTCCCGGAACCACTTGATGGTCGTATCCAATCCGCAGCGCTTATTCGAAACGTAAGGCCGAAACCCTACCCCGGAGCGATCCTACTATTCGGATGTGCCGAGGCCCAGGTTCGTATCCCTGCGGGCCGGGCGCGAGTAGTTTCCCAGGCAGTCGGACCCTACTGTGTCGAAACGGCGCTTGAGTTGCTCGCCGAACCGTCACTCGTGGAACTGCTTTCTGGCAAGCCTGCAGAAACCGCAAAACCAATGATCCCTAATACGCCGATCGTGGTTAGGACACTCGCACCAATCCCAACCGCGCCGTCTGGACGCGCGGGAAATCCGCTGGCGCCCGCCGCTGCGCCGCGCGCCGATGTGGCGTGTTGAATAGTGTTCTGATTTGGCTGCTGAATATCTGTGACCAAAGGGGGATAAGGCACAGTTTTTTGGTTTGTCACAAAATCGCCTGCGATACCGGCGACTGGTGTGAACATCAATAGCGATACCGTCGCAATAGCCGTAATCTTTGACTTGGTCATTCACCAACTCCCAGGAGCTTATCCGCTAACTATAGAGACCTCGCCGGACCGGGGCCAGTGGATGGATTGGGCTCGATTCAGCACGATGTCAAGGTGGGAAACAAGAGCTGTAGTCCGGCTCAACATCAGCTGTGTCCCAGGGCTCAACCTTGATACGCACAAGCTCACATCTGTTGTTGGCATCGGCCGGACGATTGCAGGTTCGACTCCTGCCGGGGTCGCCATCTTTCATTCCCAAAATATCGCGGCAATGTCTCCCGCCGCCGGCTCTAGGTGCGGACCACGAGATTGACGTTCGTCTCGAACGTTGGTCGCGGCGAGCCCGTGCGCGGCTCGATCTGCATTGAAACCCGGTGCTGCGCACCGGGACCGAGGCGGCGGAAGAGAAAATCTCCCGCATTTTGGGGATGGTTCGCCTTGTAAAGCTGAGTGGTCAGGACGTGACGGCCTTTGAGCAGCACTTTCACATGAATATGCGGCGTACGGCCGGGGTAGGGGACAGGGACGATAGTGCGGAAGCTGAAACCGCCGTCGGAATTGGCCAGGGTATGGCCGAAGCCCTGAAAGGCCTTGTCACGCGAGCCGTGTCTGCGGTCACCCGAGTGGAGATATACCCCGTTCACATCACACTGCCAGATTTCAACCCGCGCTGCGCCGACAGGCCGCCCTTTTGTGTCCAGCACCCGCCCGCCGAGATGAAGAATGTCGCCGCCCGCCTCGCGCAAGGCGTTTTCCACGCGGACAAGGTCGGCGTCGTTGTCGTCCGGTATGCTCGTCGGATAGAACGGGCCCTCGGTACCGCTCGGCGTTGGTTTGGCGGCCGACAATGCCGCCGCCGGCATGAGCAGTGAAGGCGCCGAAAGAATGAGGGCTCTGCGCGTCAATCCGTTTTTCGACATGGCGTGTACTCCCGTGGACATGGTAACAGAAATCGGTATCCCGGTAGATGGAGGATGAAACGATGAGCGGTCTGCACCACGCTCACCTATTCGCCAGCGACCTTTCCGCGAGTGTCGAATGGTACCGGACGATGCTGGGCGGCGAGGTGGCCTTTGACGGTGATTTCGGCGGCGCCCGGAACGTCTTCATGCAGCTCGGTACAGGGCGGCTGCATTTCTATGAGCAGCTGCCGCGGGGTCTGAAGAGCGCCGTTCATCATCTAGGCTACCGTAGTGAAGACCTGCCGGGTTTAGTGGCGCATATGCGCGCTCACGGCGCGGTCTTTCGCAGCGATATCCGCGAGTTCGGTTTTTGGCGCTATATCATGTGTGCGGCGCCCGATGACGTGCTCCTTGAACTCTTCCAGGTCGATACGGAAGATCTCCCGCCCGAACTGACCAAATATTTCGGAGAGCATTGAGGCCAACCTGACATGCGGTCACTTCTTGTTTCGATTCGGGCCGTTCCGGCATAGAATGGTGTCCGTCCGACATCCATTTGAGGTCTGGACCGAACATGCCCCGCAAACAGCCTTTACAAGACCGCATCGTCGACGCGTCGGTGGAAATCGCCGATGAGCTCGGCTGGTCCGCCGTGCGATTGCGCGAGGTCGCGGCGCGATTGGGCGTGACGTTGCCTGAAATCCGGGCGCATTATCCGGATCTGGATGCGGTGGCCGACGCCTGGCTGGGCCGCGCCGACGACGCCATGCTCGCGATTGCCGAACGGGCGGACCTGCCCGAAAAATCGCCGCCCGAACGCATCGAAGCGGCCCTGATCGCCTGGTTGACGGCGTTGGGCGGACGCCGCCGCATGCTGCGGGACATTCTCTCCTACAAACTGCAGCCCAACCATATCCACCTGCAGGCCGCGTTGGTTGTGGCGACCAGCCGGCGGGTGCAGTGGCTCCGTGAGGCCGCGCGGCTTGACGCGACGGGACGGCAAAAGTCGGTGGAGGAAATCGGCCTGACCCTTTTGTTTTCGGCTGCCGTGCTGAATTGGCTGAGGGACCGTTCGGAGAATTTCGAGCAGACCCGCGCGTTCATTGTCCGCCGCCTGGAGCGTGGCGACAAAGTCATGTTGCGCTGGTTCGGTTGAATTTGGACGCTTGGAGTTGCGGGAGACACCAGATGGACGCGACGCCGGATCGAGATCCGCTTGATTATCAATTCCGGCGCTGGCGGGAGATCCACAAGCGGCTTCACGCGACGCCGATCCACCCCGGCACCGAATTGCCTCGGGCCGACCAGTGGCGGCGCATCGCGGACTACGTCAAAAGCCAGGTTGCCGAGCCGGAAATCGACGGCTGGGTGGCGGAACAAATCGCGGTCGCCGAAAACCTCGCCCGAGGCATTCAGGACATGCGGCCAAGAAAGCGGGGACCCGTGCACGCGCTGCTGCTGGAGTGGGTCGCGGACCGGAAACAAAAAGCCCATGCCGAGCTGAAATGGAACCGGGCGGTGGAGGCGGTCGGTGGCGATCCGCACTGGCAGCGCACCGGCGGTAAAATGGACCGCTCGAAGCCGCGTAACTAGGGCAAAACCGCTGATTTTGGGCAGCCGTTTTCAAACCGCTTGGGCGTGTTCCTCGCCGCGGCGGTCGGGCCCAGCGTAAGGGCCGTAGACGCGTTGGGGCAGGCGGCGGCGGCAGGGTCCGATGTAGTTGTCGGTCTTGATCTGCTGCGGCGGATGCCCGATCAGGTTTTCGATGGTGGTGCCCAGGTCCTTCGAGGAGATGGGTTTGACCATATAGTGGTCGACGCCCTGTTTGATGGCGTGTGTCACGGTGGCGACAGAGCCCTCGCCACTG
>CAZPWJ010000176.1:2930-4652 GCA_964590195.1 uncultured Rhodospirillaceae bacterium | reverse complement strand
GACAGATACTAGATGTAGCGGGTGTCTGCGTCAACCGGATAGGCACGGTTGGAACATGCCGGAGAAACCAGGGGCGGACTATTTGCACCAGCACATGGCCCATGTGGTGACGCTCGAGGGGGAGGCCGAGACCGCCCTGGAAGCGCTGTTACAAAGCGATCACGCGGGCACCGCGGCCATTGCCGGTGAATTCCACGCCTTGATAAAGGACCAGGGGCGGGCGCTGGCGGCGCGTCTCGAAACTATCGCCGGCGGCGGCGTCCCGGATGTTGAATTCGACGATCCGCTTAGGCATGCGCATTTGGCGGTTATCAAGGTGCTGATGGGCTATGCCAGGATGCAGGTTCTGGCCCGGCGCTTTGCCCATGGTTCGCCCACGCCCCAGGGCGAGACCGATGATCTTGGTCAACGAAACGCGCAAAACCATGCCAAGGCCCTGCACGCCATGAACCGGCTGTTGCATGATGTGGTGTTGTGGGAACTGGACCGGGAAGGCCTGTCCTGCCAATGCTCCTGTCCCTGTTGCAGCCATGGGATCTGCCTGTGCGCCGTGTCCAGCCGGCATGTGCAAGGAACCGCCTGGGCGGGTGCGGCCAATGTGGAGGCCGGCGTATTCGTACATTCGCCGCCCCAGGATAGCGCCGCCGGCAAGGCCGGGCTGCACCATGGCGACACCGTCGTGTCGGCGGACGGTCAGGAAGTGGACGTCTTTGGCACATTGCAGGCCGTTGTCCGGGACCATGCGTCGGGCGAAGCCATCGAATTACAGGTCCGCCGCGCCGGCGGTCAAATCGAGGACCTGACCCTAACGCGCAACTAGGGTGCCAGAAAAACCAAGCAACAAGGGAGAGCCGTTATGACGAAAACATATACTTGCCGTGATGTGGGCGTGGACTGCGACTGGGCCACCAGCGCCGAGACCGAGGACGGCGTCATGGCCAATATCCAGGCCCACGCGGCGGAGGTCCACCCGAATATCGAACTGACCGACGAACTGGTGGCCGCCGTCCGCGGCGCCATCAAGGATGCTTAGTTAAGCACCTACTTCGCCGCTTCCGCCAATAGCAGCCGGGTCATCTCCTCCCCATGGCTCAACATGGGGTAATGGCCCGCGTCCATGGTCAGCCAGTCGGCGCTCAGTTTTTCAGCCGTACGCCGCTGGTGCGCCTCGGACGGATTGACGCTGCCGGTACAATAGATCACCGTGGCCGGCCATGACTGGGCCCAGAACTTGTCCAGATCGGCGGCGCTGCCGGCTTTCGGGTGCAGGGTGGCCCGGTTCAGGGCCCATTCCTTCAGGTCCGGTTCCAGGTCGGCGAACAGACGCTCGGCCATGCCCTGGCGGTTCGGTCCGGCGGCGAATTCGGTCTCGACATTGGGCGGCTGGTTCGGCGCCACGATGACGATGTCCTTGACGGTCTCGCCCGGCTGTGGCGCCAGGGCATCGATATAGACCAGACGCTTGATTTTCTCCGGCACCATTTCGGCCACCTTTGACATGACTATGCCCCCTGATGACGTCGTGGCAAAAATGACGTCGTCCAGGTCCTCGTAAAACAGCAGATCGGCGAGCTCCCGCGCCATGGTGGTGGCGGTAATGCCGCCATGCAGGCCATGGCGCCGCTCGGCACAGCCATCCATGGTCGGCGCATGCACGGTGTGTCCGGCCTCGCGCAATAGCTTGGTGGTGGGCTGCCAGACCCAGCTACCCTGAAACGAGCC
>CAZPWJ010000176.1:0-2920 GCA_964590195.1 uncultured Rhodospirillaceae bacterium | reverse complement strand
GAATAAGAACAAAATTCGCCATTTAACCCTCGCCTGCCTTTGTCCATGCGGTCAACTTGGCGCAGAGACTGGCATACATGGGCGGGTGAGGCAAAATGGCCTAGTCGAAATCCCCGGCCAGCGCCTCTCGCGTGGCTTCGGGCAGCACGGCCATGTGGCCGTAGGCGGGATGTTCAATGGCGGCGATGACGCGCGCGTTGGGCTGGCGGAAGGCGGTGATTTGCGCGGGCTGAAAGGGGAAGTGCAGAAAATGCACGGACGATGTCTTGCCGTCCGATCTGGTGCGTTCGATGCCGTCTTCCACATCCGCCACCGCAACGACTTTCTGCCCATCGACCTCCAGGCTGACCGTATCCTCGATGCCGCCCAGGGTGGTGAGGATGGCATCGCGGCGGGTTTCGTCGGCGATCTCGAACATTAACGTGGCGACTAGCTCTTGGCCTTGCGGGATCAACGGGTTGTAAGCCGCCAGTTCGTCGGCCAGCTGTTCATCACCGCCTTTTTCGATCCACAGCATCTCCTGTATTTGCGACAGCATGGTGGTGGGGTTCTCGAAATAAAGGGAGGCGAAGGGGCCGACTTCAAGGCGCCGGGGGCGCTTGTAGGCGATCACGGCGCGGCGCCGTTCCGCACGCTCGGGGCCATAAATCTCCAACGGAATGATGTCGTCGCGGCTGATGCTGTGTTTGATGCTCATGATGCGCTCGTGTCTTCGTCGGCCAAGCCGTAGGCCTGGGCCAGCAAGATGATGGGATGGGGCACGGTGCGCGGCACTTCGTCAGGTTCCGGGGCCAACTGTTCCATGCCCTGGCGCAGGTGTGTCGCGGCCAGGGGGCATTCGGAGACCACCCAGTCAGCCTCGCCCGTAGCCGCCTTCAAGGCCTGACGGGCGGCGGGCTTGCCGACTTTCAATGCCACTTCGAAATTATCCTTCATAATACCCCAGGCGCCGCCGTGGCCCGAGCAGCGTTCGACCACCGCGACCTCCGTCTCCGGGATCAGGCGCAGCATCTCGGCGCCTTTCTGGCCCATGTTCTGGGCCCGTGCGTGGCATGCCATATGCAATGTCACGTTGCCGCCCAACGGCGCCAAGCCATCCGCCAGGCCGTCTTCCTTGGCCAGGGCCACCATGTATTCGGTGATGTCGTAGGTGTTCGCGGCCAGGCGTTGTACCGCCTCGTCATCGGGCAGCAGCAACGGCCATTCGCTCTTCAGCATCAGGGCGCAGGACGGCACCAGGGCGATGATGGCATGGCCCCCCTCGATCCATGCCGCCATTTCGCCGGCGACCTTTCTGGCGTTTTCCGCCACCGCTTCCAGATTGCCCTGTTCCCACAAGGGCATGCCGCAGCACGATGGATAGACCACTTCCGTGGCGACGCCGTTGTGCGCCAGCACCGAACGCGCGGACATGCCCATGGCTGGTTCGTTATAGTTGGCGAAGCAGGTGGCATAGATCACCGCCTTGCGGCCATTGCCGGGAGCATTGGTGTTCAGGTTGGGAACTTCGCCGGCCCGGTCCGCGAAGGTTTGGCCATGATATTTCGGCAGGGCTGCGCCGGGATGAATGCCGGCCAGATCGCCCAGCATGTTGCGCATGCCGTGGTTGCCTTCCGCCGTGGCCCAGTTGGCCAGGCCCGAAACCTTGGCGGCCCATTTACCGTTACGGTCGGTCTGGGCCAGTTGTTTCCGCTGAAAGCCAACCTGGCCCTTGGCATGTTCGGCGGCGCGGTAGCGCAGCATCAAATGGGGGAAATCCAGGTCGAACTCGTGCGGCGGTACATAGGGGCACTTGGTCATGTAGCACATGTCGCAGAAGGTGCAGGCGTCCACCACCGGCTTGAAATCGTTGGAGTGCACTGTGTCCAGTTCGCCGGACGGGCTGTCGTCGATCAGATCGAACAGGCGGGGAAAGGAATCGCAGAGATTGAAGCAGCGCCGGCAGCCGTGACAGATATCAAAGACCCGGCGCAGTTCATCGTCGATCTTGCCGTCATCAAGAAAATCTGGCTCTGTCCAGGGAATGGGATGGCGGGTCGGGGCCTCCAGGCTGCCTTCCTTACTCATACCGATACCTCTCGACTAATTAGATTGGAATAATTCCAATAATTTACTCAAACCGAAAAGAAGGGGGAACCTGCGCGGCTCCCCCTCCCTGTTAGCATCTAGATGCTTTAGTCGTCGAGTGTATCGAGGGCCTTCTGGAAACGGCCGGCATGGCTTTTTTCAGCCTTGGCCAGGGTCTCGAACCAGTCGGCGATCTCGTCGAAGCCTTCTTCCCGCGCGGTCCGGGTCATACCAGGGTACATATCCGTGTACTCATGGGTCTCGCCGGCCACGGCGGCCTTCAGGTTCAGCGCGGTGGTGCCGATGGGCTCCCCGGTCGCGGGATCGCCCGTTTCCTCCAGAAATTCCAGATGGCCGTGGGCATGACCGGTCTCGCCTTCCGCGGTGGAGCGGAACACGGTGGCAACGTCGTTGTAGCCTTCCACATCGGCCTTTTGCGCGAAATACAGATAGCGCCGGTTGGCCTGGCTTTCGCCGGCGAAGGCATCCTTCAAATTCTGTTCGGTCTTGGTTCCTTTAAGCGACATTCTTGGTCCTCCTCTGTGTCGTTTTCAACATGTGTCGTTTTCAATTTGTTATTCACGGTCCATGCCGGCACCCCCTGAGATATCCCGCTGAGATATCCAAGGTATGATATCAAAGAATTCAGTGGCGCGGCACCGATTGCAAAGTTCGTCGTCGAAGCAATTATAGCCCCCGCGATAAATTCCACCCTTCGCTCCACGATGGTCAGTGGAGCCAAGTGATTCACGCGTCAACTATCCATATGAAATGAATGGGGGCGGCGTCAAACTTTTTTAGAATGATCCGTGCCTATCCGGTTAACGCAGACACCCACTTCATGTAGGGTGCT
>CAZPWJ010000175.1:0-4810 GCA_964590195.1 uncultured Rhodospirillaceae bacterium | reverse complement strand
TAATGGACAGATACTAGATGTAGCGGGTGTCTGCGTCAACCGGATAGGCACGGAGCAAACATCACCTAAGGAATTTGATTCTGAAATCCGCCAGGCCGCGGATGAATTAATCGCGCTGCATGGCGAAGAGGTCGAGAATGCGACCACGGAAAAAATGATCCAGATCCTCGACGAGGGCAGCATGGAAGAGGTGCTCTATTGGTTGAAGGTGCGCCAATGTGTCCGTCAGATAAATGGCAAGGACCGCTATGTGCGCCGTCTTTCCGATAAGATGCTCTGGGCCGTGGAGCAGGCGCTGGAGCAGGGCCGGGGCCAGTTGGCGCGCGTTTTGGGCGGCGTTTATAGCGAAGCCAAGGCGGAGGATGAGCGCGATGATGGGGATCGGCGCAAGTAGGTGGGACCGCATGGCCGAACGCTTTCGAAGCGGCACTGAACCGGTACGCGAAGCATCGCCAGGTTAAAAAAATGGCAGGCTTGACCTAGATCAATGTCAAATGCCCACCCCGCAGATATCTTTTAGTGGAATTCGCTGCTGAATGTCTTCCCCAGGCTGGTTCGAGCACCAGCAGAATGTGACAACGGCAGTCAGGTGGTTATCCAAGGATTTCCACCGCAGAGTCCCCTGGCGCTGCAATCCCCTGCAAGCGCCGAGGGCTGCGGCCCCCCATCCGCAGCCCTCACCATTAGGAATGGCCGCGCCCTGATCAACAATGATCGACGCGGCCATTTCTTCGTTCTAGGCCTTGTTGTTTCGATCTTATAGGCAGATGCCTGAGTGCAATTTTCTTGGCTTTTGGGGTTCCTCTCCATAGCTTCCTCTTGCCAGCACCATTGGCGGGGCGCGATGATGCGACGAGCCGTCAAACGAATCAAGAATTGCGTAAGAGGGAACAACCATGGCGACCATCACTTATTTGACAAAGATTCAGTTCGATTTCGGCGCGGTGCAACTATTGGCGGCGGAAATGGCCGAACTGGGCATGACCCGGCCATTACTGGTCACCGACAAGGGTGTGCGCGCGGTGGGCCTGCTGGATAAGGTCATGGAGCATCTGCCCGAGAAATGCCCGGCGGAAATCTTTGATGCAACGCCGGAAAATCCAACGGAAGTGGCCATGACCGTGGCCCTGGCGCAATACCGGGAAGCCGGCTGTGACGGTTTGATCGGTATCGGCGGCGGCTCTTCCATGGATCTGGCCAAGGCCATTGCCTTGATGGCGACACATCCGGGCGAGTTGTCGGAATATATGTCGATCATGGGCGGGGCGCCCAAGATCACGGCGGCAATGGCGCCGGTGATCGCCATTCCGACTACCGCCGGCACCGGCAGCGAGGTTGGCCGGGGCGCCATCATGATCCTGAACGATGGCAGAAAACTGGGCTTTGGCAGCCCGCACGTGATCCCCAAGGTGGCTATCTGCGATCCGGAACTGACTTTTTCTATGCCCAAAATGTTGACCGCCGGCACGGGAATGGATGCCTTCGCCCATTGCTTCGAGACCTTTTGCGGTTCCGCCATCAACCCGCCGGCGGACGCCATCGCCACCGATGGCCTGGGCCGGGCCATTCGCTTCATCGAACAGGCGGTGGCCGATGGCAGCGACCCGGAGGCACGCTGGCAGATGATGATGGCATCAATGGAAGGCGCCATGGCCTTTCAAAAGGGCCTGGGCGCCGTGCACGGCATGTCCCATCCCCTGGGCTCGATCCAGGATCCGATCCTGCATCACGGCACCTTGAATGCGGTCTGTTTGCCGGCGGTCATCCGCTACAACGCCGATGCGGTGGGCGACAAGTATGAATGGATCAAGCAGATCTGGGGCCTGCCGGCGACCGCCGACCTGGCCGAGGAAGTCGCGGCCCTGAACGCCCGCCTCGGTCTGCCGGCCAATTTGCGCGAAATGGGCCTGGACGAGGCGATGATTGAGCCGCTGATCCCGCACGCGATGGCGGATCATACCACGGCGACCAATCCGAAAGCCCTGACAGCGGACGATTACCGGGCGCTGTTCCTGGAAACACTGGGTTAGGAGTAGCGAGATGGCTTTTGCGGACAAGAACGATGTACAGCGGTTACAGGAGTTACTCGAGGCGGCCGAAAGCGTGGTGATTTTTACCGGCGCGGGGATCAGCACCGAGTCAGGCATCCCTGATTTTCGCTCTCCCGGCGGTTTGTGGACCAAATACAAACCGATAGAATTCAGCGATTTCATGGCATCGGAGGAAATGCGCCGGGAATCATGGCGGCGCAAATTCGCCATGGACCGGACC
The DNA here is from genome assembly GCA_964590195.1 of uncultured Rhodospirillaceae bacterium. GTDB lineage: Bacteria > Pseudomonadota > Alphaproteobacteria. Next base: position 2,539 of record CAZPWJ010000175.1, on the reverse strand, counting down.
ATGACCACCGCCGAGCCGAACCGCGGCCATCGCGCCGTCGCCCGGCTGGTGGATACGGGCAAGGTTTCCGCCGTTATTACTCAGAATGTTGACGGCCTGCATCAGGCCTCGGGCGTTCCGGACATGCAGGTCATAGAACTGCATGGCAACGCCACCTATGCCAAGTGTCTGGGCTGCGGCCTGCGCCATGAACTCGACCCCATCAAGGAAGCCTTCCTGGCGGATGAAACCATGCCGATCTGCACCGGCTGCGGCAGCGAGTATATGAAAACCGCGACCATTTCGTTTGGCCAATCCATGCCCGAGGACGAGATGGCCCGAGCCCAGCGGGAAACCCTGGCCTGTGATCTGTTCATCGCCATCGGCTCCTCGCTGGTGGTCTATCCGGCGGCGGGTTTCCCAGTCATGGCAAAACAAAACGGTTCCGGAATGGTCATTCTGAACCGCGAGCCCACGGACCTGGATCAATACGCCGATCTGGTCATCAATGGCGAAATCGGCCCGACCTTGGGCGACGCCGTCGCGGTGAATTAGAAAGGTTTGCAGGCCATGGCCTTGGACGAGAGATACATTCAGGAAGCCGCCGACAGGGTGATGATCCAGGACCTGCTGGGCCGCTACGCCTTCGCCGCCGATTACGAGACTTCCGATCCCGGTGACTGGGCTGCGTTATTCGCCGAGGATGGACGGTTTGAAATTCCAGTCATGAAAGTGATCGTCGAGGGGCGGGACGAGTTACGCGATTTCGCCGCCGGGCTGCAACGGACCATTCCCGGACTGCACCACGTCATGACCAACGTGATGATCGACGTGGATGGCGACCGTGCGACCGGCAAGTGCGAATTGAACGAATTCCTGCTCCGGCCGGAGGCGATCTACAACAATCTGCAAGGCTGGTACGAGGACGAATACGTGCGCAATGGCCGCCATTGGCTGTTTCAGGTACGCAAGGTCTTCGTACCCAGGGATTCCAGCCGGGTCACCACAGGCGGCAAGATTGGCGAATATTTCAAGGCCTATCTGGATTTCTGTAAGCAATACCGGCGGGAGTCATAGGCTCTAAAAACCCGCGATATCCGCCAACATGGAGCCGGTCGTCCGCCATTCTCGATGATTGCGGGCGATGGTTTCGAGTACCGGCGCCGGTGGTTCGACCTCGCGCGAGAAGCGCTCGTCCTCGGCCAGTTTTTCCCGCCAGGCATGGACCCGTGGATGCAGGCTGGCAAAAGGATAGCCGCCGAATTGCAGCCGGCTGGCATAAACGAACCAGGCGATATCCATGACCGTGATGTCCAGGCCCATGAAAAAGGGCGCCGACGACAGCCGCTGATCCAGATCATCGAACGCGGCGCGGAACTTCGCCGCCGAGGCGCGCGCCGTGGCATCGGGTATGCCTTGGCTATCGAGACGCAGGTAGAAATCAATTTCCGGTGCCCGGCTGTCATGGTCGGGTTGGCCGTTGATGGTGCCGCTGCCGTCGTCATAGCGGGCCAGCATCTCCGGCGTCTTGTTCGAGGCCGTGCGTCCCATGACAAAGCGAAAGCTCAGCGTGCGTAAATCCAGATGCAGCTCATCTTCGTGGCGCAAAAGCGCGGTGATTTCCGCCGCCTGCTCCAGCGGGATCAGGCGAGGCTCGGGAAAAGCCTCGTCCAACAAGGTCAGGATGTCGTTGCTTTCAATATGCACGGCGCCATCCCAGACCAGGACCGGCACAAGGCCGCGCGGATTGATGCCAAGGAACCAGTCGGAATAGGTCTGGCTTTTCGCCAGGTCCATCTCGTGGCCCTGCCATTCGATGCCTTTGAGGTTGAGGAATATTCGTAACTTCTGCGAACAGGACGACATGCGCCCGTGCAGGATATGCAGGCCGCGCCATTCCAAAACCTCGCGGCTGTGGATGTCGCCGTCGCTCAATTGCACCACGGGTTCGTCCTGCCCTAGACCCGGCGGGGGATCTTGTAGCCTACCGATTCCCGGTCCCAGGTGCGGTTGGTGATGCCAGCCTGACGCAGCGGTTCCTTTTGGATCTTGCCGGTGGCGGTTTTCGCCACCTCCTCCACCGCCTCGATAAAGCGGGGCACGGCAAAGCGGGGAATGTTTTCGGCGCAATAGTCCAGCAGGGCAACATTGTCGATCTCCCTGCCGCCGGGGGTGACGATATAGGCCTTTACCTCGTCCTCGCCCCCCGTGCCCTCGATCTCGACGCGAATGCCGACTACGGCGCTTTCCACCACGTCCGGGTGGTCGTTCAGGACCTGTTCAATTTCAAACGAGGAAATGTTTTCACCGCGGCGGCGGATGCGGTCCTTGATGCGGTCGGCATAGTAGAGCCGGCCCTGTTCGTCGAAATAACCCGCATCGCCGGAATGGAACCACAAATTGCGCCAGGTCTCGGCGGTCACCTCCGGCATCCGGAAATAGCCCTGATTGAAACAGAAGGGCACCTTGGGCCGGACCACGATCTCGCCAATCTCGCCCTGGGGTACTGGCATATCCGTGGCCGCGTCGACAACCTGGACCTCGAAGAAATCATCCTGGA
>CAZPWJ010000174.1:0-4922 GCA_964590195.1 uncultured Rhodospirillaceae bacterium | reverse complement strand
ATTGGAAGCACCCTACATGAAGTGGGTGTCTGCGTTAACCGGATAGGCACGGGATTAAGAAGAAATTAATGGCCGCCATATTGGAAAGGCCTTTAAAACCGCCGAATGGAAAAGGCCTTGATCGGCAGGCTGGCCTGGCCGGTGGTGATCAACTCCGTCAGCAAGCGCCCGACAATCGGGCTTAACTGGAAACCATGTCCGCAGAAACCGAAGGCATGATAGGCGCCCTCCGCCGACTGGCTCGGCCCGATCACCGGAATGCCGTCGGGCATCATAGCCTCGATCCCGGCCCAGCAGCGCACCACGTTGACCGGCCCCAATTGCGGGAACAAGGCCTTGACGGTGACGGCGCTGTTGCCCATGCCGGCAAGACGGGTCTCGGCGAGGTTCCTCTCGGGCACGGCGCGGCCGCGCTGGCCGCCGCCAATCATCACCGTGCCGTTGGCGTATTGCTTGAAAGACAGCTTCCGCCCCACCGCGCCCAATACCGGCGTGATGAACGGCGCCACCCGCTCGGTGATCATCAGCATGGGCGCCGATGGCTCCACCGGCGCTTCATCGCCAATCATGTGGCAAACCCGGTGGCCCCAGGCCCCGGCGGTATTGACCAGGACCGGTGCTTGAAAGTTGCCCCGCGCGGTTGTCACCTGCCAATCACCGCCCACCCGCACGATGTCCGTCACCGCCGCGCCCAGTTCCACCCGCGCGCCCAGGGCCCGGGCCGTGCGGAAATAGGCCTGGGTGGTGCGATATGGATTGGCGGCGCCGTCTTCCGCACACCAAATCGCGCCCAGGCAGTGCGGTGCCAGGGCGGGCACGATCTCGCGCAGCGCGGCCTGATCAATCAACCGTTCGTGCTCGAAACCCAGCGCTTGCAGGTCAGCGACCCGCTCGGCCTGTTGCGCCAGTTCGTCTTCCGTTTCGGCAATCTGGATATGACCACAGGCGGCAAAGCCGCAATCATCGCCAACGAAATCCGAGATATTCTCCCAGATCTCCCTGGCCGCAACTGATAGCGGCACTTCCGCCAGATGCCGGCCCAGGCGGCGCACCCCGCCGGCGTTGACCCCCGAGGCATGGCGGCCGGGATGATCCTTTTCCACGACCACCGCCCGCAGCCCGGCCTTGGTCAGATGGATCGCCGTGGATAGACCATGCAGGCCGCCGCCGACAATGATGGCATCGTAGGTGTCAGCCGCCATCGCCAGCCTCGTTTTCTAGCGAGACTTCCGGCTCGCTGAATTTCGACAGTTCATCAAGCGGCACCGGCTTGGCCGGCCAGCGCAGACGGAAATAGCCCACCTCCGAAACCGCCACGCCGCGGGCACGGGCCAGAACCTCGGCCACGCTCAGGCCGCACATACGGCCCTGGCACGGCCCCATGCCGGGCCGGCCAAGGGATTTGAGTTGATTGGCGTCCTGACAACCTTGCTCGGCCAGGCTTCTGATCCCGCCCGCCGTGATCTCCTCGCAACGGCAAACAATTGTGTCATCGCCTGGGTCGAGAAATTCATTCCCCGGCGCGAACAGCCTGTCGATAAAGGGCCGGGCGGCCAGGCGGCGGCGCAATTCACCGCCGGCCTCGGCGATCTCATCCGTGACCGTATGGCCGCCCAATTCCCGCGCCACGGCCAAGGCCGCCAGCCGGCCCTGCACCGCCGCCGCCCCGGCCCCGACAATGCCGGCGCCGTCGCCGGCCAGGCGAATGCCGGAAATTTTAGTTTCGCCGTCCGGGCCGCAACGGGGCCGCCAGCAGCGCTGCACCTCGTCCCAATCGTGGGCCAGATCCAGGGCACGGGTGACCTGTACATTCGGCGTCACGCCCATATGCAGCAGCAACAGATCGCAGCCCAGTTCTTGCTCCCGGCCATCGGCGGAAAAACGCAAGCCTCCCACCCGCTCATCGCCAACGGCGCGAAGATCATGGGCTTTCTTGAAATGCGGCACGCCGCGGTGTTTAAGTTCCCGGCGCAAGGCCCGGCCCTGACGCAACAACTCGCCTTCACGCAGCAATCCCGGCAGCTTAAAGATGGCCTGGCGAAAATTGGCCGCCGGCGTGGTCTCGACCAAGGCGGCGACATTGACGCCTGCGCGGCCATATTGCGCCGCCAACAGCCACAACAAGGGCCCGCTGCCGGCCAGGACGACCGCGCCTTGCGGCACCAGGCCCGGTCTTTTCAACAGGGTCTGCCCCGCCCCCGCCGTCATAACGCCCGGCAAGGTCCAGCCCGGGATCGGCATGGGGCGCTCAACGGCACCGGTGGCCAGGATGATATGTTCCGCCCGAAGCGCCGCCGCCTTACCCTCGCGGCTGTAATAAATCTCGCCGTCCGCCGTGATCTGCCAAACGGTGGCGCCGTACAAATCGTGGTGCCCTGGATCGTCGGCAGCGGGCAGCAAGGCCCGGCCCTGGGCATATTCATCGCCAAGCATGGCCAGCCTGTCCGGACCGGCATCGCCAATGCCGCGATAGATCTGCCCGCCGGGCGCGGGCTGTTCATCCAGCAAGGCCACCTCAATGCCGTGCCGCTGGGCCACGGCGGCGGCGGCCAACCCTGCGGGGCCGGCGCCAATAATTGCGAGAGATACCTGTTCAATCATCGCCGCCCACCGGACGCAGGCCGCCCATGGCCTCTATACGCATACCGTCGCGCACCGGGGTCATGCAGCCCTGGCGGTTATCTTCGCCGTCGATCCGCAGCAGGCAATCGAAACAGGCCCCCGTCATGCAGAAAGGGCCGTGCGTCGCGCCGCTTTTCGGGGTTTGCCGAAAGCCGCCAACGCCCGCCGCCAGCAAAGCCGCCGCCACGCTGTCGCCCGGACACGCCTGGACAGGCTGACCAGCGAAATAGATCGTTAGGCCGGCATCGCCACCCGCAGCGTTCAAGCGTCTGAAAAGCGGTTGCTTCATCTACCCTCGGCCTCGAAGTATCGCGAACGGTTCCGCACGATGCCTAAATCTCCCATGCCAAGAAAAATGAATGGTAGACGCAATTTCAGCGGCCTGCCAAAAAAAATCCCACGCCTAACAGGAACACGCCCACGGAGATGGTTGCAACCTTGACAAATTTTACGACCAGGGCGACCGTCGCCTCGTATACATTGGGCCAAAACGGTAAGTGCCGGCGCGCGATGGGTCTGGAGGGACAATGACTTGGGCATGGCTGTCAGGCAGAGAGCCAACCGAAGAGCAGATTGAGCGGGCCGCCGCGCGCTTTCCCGAGATGACGCCTAACGAATTTCGCCGCGTCAACCGGCTGGCGCAGAGCGCCTATAGCCTGGGCACCCTGGCACATGTCTTCCTGTTGGTATTTTTCATACTGGCGGACCAACTCTTCATGGCCTCCTACAATGTTGTCAGCATCTTGGTCTTTGCCGGCGGCAGCTATCTCCATGCCACTGACCGGCAATACGCCGCCGGCATGGTCGCGCTATCCGAGAGCATCGTTCATGCGGTCTTGGCGGTGGTCTTCGTCGGGCTGGGTCCTGGTTTCCAATTCTATCTTCTCTTTTCTCTCGTCATGGCGCTGATCATGCCGTTCCTATCCCGGCGGGAGCGTATCGTTTACAGCTGCGTCGTCACGGGTTCGCTTATCGCCCTTGCAATTTACGGCCTTCTGTTCCCGCCGCTACAGCCATTATCGACCACTTGGTCGATTGCCGCCCTCATAGCCAACCTGCTGGGCGCCTGCCTATTCATCGCCATCACTATTTACCGGTTCAACCGAATGGTGATCGAGGCCGAGGGCGCGCTCGAGGCCGAACATGAACGTTCCGAGGCATTGCTGCTAAATGTCCTGCCGGCCAAGATCGCGGGCCGTCTAAAGGCGGGAGAGAAAATAATCGCCGACCACAGTGGCGAGGCGAGCATATTGTTCGCCGACATTGTTGACTTCACCGGCAAGTCCGCCCGGATGGAGCCGGAGAAAGTCGTTGAACTGCTCAACGAGATATTCAGCGCATTTGATAGACTTACGGAGCGGCATGATCTGGAAAAGATCAAAACCATCGGCGATGCCTACATGGTGGCCGCCGGCCTGCCGGAGCCGCGCGCCGATCATGCGCAAGCCATAGCCCGTTTAGCCCTGGACATGATGGCCGCAGCGCGCACCTGCAGCCTGCATCTTGGCATTGATATCCAGATCCGCATCGGCATCAATTCCGGGCCGGTGGTTTCAGGGGTTATCGGCTATCGCAAGTTCGCCTACGACCTTTGGGGCGACACCGTTAATTTGGCGGCGCGCATGGAAAGCACCTGTGAAGCGGGCCGCATTCAAATCACGGAAGAAACCCGGCAACGGCTTGGCGATGATTATGCTGTCGAGTCCCGCGGCGCCGTGGAAATCAAGGGCAAGGGATTGCTCGAAACCTACTACCTGATACCAAGGTGCCCGGGGAAAATGTAGCGTCGCGGCAGGACCCGCCCCCGCCCCTTCTGTTTGTCGCTTGACGACCAAAGAGTGTGTGGGACAGTGTACGGAGCATGAATAGGATATATTCGTTTCTACGGAAGATCCTTCAGCCGGGATTATGGATCGCTGTGTTTTGGCTTATCTATAATCCTCCCGAGGGCCTGCTGACCGACGCAATGTCTTGGTTAGATGGATTGGTCATCCATGAGGCCTTTCCTTTTTTGGGAGAATTTCCGCTCATCACATTGCTCTGGCTGGGGTTAGGCCTTGGGCTATTTCTGCAATGGGCAATAAGACTTTTTCGGGAGCGGCCATCGCCACGATTATCCTTTGGCGAAGCCTTTGTTGAGGCTTATGACACGGCCGATGGCCATTCTTGGCAGGTTGTTAGTGTGGAAGTGTTCAATGAACCAAAGAGCCGCACAGCGGGCGAAGTGGCAAAAGACGTATTGGTTGAGCCGTGCCTATCCGGTTAACGCAGACACCCACTTCATGTAGGGTGCTTCCAAT
>CAZPWJ010000173.1:0-4985 GCA_964590195.1 uncultured Rhodospirillaceae bacterium | reverse complement strand
TTGGAAGCACCCTACATGAAGTGGGTGTCTGCGTTAACCGGATAGGCACGCCTTAATCCTTAAGGGCGCGCTTTTGCCGGGCCAGAAGCTGAAGTTTGAAGCCACGCAACAGGAATTGGGCTTGAGCGCTTCGTCATTGCGTGAAGCGTTGACCCGCCTGGTCAGCGAGGGTCTGGTTGCCTCGGCCCAACGGCGCGGCTTCTCCGTCGCCCCGGTTTCCATTGAGGAGCTTGAGGACATTACGCGCCTGCGCAATATCCTCGAACCGCTGGCATTACGCGATGCCATTGAGCATGGCGATGATGCCTGGGAAGCGCAAATCCTGGCGACCTATCACCGTTTCTCGAAAATCGATGCCGTGCAGGGTGATGCGCCGGGCATCGTGGACGAGCAATGGTCGCACTGGCACCGGGCCTTTCACGAAGCGCTGGTCGCGGCCTGTCCGTCACGGAAAACCATGCAGTTCCGCTCGGTGCTGTTCGAGCAATCGGAACGCTACCGTGCCCTGTCGGTGGCCCGGCGGACGCAGCCGCGAAAGAAGAGTGATGAACATCGCGGATTGATGGAGGCCGTGCTGTCCCGCGACGCGGAGTTGGCGGCGGCCTTGATGATCCGGCACGTCACGATGACAACGGAATTTGTCATCGAAGCTCTTGCGGCGGAACAACCGAGCGATGGGGAGGACATCTAGGATGCGCCTGCAAGCCCTCCTCCTTGGCGTGTCCCTGGCCTTGAACTACACGGCCCGACGTTATCCGTCCTTTAAACGACGCCTGGGGGAAAAGGCATTCACTGCCCAGGTGAAAGTGAAGGACGGTTCTGTTGGCCGTCACTACCGTTTCGGCAACGGCAAAGTGGCCTCGCGAGCCGGCATTCACGACAGTCCGGACATGACCATTTCGTTCAAAACCGCCGCACTTGGCGCCAAGCTGTTGACGCCGCCGGTCGATCATATGGACTTCATCAATGCCATGAAGAACTTTGCCTTGCAGATGGAGGGCGAGGACGAACTGACCCAGTGGTTCACCGACACCATTTCGATCATGATGACGGTCCGTTGGGATTACGGCGTCGATGCGGGCGGGGGTGAGCGGCGCTATACCAACATGACCAACGGCGGGCCGCTGTTCGTCTACATCAAGGACGGCACCATCGTGCGCATGACGCCGATCGACCTGGGCGAGGATGATGCGCCAAGCTGGACCCTGACGGCGCGCGGCAGGACATTCTCGCCGCCGCGCAAAACCACCATCAACCCCCATGGCCTAGCGTCCAAGTCCATCGTCTATTCTTCCAAGCGCTTGCTGCAGCCACTCAAGCGCGTCGATTTTGATCCGAATGGCGCGCGTAATCCGCAAAACCGCGGCGTCTCCGGCTATGAACAGATCAGCTGGGATGAAGCGCTCGATATCACCGCGAACGAGATCAAGCGGGTCAAGCGCGAGCATGGCCACGGCGCCATCATGAACAGTCATGGCTCGCATCATACCTGGGGCAACATCGGCTACTATCTCAGCGCCCAGATCCGCTTCATGAACGCCATCGGGCATACGAAAATGGCCCTGAATCCGGACAGTTGGGAGGGTTGGTTCTGGGGCGGCATGCATCACTATGGCAACTCCATGCGCAATGGTGCGATGGAGCCGTACGGACAATTGCAGGACTGCCTCGAAGAAGCCGAAATGATCGTCTTCTGGGCCAGCGACCCGGAATCCACATCCGGCTCCTATGGTTCGTTCGAAGGCACGCCGCGGCGCCAGTGGGCCCGTGAACTGGGCATCAAAATGGTGCACATCGATCCCTACTGTAACCATACCGCCAACCATTTGGGGGGCAAATGGATCCCCGTTATCCCCGGCACCAGCCCGGCCCTGGCCCACGCCCTGGCCTGGGTTTGGATCACCGAAGGTCTGTACGACAAGGACTATGTTGCCAAGCGCACGACGGGGTTCGAGAAATACCGGGCCTATGTCATGGGCGAGGAGGACGGCCAGGCCAAGTCGCCGGAGTGGCAGGAAGCCGAGACCGGCGTGGCGGCACACACTGTCCGTGCCCTGGCGCGGGAATGGGGCGGGAAGAAGACCTATCTGGCGGCAGGCGGCAAGGGCACCACATTCGGCGGCGCCAACCGCTCCGCCACGGGTGCGCAATGGGCCCGGGCGATGATCTGCCTGATGGCGATGCAGGGGCTGGGCAAACCGGGCGTCAATTTCGGCGGCCTGCAGTGCGGCACCCCCGTCGACTATGAATTTTATTTCCCCGGCTATGCGGAAGGCGGCATGTCCGGCGATGTCAACGGCACGGCCTCGGCGATCCAGCTCTATCAGCGCCAACCGCACCTCCTCTCCATGAACCCGGTGACCCAGCAGATCCCCCGTCTGCGCATACCCGAGGCAATTCTGGATGGCGAGACCAGCGGCTTTCCCCTGGACGCCCGCTCCATAGAGGGGCAGTTCATGGGCTTCCGCTACCCTTCGCCCGGACATTCGCGGGTCCGCATGATGTACAAATACGGCGGCAGCCACTTTGGCACGACCATGGAATCGAACCGCCTGGCCAAGGCCCTGCAATCCGATGAGCTGGAATTCATCGTCAACCAGTCGATCTGGAATGAGGGCGAAGTGCCCTTCGCCGATGTCGTCCTGCCGGCCTGCACCAATTTCGAACGTTGGGACATCGGTGAATGGGGCGCGGCGGGCGGCTATTCGCAACATAACCAGACCATGCTGAACCACCGGGTCATCGCCATTCAGCACAAATGCATCGAACCCCTGGGCGAAAGCCGCTCGGATTATCAAATCTTCACCGATATCCTTAAGCGCCTGGGCCTGAGCGCCTATTTCACCGAAGGCATGACCGAGCTTGACTGGTGCAAGGCGCAGTTCGAGGCTTCGGATCTGCCGCAGCGGATTTCCTGGCGGGAATTTCTGCGCAAAGGCTACTACGTCGTACCATCGGAACGGGAGGAATTTCGCCCGCCGCCCGGGTTCCGCTGGTACGCCGAGGGACGCAAGAAGGATGTGCCCGAGCCAGCCCCCCTGCCCGGCGAATATGGCGAGCGGTACCTTGAAGGCCTGCAGACGCAATCCGGCAAGATTGAGTTCGAGGCGCAGAGCCTCAAGCGCTATGGCCAGGATCCCGAACGCCCCCCCGTCAACAAATACATACCCTCATGGGAAGGGCGCGGCACGACGGACCTGTTCGCCAAGTATCCCCTGCAACTGATGACGCCGCACCCGCGCTACAGCTTCCACACCAAGGGCGACGGCAAGGACAGTGTCCTGAACGATATCGAGGATCATCGGGTCCTGATCGACGGCTATCATTACTGGGTCGCCCGCATTAATCCGGCGGACGCAGAGGCGCGCGGGATCAAACACCATGACCTGATCCGACTGTACAACGACCGTGGCGCGGTGATCTGCGCCGCCCAGGTAACAGCGCGGATCATGGCCGGGGTGGTGCATTCCGCCGAAAGCTCGGCGGAATACGATCCCATGGGCGCGCCCGGACAATCGCCGGATCGCGGCGGCTGCGTCAATGTTCTGACGCCGAAACGCCACATGACGGAAAAGACCACCGGCTCGGCGCCGAATTCCTGTCTGATCGAGATGGAGAAATGGACAGGCGCCATGGGGGCCGCGTCATGAGCAAATGGCACCTGATCATCGACGTGGCCCTGTGCCACAACTGCAACAACTGCTTCATCGCCTGCAAGGACGAACACGTGGGCAACGACTATCCTGGCTATGCCGCGCCGCAACCCCTGCACGGCCATGCCTGGATCAAGATAGAGCAGACGGAGCGCGGCGCGGCGCCCATGGTGGACGCGGCTTTTCTGCCGACCATGTGCAATCAATGCGCCGAACCACCCTGCACGGAGGCGGGCGATGGCGCGGTTTACCAGCGCGAGGACGGCATCGTCATCATCGACCCGGAAAAGGCGCGGGGGAAAAAGGAAATCGTGGCCTCCTGTCCTTACGGTGCGATTTGGTGGAATGAGGAGTTGCAACTGCCCCAAAAATGGATTTTCGACGCCCATCTGCTGGATCGCGGCTGGAGCGAGCCGCGATGCGCCCAGGTCTGCCCGACCGGCGCCATCACGGCCCTGAAAAGCAGCGACGATGACATGTCGCGCCGGGCAAGGGAGGAAGAACTGGCGGTTCTGTCACCGGAATTCAACACCCGCCCGCGCATCCACTACAAGAACATGCACCGTTTTACGCATCATTTCATCGGCGGCAATGTGCTGACGCAAAATGGTGGCGCTTCCGACTGCCTTGCCGGGGCGACCGTCCGCCTGCTGCACGATGGCACCTCGGTCGGGGAGGCAACGACGGATGCCTTCGGCGAATTCAAGATTGACGGCCTGGAAGGCGGCGGCAAAGGCTATCTGCTGCGACTATCCCATGAAGATCATGACGATCTCGAGCTGCCGGTACGGCTCGAGCAAAGCGTTTTTCTAGACGACCTGCAACCAAAGCGGCGATGAACCGCGATTAACAGACGAGGAAATATCATGAGTACGGCACCTACCGCGAAATCCTTCCATCACATGGCGTTTGAAGTAACGGACATCGAAAAGTCCGTTGCCTTCTACCGCGACGTCCTTGGCCTAAAGGTGACGGAACATCATCAGGCCGGCGAAGTGGAGGCGATCCCGGTCGAATTGGTTTTCATGCGCATAAACGAGAACCACCACGATCTGGTTCTGGCCCATAATCCGGCCAAGAAGTACCGCACCGCAACGGCGGCGGATGCGACCGAGGGCTTGCCCGGTTTTCATCACTTTGCCTTTGAATACAACAACCGGGAAGACTGGCTGGCGCAGTTGGATTGGGCCAAGGAAATGGGCCTTGAGATTGTCCGCGGCCCCGTGGTTCACAGCCCCTGGCATCCGCGCGGCGAAGGCTCCTGGGGCGAGAACGAATCCTTCTACATCCTCGACCCCGACGGCCACCGCATCGAATTGTTCTGCGACATGG
>CAZPWJ010000172.1:0-5018 GCA_964590195.1 uncultured Rhodospirillaceae bacterium | reverse complement strand
TTAGAAATCCGATGCTCTATCCAGCTGAGCTATGGGCGCTCATGGCCAAATTACACTGACCAACTACAGCGGCTCGGTACCGGGACCGCGGACCGTGCCGGGGCCGAAATTATCCGCGTAGGGACGAATGCGGATCTGCCGCTTTTTTGGCTCTCTAACCCGGTAATCAATGTCGTTACGCTGGCAATAGGCAACCGCCTCTTCCTGGCTGGGGAAGTTCAAGCTGACTTCCTGCCGCATGTCCGTGGCCGAGGTCCAGCCCATCAGGGGTTCGACGCCCCGTCCCGCGCTCAGATCGAAATCCAGGCGCCACACCTTGGCCTTGCCGCGCCCCGACTGCATGGCGCCCTTGGCCGGTTGATAGATCGTTGCCTTTACGCTCACCTGGCTCACCCCTAGATACTGAAGGTTATGAATACTGAAGGATACGAGATCACATCGCCGCTATACCCCATGGACAGAGCGCCGACAATAGCCCAGCATCGGACAAGCCAATGGGGCCGTCAAGGGGCGCAAGACCCCATCAGGCGCGCATCGGGATATGGGGTTAAAAAATGGCGAAAAACAAAATGCATCTGGCACAATTCCTGGTCCATGGGCCGACCTATCACAGCCAGGCCATGTGGCGGCACCCGAAGACGGCGGCACGCGGTTACGACTGGACCCAGCCGGAACTGTACCAGCATATCGCCCGGGTCTGCGAACGGGGCAAGTTCGACATGGTCTTCTTCGCCGACCTGAACTATATCTCCGACACCTATCAGGGCAGCCTGGAACCCGCCCTGCGCAATGCCGCCCAGGCGCCGGAGCACGACCCCATTCCCCTGCTGTCCTGGATGGCGGCCGCGACCAGCCACATCGGCCTGGGCGCCACATTGTCAGTCAGCCATCATCATCCCTTTTATGCCGCCCGGCTGTGGGCCAGCATTGACCATCTGAGCAAGGGCCGGGCCGCTTGGAACGTGGTCACGTCGCTCAACCATAACCAGGCCGCCAATTACGGCGAGGAACGCCAGGATGCCGATGCCCGCTATGAACGAGCCGAGGAGTTTATGGAGGTCTGCCAAAAACTATGGCACAGCTGGGACGAGGATGCCGTGGTGATGGACCGGGAAACGCCTATATTCGCCGATGCCACCAAGGTCCATCGGATCGAACATGTGGGCGAGCATTTCAGATCCCGCGGACCTTTGAATGTAGTCCGCTCGCCCCAGGTCGGCCCGGCTATCCTGCAGGCAGGCACCTCGCCCAAGGGGATGGATTTCGCGGCCCGATATTCCAATGGCATTTTCGCCATTCAGCCCCGCGCGGAGGATGCCGCGAAATACTTCGCCGACGTCAAGGGCCGCATGGCAAATTTCGGGCGGGCGCCCGGGGACTGCAAGATCCTCTTCGGCATGCAACCGATCATCGGCAGCTCCGAAGCCGAGGCATTGGAAATGCAGGAGTTGCACAATTCCCTGGTACCGATAGAGGGCGGCATGGCGATCCTGTCGGCGCATCTGGATTTTGATCTCTCCCAACTGGATCCCAACGAAGACATGGCGGCCCGTAGCGAGCCGGAACTACAACGCCTGAAAACACGCTACCGCAAAGAATCGGGGCAGCCCATGACCGTGGCCGAGGTCGCCCAACGCCATGGCCAAAGCGTCGGCCTGCCGCAATTCGTCGGCACGCCGGGTTCCATCGCCGATCAGATGGAGGCGTTCATGGATGCGGCGGGCGGCGATGGATTTATGCTCTCGCCCATCTATTGCCCCGGCGCGATAGAGGAATTCGTCGATCTGGTGGTACCCGAACTGCAACGGCGCGGCCTGTTCCGTAACGATTACAGCGGCGCCATGCTGAGCGATCACTTAGCTTGATCATTCCTCCTAATGGGAAAAATGCCGCGCACCGCCGTCCACGTGGATGACCTGGCCGTTGATATAACGGGCCCGCGGCGAGCATAAAAAGGCTACCAGGACGCTCAGATCCTCGGGCTCGCCGATGTAGCCGGCCGGGCAGTTGGCCTCAACCCAGGCGCGCTGTTTTTCTTTCGTCGGCAGCAGACGTTCGTCAATTTGTTCGGAATGGATGCGGCCCGGCGGTATGCAGTTCACCGTCACGCCGTCGCCGCCGACCAGGCGGGAGAGGGATTTGGCCCAGATATGCACCGCACCGTTGGGCGGCACGGCGGCATTCATGCTGACGGGTTCGTCGGCGCCGGTAATATTGATGATGCGGCCGAATTTACGCGACCGCATTCCAGGCACGAAGGTCTGCGCCAGGCGCCGCCCGGCGGTGAAATTCATCAACATGGCTTCCTCCCATTCCGCCTCCGTGCCGAGACCGGTGCCCAGGTTTTGCATCGGGCGGGAGCCGCCGGCATTGTTGATCAAAATATCCAAATGCCCGTAACGGCCCTCGACCACCTTGGCAATACGGCCCGCCACGCCGTCGGAGGTCACGTCCTCGGCAATCACCATGGGCCGCTCATAGCCCTGCCCGGCGATGGCATTGGCCACCGCCTCTAGCAGTTCCTCGCGCCGGGCAAGCAGCGCCAGGCGGCAACCTTCCGCCGCCAGATGCTCGGCTATGGAGGCGCCCAGGCCAATAGAGGCACCCGTCACCAGGGCAACCCGGCCCGCCAATTGCAAATCCATATCTGTCCTCCAAAACTTTGTCAGCGCGGTCATTGTTCGATACCACGGCAAAATGGTAAATTGCCCCGGTCATGTCCACCAATACGTTGTCCACCAGCAGATGATTGAAGACCCCGATGATAGATCTTAAAGGCCGCGGCTTGTTTATCACCGGCGCCGGCTCGGGTATTGGCCTGGCCACCCTCAAGCTGGCCAGCGCCATGGGCGCCCGGATCGCGGCCACCATACGTGGCGATGCCCAGCGCCAGGCCCTGCGCGACTATCTGGATGACGACGATATCCATGACCTAGATGTAACCGACAGCGCGGCGCTTGAGGGGGCCATGGACACGGCCATCGCGCAGTTTGGCGGCCTGGACGGCGCCTTGGCCTGCGCCGGCATACTGGCCGTCGCCACTTCAACGGAGACCACGGACGCGGTCTGGCAGGACGTTCTGGATGTCAACCTGAACGGCAGCTTCCATCTAGCCCGCGCCGCCGCCCGTCACATGCGGGAGCGGGGCAAAGGCTCCATCGTGGTGATATCAAGCCAGATCGGCCTGGTCGGGCACCCCAGGGCGGCGGCCTATGCGGCCTCCAAATCAGGCATTAATGGCCTGGTCCGCGCCATGGCCATGGAACTTGGCCCCGACAACGTGCGCATTAACGCGGTGGGGCCCGGCCCCGTCGCGACGGATATGACGGCGCAAAGCCGCGCCATACCGGAACGGCGGGATTTCCTGTTGAGCGGCATTCCCATGGGCCGCTTCGGCGAGCCGGAGGAAATCGCCAATCTGAATCTGTTTCTGCTTTCCGATGCAGCCTCCTTCATCACCGGCCAGGTGATTTGCGCTGACGGCGGCTATACCGCAAAGTAGCCCTCGCACACTGGGTGCATCAGATCGAAAGGAGCCCGCCATGAGCACACCGGCGAGCAGGGACGACGACTATATCCAAGCCTTCATGAGCCATGAGGCGCCAAGCTTCGAGCGCGCGGTGCTGATCGTGGTCGATATGCAATACGCCACCGGGCACCGAAGCGGTGCCCTGGGCCGGCGCCTGACTGAGGAAGGTTCCAATGTCGCGGGCTACCGCTTTGACCGCATCGAGAGTCTGGTGGTGCCCAATATCTCTAAACTTTTGGAAAGCTTTCGCGGCATGGGCGGCGCGGTGGTTTATCTGACCGTAGGCGCTGACAAGGCCGATTGCACGGATGCGCCGCCGCACATGAAGGGGATGTTCCAGGCCCTGGATAACTACGAGGGCAGCCGGGAGCACGAGATAATCGACGAATTGAAGCCACGCGCCGGCGAAAGCGTCATCAACAAGACCACCATCGGTGCCTTTGCCTCGACCGGCATTGATCATCTGCTGCGCTCCCTGGGCAAGGACCAGCTCTATATGACCGGCGTCTCCACCAACATGTGTGTCGATACCACGGCGCGGGAAGCCGCCGACCGGGGCTATGGCGTCACCTTGATCGAGGATGCCTGCGCCACCACCCACGAAGACCTGCACAACGCCACCGTAACCAATTTCCAGCGCCTGTTCGGACGGGTCATTTCCACTACCGATGCCCTGAAGGAGTTAGGTTCGTAATGGAAACACCGGTGGGACGGGGCGAGATCACCCTGGTTCTGGGCGGCGCCCGGTCCGGTAAAAGCAGCCTGGGCGAAACGATAATAGCCCGGCAAAAGCAGGACGCGGTCTATATCGCCACGGCGCAGGCATACGACGACGAAATGCGCCAGCGTATCGCCGCCCACCGGGAACAGCGCGCGGGCAGCGGCCAAACCTGGCAAACGGAGGAAATACCGCTTGAACTGGCGGGCGCCCTGCCCGCTCTGTTTGAAACCGACGTACCGGTCCTGATCGACTGCCTGACTTTGTGGCTAAGCAATATCATGCTGGCTGAACGGGATGTGGAGGCGGAAATCGGGGCCCTGGCCGCTGCCCTGCCCTTGGCCCGCGCGCCACTGGTCCTGGTATCCAACGAAACCGGCCTTGGCATCGTGCCCGAGAACGCCCTGGCCCGGCGCTTTCGAGACTATTCGGGCATTATGAATAGGCAAATCGCCGCGCTCGCCGACAACGTCCTGTTCGTCGCCGCCGGGCTGTCTTTGGTCATGAAAGGCCGCAATCCAGCGCAGTCACCCTAATTATAATTCATCTCAAATTACTCACGGGTTTTGATGGTTCGCCCGTCAAATATTACCAATTCAAAACTCGCAACATTCAATCTATTTCAATGTAAACGCGCGGTACATATTCACGCCATCTATTGAAGCGCCCTTAATTATAGATTACTGTAGAATTTAATATACACTGACGTGTGTTATTTTCTTTACAAATAGGTGGCAACACCGTGAAATTTGAAAAGGTTTTAATTCAACC
>CAZPWJ010000171.1:0-5167 GCA_964590195.1 uncultured Rhodospirillaceae bacterium | reverse complement strand
TTGTGTCCCAACATGCCGCTAGCCGCGACCGCCTGATCCGTCATAACCACACCTTTTAAGGTTCCGAATTCCCGTTTTATCGCCTGCTTATCGCTCCCCTATTATTGTTCGGCCGTGGGGATTTGTGGCTGTTGGCAACGAAATATGGCACATGTGAATACTCAAGAACACTACATTTTGCGGTCAGCCATAAGACAAATTGTCTGATTTCTAACCTTTAGCCCCCGGTTCTGCGGAATTGAACGAGGCAATGGCCCCAAGTCCCCAAATCGAATTGCGACACCAATACAAAGGTCAATCCGGGCCAGCGGCCATATTGGTGGCGATATCCCGGTAGCGCGTCTGAAGTTCCTGCAGTTCACCCTGTTCGAACAAAAGATCGTCCCTGGCGGCCCCCTCCTTCTCCTTACTAAGAGCCTTCCCCAGGGCTTTGACCACCCGGCCCAAAGCTTTGGCGGCTTGCTCGAGCCGGGCCTTGTCCGCCTGGATCACGACCTCCTGGTTCATCATCAAATCGGCGTAGCTTTCATGGTCACGCTGGCGCAGTTCTTCCAACCGGCGATCCAATTCGTTCCAGGCTTCCGACCAGGCGGCATAGGCTTCGCTGGATGGCGCGTGCTCTTCCAGGTCGACCATGAGGCGGACGAACTGCCAGACGGTAATTTCGATTTCGATCATGATTGCTTGCCGCCCTTCGCCCCGCTGCGCGCGCCGCCCGTCGCGCTGCGGACATTGAGAAATGTGCCTGTGAATATAACAATACCGCCGACAATCACCCAAATATCTATGGTCTCACCATAGAACACCAGTCCGACCAGGGCGATCAGCGGCAGACGCAGGAAATCGACGGGGACGACGACGGTCGCATCCGCCAGGGACAACGCCCTGGCGGCACAATAATGAGCGCTTAGCGCCGTCACGCCGACCACGACGATCCAGGGCCAAAGGGCCGGTTCCGGCCACGACCATGTGCTTTCCGCCGGATGCAATGCCAGCGACGCCACCAACGCCAGCGGCAGCTGGATGATCGTCATATAGAAGATGATCGCGAGGGGACTGTCCGTCCGGCCAAGGTACTTCGTCAAAATGTAGGTCGTGGCGTAGGCCATCGCGGCGGCCAACACGCCCAGGGTCGGCACGCCGATTTCCTGCAAGCCCGGCCGCAGAATAATGAGAATGCCGACGAAACCCAGCCCGATGGCCGCCAGGCCGGTGCGTCTCGGCCGCTCGCCCAGGAAAACCATCGCCAGAATGGCGGCCCACATCGGGGTGGTGAACTCGATGGCGAAAACCTCCGCCAGGGGGATGACCGAAATGGCGAAGAACCAACCGAACTGCCCCCCCAGGTGAAGGACGTTACGCAGCAGATGCAGGCTGAACTTCGAGACCCGCAATTGCCGCCAGCCCGTGGCGGAAAGCAGCAACGACACCACGACAAGACCGACGATGCTGCGGTGGAAAAGGATTTGAAATGTCGTGAGGTCGCTGGAAAGCTCGCGTCCTCCCAACGCCATCGCACTGAACGAAACCACGGTGCCGATCATCCAAAGCGCGGCGCGGACCGCTGGCGAAATGTTGAGAGACATGAACCGCAGGTTACCCGCTGAACCGGCGGGGGCAAATGCGCTAATTCGCCAAAGTGCGTTCCGGTGGAAGCTTGACGGTAACCGTCGTGCCCTCTTCCAAGGCGCTTTCGATGACCACGTCGCCGCCGTGCAGTTTTGTCAGCGAATTGACCAGCGAGAGGCCCAGGCCGGTTCCCGGTTGGCCGCTCTCGTGGGCGTCTTTGCGTACCTGCGTAAACGGCTGCATGACGGAAATTAGCTCTTCCTCGGGAATGCCGACCCCACTGTCCCTCACCTTAATGACGATGGCGTCGTCGCCGTCCAGTCGCGCTTGGACCGTTACGCGGCCTTTTGCCGGTGTGAATTTGACCGAATTCGAGAGCAAGTTCAGGACGATCTGCTTGAGACGGCGGCGGTCGGCGAACAGTCCGGGAAAATCGTTGGGAACGTCCAGCGACACCTCGACGCCGGCGGTTTCGGCGCGCTCGCCCATCATTCGGACGCGTTCCTCGATGGTCGCGTCCACATCCATGGCTTCTTCATCCAAATCGGTCTCGCCCGCTTCGATTTTCGAAATGTCGAGGATATCGGAAATAAGCTCCAGCAGGTGGTCGCCGGAGTGATGGATATTTCCGGCATACTCGCGGTATCGTTTGCGCCCGATGGGGCCGAGCACTTGCTCCTCCAACATCTGCGAAAATCCGATGATCGAATTGAGCGGCGTGCGCAATTCATGGCTCATGTTGGCCAGGAACTCGGATTTCGCCCGGCTGGCCAATTCGGCCTGCTCCTTGGCCGCCACCAGGGCCTCCTCGTCACGTTTGCGCGCCGTGATGTCGTGCAGCAGGACGGTGTGGATCCGCTCCCCCTCGACGCGGAGCTTGGAAACCGAAGCCGATGCGGGAAACTCCGAACCGTCCTTCCGCAAACCGTAGATTTCACCGCGATCGCCGACCTGCATGATTTGTTTGCCCGAATTGTCGAAATGCTCAACCAGTTTCCGGTGGCCCAGCCGATAACGTTTCGGCATCAGGATATCGAAGGGCCGCCCGATGAGCTCGCCGGCGCTGTAGCCGAATATTCTCTCGGCACCCTGATTGAACAGGCTGATGGTCATATCGGCGTCAATGGTAATGACGGCTTCCGGCGCGATATCGAGGATGCCGGCCAGACGATCGCGGTGCAGTTTTGCCTCTGTCTCGGCGAAGTCGCGTTCGTCCATGCGGCCGCGGAGCTGCCGCGTCCCGAAACCGATCCCGCCGAGGCCCAGGAGCCAGATAAAGGCGTGGGTGATGGTAAAAACTTCGGCGCTATCGCGTTTGTTCGCCAGATATGGCTTGATGGGAACGGCGATGCCGACGCCGCCGCGGAAATCACCGGTCTCGTAACCGAGATGGCCGTGACACTTGTCGCAACCGGGTTTCATGTACATGGGCCGCATCATGCGCTGGTAGGCCTCGCCTTCGATGATGGCGACTTCGGAGACCTCCTTGGCCCCGTCACGAAGTTTGACCAACGCCCGCTGCTCCCACTCGTCCGGCGCATTTCCCTCCCGCAGTACGGTGAGACCGGTGATCTTGCCGCGGATGCCGTAAAGCTCCGTATACTCATCCATCATTTGACGCACCATGTAGGCGGGGTTCATCAGGGTGAGTTTTCGCCCCGAGGGCGTTTCGATGTCGCGCTCCGGCAGATGCACCATGAAGGGGCTGGGCGGCGTGTGCTCGGTGATCGGCACATAGACGCCGCCGTGTTTGGTGCCCCAGAGGCGAAACCCCTGGTCCTTGTTGAAATTGGCGATGGCTTCCTTGCGCGCGAGTTCCCACATCTGCTTGTCCAGCAGGTGCAGGTTCCAGATCAGCGATCCGCCGATGATGATTGTCCAGAATATCGCGGCGGCGGCGACATATTGCCAAAACTGGTTGAAACCACCCCGGTTCGTGGTCGACGACTGGCTCATGATAGCGTAACCCGCCGTACGCGCGGGTTCCTCATCCATCCGCGGCAAGACGACGGCAAGAGAACGGCTTGCCGCCGCAAGTGCCTTCTATCTGAGCGCCCCCATATTCGAAAAATTCGTGGCGATCCCGTCGTCTGCCACCGACCCGGATATCGCAGAAATATGTGGTTCCATTTTGCAACCGCACATAACAGTCAGAAAATTATATAGCGTGGCGTCCGCCAATTGCTAGGAACTTATACGGGCCGGATTAGTCGTCGGATGTCCAATCCTGCAATCCCGTGCCGCCATAGAGCCAGGACAGGCGATGGTGATATTCGTTGATATCCATGTTTTTCATGACGGCGTTCCGCATCAGAGCGGTCGCGCCGGCCGCGTGATAGACGTATTCGCCGATCAGGCGCGAGCCGATCTGCACCCGCGCGGTGCGGGCGATACGCTGATTCTGATAAGCGGCGAAGGCCTCGGCATGATCGCCCGCACAAGCTTCGAACATGTGGCTCAGGCAGACGGCATCCTCCATCGCCATGCAGGCGCCCTGGGCCATGTATTGCATCATGGGATGAGCGGCATCGCCCAGCAGCACGACCCGCCCGTCGATCCAGTTATCCACCGGGTCCCGGTCGCACAACACCCAGAGCCTCCAATTGTCGCCGTGTTCGATGATTTGCCGGGCGCGCGGGTTGATGTGCTCGAAACCGACGCGGACCTCCTCGCGTTCAACCGGTTTGCCGACCACCGCCTCCGGGGCGTCATTGTGATAGGTGACGACCAGATTGAACACCTCCCAGCCCTTCAGGGGATAGTGAACGATGTGGCACTTCGGACCGGCCCACAAGGTCGCCGCGTTCCAGCGAAGATCCTCGGGCATTTGATCCGTCGGGATGACCGAGCGGTAGGTCGTATGACCCGAAACGCGCGGTTCGCCGTCTCCGACGAGTTGGGCCCGAACGGCCGAGCGCAGGCCGTCGGCGCCGACCAGAACCGAACCGGTGACCGCATCCCCGCCCGAGATCAGGGCGCGGACGGAATTGCCGTCCTGCTCGTAGCCCACGACCTCGTGGCTGGTGCGCAGGTCCACCAGGTCGCTGGCCCGGCAGAAATCGAGCAGGACGCCATGCAGGTCGGCGCGGTGGACGACGGCATAGGGATTGCCGAAACGCTGACGGAACGGTTCGTCGACCGGAATATGGACAATTTCCTCGCCGTCGGTGGCGTCCATCAGCCGCAGCTTGTCGATGTAAACGGCTTTTTCGCGCGCCTGGTCGCCCACCCCGAGATAATCGAAGGCGTGAAAGGCGTTGGGGCCGATCTGAATGCCGGCGCCGATTTCACCGAGCTCGGCGGCCTGCTCCAGAACGATCGTGTGAAAGCCCTTCTGCGCCAGACCGACCGCCGCAGATAGCCCGCCGATACCACCGCCGGCAATGATGATTGGATCCGCCAACGCCATCTCCCCAAAAACCGGTTGTTGAGGACAATTCTATCGCGGCGAACGCAATATTACATCCGCTTGGACATTTTTGATGACGGCGAGCGCATACGTTGGAATGTCCGTCTGGATTCGCCCTGATGCAATAAAGAAAAAGCACCCGCGGGGAGCTTCATGGATGGCTGGGGCGGGAGGATTCGAACCTCCGAA
>CAZPWJ010000170.1:0-5247 GCA_964590195.1 uncultured Rhodospirillaceae bacterium | reverse complement strand
GGACAGATACTAGATGTAGCGGGTGTCTGCGTCAACCGGATAGGCACGGAATATTTTTCGTAATAGTGCAATCGGGTCACTTCGCGGGGCTCTTTATATTAGGTTCCCCTGTCACAAAGATTAACAGATATTTACCCGACACTTCCGAGTTCTGTAACCTAAGTTACCTCTTGTCAGGGCCCATCGGGCCATTGTTCAAGGCTACGTAATGGTTCAGATTGTCCTCAGGCCCTAGCCCTCAATGCCGTTTTGCTGGGTTGACGGCGTTAAATCCTTTACCGCTTTTTCCCGTTTTTCCAGCCAGAACTGATAGGCTGGCGGCATCAGGTCATAGGCATCATCCAGGCCCAGCTTTTGCGCCGCATCCAGCGGCCAGTTCGGGTTGTAGAGGAATTCCCGCGCCAGGGCGATCAGGTCGGCCTCGCCATTTTGCAGGATTTGTTCCGCCTGATCCGCATGTACGATCAAGCCCACGGCCATGCTCAAAATATCGGCCTCTTCACGGATCTTGGCGGCGTAGGGCACTTGATAGCCATAGCCCACGGGCCCGGTTCCGACCACGGGCGAGCCGCGCATGCCGCCTGACGAGCAATCGATCACATCGATGCCCATGCCCTTGACGATACGGGCCAGGGCGACATTTTCATCCGGCCCCCAACCGGCGTCATCCTCCACCGATAGGCGCATGAACAGCGGTTTATGGTCCGGCCAGTTGGCGCGGACGCATTCCGTCACTTCCAGGGCAAAGCGGTGGCGGTTGGCGTCCGAGCCGCCATAGTCGTCGTTGCGCCGGTTGGCCGCCGGCGAGAGGAATTGATGGACCAAATAGCCATGGGCGGCGTGTATTTCCAGCATATCAAAGCCGGCCGCATCCGCCCGCGCCGCCGCCTGTCCCCAATGCTCGACGCACTCGGCGATTTCCGGTCGGCTCAAGGCCCGGGGCTCGGGGTCGCCGGGATCGGACAGGGCGGTGGGGGCGACCAGTTCCCAATCCTTCCAATCATCCACGCCCTCGGCTTCCGCCGCCGCCTGCTCCAGCGGCTTGGCGCCTTCCCAGGGACGAAAGCGTCTTGCCTTGCGGCCGCTGTGGCCCAATTGCAGACCGGCGACAGCGCCGTTCTCGGTAATGAAATCCGCCAGGCGCTTGAAATGCGGGATCATGGCGTCATCCCACAGGCCCAGATCGCCGACGGTGCCGCAGCCCCGGCGCTCTACCTTGGTTGATTCCACCATCACCAGCCCCGCGCCGCCAACCGCGAACCGGCCCGCGTTCATCAAATGCCAGTCCGTGGGAAAGCCCTTCTTGGCGGCATATTGATGCATGGGCGCGACGACGATGCGGTTTTTCACAGTGACGTCGCGCAGGGGCAGGGGCGTAAACAGCATGGGTCTCGACATGGAATTCCCTCAAGTTTCTTAGAGTTTTGCCGCAAATTGGCGGAGATACCTTAGGCCTTCGATGGCACGGCTGCCGTACCAGGAGACCATCTTACCATCAATCGAAAGCAATTGTGGCTGCGACGTAATGGCATAATCGCTTTTAAATGCCTCGCGATGTTTGGCGGCGAAGGGGAACGGCTCGCTCGAAAACAGCACCAGGTCCGCCTGGGCCAACAAGGCGGCATCGATGCTTATCTCGGGATAGCGGCGGGCCGGGTCATGGCATAGGGTCCGCATGCCGAACAGGGCCAGCATATTGGCGATGTAGGTATCCTGGGAGACGGTCATCCAGGGCCGTTTCCAGATCAGATACAGCACCTTTCGCTCCGGCCAGCTCCCGGTCCGCCGCAATTCATCCTGCAGCGCCGTAACCAGGGCCGCGGCTTGTGCCTGGCGCTGAAAGAGCCCGCCGATCAATTGAAACAGCGGGATATTGTCAGCCGGGGCGTTGGGATGAGTGACCACGACCTCCGCGCCCAGGGCGCCGATCTGTTCGGCGAGGTCTTTTGGCGTTTCGTCAATGTTGACCAGTACATGGCTGGGGGCGAGCGCCGCCAGCTTGTCCATATGGGAGGTCTTGGTGCCGCCGACCACGGGGATGGCATCGACCTGGCCTTCGGGTTCGATACAAAAGGCCGTGCGCCCGACCACTTGCGCCTGCAAATCCAGGGCGAACAGCAGCTCGGTCAGGCTGGGCACCAGGGATACGATGCGCGCCGGGCCCTTCATTGGCGCATGCTTATTTCCGATCGCATCAATCAACACGTGGCACTGATCCCTATCGTCATGCTAGCCTCGACCCAACCCAATAATGATAGCAACCAAGTTTAGGAGTGGCGAGAGCATGACCGACGATCTTTTGGAACGTAAAGAGGGCCGGGTGGCCATATTGACCATGAACCGGCCTGACCGCCTGAACGCCATGTCCGGCGCCATGCTGGATGCCATGTTGGAAGCCTTGAGCCGCTTGGGCAGCGATCCGGATACCGGCTGTGTCATCCTGACCGGCGCCGGGCGCGGCTTTTGCGCCGGCGGCGACGTCAAGGCCATGGCCGAAGGTACCGAGTTCCCCGACGCCACCATGGAAGGCAAGGCGCAGCAGTTGCGGGCGAAGATGGAAACCTCGCGCCTGCTGCATGAAATGCCCAAGCCCACCATTGCCATGGTCCGCGGCCCCGTTGCGGGCGCCGGGCTGTCCCTGGCCCTGGCCTGTGATATGCGGGTCGCCTCCGAAAGCATGAAAATGACCTCGGCCTTTGCCAATGTGGGCTATTCCGGCGATTTCGGGGGCAGCTATTTCCTGACTCGCCTGGTCGGCACCGCCAAGGCGCGGGAATTGTACTACACCGCTGATCGGGTCGAAGCGGCGGATGCCCTGGCACTGGGCATTGTCAACCGTGTAGTGGCGGATGATCAGTTGGAAACGGAGACCATGGCGTTGGCCGAGAAGATGGCCAATGGTCCCGCCATTGCGCTCGGCTATATGAAGCGCAACATGAACGCGGCGGAAACCGGCAGTCTGCGGGATTGCCTCGACCTGGAAGCCTGGCACCATACCCGCACTGGCATGACCGAGGACCATAAAGAGGCCGCGCAGGCCTTCGTGGACAAACGAACACCGGTCTTCAAGGGACAGTAGGCGCCGGAGAAAAAAAGCCCTGCCTCCGGACACCGGGGGCAGGGCGATTTTATTTCGTTCGCTGGCCGTTCGGCCAGCTTATCGTGCCGTCTTAGGCGGCACGTACGCCGGTCAGGAACTTCTCGACCACTTTGTTCAATTCATCGAACTGGCCGGTAAGATCTTCCGTCGCGCCGACAACTTCGCTTGATGTGGAGCCGGCCTGATTGGCCGCCTCGACGATGCTGCCCATGTTGGAGGACACCTCTTCGGTACCGCGGGCTGCCTCGGCCACATTGCGGCTGATCTCGCCGGTTGCCGCACCTTGCTCTTCCACCGCGGCCGAAATCGAGGTGGTGATTTCGGATATTTTGCCGATGGTGTCGCTGATGCCGCCAATGGCGCTGACCGCATCGCCAGTGGCATCCTGCATGGAAGTGATCTGAGTGGAGATCTCGTCCGTTGCCTTGGCCGTCTGGGTGGCCAGATTCTTGACTTCGGAGGCCACCACGGCAAAGCCCTTGCCGGCCTCGCCAGCCCGGGCCGCCTCGATCGTCGCGTTCAGGGCCAACAGGTTGGTCTGCGATGCGATGTCGTTGATCATGCCAACCACGTCACCGATGCTCTGCGCGGCTTCACTCAGGCCGCCGATCAGCGTATTGGTGCGATCCGCCTGTTGCACCGCCTCGCCGGCGATAGACGTTGATTCGTTGACCTGACGGCTGATCTCGTTGATCGAGGACGACAATTCCTCCGCCGCCGTGGCAACGGTCTGCACATTGGCGGTGGCCTGCTCCGCCGCCGAGGCGGCGGTGGTGGAGCGCCCGGAAGCGTCGGAGGCAACCTGGGTCATGGTATCGGCCGTGGTGCGCATTTGCCCAGCCGATGTGGAGACGGCCTTGATCACGCTGCCGACGTTGCTGTCGAAATCATTGGCCAGATTTTCCACTGTGCGGGCACGCTCTTCGCGGGCCGCACGTTCTTTCTCCTGCTCGGCGGCAAGTTCATCGGCCTTGATCATGTTGTCCTTGAAGACCTGCACCGATTGCGCCATTTCGCCGATCTCGTCGTTACGGTCAACCGCCGGTACCTCGATGGTTTTTTCACCTTCCGCCAAACGCTGCATGGCACCGGCCATGCCCTGGATCGGCGTGGAGATGCCCTTGGTGATCACGAAAGCCGTGGCGATGCCCATGACAACGGCCGCCAGCAAAAGGGCATAGGTCATGTATTCGACGTCCTTGCTCTTACCGTTGGACATCTTGATGAAGCCCGCCGCCTTATTGGTGGCGAAGTCGATCAAGGCTTGCATGTACTTGTTGATCTTGGCGACGTGGGCCGCGCCTTTCTGTTTGGTAATGGCGGCTGCCTCGGCGCGCTTTTTCTCGCGCATGAACTGGATCACTTCATCGCGGATGACTTTCCAATCCACAAAGGCTTTGTGCGCGTCAGTGACCATTGATTTGTCGCCCAGGAAGCGGTCGTCAATAATCTTGAACTGCTCCAACACCAGCTTCTCGCTGGCGGCGACCTTGGCGACTGCCTTGTCGATGCCGGCGTTATCCTTGGCCAGCGCCACATCCTTCATATCGCGGTGCATGGCGATGATATGACCATTCGCGGCCAGCACGGCGTTGCTGACGGTCAGGGGATGTTTGTAAAGTTTGTTGGTCAGGCCCGACAGGGTGCCGACACTGTTGATCGAGACGACGCCCAGTACGACGCTGAGGACGATCATGATGGCGAAAGCAACCGCCATGCGGGTGCCGATGCGGTAGCCGCTGAACCAACTGCTGATGCCGCGATCACTGTGATGCGTATCGGTGTCATCGTTTGCTTGAATTTCGTCTGTTACTGACATGCGAATTCCCCCTCCAGAACGGGCTTCACTATTTTAGATTGAAATAGGTGGCCGAATTTGGCCGCTTCTATTATTGGGTTATTGGACTTAGGGTATATCTTGGGGTCGAGAATGCCTTGGATTTATGAAAGAATTGTAAATATTTGTAATAAAAAAAGAAATTACGTAAGAATAAAATATGTGAAAAGGCTTATGCCTTTAGATATAATTCTGTAATAATTATATTAATTTAAGTAATTAATGTCATTATTATTTGATCCTTTTTCCACAAATGTAGACTCTCATCATTTAAAGGCAAACGAATAACAATAATGGATTTATTTTGTAG
>CAZPWJ010000169.1:0-5252 GCA_964590195.1 uncultured Rhodospirillaceae bacterium | reverse complement strand
TGGAAGCACCCTACATGAAGTGGGTGTCTGCGTTAACCGGATAGGCACGCTTCATCCGAAGAGCGCTGGTGCGAGGATCATCGTATGAGGTGATATCTTCTTGTTCAAGCGCCAACAATTCATTGAGACGGCGTTGTAGTTTGGGAACCGCTATTAAAAGCTGCGCGTGACTAAGTTGCGCCGCTACTTTTTCCGGTTCCGGTTTTCTGGTTCGCTTTGCCACACTGTGACCCTATCAGGACTTTCGGAATATTTTAGAGGTCGCGATCACTTTCAACTTATTGATTTTACTGGTCGGGGAGAGAGGATTCGAACCTCCGACCCTCTGCTCCCAAAGCAGATGCGCTACCTGGCTGCGCCACTCCCCGCCGGGGGGTGTTCTCCGCTGTTTCCGCGACGAGGTCAACCTCAAAAACCGCCGCTCCCTGTAATGCTATCCTTTCTGCTTGCCTTGCGAGGCGGGCCGTCGGATCAGGGCCCAGACGTTGGGCGCCTCGGCCATGGGGATGGTGATCAGGCTGGGTTGTTCGGCATCGAGATGACGGCGCAGAACCTCTTCCAACTGTCCTGGTTCCGTCACCCGATCCGCCATCATGCCGAAGGATTCCGCCATTGCCGCGAAATCGGGATTGCTCAGATCCACGGCGATATGACGGCCGCCGTAATTGTTGGCCTGGATGGTCTTGACGTTGCCATAGGCGGCATTGTCGAAAACGATCACCGTCACCGGAATTTTGTGATGCACCGCCGTCGCCAGCTCCTGCACCGTGAACATGAAACCGCCGTCGCCGCACAAGGCCACGACCTTACGGTCTGGACAGGCGATCTTGGCGCCCAGGGCGGCGGGATAGGCCCAGCCCAGGGTTGCCTGATAGCCGGGCATAAAGAAACTGCGCGGTTGGTAGAACGGCATGGCGAAGCGGGCGAACACCGTGAAGCGGGTCACATCGGCGAAGATCATGCCGTCCCTCGGCAAGGCCGCGCGCAGCGCCTGGCAATAGCCGGCCAGGGGCTCCAACGCCGCCAAGCGGGCGTTGGCATCGTCGCGGATACCGGCGGCCTCGGACCAAATATCCGCGTGCGCCTGATGATCGCCAAGGGCATCGTTCAGTGCCTCCAGGCCGCGCTGGGCCGACGTCACCATGGCGATGGAGGCCTCCACCGGCTTGACGATCTGGGTCGGGTCGATATCGATGCGGATCAGGTCCACCTCGTCGTGGCGGCCCCAGGCCAGGCCGATAACCGTGTGCCGCGTGCCAACGGCCAGGGCCACATCCGCCGTCTCCCACAGCTCCTGCCCCGGCAGCATGGAAAACGCCAACGGATGGTCGCCTGGAACGGCGCCCAGGGCATTGGGCGACATGATCACCGGCGCGCCCAGGCGTTCGGCCAGCGCCAGCAAGGGCGCCTCGGCCCCAATACAGCCGCCGCCAACCAGAATGACCGGGCGCTTGGCGGCCTTTAGGCGCGCGGCGGCGGCTTCCAGCAAAGCCGCTTCGGGCTCGGGCGGCGCCTGGGGCGCGATTGGCTCTTGCGGCTGCACCTGACCGGTGGCGCCCAGAATATCCGGCGCCATCTCCAATATGGCCGGGCTCATCCGGCCCGAGCGCATCTGACGAAAGGCATCGGCCATCAGATCCGGCACGGCAGAGGCATGATTGGCCCGCTCGACCCAGTCGATAATGCCGCGGGAGACCATCAATTGATCCTTCAATTCATGGGCCATGCCGAAATTCTGGCCAATCTGATCCGACGGGATCTGCCCCGTCAGGCCCAACAGGGGTAGATTGGCGGAGGCCGCCGTGGCCACCGCCGTCAGGCTATTCAATAGTCCAGGTCCCGGCACCACGGCGAAAACACCGACCTTGCCGCTGGCCTGGGCATAGCCCATGGCCATGAAGGCGGAACCTTGTTCGTGGCGGGTATGGATGACGCGGAGCGTATTGCGGCTTTCGTAAAAGGCGTCATAGAGGTTGTCGAGCTGAATGCCCGGTATACCGAATACGGTGTCGACACCATGGTCGCGCAGGCTTCTAACGATGGCTTGTCCGCCGGTCATCATGGACATCTGAATAGGACTCCCTAAAACACCAAATCATTGCGAATTACCAACAACACTAAACCGGCCATTGATCAGGATCAAATACAGCCGCGCCGCGCCATGCGAACCTGTGCGCGGGTGTAAATATGGTGGGAGCGTATGCATGAATGATCCAGTGAAGGCCGCGCCGGCAACGCCGGATGATTATTACGAGAACGCCATGCAGATCGCATGGAATTTCAGCTACGATGTCTCCGACCAAAAGCTGGAGGATCTCTACCGCCGGGCCAAGCAAAACCAGTGGGATTCCGATGAACAGCTGGATTGGGAGCAAACGGTGGACCCGTCCCGCCCCCTGGTGAACGAGGCGCAAAGCACCTATTGCCGGATGCCATTCTTCAAACGGTTGTCAAAAAGCCAGCAGGATACCTTCAACGCCCATTCCACGGCGCAGTTGCTGTCGCAATTTCTGCATGGCGAACAGGGCGCGTTGATGACGGCGGCGGCCGTATCCCATTCCGTGCCCGATGCCTCCGCCAAACTCTATGCCGCGACCCAAACCATGGACGAAGCCCGCCATGTTGAGGTCTATGCCAAGTATGTGGACAAGATCGCCATCGTCTATCCCATGGCTCCGATGCTGAAAACCCTGATCGATGCGACCCTGCAGTCGGGCCGTTTCGAGAAGATCATGATCGGCATGAACATGGTGGTCGAAGGCCTGGCGCTGGGCGCCTTCAACAATATGTACCGGCAAACCACCTGCCCATTGTTGAAACAAATCACCTTTAACGTGATGCGCGACGAGGCCCGCCATGTTTCATTCGGGCATACCTATTTGGGGCCGCTGATCGCCAAAATGCACCCCGACGATGTTGAGGATCTGGCCCAGTTCGCCTTTGACGCCATCAACGTGATCGTGCAATCCCAGCGCACGGGCGGTGGACAGGGCACGGCGGCGAACCGGACGGATCCGGGTTTCGTACAGGTTTTGAAGACTTGTGAAATCGAGCCGGAGGATTTCTTTACCGGCCTGGAAGAGGCCGCCGAACTGGGCATCACCATGGAACTGCCGCCCGGGCAGGTGCATTCATTGAAACAGCTGATGATGCCGGCCATGGCGCGGGTCGGCCTGATCACGCCGCGCACGGAAAAACTGTTCGACGAAGTAGGCATTCGCATCAACAGGGATGCCACCGTGCTGAACGCCATGGAAGATGCCAAATCCGATCAAAATATTCTGAACGAGGCCGGCGCCAAATACTGACGCCAGCTGTCATCGACAGCGCCTCGTGCCATCGAGCGAAGCCCCGGTCCTTGCGACCGGGGCTTTTCTTTTATCCATCACGTAGACCTGATATTAACAAATATTTTTCATAATCATCGGCTCTATTCCAGGCATTCCCTTCAAATTGCCAACCAATAGAGATAAATTGTCCTGAATTAATACGCGCGCCCCTCGTCAATCGTCACAATTGTAAGCTAGCCCTGTGTCAGTAAGAATAGTCCTCATCGCGTCCGTCATAGCTTCCCTGGTCTTTATTCTGGACCTGGCGACTCCTCTTGGTGTCGCCGGCGGGGTACCACATCTGGCGCTCATCCTGTGTGGTTGGTGGTTTCACGAAAGATCGGCAGTCTTTTTTCTGGCGGTAGTCGGTACCATCCTGACCATCCTGGGGTATTTTCTATCGCCGGAGGCCGGCGTCGATTGGATCGTTCTGCTCAACCGGGGCTATGCGCTGTTCGCGCTATGGGCAACGTCGATATTCGTTTGGTGGACATGGCGCGACCGCCGCAATGGCGACTCTGAGACGGCTCGAGAGGAGTCATTAGAGCCAAAAAAAGGCATCCACCGCCTAGGCAAGGAGGGTGTTTTCGTGCTCGCCCTGATCGCCGTCATCATCGCCTCGTCGTGGGGCATTCTTTCGCGTATCGAGAACGGCGTGAAAGCCGACATCGCCAAATCGATCGAGACAATCCTGGAGAAATCCCACGCCGCCATTCGACATCGCTACGCCGCCGAAAAACATATGGCGACCGTTTGGGCCAATGATATGCGGATAAAGGCCTTTACCGAGCGATTACTGGAGCTATCCCGGCACCCGGCGACCTTAAAAAATAGCGCCGTCCAAAATGACGTGCGGAAATTGCTGTTGCCGGTTATCAAAGCCAGCGGCCTGCGCGGCTATTTCATTATTGACAAGGAATACACCAACCTCGCCTCGTCCAGGGATAACAATATCGGCCTGAAAAATCTGCTTGGTAAGCAATCGAACTTCCTGGCTCGAGTTTGGGCCGGCGAGACAAACATAAGTTTGCCACTGCCATCCGAGGTGCCACTTGAGAATGATGCGGGACAACTGCTTACGGATGTAAGCACCATGTTCGCGGCCGCGCCAATACGGGATACCAAAGGCAACGTCATCGCCATCTTCACCTTCCGTATGGATCCAGTTGTCGTTTTTTCATCGGTTTTTCTTCAAAGCCAAACAGGTGAAAGCGGCGAAACCTATTTATTCGATAAAACGGGTCTTTTGATTAGCGAAAGCCGCTTTAACGAAACCCTCACGCGGATCGGCATGCTCAAGCAAGATGGGCGCTCTAATCTGCATGTCCATCTTCATGATCCCGGGGTCGATCTTACCCTGGGCCACAAGCCTACCCTGCCACTTGACCAGCAACCGCTGACACTCATGGCGCGAAGCGCGACCCAGGGGAAAAGCGGCGCCAACTTGGACGGCTATCGCGATTACCGAGGTGTCCCCGTGGTAGGGACCTGGCACTGGGATGAAGAACTGAAGATCGGCATCGCGTCGGAAGTCGATGTTCAGGAGGCGTTCAGCACCTATCATGACATGCGGTTTTTTGTGCTTTTTTCCTCGGGACTGTCCGTCGCCCTATTGATTACCTTGGGCGTCGGTTCGTTCCTGTCCAAGCAAAACCTGTGGGCCGCGAAACAACAAGCCGATTTTGCCAATAACGCCAAATCCGACCTCCTGGCCAATATGAGCCACGAATTGCGCACGCCGCTCAATGCCGTCATCGGTTTTTCAAGTGTCATGAAATCTCAAGTCTTTGGCCCCATGAACAGCAAATATCTGGACTACGCCAAGGATATTAATAGCGCCGGTGGGCACCTACTCGAACTCATCAACGATATTCCGTGCCTATCCGGTTGACGCAGACACCCGCTACATCTAGTATCTGTCCA
>CAZPWJ010000168.1:0-5542 GCA_964590195.1 uncultured Rhodospirillaceae bacterium | reverse complement strand
AACTGTTACCCATGTCGTGGGGCGGTCAGGTAGTTCAATACCGAAAATGGTCTAGAGCCTATTTACCGCTGAAATTCGGCGGGCGCTTGTCCTTCCAGGCGGCAATGCCTTCCTTGAAATCTTCGGAGGTATGCGCATCGGCCATTTCCGCCAGACAATGTTCCATGGCCGCATCAAAGCCCTGGTCCAAACCCTGATAGACCATTTCCTTAACCACCCGGGTGGAGCGCGGCGAGACGCCCTTGGCGATTTCACGGGCATAATCCATCACCGCGGCCTGCAATTCATTGGTCGGATAGACACGGTCCACCAGGCCCATCTCCAGGGCCTCGTCGGCTTCCACCAATCGGGCGGTATACATCAGATCAAACGCCTTTGACGGCGCGATCAGGCGCGGCAATAGCCAGCCCAGGCCGTATTCCGGCACCAGACCGCGTTTGGTAAAGGCGGTGCCGAACTTGGCTGTATCGGCGGCGAAGCGGATATCGGCGAACATGGGCAGCACCATGCCCACACCCACCGCCGGGCCGTTGACGGCGGCGATAACCGGTTTGGGCACCGCCGCGATCCAGGCGTATTTGGCCGCGAAGGCCTCGGGCAGATCCAAACCGCCCTCGATGGTGCCCGTGAATGGCAGCGGTTCTTCCTCTTCCACCGTCTCGCCGGCGGCCCGGCCCTGCAGGCGCGCCGCATCGGCACCGGCGCAAAAGCCCCGCCCCGCGCCGGTCAGCACGATGACCCGCACATCGTCGTCGTCGCTGGCTTCCTGCATGGCGGCGCGAATTTCGCCGGCCATGGTCAAGGTCATGGCATTCAGCCGGTCCGGCCGGTTCAGGGTGACGACCGCAACCGCGTCATCAACGTGATAGATTACTTCACTGTAGGACATAACAGTTACGCAGCCTTTCCATAAAAACCCTCGCCCTTGGCCGCCATGTCGCGTAGCAATTTCGGTGGGCTGAAGCGGGCGCCATGGGCCTGGGCCAGCCTATCACACTCGGCCACGAAGTCTTCGATGCCGATGGTATCAACCAGGCTGAGCACGCCGCCACGGAAGGGCGGGAAGCCCCAGCCCATGATCGAACCCACGTCGGCATCGCGTTTTTCAGTGACCACGCCCTCTTCCATGCAGCGGGCGGTTTCGATGGACTGGATGTACATCAGGCGCTTTTTGACATCCTCCACATCCGGCTGCTCGGCCGCCGGCGGACACAAATCGGCCAGACCCGGCCACAGGCGTTTGTCGCCCTTCTCGGGGTAGTCATAAAAGCCTTTGTCGGATTTTCGACCCAGGCGGCCCAGATCATCCACCATCTGGCGCACCAGATCATCGCCGGGCACCGCGATATAGTCATCGCCCATGTCTTCCTGGGTCTGCTTGCCGATCTTGTACATCAGATCGATCGAGACCTCGTCCGCCATGGCCAGGGGGCCAACGGGCATACCGGCCATCTTGCCGGCATTCTCGATCAGCGCCGGCGCCACGCCGTCGGCCAGCAGGGCCAGGCCCTCGCGCACATAGGTGCCGAACACCCGCGAGGTATAGAAGCCGCGGGAGTCATTGACCACGATGGGCGTCTTGCGGATCGCCTTGACATAGTCGATGGCCACCGCCAGGGCCTCATCACCGGTTTCCTTGCCCATGATGATCTCCACCAAGGGCATGCGGTCCACCGGCGAGAAGAAATGCAGGCCGATGAAGTTATCGGGCCGGGACGATGCCTCGGCCAGCCCGGTAATGGGCAGCGTCGAGGTGTTGGACGCGAAAACGATCCCATCACCGGTGACGGCAAGGGTTTTTGCGGTGACGTCGGCCTTGACCGCGCGATCCTCGAACACCGCCTCGATCACCATCTCGCAGCCGGCCAGATCGTTGAAATCCGTCGTCGCATGAATACGGGCCAGGGTCGCCTCGCCTTTATCCTTGTCCATGCGGCGGCGGGAGACCCGCTTCTTGATCAGTTCTTCCGCATGCGCCTTGCCCTTGTCGGCGCCGGCCTGTTCCATATCCAGCAAAACCACGTCCAGGCCGGCCATGGCGGTGACATAGGCAATGCCCGCGCCCATCATGCCGGCACCCAGAACGCCGATCTTGGTCAGTGCCGCGGCCGGGATATCCTTGGGCCGGCCCGCGCCCTTGCCGGCCTCGGTCATGGCAAAGAACAGCCGGATCATGTTGCGGCATTCCGGCGTGGTCGCGGTGGCGATGAGATAGCGGATCTCGATCGTCAGGCCGGTGTCGATATCAACCTGACAGCCCTCGAAGACACAGGACATGATGTTCCGTTGCGCCGGGTAGTTGCCGTAGGTGCGTTGATGCAGCATGGCGTTGCCGGCGGCGAAGGCCTGCTGGCCCATGGGCGATTGCACCGCGCCGCCCGGCATCTTGAAGCTTTTCTTGTCCCAGGGCTGCACCTTGGTCTTTTGCCCATCGCCCAGGATCCAGGCCTTGGCCGCCGCCAGCAGTTCGTCGGCGGCTACGGTTTCGTCGACCATGCCCATGTTCAAGGCGGCCTTCGGTGCCAGCTCCCGCCCCTCCAGCATCAGGGGCAGCGCCTGCTGCATGCCGATCATGCGGGGCAGGCGCTGGGTGCCGCCGCCGCCCGGCAGCAAGCCGATCTTGGCCTCGGGCAGGCCGATCTTGATCTTCGCATCATCGGCGGCGATACGGTGATGGCAGGCCAGGCAGATCTCGTAACCGCCGCCCAGGGCATGGCCGTTGATGGCCGCCACGAAGGGCTTGCCGCCCGTCTCCATGCGCCGGAAGATACCGTGCAGGACGCGCATGAACTCTTCCAGCATGCTGACATCGCCGTCGCCCATGACGGAGAGATCGGCGCCGACGAGGAATTCCTTGTGGGCCGAGGCGATGATCACGCCCTTGACGTTTTCATCATCGACAGCCTTTTCCACACACTCCGCATAGGCCGTCATGGTCTCCACATTCATGACGTTCATGGGGCGGTTGGAAACATTCCAGGTGATGGTGGCGACGCCGTCGCCATCCACGTTGTAATCCATCATGCTCTTAATCCTCGAGAGTGCGCTCTAGATACGCTCAATAATCGTTGCCGTGCCCATGCCGGCACCGACGCACAAAGTGGCCAGCGCCGTGCTTTTACCCGTGCGTTCCAATTCATCCAGCACCGTGCCCAGGATCATCGCGCCGGTGGCGCCCAGGGGATGCCCCATGGCGATGGCGCCGCCGCAGACGTTGATTTCGTCATGGTCAACGTCCAGGGCCTGCATGAAGCGCAGGACGACCGCCGCGAAGGCTTCGTTCAACTCCCACAAATCGATGTCGCCCTTTTCCATGCCGGCGCGTTTCAAGGCTTTTTCCGCCGCCAATGAAGGCCCGGTCAGCATGATCGTCGGTTCGGAGCCGATGGAGGCGAAGCTGCGGATGCGGGCGCGGGGTGTCAGCCCAAGTTTTTCGCCCATTTCCCTGGTGCCCAGCAACATGGCCGAGGCGCCATCAACGATGCCGGAGGAATTACCCGCATGATGCACATGCTGGATCTTTTCGATCTCCGGATAGCGCTGAATGGCCACGGAGTTGAAACCGAACTGTTCGCCGTGATTGATGAAAGATGGTTCCAACGAGGCCAGGGACTGCATGTCGGTCTCGGGCCGCATGTGCTCGTCATGGTCCAAAACAGTGGTGCCGTTGATATCCACCACGGGCACCACGGCATCCTTGAAGCGGCCTTCGTCCCATGAACGCTGGGCCCGCTTTTGGCTTTCCACCGCATAGCTGTCCACGTCGTCGCGGGAGAAGCCGTATTTGGTGGCGACCAGATCGGCCGAGATGCCTTGGGGGACGAAATAGCTGCGGAAGGCCACCGCCGGATCGGTCGGCCAGGCGCCGCCGTCGGAGCCCATGGGCACCCGGCTCATGCTTTCCACGCCGCCGCCGATGGCCATTTCTGATTGGCCCGACATGATCTGCCCGGCAGCGATGTTGACCGCCTCCAGACCCGAGGCACAAAAGCGGTTCACCTGGGCACCGGCGGTGCTTTCGGCATATTCGGAATTGATCACCGCGACCCGGGCGATATCGGCGCCCTGTTCACCCACCGGCGCGACGCAGCCCATCATGACGTCCTCGACATTGGCGGTATCGAGATCGTTGCGGTCGCGAATGGCCCGCAACGCGGTCGAGGCCAGCTCAATCGGCGTCACCGAATGCAGCGCGCCCGAGGCGCGTCCCTTGCCCCGCGGGGTGCGTACGTGGTCGTAAATATAGGCATCCGCCATGTCGATAATCCTTCCTATCTCGTCGAACCCGTCCCGCTGTTTGGCTCAGGACGCATCCATTTCATCGAAGCGCTTTTCCATATTGTACTGGCTAAGGGCATAGACCGCCCATATGGCGGCCGGAACCCAGCCAATCAGGGTACATTGCAAAATTAAACAGATAATGCCGGCAAAAACGCGGCCAATAGTAAAAAACAAAAACCAGGGCAGTAAAAGTGCGATCAAAAGACGCATGACGCAGGTTTCCCAAAAAGTTGGCGCGGAGCCACCGACATGGCCCCGCGCGCTTTAATACTACAAACGTCGTCGGACGTAACCAGATTCGATTCTCGCCCTACTCGAAAATAATCTCGACCCGCCGGTTACGTTTTTCACGGGTGCCGTCCTTGGTCGGGACCAATGGCTTGCTCTCGCCATGGGCCGAAGGATGCAAGGCCCACCGGGGCACGTTCATCTTCAACAGGAAGGACGAAACCATGTCCAGGCGCCGACGCGAAAGGGCATCGTTATATTTGGATGGCCCCGACATATCCGCATGGCCGGTTACGCTCATGCCCGTCGATTTGATCAAGGCGAATTCCGCCGCCGCCTTGCGCAACACACGCTGCGAGGAGCTGCTCAGCTTGGAGCTGTTGAAATCGAAGAAGACGATATAAATGCCGTCCACGTCGATGGGCTCCGGCGCCTTGGGCTTGGCCGCCATCATCGGCTTTTTCATCACGGCTTTTTTGGCCATCGGTTTCGGCGCCATCGCCTTTTGCAACTTCGCCAGGGACTTCATGAATGCGGCGCGGCAGGCGGCGATATCCTTGGGTTGGAAGTTCTCCTCCTGCTCCTGCATCCAGCAATCGAATTTGACCTGAGCATCGGCGGCGTAATTCGGATAATTTTCACGCCCGCCCTGGGCCAATGCGATCATCAGTTTGCCGCGGGCCCGGCGCAGATCATCAATCTTGTCGGAGGGTAATTTACGTGCCTTGAAACCTTCCGGCTTGACCTTGGTATCCTTCTTCGCTCCCGAAGCCGATATGGCGCGCGAGGCGAAGCGATCCGAGTCCTCGTAATCGCCTTCCTTGTATTCCATTTTCGAAAGGCCGATATAGCCGCTGCGCAGGTTGAAATTGAACGGCGTCTTGGCGCCGGCCATTGTTTCAGCCTTTTCCAGCTGTGTACCGACACATGCGGTCAGCGTCACCGCCGCCACCAAAGTAATCGCTGAAGTTCTAAAAATATTCGTGCCTATCCGGTTGACGCAGACACCCGCTACATCTAGTATCTGTCCATT
>CAZPWJ010000167.1:0-5725 GCA_964590195.1 uncultured Rhodospirillaceae bacterium | reverse complement strand
CATAATGGACAGATACTAGATGTAGCGGGTGTCTGCGTCAACCGGATAGGCATGCATGGCTCTTTGGCCAACGGTGCTAACTGGGCAATCGACGGCTACCTGGATGATCTAAAGGAAGATTACAGCCTCATTCTTATCGACGCGCGCGGGCACGGAAAAAGCGACAAGCCCCATGATAGTGATGAATACACGGGTCCCAAGTTTGCCAAAGACGTCGTTGCCGTTCTGGACGATCTTGGTTTGGACCAGGCCATCTATTGGGGCTATTCCCTTGGCGCCCATGTCGGGTACGAGTTGGCAAATGCCGCACCGGACCGGATCAGCGCCTTTATCATCGGTGGTGGAACGCCCTATGCCGAAGACATGCGGTTCCCGGTCGATGGCGATGAGAACGACCAGGCGACTGTACGAACCGCAATGCTTTCGCGCCTCGGCATGACGGTCGAAAGCATCCCGGATCTGTACAAAGACCTCATCTTGTCAAACGACTTTATTGCCGTCCGCGCGGCAATGAGGGATCGGCCATCAGTGGAAGCCGCGCTGGAAAAGATGACAATGCCTTGCCTCATCTATGTCGGTGACCAAGACCCCCGGTTAGGGCCGTCTGAAAAAGCCGTTGCGCAAATGCCGAATGCAAAGCTTGTCGTGCTACCGGGATTGAACCACGTCGGGGCCATGATGATGAAAGACATGGTCATGCCAAAGGTGAAGGAATTTCTGGAAACTTTGGCTTAAGTATCCGCGGCACGCTCTAACGCAGGCTTTTCCGATTTAGTCCCCCGCGCCTTCCGCTGCCATTTCCTGAAAGATTTCGTTGGCGATGATCATGGCTTCGCGGATCGAGGGTACGCCGATGTAGCCGCCGAGGTGAAGCAGAACTTCGCCAATTTCATCCTCGGTCCAGCCCTGGCGCAGGGCCATGCGGATATGAATGTCCAGCTCGGGCCAGCGGGCGGTGCAGGTGTCCGAGATCACGCAGATCAATGTGCGCAGTTTCAAATCCAGGCCGGGTCGGGACCACAGCATGCCGAAGATGGCCTCTGACGTATATTGGCCGAATTTCTCCATGGTCGGATTGTTATAGGTATTGCTGGCCATGCTCTCGACCATGGCATCGCCCATCAACTGGCGGCGGATCTCGCGGCCCTTTTTATAGTTCTCGCTCTCGCTCATTGCCGTCTCCTCTGATTTTCGTGGCAAATCCGTATTTCGATATCGTCGCGCAACTATACATCAGGGCCGCCGGCCGTGTCTGGCGCCTGTGTCTGGTGCATGGCTGGGTTGCTGTATTGCCGCGCGCGGTGGAACCAATTCGGTGACATAGTGCGCCTCCGGACAAATGGGGACCCAACATCAGATGGCCAGGTTAAGCGCGATTTTTGCCGCCAGCAGCGGCAACGCCAAAGGTATTGCCTGGATGTTCCTGACCGGGGTGATCTTTGTCTTCGTTACCGGCGCGGTGCGCCATCTGGGCAGCAGCATGGACCCGCTGCAACTGGCATTTCTGCGCTATGCCATTGCCCTGATTTTCCTCTCGCCGGTGATCCTTCGCGAGATTAGAAACTACCGTAGCCGGACCCGGCGCTATGGTTTGCATGCCGCCCGCGGCGTTCTGCATGCCATCGGGGTCATGTTGTGGTTTTACGCCATGGCGCATATTCCGGTGGCCGAGGTTACGGCCCTGGGCTTTACCGCGCCGATCTTTGCCACCATCGGTGCCGCGCTGTTCCTGGGCGAAAAGCTGTATATGCGGCGGATCAGTGCCGTGATCATCGGCTTTGCCGGCACCCTGGTGATCCTGCGCCCCGGCGTGCAGGTGATCGAGCTGGGTGCCATCGCCCAGCTGTGCGCCGCACCGCTGTTTGCCGCCTCGCTGCTGATGTCCAAGAAACTGACCGAAACCGAACACAACGGCACCATCGTCGCGGTGATGGCCGTCTTCGTCACCCTGACTCTGCTGCCGCCCGCTTTATACGTCTGGCGCTCACCAACTGTTGAAGAGATGATCTGGCTGTTCGGGGTTGCCGGGCTGGCCACGTTGGGGCATTTGACCATGACCCAGGCCTTTCGTTGTGCCGAGATCACGGCCCTGCAGCCCATATCGTTTCTGCAATTGGTTTGGGCGACATTGTTGGGCTTCTATGTTTTTGGCGAGGAGCCGGACCTGTGGACCTGGGTAGGGGGCGGCATCATCGTGACGTCCGCAACTTATATTGCCCACCGCGAAGCCCGGGCACGGCAGCGGACGAGAGTGGAGAGCGGCAAAGAGGGGTAGAGTGCATGAAACGGCGCCGATATCGCCAGTATCGCGTAGGTCTTGGCCTCAT
Organism: uncultured Rhodospirillaceae bacterium; assembly: GCA_964590195.1. Taxonomy (GTDB): domain Bacteria; phylum Pseudomonadota; class Alphaproteobacteria. The sequence goes on along the minus strand of CAZPWJ010000167.1, from coordinate 3,398 downwards.
GCTCGCCTTGGCGGCCATTATTTGGCTGGCGGCGCCGTCTGGGTTCCGCTCGATCGAAGCCCTGGCCGCGCCCAGCGCTGATCCATGGCCCCGCTGGCAGGCGGCCGATGCGAAAAATTCCACCCCCATGGACTTCACGGCTTGGGATGGCCTGTTGCGACGCTATCTGGTGGCCGCGCCGGACGGCATCAATCTCTTTCGCTATGGCGCGGTCACGGATGCCGACAGGGCGGTCCTGGATCGTCTCGTCGCCCGCCTCGCCGCCTTGCCCATCAGCAGCTATAACCGGGATCAGCAACGGGCCTATTGGGTCAATCTATACAATGCCGTCACGGTCAAGGTGGTACTGGCGCACTATCCCGTCGCGACCATCATGGACATCAATATTTCACCGGGCTTTTTCAGCTTTGGCCCCTGGGACAAGAAGCTGCTGCGGATCGAGGGTGAGGCGGTCAGCCTGAATGATATCGAACACCGCATTCTGCGCCCCCTGTGGGCTGATCCCCGCATCCACTATGCCCTCAACTGCGCCTCCATAGGCTGCCCTAATTTGGCCGTCAGGGCCTATACGGCAAAGGATATGGAGGCCCGCCTCGACGCCGCCGCACGGCGCTTTGTCAATCATCCCAGGGGCGTGCGCTTCGTGGATGGTGAACTGGTCGTTTCCAGCATCTACGATTGGTTCATCGCGGATTTCGGCGGTGACGAGGCCGGCGTTCTGGCGCACCTGCGCCAGTATGCAGAACCCGCGCTGGCGAAAAAGCTGGGCGACCATGGCCGCCTGGATAGCGCTACTTATGATTGGCGCCTTAACGATGCAAAATAGGACCGGGGCGCCAAATCAAGGCCGCATGCCGAAACTGACCGCCCCGGGCGTGCGCAGGGGCGCTGCCAAATTGGCGAAGTCGCACAATAGCGGCCGGGTTCGATGGGGCTCGATGATGCTTTCGATCCAGAAGACTTCCGCCGTGCGATAGGGAGAGCGCAGGCGGTTCAGGCGCGCCTCGATTTCCTCCAGCTTGGCCTCAGGGTCATCGGCGGCGTCCAGGTCGGCGCGATAGGCCGCCTCGATGCCGCCTTCCAGGGGCAGCGAGCCCCAGCGCGCCGTATACCAAGCGTGGCGAACGGAGTAGCGGCCGACGGGCCGATGCGCGCCGCCGGCGACGCCAAAGGCATTGCGGATCAGAATGGTGCACCAGGGCACGGAGGATTGGTTGATTGATGTCATGGCGCGTACGCCGTGGCGGATCGTGCCCGTGCGTTCCGCTTCACCGCCAACCAGGAAGCCGGGACAATCGGCCAGATAGACCACGGGCAAATGAAATGTCTCGGCCATATCCACGAAACGGATGATTTTGTCACAGGCATCAGCCGTCCAGGCGCCGCCATAAAAATGCGGATCGGACGCCATCAACGCCACCGGCCAGCCGTCCAGGCGGGCCAGCCCCGTGATCATGGAGCGTCCGAACATCTTGCCCATTTCAAAGAACGAGCCCTGATCCACCAATGCATCGATGATTTTGCGCATGCGGTAGACCTGGCGCGTGTTCTTCGGGACGATGCTGTCCAGCTTTTCGTCCTGGCGGTTCACATCGTCGAACTGTTCGCCGCGCGGCGGCAGCTCATACACCGAGGGCGGCAGATAGGAAAGAAAACGGCGGGCGCATTCGAACGCCTCTTCCTCGCTGTCGGCGGCATGGTCAACACCGCCGGCGGCGGTCTGAATGGCATGGCCGCCCAGTTCTTGCTTATCCAGATCCTCACCGATGTGTTTCACCACCGGCGGGCCGGCCACGAACATGGCACCGATATCCTTGACCAGTACGGAATAATGGCTGGCCGCCAGCCGGGCCGCGCCAAGTCCCGCGACGGAGCCCAGGCCCAGGCCCACCACCGGCACCGTGGCCATGTTCTGAGCCAGAATGTCGAAGCCGGAGGTGTTGCCAAGGCCGCCAGGCAGATTGGCCCGGCCCTTGGTTTCGATGGTCTTGACCGAACCGCCACCGCCCGAACCTTCGATCAAACGAATGATCGGCAGGCGCAGTTCGTTGGCCATGGTTTCGGGATACTTTGCCTTTTCCCATATCGTGGCATCGGCCGAGCCGCCGCGCACCGTGAAATCATCGCCGGAAATCACCACCGGCCGGCCATCGACCTCTCCCCGTCCCATGACGCAGTTGGTTGGAGAATGAGAGGTGATATTGCCAGCCTCGTCATAGCTGTAGGCGCCGGCAAGACCGCCGATTTCCTGGAAACTGCCGGGATCAAGGATTGTATCGATCCGCTCCCGCACCGTCAGGCGGCCGCCTTGGTGCTGGCGCTCGATCTTGTCCGGGCCGCCCAAATTCCGCGCCAGCGCCTCGCGCCGCCGCAACTCGTCTTTCTCACTCTGCCAGTCCATGACCACTCCCGAGGATTACCCGGGGACTAGTATAGACGGCTTTTTATATTGGTGCGCGGCACCTTGAAGGCTGGATCAGTGCTTGGTGGAGCCATTTCCGTGCAACAGGCATTTCACCGCGTCGCGTACGCCGCGCCAAAATTCGAGGCTGTCCGCCTTGCCGTGTTGTTCCAGTTCCGCAATTCGGATGTCGGCTTGGTGCGATGCGTCTTCTCCGAACCGGCGTACCAGGTTACGGGCGGCTGCATCGATTTCTGACTTTTCACTCATTCAGGTCGCACCTATTCCCAAGTTAGTTGAGAGGATAGGATTCCGGCAAATGGCTGCCTTGACGACCGTCAAGCCGCATATTGGTTTTGACCATTGCTTTTGTGCTGCAACTGTCTAATTTCATTTACTGGATGACGGATTGGAGCAGCCACGGCATGGGGACTTCGGGTATTGTTTCGCCCATGGGGATGTATCGATGAGCGGCAAATTAAGTATCAGTTGTCATGACTGTCAGGCACGGCCTTCGTCGGAATGGTGCGCCCTGGAGGAAGATGAACTGGCGCTGCTGAATAACGCCAAGGTGCAGAAATCGATCGAGGCTGGCAGCGCGCTTTTTCACCAAGGCGATGCCTGTGATGGCATCTATTGCCTACAATTCGGACTGGTCGGCATCAGGCGCCTGGATTCGGCGGGAAACTCCTCTTTATTGCGCCTATGCGGCCCTGGTGAAACGATCGGTTATCGCTCGTTCTTGCTCAAGTCAGAGCATCGCACGACGGCGGAAATCATGATGCCCAGCATCGTCTGTTTCATTAACCGTCAGACAGTCCGTGCCTTGTTGGAACGGAACCCGAATCTGGGCCTGCGCTTCCTGGATCACAACGTAAAAGACGCGGCTGAATTCGAGGAGCGTTACTTCGAAACCATAACCTTTACGGTGAAAGACAGGCTTCTAATACCAAGTTGCGCGGCATAAGACTCATTTTCTGCCTTTCCTGGCGGCTTG
>CAZPWJ010000166.1:0-5863 GCA_964590195.1 uncultured Rhodospirillaceae bacterium | reverse complement strand
GAAGCACCCTACATGAAGTGGGTGTCTGCGTTAACCGGATAGGCACGGAACATTCTTACATTTCTTTGCGGTGACGTCAGCTTGGGCCGGGACGCTCAAAATCAAAAATAAGACGAATATCAAACGCATTTTACTCTCCCTCTTATGGAGATTAGTATAAACGTTTTCCCCATCAAGCGAGAGCGCTTGGTCGCTAAGTTCTTAGAAAATTGGGAATACTTCCCTTAAAATCATTGCTTGCCGCTCAAAACGGATCGAAATCGGGGCCGGCCGCTTTGTCCGGCATGGGGTGCTCGGCCTGCAATGTCTGAAAGGCGGCTTCTAATTTCGGCAACTCCACCACCACCACATTCCAGATAATCATGGGATCCACGGCGTCGTAGTCGTGGCGCATGACGCTGCCGAACTGGCGCACCGCGTGCAGGTCCACATCCGCCGGCATGGCACTATCAAATCGAGGGCCCAGCTTTCGCGCCGCCTCGGCGATGCGTTCCAGGCAGCGTTCAATGGCATCCGCGGCCATTGGGTTGTCACGGAGGGTCTTGGCCGTCAGGCCGTGGCTGTAGGCCTCGATCGAGGCGATGTTTTTCAGGATATCGTTGATGCGCCTTGGCGCGCGGTCAGTAGGCAACGACAACGTCCTCTTGGGCACTGGCGTCAAAGGCGGCGTTGAATTCCGCCAGGGTCATGATTTCGACCGGTGTCTGCAATATCTCGGCCAAATCCGCCTGCAACGCGGCCAGGCGAAAGGCGTCCATGTCGGCCGCCACCTTGACCAGCAGATCGGTATCGCTGCCCGGCCCCTCCTCGCCCCTGGCCACGGAGCCAAAGACGGCGATGTTCAACAAACCCCGCCGCACCAGATCCGCGCGGTGTTGGCGCAGCCGGCTGATGCACTGGCCCAGGGATGGCGGGCACGGCTCCGCGCTCAAACCATCAATAAAGCCGGTGACAAGGCGCGAGGCGCTGACGCCCCGTTGCCGCGCATGGCTTTTCAGGTCCGCCACATGGGGCGGGTCTATGTTCAAGGTTAGAGGCATGGTCCCGATGCCTTGATGGATTTCTACGTATTATACGTAATTATGTAGTTTTTACGTATAAATTGTCAATCCGCCGCCTGATCCGCTTCTCGAAATCAATCAGACCACGCCGCCGTCACGGAAACCAGCGATTTCGGCCTCGGTGAAGCCCGCCTCGCTCAAGACCTCGTCCGTGTGCTGGCCGTGGTCGGGGGCGGGATGGCGCACCGCCGGTCCGTCCTCGTTGGCCATATAGGCGGCCATAACCAGTTTCTGGCTGCCGCCCAGGCTGGGCGGGCCATCGACGTCGGTAAATATATCGCGGTGGGCCATCTGTTCATCGGCAACGACATCCGAATAACGGTTGACCTTGGCCACGGGCACCTTGGCGGCCTGCAGGCGCCGCACCCAATTTGTGGCGCTGTCAGTGGCCAGGGCCTCTACAATGACGCCGTGCAGATAATCGGTGTGTTCCCTCAACCCGTCGCGGTAATAGTACCGGGGATCCTGCAATATTTCGGCCCGACCAAGGGTCTCGAACAAGGCCTGAATTTGAGGTTCCTGCACGGCGGCGGTCTGGATATGGCCATCGGCGGTGGGAAAGACGTTCACGGTGGGGATACGCAGCACGGGCTCGTTACCGGTGAGTTGCGCCTCCTCCCCCTCCACCGTGTGGCAAACCACGCGCGAGGCCTGCAAGGTCAGCGCGCTGTCCAGCATGGCGACATCAAGGCGCTGCCCTTCGCCGGTTTCCCTACGCCGGTAGAGCGCGCTGGAAATAGCCAAGGCAGCCGTCAGACCGGTGGTCATATCGACCGGGAAAAAGGCGGCGCGCGTGGGCCCCGTCTCGGGGTGGCCGTTTACGTTCATCATGCCGGACGCCGCCTGGATGGCGCCGTCATAGGCCGGTACGCCGGCCTTGGGGCCTTCCTGGCCGTAACCGGAGATAGAGCAATAGATGATGTCCGGCCTGACCGATTTGGCGAAGTCATAGCCGAAACCAAGGCGGTCCATCTGCCCGGCCTTGAAATTCTCCATCACCACATCGCTCTCCCGGATCAGACGGGTGACGATCTCCTTGGCCTCCGGCGCCTTCAGATCCAGGACAATGCCGCGCTTGTTGACATTGCACATCAGATAACTCGGCGACAGACCACGTTCCCGCAATTCATCGCTGCAAATCAGCCGGCGCACCTGATCGCCGTCGCCGGGCTGCTCCACCTTGATCACCTCCGCCCCCAGCAGGGACAGTTGCTGGGCCGCGAATGGCCCGGCCAATACTTGGGTGAAGTCGAGAATACGGATATTCGAAAACGCCTGCGTCATACCTAAACCATACCTTCCGTCTTGAGAATTCAGCCAACCCCTGGGGTCGAAGCGATCTACTGATTACGTTCCTTGAGGATCATATCGGCGCATTTTTCGCCGACCATCATCGATGGCGCATTGGTATTGCCCGAGGTGACCACGGGCATGATCGAGGCATCGGCCACGCGCAGGCCGGAGAGGCCCCTGACCCGCAAATGATCATCCACGACGCTCATTTCGTCGTTACCCATCTTACACGTACCCACCGGGTGATAAATCGTCGCGGCGTGGTTACGGATATGCTGGATGATCTCCTCATCCGTCTTGGCCTGGGCCGCGGGACCATGCTCGCCCTCCAGATAATCGGAGAACGGCTGGGTGTTGAGGATCTTGCGCAGGATCTTCACCCCGCGCAGCATGCCTTGGACGTCTTCATCCCGGTCCAGATAGTTGGGTTGGATCGCCAACCGCGTGCCGCCATTGTCTTTCACCAGACGCACATCGCCCCGGCTTTTCGGGCGGGTGAAACAGACCGACGCGGTGCCGCCCGGAAAGGAATGAATGACGAAACCGCCCTCGGACGAGTAATCAAAGCTGAAAGGCCGATAGTTGATCTGAATATCCGGGCGTCCGCCCGCGCCATTGGAGTCCAGAAAACCGCATATCTCCGTGCTGGTCAGCCCAAAGGCGCCGGTCCGTGTGAGGCCATAGCGCAGCAATTCCAGACCCATGCGCGGCTTGTTGTTAAGCATCTGGTTCAGGGTTGGATAGGCCGCCTTCAAACGCGGCTGCAGATGCACGAAGGCATGGTCATGCAGATTCTTGCCGACGCCGGGCAGATGATGCACCGGTTCGATGCCCACGTCTTTCAGTTCGGCGCTATCACCGATACCCGATTGCAGCAGGACCTGCGGCGAGCCAATGGTGGAGGCCGACAGGACCACCTCCCGCCCCGCCTGCACCGTATGCGTGGCGCCGCCCTGGTCCCGATACTCGACACCGGTCACGCGGCTGCCGTCGAGCACGATGCGGGAGACATTGGCGCCGGTCTGAATGGTCAGATTGGCGCGGTTTCGCGCCGGTTTCAGATAGCCTTGGGCCGCGGAAGCACGGCGCCCGTTACGGATAGTGCCCTGCACCGTGGAGATACCGTGCTGATCGCCGGTATTCAGATCATCGATGCGCGGAATACCCGCGGCCACCGCCGCCTCGAGGAATTTATGAGAGGATTCATTGCTGGGCAGGGTATTGGAAACCGCGATAGGACCGCCGACGCCATGGTTCTCGTTGCCGCCGTGCTGGTGGTCTTCCATCTTTTTGTAAAGCGGCAGCACGTCCTCCCAGCCCCAGCCTTCGTTGCCGGCATCACGCCAATCATCAAAGTCCTGGGCCTGGCCGCGAATATAGAGCATGGCGTTGATGGAAGAAGAACCGCCCAGAACCTTGCCTGACTGAAAAGGCATCTCCCGCCCATTCAGGCCCGGCACGGGTTCGGACTTGCGCAACCAAGTCGTCTTTGGATTGGTCAACAAATGCGGAAACAACACGGGAATATGGATGAAGGGATGGCTGTCCTTGCCGCCGGCTTCCAACAATAACACCGAGGTCTTGCCGTCCTCGGACAAACGGCCCGCTACCGCCGCCCCGCCGGAACCCGAACCAATAACTATGTAATCGTACTGCATTTACATCTCCTCCTTGGCGCCCGGCTCACCGCCGTGCCAGCGCCAACCCGATACCAGTGCCGATAAGTAAACAGCCGGTGATGCGGCTGCGAATGCGGGCCCGGCGGGCGCTTTGGAAAAAGCCGCGCAAGCGCCCCGCCAGCAAAGCATAACCGGAATCAAATATAATCGCGATCACCACGAAACTGACGCTCATCAAGGCCAATTGCGGTCCCAGGGGAGAAGCAGGCTCGATGAATTGCGGAAAAAAGGCGGCATAGAACAGGATCGCCTTGGGGTTGGTGACGGCGACCAGAATGCCCTGCCAGAACACCGCTGCCTTCGTCCGGCGGGCGCCCGCATCGGTTTCAGCAAGCAGCACGCCCCGGCTGCGTAGCTCCTTGATGCCCAGCCAGACCAGGTATCCCGCGCCCAGCCAGCGGATCAAATCAAACAAATCCGCCAACAGCACCATGGCCGTGGACAAACCGAAGGCGCCCAGCCCCACCAACAGCGCATTGCCCAGGCTGGAGCCTGCCACGGTGGTCAGCCCGGTGCCCGTTCCGTGCCGTAATGACTGCGCCACGACCAGGCTTACCACCGGCCCCGGCATCATGATCATCAAGGCCGTGGCCAGGCAAAAGGCCAGATAAAGTTCAATGCTCATAATCTTTGTCTCTCCCGCACGGCAAATTGCATGTCTGGCATCCAGGCCGCGCTGCTGGCATTATGGGCGGATAAAAAACACAAGACAATTCCGCAAGGGGGGTGATCTCAAGGTATGACGCAGGATATTTCGAGCTGGACACTGACCGGCCTGTTGCGGCGGCAGGCGGAAGCCCATGGCGAGCGTGAATTCATGTCGTTCGAACATGGTACCTCGTTAAGCTTCACCTCGCTCGACCGTGATAGCGACCAATTGGCCCGCAATCTGGCCAGCCTTGGCGTCGGTCAGGGCGACCGGGTCATGGCGATGTTGAAGAACCGTATCGAATTCATGCTGGCCATGTTCGCGGCCATGAAACTGGGTGCCATTTTCGTGCCCATCAATACCGAGCTTAAGGGCGCCTTTCTGACCCATCAGATGTCCAACGCCGAGCCGCGCGTGCTGTTCCTTGACCACGATCTGCGCGATGCCTTTGATGCGGTGAAGTCGGGCAACGACAGTCTTGCCACCGTTGTCTATGTGGCGGGACACGTCCCCAAGGAGCGCCCGGCCATCCTGGCGGAGGCGGAGGCCATGACGTTCGAAAATCTATTCGGGCTGACCGGCGCATCAGACGATGTCTTGGTCACGGCGAAACCCCAGGATATTGCCTGCATAATGTACACGTCCGGCACCACGGGCCCCTCCAAGGGCGTCTTGATGCCGCATGCCCATTGCTATCTGTTCGGCCACGGCATGGGCAAGACCATGGAGATGACCGAAAAGGACTGTCAGTACGTCTGCATGCCCCTGTTCCATGCCATGGGGCTGTTGCTGCAGGTGATCAGTTCACTGATCAGCGGCTCGAGAGTGTTCTGCATCGAACGCTTTTCGCCGGCCCGTTGGCTTGATGATGTGCGGGCCTGCGGCGCCACCGTGACCAATGCCCTGGGTGTTATTCCGGAGTTCATCTTCCGCACGCCGGAAACCGAATATGACCGCGACCACAAGATGCGCACGGTGGTGGCGGTGCCCATAGCCGCCGAGTGGGGCGAGGCGATGGAGCAACGCTTTGGCTTCAAGTTCATGCAGGCCTACGGCATGACGGAGGTCAATATCCCCTGCTATACCAGCGACGACGACCCTCTGCTGCCGGGCATGGCGGGTCATGTCCAGGATGATTTCTTCGAGGTCCAGGTTGTCGACGCGGCCACGGATATGCCAGT
>CAZPWJ010000165.1:0-5890 GCA_964590195.1 uncultured Rhodospirillaceae bacterium | reverse complement strand
GCGGAACTGATCCAGGGTGCCGGCGCCTAGGTCGGAGCCGATAAAGACCACCCGCTCATCCTGCTTGGCAAGTTCGTAGACGTAATCGAGACAAGTTTTACGCATGATCAGCCCTCTATCGCGCTTAGGACGCCGGCGATTTCTTCATCGCTCATTTTTGATTTGTGGTGCCACGTGGGGTCGCCCTCGGCATGGGCCACGCCTCGGCCCTTGATGGTATGGGCGATCACCGCATTGGGCCGGCCGGTGGCAAACGGCAAGGTTTCAAAAGTACGGCACAAGGCATCGACATCATGGCCGTCCACATTCCGCACGGCGAAACCGAAGCTTTCCCATTTCGAGGTCAAGGGCTCCAGATCCTGAACGACTTCCGTGCGCTCGTAGGATTGTAGTTTGTTGTAATCAACAATGATGGTCAGATTGTCCAACTGATGCTTGCCGGCGGTCATTGCCGCCTCCCAGACGGAGCCTTCATTGATCTCGCCATCGCCGGTGACGCAAAAGACCCGGTGCGCCGCGCCCTTCAGTTTCGCCGCCGCCGCCATGCCGACGGCAATCGAAGGGCCGTGGCCCAGGGCGCCGGTGGAAGCCTCCACGCCCGGCACTTTGCCCGCGTCGGGATGGCCGCCGAGGATACCTTCAAAGCGGCAGAAGCGATCCAGTTCCGCCATCGGGAAATAGCCATGATCGGCCAGAATGGCGTACTGCGCCAGGCAGCCATGGCCCTTGGAAAGCAGAAACCGGTCGCGTTCATCCCAATCCGGGCGGCTGGGATCGTGGGCCATGACGTCATCATAGAGGACACGTACCAGTTCAATGGCGGAAAGCGCGGAACCCAGATGCCCACGGCCGCCGCCAACCAGACCACGCACGACCAGACGGCGCAGATCGCGCGATCGGCGGTCCAGTTGCAGCGGTTGATAAACCGTATGTGCCTCGCGTTCCAACGCGGCCAAATCAATCATCTTCAAAAACCTCTATATTGGCGTCATCTATCTGACGCAGCATGGCCGTTGCCTTGGCCAGTTGAGCATTCAGGGCGTAGTCCCGGTCTTGATGGGCGCCGGCATAATCGCGGCGCTGCCAGCGTTCGGGCAGAAATTCGTTCAGCAGGATCAGGCACCAGCGCATGCCGTAAAGGGGGAACAGCGCCCGCAACCGGGCCTCAAAATCATGATCGCCGCCAAAAACCGCCGTCGCCCCCCGGCGGAAACGGCGGCGGAATTCCCTGTCCAGACCCATCCCTGGATGAAGCAGGAAATCGGCCACAAGCTTCACCGGATCGTCCCAGCCGAAGTATTCAAAATCGATAAAGACCAGGCGGCCGTCGGTACGGCGGATCGCATTGTGGAAGCCAAAATCCGACGGCGACAGCGTCAGTTCCGCCCGCCCGATGGATTGGGCGAACTCCATGCCTTGATCCTGGTAATGGTCCATCGCGGCTTCGCAATGGCGCTCGTAGGCGTCCGAGAAGTCGTCAATCAGGAACGACCGCAAGCGGTGATCATCAATCGCCAACAATCTATCCAGGCGGCGGTCGATTTGCCGCGCCACCTCGGCGCCGGACAAACAGGCTTCGGAAGCAAGCGGCAACACGGCCGCTTCCGGCCGGTGCGCCAGACGGTATAGTTCAAGGACAAAGCACAATGCTTCATACAGATCGCGCGGCGTCGGTTGGCCAACGGCATCGCCTTCAACCCAGCCGAACAAGGCGCAATGGCGTTCGCTGTCCCGGGCCACGGCGCGGGGTATCTGGCGGACCAGTCCCTGGGCCCGCAAGAATGCCAAACCGCCAAACTCGGCGCCCAACCGGTCCCGCTCGTCACCGGGGCGGTTCATATAGGTCTTCAGGGCATAGTGGCGGCCGTCCGATGCCTCGACCCGGTACAAACGGTTGTTGCCGCCGCCCAACTGCCGGCTGACCTGGCGCACGGGATCGCCCAGCAGTGCGCTGGCCGCGGCCTCGGCGGCCTCCGGCGTATCGATGCCAATTGTGCTGCTAATGCCGGGCGCCAAGAACGTATCCCCCAATTTCGTCCCAATGACGGCAACGCAGCAAATCCTCAACTCCATCCGTGTCCCGCGCCGCCGCGCCGGAGGCGTGAGGGTCATAGAGCACCGCACGGGCGGTCTTGGGGAAACCGGGTTCCGCGAACACCTCCTCCAGATCATCGATGAACCAGGCGCAATTCAGCTCGGCGATGCGGGCCACCTTGGCGGCGCGGGTATCCTCGAAATAAACATCATCGGGGTTCATGTGCAGACCCATGGCATCGAAAAAGCCGTGCTCTTCCATCCACGCGGTCGCGGCCCGCCGCAGATCGGTGCCGTCGGAAGCGAAATTCGCAAGCTGGGTTTTGTGTGAAACGATCGACACCGCAACGCCGGCCTGGCGGCAGGATTGAATGAAACGGTCGACGCCATCCAGCAGCTCCGCGCCGGCCATGCGGCCACCGTATGCCTCGGCCTGCAGCCGGCGCCACGTCAGCTCCCCCTCGGGTCGCTGGCGCAGGGCATCCCGCAGCTCACGCTTGGCCGTTGGCGCGCACTGGAACAGGCCGCGCTCCTCCGCCAGAGCGGCGAATAGCGCGTCGTAGCCTGCTATGGTGTTATCGAAATCGATACCGATACGCATGCCGTGCCGTCCTGAATATTCATCAGGTCAATTAGGCGGGAAAATGGTTAACATTGCCCTACGATCGTGCGCCTTCCGTGGGACACCGCATTGCGCTCCCGGGGCATGGCTCGAATTGGTTTGAAGCTGTGGTATTCAGGGCCGAAAGACCGGCTCCCCGGCTCGAATTTTACGTTGCCTGCATCGACAAAACGTTGGATTCCTCCTGGCCGGCATGCTGGTTAAGTTCGCGGCGGCCACGATCAGTCCAGCCACCACCCTTGTCGAGCAAGCCGCGGTCAAGCAGGTCGGCCAGGTCGGACTGGTCGATCGCTATCTCTTTCCCGTTCCAATGCTTGAGGCAGCGGCCGGGAATGTCGATAACCGGCCAATCCGCATCGCCTTCCAGCATTTCTACCGCCAAGCGCAGAATTTCATTGTCGGTTGCGATTACCGCGGGTACCGGTTGATGCGGCTCTTGAACCGTCTCTTGCGCAGGCATAATCCGGATCCTTTCGCCCGCCCTTGCCATGGACATCTCGTCCTCCGGCATAGCCGGCGCCTCGGCCGTCGTCGCCGTATGCGGCCTGATCTCCACCAAGGGCAGACGGATGGCGGCCTTGGTCCCCACATTGGCGGTGCTGGATAGCGTCAAGGTACCGCCATGCGCTTCGATCATCTTCCTGCTAAGCGGTAGCCCTAAACCGATGCCGCCGTTGGTGCGCGATAGCGACGCCTCGACCTGTTCAAAGGGTTCCATAATCCTGGCCATATCACTGCTGGAAATGCCAATACCGTTGTCGTTTACGGCGATTTCCACTGATGTTTTGTCCGAAGCATCCACGGAGATCGAAATTACCCCTTCCTCATGGGTGAATTTGATCGCATTGGAAAGCAAATTGATCATTGCTTGCCGAAGCAACTGATAATCGCCTTGAATTATAACATTTTCCTCTTTTAATTGATACTTTAACGATAATTGCTTTTCATCAATCTCAATAGATAGCATTTGTACGGCTTGTGTAATTAAATCCCTACAACAGATCTCTTGCGCTTCGATGTCAAGCTTGCCCGCCTCGATCTTAGTAATATCCAAGATATCATTGATAATTTGCAGTAGATGCTGGCCGCTCTTTTCTATGTCACCGCTATACTCGATGTAGCTCTCATTCTTGACCGGGCCCATCATCTGCTGATTGATTATTTGCGAGAAACCGATAATTGCGTTCAGCGGGGTGCGCAATTCGTGGCTCATGGTGGCCAGAAATTCCGACTTGGCCCGGTTGGCGGCTTCAGCGTCTTCCTTCGCCGAACTGATCCGCGCGATGGAGAATTCATAGAGCCCTATGTAGGTGACCGCCATCGCCGTCACATAACTGCCGGCACAGATGATCGAGACTAAATTGAGCAATCCCATATCACCGGTCGCGTAGACACTGGGGAACGCATGGCCGGCGAGATGCAGGCCGCCCAGGATCATGAATCCGACGGCGACACTCAACAAGCCGAGCAGGCGGTAGATACCGTCAACGAAAAACATCGCCACGATGGGCACCGTCAATGTCCACGACAGGGCAGTGGAATGAAGACCGCCGTAGTGATAGGCGGAGAAGAATATCAGGACAACAAAATGCAGCAGTGAGCAAAAACCGACTTCGCGTTTGGCCTTGGTATAACGCAGCAGGAACGGATAGATCAGAAATTCGAGATTGATAATTAGCAAGGTCCAAGCGGCCATGCCCGGATGATGCATGACCAGGTAGAGCCCCACCACTGTTCCCAGAGGTGGGCCGCAAACATGACTGATTACAAAAGCCCGCAGCCGGCGGTGCTCTTCCTCCGACTCCCTCAGCTCTTCCGGAATGAACCAATCCAGAAGGTCAAGAAATCGCCTAATCGTCCTAGTGTAACGCGACATATACAGGCCCAGCCAGCGACGGAGTCATCTGAATGACAATTCTTGCGTCAATTGGTTAATAAAGTATGAACATCAAGCATAGCCCGCAATGGTTGATTTTAGGCGCCGCCTACTATTCAATAAAAATATTCGCTTGTCTGTCTATCAATACGTTATTACTTCACGCACAACCTAAGCAATAAATCAAAAAGTAGTACATTTAATGATGGCTTCTTGTAACAATGTAATTTTTTTATTTCTTGCCATAATAGTTTTCCAATCCTATTCTTCTGCTAATTAACGTTGCGTTAACCATACATCAACGTGTCCTTGTATCGAATTATCGCTACTTACAAACACGTGTAATTTGGGTAGGTTTCGCGTATGTCGTTTCGTATTAGTAAGAGGCCACCGGCGGCGGTGCTGCCCTCACTGCAGCGGCGAATTGATGCCTATTTTGATCGCGTCGCTGACGGTAATGTGCTTCATGGCCGAACCACAACCGCATCGGATGTCGTGCTTTCCGGCAATGACTATCTTGGCATCGGTAACGACCCAAGGATTGTCAGCCAACAGCTTGATGTCCTGGCCCAGCATGGCGAAAACATCTTCATGTCCGGCGCATATGCGCAATATCTCGATCAGCAAAATTCTCTGGAAGATGACTACGCCGCGTGGCTGGGGGGAGAGGCCGCTGTCCTTTGCCAATCCGGTTTTACCGCCAACGAAGGCGTGATTGAGGCCACGGCGGGGCCGGATACACCGATCTATATCGATATGTTCGCGCATGCCTCGGTCTGGCAAGGCGCCACCGTGGCCAATGCGCCGGCCTTTGCGTTTCGCCACAATGATGCCGAACATCTACGCCGTCAGATCACCAAACATGGACCGGGCGTTGTCGCGGTCGAAGCCATCTACAGCACAATCGGCGACTTCTGTCACATCTACGACATCCTTGATGTTTGTGACGAGACCGGATGCATGCTGATTGTCGACGAGTCTCATTCCATCGGCGTCATCGGCATGCAGGGCGAGGGATTGGTAAGCCATCTTGGCCTTACCGAGCGGGTGCCGTTCCGGGTCTTCAGTCTGTCAAAAGCGATGGTCGGACGCGGCGGTGTCGTCGTCGGCCCGGCGCGCTTCGTCGAATATTTCCGCTATGAATCGACACCGGCGATATTTTCCTCCGCTATCTTCGCAAACGAAATCGCGCGTTTCAGGGCAGCCCTGAGTGTGGTGCGCGGTGAAGTGCGCCGCCGTTCCCGAATTTCCGGCCTCAGTGAACAACTGCGCAGCGGTCTGTTGGAACGGGGTTATGATGTATCCTGCAGTGAAAGCCAGATCATCCCGCTTGTCGCCGGCCCGGAAAGCGAAACCAC
>CAZPWJ010000164.1:0-5903 GCA_964590195.1 uncultured Rhodospirillaceae bacterium | reverse complement strand
AGGGCAACGGCAATGCTCAGGAACCGGCGGCGGAGGCCAACGGAAATGGCAACGCCAACGGGCAGAATGGCGCCCAGGGCAACGGTAACGCTAATGCCAACGCCAATGGGCAGAATGGCACCCAGGGCAACGGCAATGCCAACGCCAATGGCAACAACGGTCAGGGCAATGGCAACGCCCAGGCCGCGCCCAGTCAAGAACAGGCGGCACCGGCACAGGAACCTGCCGCGCCCGCAGCCGAAACCGAGCCCGTGGCGGAAGAGGCCGCCGGCAACGGTCAGGCCAACGGCAATGGCAACGGCCAGGGCAACGGAAACAGCAACAGCAACGGAAATGGCCAAGGCAACGCCCAGGCAACTCCCAGTCAGGAGCCGGTAGCGCCGGCACAAGAACCTGCTGCACCCGAGGCCGAAGCTGGGCCTGCGGTTGAACAGGTAGCGCCTGTAGAGGTGGAAGAGGCGCCCGAACCGGAAACCGAAGCCGAGGCCGAGTTCCTGGCGGAAGAAGCCGCTGGCATCGAACCGGGCAGTACCGGCAACCAGGGCAATGGCCAGGACAACGACACCGGTCCGGGTCAGGGCAACGGTAATGGCAACGGCGCCACACAGGGGGCCGGCAGCCAGGAACCAGCAGCACAGGCCCGAGAAACCGCCGCGCCAAGCGCGCCCGTGATCGAAGCGGGGCCCGCCGTCGAGCAGGCCGCGCCGGTTGAAACGATCTCCGGCGGCAGCGGTAGCGACACCTTGACGGGCGGCGATGGCATCGACGCCATCAGCGGTGGCGAGGGTAGTGATAGAATCAGCGGCGGCGGCGATGATCAACTGGACGGCGGCACCGGCAACGACCGGATGTCCGGCGGCGACGGTGCCGACACCATTAGCGGCGGTGAAGGCCGTGACTATGTCCGCGGCGGTGCCGGTGATGACCGGCTCGACGGCGGTACCGGCAATGATCAGATCGACGGCGGTACCGGCAGGGATCGGCTGGACGGTGGCTCCGGCGACGATATCCTGCTCGGCGGCGCCGACAAGGATAGCCTGAAAGGCGGCGACGGCAGCGATCAACTTGATGGCGGCAGCGGCAAGGACAGGCTGGATGGCGGCAAGGGTGATGATATCCTGCTCGGCGGCGAGGGCAAGGATAGCCTGAAGGGCGGCGACGGCGATGACGTCCTGGATGGCGGCGAAGGCAGCGACAAGCTGGACGGCGGCAGGGGTTTCGATACCGCCGTGTTCGATGGCAATGCCAGTGATTACCGTGTCACGGAAGGCCGGCGGGGTATTGAATTCGAGGACCTGCGCGAAGGCGGCTCCGTCGACACGGTCAGGAACGTCGAAGCATTTGAATTCGCCGACCAGACCCTTTCCGTGGATGAAGTGGTCGAGGCCATGATCGCGGGCTGGTCCGATACCTTTGGTAGTTCGGACAGTGCCGGCACCCAGGACATGGGCGGCGATACGCTTTTCGGTGACGGCGGCATAGGCAACAGCGCCATGACCGGCATCACGACCAGCCGCTGGGCCGCTAACACGTCCCTGCCGAATGCCGAGACCATGTCGGCTGATGGTGGTTGGACGGCTGACCAGAATTCCAGCACCGAACCGGTCGTCGAAGGCGGCGGCGAAACCTTCGGCGATAACGCGGCGGGCGCCATCACCACGGAAGACAGCAATCAGATGGCCCAGCAGAATATCGATAGTGTCGACTATTCAGGTGGATGACAGTTCTGGTTGACGACAGCGGCTATTCCACGGGATCCGGAGCGGCGCGCCGTTAGACGAATGACGCAATTTCTCCGGTCCTGAAAGTCCGGCGAGTTTCAGCGCATGGACTCCAGTGCCTTGGCGGAAAGATCCAGGGCCTGTCCGATACGCATGCGCAGATTGTCCATGTCGACGCCTTCGGCGCTTTTCTTGCCGGCGCAATAGCGGGCATAGACGCCGTGGATGATGCAGGCGCTTTTCCACCAGTTGAAGCCGATATAATAGTCGAGCAATGACAGATCGCGCCCGGACCGTTCCCCATAGCGCGCCGCCAGTTCGGCCCGGCTTGGGAAGCCGGGCACCATGGTGGCGGCACCTTCGCGGTCATCGCCGGGCTCGGCCCATTGGTTCAGGGCATAGCCCAGATCGGCCAGGGGATCACCCAGGGTGGATATCTCCCAATCAACCACCGCGACGACCGTGGAGTCCGCCCCGATCAGGCAATTGTGCACGCCGTAATCCCCATGCACCACGCGCGCGGGGCCTTGGTCCGGGATATTGGCGGCCAGGTAATCCCGCAGATCATGGGCCCGGGGGTCGTCATAGTCGGCATCCCCCGCCGATGAGGTCCAGGAGCGGAACCAGGTGCGCAGCTGGCGGCCGATATAGTCCTCTTTCTTACCCAGATCACCCAGGCCGATGTCGTCGGGGTCAAGGGCATGCAGATCGGCCAGGACATCGATAAAGGACCACGCCATGGTGCGCCTTTTGTCTTCCGGGACCAGGGCCTCGGTATCCTCGGGGCTGTACAGCGGTTTGCCGTCGATCAGCCCCATGACATAGAACCAGGCGCCGGTGACATCGGGGCTTTCGCAAAATCCCAAAGCCGGCGCCACGGGCACAGGCGTCGGCCCCAGCCCGGATATCAGGGCCCATTCCCGGCTCATGTCATGGGCCTTGGGCAATAATTCGCCCTGGGGCGGACGGCGGACGACGGCGGCGCGGCCCTGCGGATCGTCGATCCGGTAGGTCAGATTGGAATGGCCGCCCTGCAGGCGGGTCCATTTGAAAGGCGGCGTCAGGCCCACCACATTATCGGCGATCCATGCCTCGACGGCGGCGACGTTGTAGCCTTCGGGTTCTGTCTCTTGAGGATCCATTGCTGATCTGCCCTTTTGCCCTTTTACTCTTGCACTGAAACATAATGGCCCATTGTGGGAGATTTATGCCCCGGAAGCCATCTCCGAATGCAGTCGTTCCCAAAATTCGGAAAGTTGTTGCGCCTCGAATTCGAAACCCCAAATCAGCGCCTAGCGTTGCGTGTGCGGTTTGAGTAGTTGACCAATCGGCGCACTCGCGCGATGCGCCGGGAATTTGTCGGCCAGAATTTTGGCATAGGCACGGGCCGTGTCTGTATTTCCAAGGGAGAGATGGCTAACCGCCAGCATGTCAAGCAGAACAGGCGAAGGACCGGCCAGCTCCAAACTCTTTTCAAGTGGCGCCACGGCACGGCCATGATTGCCAACCGACCAATAGAGCACACCCAATTGATACAGCACGCCGGCATCTTCCGGTACTTTCCTGGCCGCCGTCTCCAGGGTTTTCCGGGCCCGGTTTGGCCCATCCAGCGCCGATTGTATCCGTGCCAGGGTCAACCAGGCGTCGGCCAGCTGCGGGTCCATGGCAAGGGCCGTTTTGAGCGCCTTCGTTGCGATAGAGAACCTACGCAACGCCATCGCGAGGCCCGCGACCTGCATTTGGGTTTCGGGAAAATCGGCGCGGGAGAAAAGTGATTTCTCATAGGCACTGATTTCCGTGCTCGCGGCGGCCTTGTTTTCGTCGGATAGGTCATCAAACCGAATGTTGATGAACAACCGCGCCGCTTCGAGGCGGACAGCCTTCGCCGGGTCCCGCAGCAGAGGTGCCGCCAACTCAACCCGAAGCGTCGGCGGTGCATGATCCAGCAAACGAAGCGCGGCTGCGCGTATGAGCGCGTCTTCGGCATTTAGCAATGGCGCGATGCGGCCGATCAAATCCGGTTTCATTGCTCGCCGCAGCAGATCCAGCGCGCTTGCACGTACTATTGCTGGGGACTCTGTGTTAGTCGCAAGGTCGACGAGTTTTTCCGCTGTTTTCGGCCCTGCTTCGGTTCGTCCGGCATGTAGCGTTTGGCCATAATGGAAGGCGCCAGACCGTCCATTTGGGAACCATTTTTTGACATGCGCGGCCGCCCAGGACGTTGCCCGCTCCCCATGGCAATTGCCGCAGGCATTTGGCGTGGTGAGACTGGCCGAAAGGTCCGGACGCGGCACGCGAAAACTGTGATCCCGGCGCGGATCGACCTGCATATAGGTTTTGGCCGGCATGTGACAATTGACGCATTTCGCGCCTTCGCTGCCCGGCTCGTGATGATGGTGCAAGGGGCTATCGTAGGCGGCTTTCTTCAGGCTCCCGAAAGCCTCATTGCCGGCGGGACCATGGCATTGCGTGCAAATCCCATTGCCTTCCGCCACAAGAGTGCCGTCGTGGGGTTCGTGGCAGTTGGAGCAGCGCACGCCGCGACGATACATTTTGCTTTGCAGGAACGAGCCGTAAACATAAACCTCGTCGTTGATCTGCCCGTCGGCGTGATAAAGCCCCTCCCGCAACAGGGCCAGTTTGTAATGATCGGAAAATTTCGCGCCCGGCGGAGGTGAGTTAGCACCCAAGGGGCCGCGCCGGGAATGGCAACGGGCACAAACCTGAACTTCCCGTTCTGCCGCCGCCCCGGCGATCTTGACCGTCAGCCCCTTGTCAGCCATGCCCATGGCGTTTTGATCCGTGTCCCTGGCCCAATTGACATGATCTTGGCCCGGTCCGTGACAGGCCTCGCAACCGACGGTCAGTTCGCTCCAGCTGCTTTGATAGATCGATGACTTTGGCGCATAGCCCTTAATGAAATTGGTCTGATGGCATTCCGCGCAACGCGCCTGCCAGTTCTTGTAAGGCCCCGACCAATGCAGTCCGTCACCGCCTTTGTTTTTCTGATCAGGATATAGGTGGAACCATCGCCCGGCTTGTGTGTCCCAGGCAATGTCGAGAGCCTGCAGGCGGCCTTTGTCCAGCGCCACCAAATACTGCTGAAGCGGCTCGACCCCGACCGTATATTCGATCGCATATTCCGTTAGTTTTCCGTCAGGTCCATCCGTATCGACAAGGAATTTGCCATCGCGCTGGAAAAACCGCGACCGGATGCCGTTATGTTCGAACGCTATGTCGTCAAAATCGCCCAGGACATTTTTCGCCGTGGCCGGGCGCAAGGCCCAGCTGTGATGCGATGTCCTCCAGGCCGCATATTCTTTTTGATGGCACGCCGCACAGACCTTGGAGGAAACATGGGCCGGGGCCTTTGCCTCGGAGGCGGCAAAACTTGCTGGCGCGAGAATAGTCATCAGGCCGACTGCAAACGCGCCCTGGACAAGGTCAAATTTCCTGACAAACCGCCTGATCAAGTTCTCTCGCCCAGGTTTGAAAATTTCAAAAAGGGCCGATTTTTTCGCGCTGCGTGGGCCCGGGGAGAAAAATAGTCTTCAGAATTGATTTTCAACCCCACCGCTCTATCTGATTTTTCGGATGCAACCCGTGATTTTTGCTCGGGAACTGCTTGAGGCCAATTGGCGCCATCATTGGGAAGGTTCCGCATGAACGTTCCAAGGATTCATATCGTGCTTATCGTTGCCGTGGTGACGGGCGCATTATTGGGCAACGCCGACAAAGCGGCGGCGGCCGAGGGTGCGGCCTCGAATTATTTTCCCGGTGGCTACGGAAGTCTGCTCGTTGGATTGGCGCCAGAGCCCGGAGCGGTATTCGCTAACCTCAATCTGTTCTATAGCGCGGAGGCCAGCCGCGCCGTCCTTCAGGGGCGCGCCAACGTCGGTATGGATGTTGATGCCGCATATCTTTTGTTGCAGGGGCTTTATACCTGGGATGCGCCTAGTCTTGGCGGCCGTTTCGCAATCGGCGGCTATGTCCCTTTGGGCTATGCCTCGCTTGATGCCAGCCTTAGCGCCGGCTTGGGCTCGGCAGCCATATCCGATGATGAAACCGCATTGGGGGACATCGGCCTGATACCGGCTTCATTTTACTGGAGTGCCGGCAACTGGAACTTCAATCCGTGCCTATCCGGTTAACGCAGACACCCACTTCATGTAGGGTGCTTCC
>CAZPWJ010000163.1:0-6002 GCA_964590195.1 uncultured Rhodospirillaceae bacterium | reverse complement strand
ACCGGCAGCAACATCATAAACGATTTCAGGAAACGCATCATCAACAGCGACAAGGTACCGCTGTCCGAAGATCAGTGGTCCGTCCTTTTCGGGCGGAGGCAGCACGGTGCTGGAATGGAATGACGAGTATTGGAGATGGGATTTGGAGACACTTGAATGGCAAAACGACTGGAGTGTCGGCAACGAGACCCTCGATGCTGATCACCGACGCCTGATTGGGATCATCAACCAGGTCAACGCCTACGAGACATATGACGTCGATATTGCCAGATTACTAGACGAGTTGAAGGAATACGCCCGCCTTCACTTCGCCATCGAAGAGGAGTTGATGGCGGCGGCCGGGTTTGATGGACTGGGGTCCCATCGCGCGGAACATCAAGATTTTGTCAATTGGCTTGAAGCCCTGCAGCTGACCTTCAGCCATGCCCAGTTTTCGCGCTCAACGATCCTCGATCGCGTCAACGAATATCTCCGGGCGTGGCTTTTGAAACACATCCTCGAGACGGACAAAAAATATGTCGGACATATTTAGGAGGCGATCCTGAAAATTGGCCTGGAGAACCGCGTCGCCATCGTCACCGGAGCTGGTCGGGGGTTGGGGCGTGCCCACGCCCTGGAACTTGCCCGGCGCGGTGCCCGCGTCGTCGTCAACGATATTGGTGTCGCGCGCGGCGGCGATCATCCTTCCAAGGACCCTGCCCGACAGGTTGTCGAGGAAATTCGACACCTCGGCGGCGAGGCGCTGGCAAATTGGGACAATGTCGCCGAGTCGGAAGCCGCCACTCGACTGATAGAACGGACACTTGATGAATACGGTCGCATCGATGTTGTGGTAACGAACGCCGGCATCAATCGGCTGGCCGAATTCGACACCGTAACGGTCAACGATTTCAATGATATACTGGCCGTACATTTGTTCGGCACGTTCCATATCGTGCAAGCAGCATACGATGCCATGGCCGGGCAGAAATATGGCCGCATCATCATGACCACTTCGCAAATCGCCTGGGAAGGAAAGAGCGACTCGCCGGCCTACGGAGCAGCCAAGGGCGGCATTCTAGGGTTGATGGCGACCTTGCGCCTGACCGCTCCGGATCACGGCATACGGGTCAATGCGGTCGCGCCTTTTGCTCTGACCAGGGCCGCCAAGGGCGTTTTCCCCGAGGAACTTGAGCCCTATCTTCAACCTTCACAAGTCAGTGCACTGGTGGCTTACCTTGCCAGCGAGGCCTGCCGCGAAAACGGCGAAACATTCATTGCCGGCGGCGGACATTTTGCCACCGCAGAAACACGAGAAAGTGTTGGAATCGACTACGACGACCCTTCCGAAATTTCGGCCGAATCCCTGATGGCTCGACTGGCGGAAATCAAGGATATGAAAAACGCCGTCGTCTACGACGACGCCATGGCCGCAGTCGGCGCTACATTTTCCCGCCTCAATTCCTTGGTCCGCGACTGAACCAAAGCGATGGAATTTGGCCGATTTCGACCATTTCAATATTGAAAGCACTGTTCATAGTTGCTCAGATATTTTCAGCCCTGAAATTGAATGGCGCCAAAGACAAGGAGGAAAATCTAGGGAATTGGCGAATTTTGTTTTGGCACGGCATTTGCGAAATACTTTTGCATTCGGCGGGAGAGAATATCCTGACAATAAAAGGCCGCTCCAACGCCGCTTTACCAGGGAGTGAACAACATGTCTTCCGATCAGATCGTCCAGGGGCTTCACCACGTTGCTTACCGCTGCAAGGATGCAGCTGAAACCGTTAAGTTTTACACCGAAGTGTTGGGCCTCAGTTACAAAATTGCGGCGTCGGAAGATACGGTGCCCTCAACCGGCGAACATAGCCCCTACATGCATATCTTTTTCGGCATGGGGGATGGTAGTTATGTGGCCTTTTTCGAACTGGCGGAATCGCCCAAAATGGGTCGCGACGAAAACACGCCGGAATGGGTCCAGCACCTGGCTCTCAGAGTCAAGGACATGGATACCCTGATAGCCCAGAAAAACCACATTGAAAGCCACGGCGTCGAGGTTATCGGGCCGATCGACCACACCATTTGCCAGTCGATCTATTTCTTTGACCCCAACGGGCACCGGCTGGAGCTTGCCTACGATACGACGACACAGGAAATGGCTGAAAAGCTTAGTGAAGTCGCAGGGCCCATGCTCGATGAGTGGTCCCGGACCAAACGTGCGCCCAAGCACGCCAATTGGCTTCACGACGGATTGAATAGCTGACTTTCAGATCTCAATTCTAGACAGAATTCAGAAATTCCAGCGTACAGAAAATTCTTCAAACATCTATAAGGGAGGAAAATATGGACTGTTCCAAATTGACAAGTCGTTTCGCCGGTTTTGGACTCAGCCTCAGCCTGGCCCTCGCCGCCGGAAGCGCCGCCGCCTACACGGTTGGAAATCCAGGGGGCAGTTACACGGACCCGGGAATTACCGACACCGAGATTGTAATAGGCCTGCATGCGCCATTATCGGGCCGCGCCAAAGCCTACGGCGTCGATGCTCTGGACGCCGCAAAGATGTGGTACAAGATGATTAACGACCGGGGCGGCATCTGGGGCCGCAAGATCCGCGTCGTCGTTGCCGATGACAAGTGTTCGCCCAATGATCTGGTCGGCGTGGTCAAAAAAATGGTGACCGTTGATAAGGTCTTCCTGGTTCATGGCGGCTCCTGCACCCATGCCACCGTCGCAGCGCAGGAATACATCACCCGCGAAAAAGTTCCTTTCGTCATGCTTAACGCCGCTGGTGACGCGGCTGTATTCCCGCCGACCCGCTACGTATTCGGTTCCTTCGGCGGAACCCAACGCACGGTGGGCGGTTCACTGATTGATTTTGTGGTGAAAAAACTGGGCGCCAAGAAGATCGCCTATGTCGCCCATGACGACGATTTCGGTGCTTCCAACTTCCTAGCCGCCAATTGGGCAGTCGAAAACAACGGTGTAAAATTTGCTGCCGACGAGCGTGTATCGCGCAAAATTGTAGATGTTACCGCGCCCATGCTCAAAATCCGGGCCTCTGGCGCTGACGTGCTGGTCATCACAACCTATACCGGCCCCGCAGCGTTGTTCGTCAAAAAGGCTCATGAGTTTGGCTTGAAAATTCCGATTGTAGCCGCTGTTCAGGCGGTGCCGAACCTAAAGGCTTTTGTCAAAAACGTCGGTTCAAAGGACGCTTTCAAGAACTTCTACTACGGATCGCCCTTGAACGATCTTACCGATGGCCCCAAGCAGCAGTGGATCATCAACATGTTCAAGAAAAATTATCCCGGCCGCAGCCCCTCACCATTCATGTCGTACGGGGTGCCGTCCGCCATGGCCGTTGCACAAGCCTTGCACAACGCAGGTCCTAATCCCACCCGCGAAAGCTTTGTCGACGCCATGTCGGCCCTCAAATTCAATACCGGTATTCTAGCTGGTCCAATTGAATTCGGGAGCAACAGAAGGGATGGTCACAACGCTTCGATCTTCCTGAAGTTCGACGGAGACGCCACGTCTCGCGTACCAGGCGTCTTCTTTAACGGCATGCCGGTCAACTAGCCGCCGCCTTCTATGAGATGACTTGAATGTGGGATGTATTCCTACTCCAGGGATTGGCCGGTGGGCTCGTAACAGGAAGTATTTACGCGCTCATCGCCCTTTCCCTGGTCATCATTTACAAGTCGACCCAAGTGATAAATTTTGCCGGCGGCGAAATCGTAATGATCGGCGCCTATCTCGCCATGTTCATTTTGTTTTTCACCGGCATCAGCTACTGGATTGTTGTCCCACTATGCGCCCTGGGGACCTTCATCGTCGGAATTTCGTTTGAGCGCGTCGTCCTGACCCGGGTCAAGGGCCGCCAAATGGCAGGCCAAAGCATACTTGTCGCCATGGTGATCGCCACCGTCGGTCTCTCCTATGTCCTGAAGGGGTTTGTCAGGCTGTTTCCCTACACCGAAGAGGTCCGATCGCTGCCGCCCATGGTGGATAGCGCACCCATATTCATCGGCCCTGCCGTCATCACGATGCAGGACGTTGTTATTGTCGTCGTCGCAGTCGCGTCGATGTCCGCTACTTGGATGTTTTTCCAGTTTACGCCTCTTGGGCGGGCCTTGCGCGCCACCGCCGACAACTCCCGCGCCGCCGTACTGGTCGGCATTCCCATCGCCCGAATGAGCGCTCTCGTCTGGGGTATAGCATGTGGACTGTCAGCCATCGCCGGAATTCTGATCGCTCCCAAAGTGTTGATGACACCCGATATGGGTACACTCATTATCCTCGCCTTCGCCGCCGCTATCATCGGCGGTTTTACAAATATTCCCGGCATCATCGTCGGCGGTTTTCTCCTTGGCATCGTCGAAAATATTGTCGGCCTGACCATTTCATCCAATGCTATATCGGTGACGCCTTTCGTGGTCATCATTCTGGTGCTTTTGCTGCGTCCCCAGGGTTTGTTCGGCGGATCGAGCGAAGTCAAAAAGGTCTGAAACATGCCCAGAACGGCGCATATGGGCATCGCGGCACTGGTTCTAGCAGTCCTTGTCGCCATACCCGTTTTGGGATCTGTCTATGTCGTCTATATCGCCAACCTTCTGATGATGTATGCGGTTTTGGCCATCGGTCTGGATATTTTACTGGGCCGGGCCGGGCAATTCGCTTTCGCGCATACCGCATTTTTCGGCATCGGCATATACACAACGGCTCTGATCAACAACTTTACAGGTCTACCATTTGTTTTGACGATCCCCGCCGGTGCAGCATTGGCCGGCCTCGTTGGAGTTGCCATTGCCCTGCCGGCGACCCGCCTGCGTCATCTTTACCTCGGCCTGGCGACGTTTGCTTTCGCCGAGGTCGCCCAATGGGTCTTCAACAACTGGGAAGTTGTAACCGGCGGCGCCAATGGCCTCAGGTTCCGGCCCAGCAATACCGGCTTTATGGAGATAACCAATGACATCGAGGCCTATCCTTTTGTCGTCATTATTACGCTTCTAATGATCTGGATCGCTCGTAATCTGAATCGCTCAAAGCTCGGACGGAGCTTCGAAGCCATTAAGGAATCGGAATCGGTGGCCCTGGCATCGGGCATTTCCGTCAACCGCACCAAAGCCATTGCTTTCACCATATCGGCCGTGTTCGCCGGTGTCGCCGGTGGCATTTTCACGCTGTTTCAAAGTTTTGTTCATCCTGACCTCCTGGGTTTCGACACGTTGGTATTGGTGTTGTCGATGATCGTCATCGGTGGACTGGGCACTCTGCCAGGCATTCTGCTGGGAGTCTTGATCCTGGGTCTGCTGCCAGAGGTAATGCGCGATCTGGAGGTTTTCCAGGAACTGATCTACGGTATCATCCTGATCGCTTTTTTGATGTTCATGCCGCGCGGTATCTGGGGTTGGATAAGCCAGCGCGCCGAACGTCGACGCGCCGTCGAAAGTCAGGTTCATGACTGACGCGCATTTTTTCGAGATCGAGAATATCGACGTTCGCTTTGGCGGACTGCACGCCGTACAAGATTTTTCCATGACGGCGGAAAAGGGACGAATACATGCCTTGATAGGTCCTAACGGGGCTGGCAAATCGACGACACTGAACTGCATTTCGCGTTTCTACGTACCCTCCCAAGGTCAGATCAGGCTGGAAGGACAATCGCTCTTAAAAATGCCTGCTTGGACCATACCCGGGCTCGGCGTAGGTCGTACGTTTCAGAATATCGAACTTTGTATGCAAATGTCGGTACTGGAGAACGTGCTGGTCGGAATGTCCCCGGTGATCAAAAACTACTTGCCCTTTTTCCCCGGTCGCCGGCGCGGCGTGATCGAGGCAGAGGCCGTCCGCGATGCAGAAGCCATACTCGACTCCCTTGGCCTGCTTGCGGACCGCGCCTTGCCGGCGGAATCCCTCGATTATGGCCGCCAAAAGCTTTTGGATCTGGCCCGCGCTCTGGCCGTCAAACCGCGATTGTTACTACTTGATGAGCCGGCCGCGGGACTTCGCAATCAGGAAAT
>CAZPWJ010000162.1:0-6018 GCA_964590195.1 uncultured Rhodospirillaceae bacterium | reverse complement strand
CCGGGGTGCCGCTTTCCACCACCGCGTTCATCAGGCGCGCGCCGTCCATGTGGGCGGCCATGCCGTTTTCCTTGGCCACGGCGGTAACGGCGGCGATATCAGCGATGGGCCAGACACTGCCGCCGCCGGCATTCGCAGTGTTCTCCACCGACAGCACGCGGCTGCTGGGCACATGCCGGCGCACGGGGCGGATGGCCTCGCGCACCTGATCGGCGGTGAAGATGCCGTGTTCGGTGTGCAGGGTGCGGGTCTGGGCCTGGGCCAAGGCAGATGGCCCGCCGCTTTCGGCATTAATGGGATGGGCGAAATAGTCCAGGATGATCTCGTCGCCGGGGCGGCAATGCACCCGGAACGCGATCTGATTGCACATGGTGCCGGACGGCAGAAAGACCGCGGCCTCCTGACCCAGCAGTTCCGCCGCCATGGCGCAGAGTTTATTGACCGTGGGGTCCTCGAAATTCTGCTCGTCGCCCACTTCGGCCTCGGCCATGGCCTGGCGCATGGCCTGTGTCGGCAGGGTATGGGTGTCGCTGTAAAGATCAATGCGCGGTGCGGCCATGATTTTCTCTTTCGATTATTCCGCCACGGTCATTCAGAATCGCGGCGGTGTACCATCCATTTGGTCGTCAGGGTCGTCGTCAGTTCGCCATGCTGGTTGCGGATTTCGTTGTTGAATTCCACATAGCCCAGGTTTGGCCGGCTTTTCAGGGGCCGCAATACGGCCACTTCCGATTGTACGCTCAGGACATGGCCGACCACCACCGGCTTCAACCAATTGATTTCGGCCCAGCCCGGCGAGACAAAGGCATCGGCGGCAATGAAGGCATCCTTGGACATGCGCCGCCAGGCGGCACAGACATGCGGGCCGGAGGCGATCAGATCCGGCCAGCCTAGTTTTTTGGCGGCTTCGGCGTCCAAATGGAACGGTTCGGGATCGAACTGCTCCGCGAAGGTCACCATTTCATCATGCCGCATCTCGTAGGCGCCATAGACATAGCGTTCGCCCATGGCAAAGTCCTCGAAATGCACGAGGTTCATAAAGGGCGGATTGTCCTGCATGATTAAACGACCCGGTGCACGAAATTGCCGCCGTCGATGAGGCAACGGCTGTTTTGCACGGCGATTTCAATGCTGCGGTCAAAGGTCTGCGGTGTCAGCCAGGCGACGTGCGGCATCAAGGCCACGTTATCCAGGCTTAACAACGGCTCGTTATCGGCAATGGGCTCCTCGGCGAAGACATCCAGGCCAGCGGCCAAAAGCGTGCCTTCGGTCAGCGCATGGTACAGCGCGGCCTGGTCCACCAAGCCGCCGCGCGCGGTATTGATCAGCACGGCGCCGGGCTTCATGGCGGCGAAAGCAGCCCCATCCAGCATGTTCTCGGTTTCGGGTGCAAGCGGCATATGCAGCGAGACGACGTCCGCTTCCGCCAATAGATCCGGCAATTCGCGCCATTCACCCAAGGCATCGGCCTTGGGGGCCGAGGCGGTATAGATGATCCTGGCGCCCAGGGCCCGCAGAACAGGGGCGACACGTTGGGCCACCGCGCCATAACCGGCCAAACCAACGGTACGTCCGGAAACTTCGCCCACTTGGTCGAAAATGGCTGGATCAAGGCGCCAGCCATCGCCCCGGCGCGCGGCATCGTGGAAGGACTGCGCCCGGCGCAGGGCGGACAGCATCAACATTACCGTCGCCTCTGCCACCGCCTGACTGTTGGTGCCGGGCATGTTGCAGACGGGAATGTCGCGGGCCTGGGCCGCATCAAGATCGATAGTGTTGACGCCGACGCCGATTTTCTGGATCAGGCGCAGATTGGGCGCCGCCGCGATAACCTCCGCCGTGGCCGGTTTCAGCACATGCCACAGCACGTCCGCCGTTGCCATCAGTTCGAACAGGCGGGCCTCGTCATCCTCGTCACAGGTTTCGATGGACAGCCAATCGCTCTCGGCCGCGGCCAGGCGGGCCGCGATGCCGTCGCTTGCCGCATAGTGAAAAACCGCCTTCAACTTACTCATTCAGTGGTTCCTCGCATGGTGGCTCGAGTGGTGGCTCGAATGGGGAAATGGAGCGGGCGAAGAGAATCGAACTCTCGTCTTAAGCTTGGGAAGCTCCTGCTCTACCATTGAGCTACGCCCGCCTGGGAAGGTGTTTAACACAGCCAAAAAAAATACGAAATCCCGTGTTTCAGCGCTTTTTTCATACACGTTCGATCACAGTCGCTTGATGGGCGCCGGTGAAGCGTTGACAACAGGGCGGTCTCCGTGAAACTAGGCGGCGTTGCCTGGATTTAGGAAATCAATAATGAACAGTGCCGTACCTGACAGAATGCCCGATGCGCTGGATCGGGCAAAATTCAACGATCCAAAGCGTACACTCGACAATCAACCCCGCGCATTCGTGGGGCTGAAGAACCTGGATACCCTTTGGTTCAATACGGGCACGGTCTGTAATCTGACCTGCGCCAATTGCTATATCGAATCCTCTCCCAGCAACGACCGCCTGGCCTTTTTGAGCAGCCATGACGTCGCCATCATACTGGACGAACTACAGGCGGACTGGCGGGCGCACGAAATCGGCTTTACCGGCGGCGAACCATTCATGAACCCGGATTTCCTCGCCATCCTGAGCGATGCCTTGGGGCGCGGTTACCGGGTTCTGGTATTGACCAACGCCATGCGGCCGATGATGAAAATGGCCGACGGCCTGCTGGCCCTGCGGCAGGAACATGGTGATCGACTGTGCCTGCGCGTTTCCATCGACCATTACGCGCCCGACCTGCACGAGTTGGAGCGCGGGCGCCATAGCTGGGAGCGCATGCTAACGGGCCTGACCTGGTTGGCCGAGAACGGCTTTAACATCAACATTGCGGGCCGGACCCTGTCGGGAGAGGAAGACGCCGCCTTGCGTCAGGGCTATGGCCGGCTATTCGCCGCCAACGGCATACCGGTCGATGCGGACGATCCGGCCGAATTGGTGCTGTTTCCGGAAATGGACGCGGATCTGGACGTGCCGGAGATCAGCACCGCCTGTTGGGGCATTCTGGATGTCTCGCCCGGGGCGATGATGTGCGCCACCTCGCGCATGGTGGTCAAGCACAAGGGCGACAGCGGCCCCACCGTGATGCCCTGTACCCTGCTGCCCTATGACGAGCGCTTCAAAATGGGGCCGGACCTGTTATCCGCCAGCGCGGCGGTGCCCTTGAACCACCCGCACTGCGCGCGCTTTTGCGTCCTCGGCGGCGGCTCGTGCAGCGCCGGGTAAAATAGCGCGGTAAATACCATTACCTAACAGGCCCTGGTTCGGAATATGATGCCGTGCCATGAGCTATGAAAAACCATTTAGCGGCCTGAAGGTTCTGGATATCAGCCAAGGCTTCGCCGGCCCCTATTGCGCCGAGCTGCTGGCCCAATACGGCGCCGATGTCACCAAGGTGGAACCGCCCGAGGGTGATTGGGGCCGGGGTCTTGGTCTGGTCTATGGCGATCACAGCACCATCTCCATGACCGCCAACCGGGGCAAGAAAAGCATCGTCCTGGATTTGAAAAGCGACGGCGGCCAGGCCGTGGCGCGGGATCTGGCGGCCCGCTGCGATGTTTTCATCGAAGGTTTCCGCCCCGGCGTCTGCGCCCGCTTTGGCCTGGGCTATGACGATGTGCGCCAGGTCAATCCGCGCGTGATCTATCTCTCCATCAGCGGTTTTGGCCAGGAAGGACCCTATGCCGGCGAAGCTGCCACGGACACCGTGCTGCAGGCCTTTTCCGGTCTGATGTCCATCAACAAGGGGAATGACGAAATTCCCCACCGTTTTGGCCATTACATCGTTGATTGCGTAACGGCGCTGTACGCCTATCAGGCGCTGTCCTCGGCCCTGTATGCCCGCCGGTACGAGCCGGAAGGGCGCTTGATCGATTGCAGCCTGATGACGGCGGCGGCAGCCCTGCAAACCTCCAAGATCGCGGACTATCATCTGGAAGAGGGTCCACCCGCGGCCAATAACGCACCTGCCGGCAGCTATAATACGCAAGACGGTTTTATCGCCGTCACCCTGGTCAAGGAGGAACAGTACAAGCAATTGTGCCTGGCCCTGGGCCAACCCGCCCTGGCCGATGACCCCCGTTACCGGGATTTCGCCAGCCGGGCCGCGCACATGGACAGCCTGGGCCCAACGGTGCAGGAGATTCTGCTGCAACACACAACGGCGGAATGGATGGCGCGTTTCAAGGAGGCGCAGGTCCTATCGCACCCCGTAGCCGATTATGGCGATTGGCTGGCCGATCCCCATGTTGTCGCCACCAAGGCCTTCCAGATGATGGCGCAGCCGGGCATGCCAACCGTACCCTTGGCCCAGATCCCCGGCACGGCGCCCATCGACCCCGATGATCCCCGCCAGCAGGCGCCAATGCTTGGCCAGCACAGCCGGCAGGTCTTGGCCGATCTGGGCTATGACGAGGGGAAAATCGAGGCACTGGCGGCGGCGGGCGCCGTTCGGTTCGGCCCGGAAGACTAGAGGCCGGCGCCGTGCGGGAATATCGGGCGGTTTTTTTGGTCAACGGCATCCTGCTGTTGATCCTTGGTCTTGCCATGTTGGTGCCGGCGTTGCTGGATGCCCGTGTGGGCCATCCCGATTGGCAGGTGTTTTTGGCGGCCGCCTTTCTGACCGGCTTTGTCGGCGGCGCGCTCAGCATCACCTGTTGGGGCAGCGGCGGGGATTTGCAGCTGCGCCAGGCCTTTGTCCTGACCACTTCGATGTGGATTGTTACGCCCACCTTCGCGGCCTTGCCGTTCGCCTTCTCCGACCTCAATCTCAGCTACACCGACGCCTTTTTCGAGGCCATGTCCGGCATCACCACCACCGGCTCGACGGTCATCTCCGGCCTTGAGGCAGCACCCCCGGGCATTTTGATCTGGCGTGCCCTGCTGCAATGGATGGGCGGGATCGGCATCATTGTCACCGCCGTGGCCATCCTGCCAATATTGCAGGTTGGCGGCATGCAGCTGTTCCGCATGGAGAGCTCGGATGCCTCGGAAAAAGTGCTGCCCCGCACGGCCCAGATCGCCGGCACTATATCGGTCATTTATCTGGGGCTCTCCTTTATCTGCGCGCTGGTCTATTGGACCGCCGGCATGCCCGCCTTCGAGGCCGCGGCGCACGCCATGACGACCATCGCGACGGGCGGCTTTTCAACCTCGGACAGCTCCATCGGGATCTATGACAGTGCGCTGATCGACTATACCGCGACAGCCTTCATGATCATCGGCAGCCTGCCGTTCCTGTTGTATTTTCAGGTCCTGCGCGGGCGCCCCCTGGCGCTGTGGCGCGATAGCCAGGTGCGCTGGTTCTTCGCCATTCTGTCCGCCGCCGTTGCCGGCATGACCCTGTGGCAGGTCGGCGGCAATGATGTGGAATTGGGCCGGGCGGTGCGCTACACGGCCTTCAACGTGACCTCGATCCTGACCGGTACCGGCTATGCCACCGATGACTACGGCCAATGGGGCGGTTTCGCGGTGGTGCTGTTCTTCTTTGTAATGTTCATCGGCGGCTGCGCCGGCTCCACATCCTGCGGCATCAAGATTTTTCGCTTTCAGGTGCTTTACGCCGCCGCCCGCACACAGATGGGCCGGCTGTTGCAGCCGCATGGGGTTTTCGTCGCCAACTTCAACCGCAGACCGATCCCGGATTCGGTGATGGATTCGGTGATGAGTTTCTTCTTTCTCTTCGCCCTCAGCTTTGCCGTACTGGCGGTGGCGTTGAGCCTGTTGGGCCTGGATTTTCTGACCGCCGTATCAGGCGCCGGCACGGCCATCGCCAACGTCGGCCCCGGCTTGGGGGACGTGATCGGCCCCTCGGGCACCTTCGCACCGCTGCCCGATCTGGCGAAATGGCTGTTGGCGGCAGGCATGCTGCTGGGGCGGCTGGAACTGCTTACCGTGATGGTGCTGTTTTCCCGCACCTTCTGGCGCGGCTAGACCATTTTCGATATGCATCGAATCGCCAAGCCACCCGCTTCCCCTTCCCGG
>CAZPWJ010000161.1:0-6021 GCA_964590195.1 uncultured Rhodospirillaceae bacterium | reverse complement strand
ATTGGAAGCACCCTACATGAAGTGGGTGTCTGCGTTAACCGGATAGGCACGCCTTCAACTATTGTCACGCCGGCTTCTTATACAACAGCCGCGCGCGACAGGGGACCTCCCGCCCAAGTTTTCTATATTGGCTACAAAAAAATAAAGAAAACCCTACATCGTAGTTAAGGAATATTAAACATAATCGTTCAACCGCCCAGGCTGACGAATGGGAGCCACCGATGACAAGATTAATGCTTTGTATTGCGGCCTTTACGCTCCTGGCGGCCTGCATGGCCCGGGAGCCGACGTGGTACGAAGACCGCTGCCTTAGGCTTGGCTTCAAAGCGGGAAGCACAGAATTCAACGATTGCGTCGAACGGGATCAACGCTGGGATGATGACAATAGACGCCGTGCCAACGAAGCCGTTGGACCGTGATCGGAATTGATCAATCCCACCGCCCGGTCTGGCGAATAAAATCCACCTTTGCCTGCAAACGCTGCAAGGCCGGCTCGGGCTGCCCGCCCATGGCCCGTATGGCCTCGATCGTGCCTGCCAGATAGCCGCGCGAGGTGCCGTTGCGCCCCTCCCCCTGGGCCACAAGTTGGGCGCCATGGGCCAGCGGCTGTTTGCCGATATAACGCGGATGGCGCGGATCGGCGGCGAAGGTCAAGGCAAGGACCATCCCCTGCCTGGTATGCACGGGCACCTGAATATGGCGATAGGCGGCTTCGCGCCGGCGGAGGTAGCCCCGGGTCCGCCACCAGTGCCCGGGCGCCACGCGAAAGACGCTGCCCAGGCATTCCCCGCCTGGCACCAGGGTCAGGATCAGGCCAGGCCGGGCCGCCGAGCCCCAGGCCAGGGTACTGTGCAAGGCATGGGCCCGGTGCCAGCCTTGCAACAGGGCGGGGCGACGCTCCACATAGGGGAAATCCGGCTGCCACATGAGCGAGCCGTAACCGAAGACCCAATGCTGCCGCGCCATGGCCTGAACTCAAACCTTTGGTTTAACGTATGAGGCCAACATACGGTTGGGTTCGTCGGTTTCGTAGGCATCGCCAAAGGGATCGATGCCGGCCTCGATGGCGGCGGCGGGGCCCAGTTCTTCCCATTTGCCGATCAAGGCCTTTTGCGCCCGGACAACCAGGGGACCGGCCTGCAAAATCCGCTCGAGCCAGGTTTCCACCCAGGCATCCAGCTCCCTCCCCGGCACCAGTTTCTCGACAAAGTGCATCTCGAAAGCCTCATTGGCATCGTAATTCGCGCCCGTAAGCAGCAACTCCCGCGTCCTGCCCCAGCCGATCAATTGCGGCAGCAAGGCCGCCTCGATGACCGAGGGCAGGCCGACCTTGACCTCCGGCATGCCCATGACAAAGCTGTCATCGGCGACGCGGAAATCACAGGCCGCCGCCAGTTCCAGGCCGGCGCCCATGCAATAGCCGCGCAGCCGGCCAATCACCGGTACAGGCAGGGCACGGATCGCCTGTGCCGCCAGATGCAGTTGGGTAATAAAATGGCGCGCGCTGTCGGGCCGCAAATCAGCCACCAGCGGCATGGAACCGGCGTTCAGGCGCCGTTGATTGTCCATGCGCACCCAGGCGACGCGCCCGGATGTCCGTTCCTGAATTTCCACCTGCACCGTCGGTTTCGCGTCCGTCATCCACCCTGCCCCGTTATTTCTTACAATGGCCCTTGATATCACAGCGAATGGCGGCGCCAACACTTGATTGGCTCACCAGCAGGGAAAAGCCGTGCTAGATTAGCGCCATGGAAAGCGAAGACAAAAAAGCCGTGATGGCGTTGGTGGTCGCCGGCGGTCGTGGTACGCGCCTGGGCGGCCCGGTGCCAAAGCAGTATCAAAGCCTGGCGGGCATTCCCGTGCTGCGCCATGCCCTGCTGGCCTTTTGCCACCACCCGGCCGTCAAGGCCGTGGCGGCGGTGATTGGCGAGGGAGACCGGGAGCTGTACGAACAGGCGGCCCAGGGCCTGGAGCTGTTGCCGCCGATCGTGGGCGGCGACAGCCGGCAGCAATCGGTCCTGAACGGCCTGCAAGGCCTGGCGCCCCTGAGCCCCGGCCTGATTTTGATCCATGACGGCGCACGGCCCTTTGTCTCGGCCACGGTGATCAACAATGTTCTGACCGGGCTCGAGGCCCACGACGGCGCCATCGCCGCCCTACCCGTGGTCGATAGCCTGAAGCGCGGCGATGGCGGCGCGATCATCGACGAAGTATCGCGCGATGGCCTTTGGCAGGCGCAAACGCCCCAGGGCTTTGCCTTTGCCGCTATCCTGGCGGCGCACGAAAAAGCTTCCGAAGGCCATACAGATGATGCCTCCCTGGCCCGGGCCGCCGGGCTGCACGTGGCTTTGGTGGCCGGCGCACCGGAAAACGGCAAGATCACCACGGCCGAGGATCTTTCCCGCGCCGATGGCGCCCATGCCGCCCGTCTGTTCGATGTGCGCGTGGGTCAAGGCTTCGACGTACATCGCTTTGAACCAGGACACCAGGTTCGCCTGTGCGGTGTCGATATTCCCCACGATGCCCAACTGGCGGGTCACAGCGACGCCGACGTGGCCCTGCACGCGGTTACCGACGCCATTCTTGGCGCCATTGGCGACGGCGATATTGGCCGGCACTTCCCCCCCAGCCAGGCGCAATGGCGGGATGCGGATTCCGCCCGCTTTGTCTCCTTCGCCGTGGACCGGGTGCATGCCCTGGGCGGCCGCCTGGCACATCTGGACCTGACGATCATCTGCGAGGCACCGCGCATTACACCGCATCATGAGGCCATGGCGGCCCGTTTGAGCGACATCGTGGGCCTTGAAGCCAGCCGTGTCAGCATCAAGGCGACGACCACGGAACGCCTTGGCTTTACCGGACGCAACGAAGGCATCGCCGCGCAAGCGACGGCCACCGTGCGGTTGCCGATCTGAATGGCCTCCATCTTCTCTAAGCCGGCCCTGCCGCTTTCGCATCCCGCCTGCCTGCTGGCAACATGGTTCGGCTATGGCCTGTTTCGGCCTGCACCAGGCACCTGGGGTTCATTGGCGGCGCTGCCTTTTGCCTGGATCATTGTCTATAGCGCGGGCCCGGTTGCCCTCGCAGTGGCAACCATCGCTGTCTTTGCCTTGGGGTGTTGGGCTGGCGGGGTTTACGAGAGGGCCAGCGGCGGCAAGGATCCGGGCGTGGTGGTGATCGACGAAGTGGCCGGACAATGGCTGGTGCTGATCGCGGCGCCGTTGGACCCTTGGTACTATTTGGCTGGCTTCGTGTTGTTTCGGATTTGCGACATCCTGAAACCCTGGCCGGCCAGTTGGGCCGACCGCAACGTCACCGGCGGTCTGGGCATAATGTTGGACGATGTTCTGGCTGCCCTGTACGGTTTAGCGGCTATCGCGGCGTTTCGCGTCTGGTACTGATTTACGGGAGATAACAAATGAAATTCGGCGGCATGGTGTCGACCAAAATCGATGACTGGCAGATGTTTCCTTATCTCGAGGAGTTGGGCTACGACTGCGGCTGGGTGCCGGATTCCCAAATGATCTGGTCCGATTGTTACGCCACCATGGCGCTGGCGGCGCTGCATACATCGAAACTGCGTCTGGGCACCGGCGTGGCCATCGCCAGCACGCGCCTAGCACCCGTCACGGCGCATTCCATCGCCTCCATCAACAAGCTGGCGCCGGGGCGGACATTCCTGGGCATCGGCACCGGCCATACCGCCATGCGGGTGATGGGCCAGAACCCCATGCAGCCCACCGCTTTCCGCGATTACCTGCGTGTCGTGCGCGGCCTGCTGACGGGCGAGGAAGTGGAATACGAGGGCAAGCCGATTAAGTTTCTCGACCGGGAGCTGGAATGCATCAATACGGAACACAAGGTGCCGATCTATGTCGCGGCTAACGGCCCCAAGGCGCTGGCGGCGGCGGGCGCCTATGGCGACGGACGGATCGGCG
Organism: uncultured Rhodospirillaceae bacterium; assembly: GCA_964590195.1. Classification (GTDB taxonomy): domain Bacteria; phylum Pseudomonadota; class Alphaproteobacteria. Next base: position 2,083 of record CAZPWJ010000161.1, on the reverse strand, counting down.
CCGGCAACGAGCCCTATGGCCTGCTGTCAAAAAACCTCGACCGCATGCGCAAAGGCGCCGAGGATGTGGGCAGGGAACTTGATGACGACTTCCATACCTCGGTGCTGACGTTTGCCTGCGTGTTGAAACCGGGTGAGGATCTGACCTCCGAGCGGGTCATCGACGAGACCGGCGCGGAAGTCGTCTCGTCGCTGCATTTTTGGTACGAAATTTATCGTCAGCGGGGCGACGATGGCTTCATCCTGGGCGAGGTTCGCGATGTCTGGGAAGACTACAAAACTTATGTGGAGACGGAGATGCCGGAAGACCGCCGGCATCAAATGCTGCACACCGGCCATTGCGCCTTCCTGCCGGCCGCCGAGCGGCGCTTCATCACGCCCGAGATGATCAAGGTTTCGGGCGGTTTCGTGGGCGAGCCGGACGAAATAATCGAGCGTCTGCGGGCGTTGGAGGCCGGCGGTCTGCGCGAGATCGCCCTGTTACCGCCGATCGCGGTGGCGCGGGAGAATTTCAAGGACTTCGCCGAACAGGTGATGGCGAAATATTAGGGGTGGATGACGATGTTCTCCGATGAATTGACGGCCCAGGCGACGGCGTTATTGCAGCATTGCCGGGCGGCGCGGCTCATGGTGGCGACGGCGGAATCCTGCACTGGCGGCCTGATCGCCGGCTGCCTGACAGAGATCGCCGGCTCGTCCGACGTGGTGGACCGTGGCTTTGTCACCTATTCGAACGAAGCCAAGAACACCATGCTGGATGTACCCATGGCCTTGATCGAGGGCCATGGCGCTGTCTCGGAGCCGGTCGCCCGCGCCATGGCCGAGGGCGCCATCGCGAAGTCCAACGCCGGATTAGCGGTGGCGGTCACCGGAGTGGCGGGGCCGGGCGGCGGCACGGCGGACAAACCCGTGGGTCTGGTGCATCTGGCCTGCGCCAAACGGGGCGGGGCGACCTTGCACCGGGAACAGCGATATGGCGATCTGGGCCGCGGCGGCATCCGGCAGGCAACCATTCAAACCGCGCTGGAGATGCTGGCGCAACAGATCAACGGCGCCTAAGCCTCCCATGCCGGGCCAGATGCCGAGGGGGATGCAGAGGGGGATGCCGGGTGGATTGCCGCCGAGTATCGACACACGGCAGCTGTTGCCCGCCCTCATGGGGGCCATCGTTGTGCAATTGGCCACCGCCTTGCTGGGCCGGCGTCTGTTGGATGCCGGGCCCGGACCGGCGGCGACGATGCTGGCCTATCTGGTACTGCCCAGCCTGGCCGCCATTGTCTGGCTCTGGTTCGCGGTTGTCTGGCGCGAGCGGGATGGCTGGAGCCGCCTTGGTTTCGCCTGGATCAAGCGCCGCTGGCTGCTCAGCGCCGCCGCCCTGGGGCTGTTATCGGTACCCGTTCTGATGCTTGTCACGGCAGCCACCAAGCCAATTTTTGGCCCGGCCAAGAACCCGCCCCTGCCGCTTTCCGGCGCGGAGGCCTGGAGCCAGCCATCCTATCTGCTGATGCTGATGCTTGGCGTCGTGGTCCTGGCGCCCTTGATGGAAGAAATGATCTTTCGCGGCCTGCTGTTCGGCTGGCTGCGCCGGCATCTGGGACTTTGGCAGGCCGCCGCCCTGGCCGCACTGGCGCATGCCGTTCTGCATTTCGATCTAGGCGCCCTGCCCGGTCTGTTCATTCTTTTTCTGTTCTTGGCCTGGATCTATGAATATTCACAAAGTCTATGGATCCCGGCGATCGTTCATGGCGTACACAATTTCGCGGCCCTGCAACTGGCGTAGTTTTCGGTGGTTTTTTATCATTAGCTAATGAAAACCTGATACATAAACCTAAATTCGGAAACGCTCCGCGGAAGAACGCTATTGGACGATCACCGGTGAAGAACGCCAAAATCAAATCATTAAGCCGGCTTTTCATACTCGCGCTGATACTGCTGGGCGCGGTTTCCGTCACTTCCGCCCTGATCGCGATCAAAAATACATCAACGATACAAGCCAGTTGGGAGACCTTTGAACTGGGCCGCTCCGAAAAGGCACGCGCGCTGGGCGCGCTGCGCAAGGAGATCGGCTACGGCGGCATGATCCA
>CAZPWJ010000160.1:0-6061 GCA_964590195.1 uncultured Rhodospirillaceae bacterium | reverse complement strand
TGCTGGAGCCGCGCTATGCCACCTCCGATCCCATCACCGCCGACACCCTGGCCGAGCTGGTGGAACAGTTGGATGTGGACGACAAGGCCCAGGCCCTGCGCACGTTGGAGGCTTACAACGCCGCCGCGCCGGCGTCAGGCGCCAACGACGGCTTTGACCCGACGCAGAAAGACGGCCTGTCCACCTCCGGCCTGAGCCCGGAAAAGACCAACTGGGCCACCCGTTTGGATCAACCGCCCTTCCTGGCCTATTCCGCCACGGGCGGCGTGACCTTCACCTTTGGCGCCCTGAAGATCGATGAAGACGCTCGCGTCATCGGCACCGACTGGCGGCCCATCAGGGGGTTGTTCGCCTGTGGCGAGATGGTCGGCGGGCTGTTCCATTTCAACTATCCCGGCGGCACGGGCCTGGTCTCGGGTGCGGTTTTCGGCAAGATCGCCGGTGCCTCCGCGGCAGCGAAAGCGGCGGAATGACACAAAAGCCATGAGCCAGAGAAAGATACCGGCGGCCTTCATTCGCGGCGGCACCTCGAAAGGCGTGTTCTTTCATGGCCGGGATCTGCCTGACGATATGGAAGCGCGCAACGCCATCTTCCTGGCCGCCATCGGCAGCCCCGATCCCTATGGCCGACAGCTTGATGGCCTGGGCGGCGGCCTTTCATCCCTGTCCAAGGTGGTGGTGATCGAGCCTTCCGCCCGGCCCGGCATTGATGTGGACTATACCTTTGGCCAGGTGGTCGTCGATGCGCCGGAGGTCGATTACGGCGCCACCTGCGGCAATCTATCATCGGCTGTCGGCCCATTCGCGGTAGACGAAGGCCTGGTCAGCGTCGCGGATGGCGAGGCCGTGGTCCGGGTCTACAACACCAATACGGATAAGGTGTTCGAGAGCCGCTTTCAGGTCAGCGGCGGCGCGGCCGAGACGCATGGCGATTTCGTCATTCCCGGCGTCGCCGGAGCCGCTGCCTGCATACGCCTGGATTTCCTCGACCCAGGCGGCGCCGGCACCGGCTCGCTTTTACCCAGCGGCCAGATCAATGATGTCATCGAACTGGCTGACGGCAAAACCGTTGAAATCTGCTGCATCGACGCCACCACGCCCTGCGTTTTCGTTGCCGCTGCGGAGCTTGGCCTGAGCGCCACGGAGCTGCCCGCCGATCTGGAGGCCATGAGCGATGTTCTGGCCAGGCTGGAGGAAATCCGCGCCAGGGCCGGTGTCCGCATGGGCCTGGGCGACAGCGTGGCGGCAATCTCAAAAACCTCCCGCGCCTCTCCGAAAATAGCCATGGTCGGCCCGCCCGCCGATGCGCCTTTGCTGGACGGCAGCACCATGACGGCGGCGCAAATCGATCTTTCCGTGCGCATGATCTCCATGGGCCAGCCGCACCGTGCCGTGCCCCTGACCGGGGGTATGTGCCTGGCCGTGGCCGCCAATCTGGCCGGCAGTCTGGTGCACCGCCTGGCGCGGCCCGGCATAGATGGCGATGTCCGCCTGGGCACTGCGTCTGGGCCCATTCCCATCGGCGCCAAGGTCGAAAGCGCCGGCACCAACAGCACCGTTGACTACATCACCACCTACCGCACGACCCGCCGCCTGATGGAGGGCAGCGTGCTGGTACCCTAACCGGCGCGGACGCCGGCGAGGAAGTTGTCGACCTCGTCTTTCAGATTTACGGATTCTTTCGAAAGCTCCCGCGCGGCGGACAGCATCTGATCGGCGGTGCCGCGATTCTTCAAGGCGCCGGATTTGATCTTGGCCACATTGCTGTTGACCTCGCCCGTGCTTTGCGTGGCCTCACCGACATTACGGCTGATCTCGGCGGTGGCGCTACCCTGTTCCCCCACCGCGGCGGCGATGGTCGAGGCAATGCCGCTGATGTTGTCGATGGTCTTGCTGACCCCGCCAATCACCGTCACGGCGGATCCGGTCGCGGTTTGGATTTCCCGGATCTTGTCGTCGATCTCGTCCGTCGCCTTCGCCGTCTGTGTGGCCAGGTTCTTCACCTCCGAGGCGACCACCGCGAATCCCTTGCCGGCTTCACCCGCCCGCGCCGCCTCGATCGTGGCATTCAGGGCCAGCAGGTTGGTCTGATTGGCGATGTCCGAAATCATGTCGACGACGGTGCCAATATGCTCGGCCGCCGTTACCAAACCCTGCACTTCCTCGGTCGCGCTCTGCACCTCGGCAACCGCTTCCTGGGAAATCTGATTGGACCGCTCCGCCTGTTGGGCGATTTCATCCACGGAGCGGGTCAATTCATCCGTCGCCACCGAGACGCTTTCGACGTTGCCGGCTGCGTGTTCGGATTCCTCCGCCACGGTCTCGGAATAATTCGCGTTCTGATCCGCCATTTGCAACATGGATTGCGCCGTCGTTTCCACTTCCTTCGAGGCGGTGGATACTGTTTCAACAATCCCCAGAACGGATTCCTCGAATCTTTGGGCCAGCTCAAGCATGGCTTTCCGCCGGTCTTCTTCAGCGCGGCGTTCAGCGTCCTTTTGCTCGGCTTCCATGCGCTGTTTCTCGAGTGCGTTTTCCTTGAAGACATCTACCGTCCGGGCCATGGCGCTGATCTCGTCATTGCCATTGGCGGTGATTTCCACGGACAAATCACCTTTTGCCAGGCGCTCCATGACAGCAGAGATATTGATCAACCGGGTGGAAACATTGCGGTTAATATATAGCCAGCCAATCAGCACCGTGACTAGAAACGAAACGATGGTGATAACCGCCAATGCCAAGGTGCCGTTATCGATCGCCACTTCGGAGTCGCTTGCCGCCGCATCGAGAACCGTTTCAGCGCCCTCGACCAGGCCGTTCACCTCCGCGCCCAGCTGGCCGGCCAATGTCCGGCTCTCGCTCATGGTGCCGGCAATATCCTGATCCAGTGCCAGTTCGGCGTTACGCAAGGCGATAACGCTGCCCTTGCCCAAGCCCAATTGTGTCAATTGATATGCGAGATCGGCTACAGCCTTGCCGGCCTCGCTCTTGGGCAGGCGGTTGACGGCGTTGGAAAGTTCCACCGCCAATTTGTCAAAGCGCAGGCTCAATTGCTGGCCTTGTTTCGGGGAACGGGCAGCGGCGGCCTGTAGCAGCACGCCGGCGATTTCATTGGCGGCGGCCTTCAATTCCAACATTGCGCGCAGTCCACGTACTTCGGTATTGATCAGGCTTTCAAACGTCTCGCTTAGCTTTTCCGAGGTTTGTTCCGCGGCCGAATTGATTTTGTCATTGGCATCGGTCACCAGTGATTCCGTATTGTACAGAAACTCGGAATGGCCCGCCTGAATATCGGAAAGAATGCCCTCTAGGTGCTGGCGTGCCTGATCCCGTTGACCGGCCGGTGACGTCAGCTCCTTTTCACGCGCGGTGAAAACGCTCTGTTCCGCTAAATCGAAATCCTTGATGAAAACCAGCGACATATACAACAGCCCTTTTGCGTCGCTGGTATCGTCGAGTTTTTCAATGCTCTCTTCCAGTTTAGTTACGGCCTCGGCAAACCGTTCCCGGGCCAGGCTAATGCCGTCCTTGTCAGCGGCGCCGGCGGCCTCGCGAAGCAGACCAAAGGCAAGGTTGGCATCAGCCCGGAACTGCAGGACCATACGTAGATTGACGATCTCAACTTGGCTCAATTCCTGTAGGGCTTCATCGGCCTCTTCCACGGTGTCATCGGATTTCACTACCAGATCCACGTTGGCCTTGTTGATGATCGGTCCAACCGCCTCCAGCAATTGCCGATGCGTCAGGGCAATCTGCTGTGTCAGCGCCAACCGTTCATCCCTCAACGTCAGGCGTTGCGACATCTGTTTGTTGAGCTTGCCCAGGTGACTGGAAATATCGACGCCGATGCCTCGTAGCCGCGTGACCGATTCATGATCATTGGCGGCGGCCTCGACCAAGTCCATATTTGTCTCTAGACCGGTTTGGCTTTCAGCCAGGGCGTCTGCGGCTGATTTGAGTTGCTTGCCGTCATTGGCCGCCGTCAGGGTTGGTATCGCGGCGGCAATTTCTTTCGATGTCTCCGACAATCGGAGCGCGTTGGTGATGGCGGGCGCTGCCTCTTCGGCAACCACATGTAATGAATTGCTGATATTGGAAAAGGCGAAATAGGATACCGCGGCGGCGCACAAGGTCAGGCCCGCGACAATACCAAACGCTGCAATCAGGCGGACTTTGACGCTGCCGAATTTTGCCGCGACGCGGCTGAAGGCACGATTTTTAGTAATCATGGATAACCTCGAATCGGAGATACTGGCGGGAAATGGCGTCGTAGCGCCGTCTTTGACTGGAAATTGGATATAAGTAAATTGGCCAGGGCCGGCGACCGAAGGCTTGGTCCAGCGCGCTTCTCGCAAGATTTCTGCAAGTACTAAACAAGCCTACCCACCTGTCCCATGGCATTTGACGGCACCTATGCATGTTGTTCATGCGTTTATCCGATGGCCGTCTTGATGGATGCTAATTTGGATGCAATTGGTTGCGATAAAATTAATACGTTCGATATGATACGAAATTGGATATACGCGCCGCATAGTGGCGCATACGGATAATTCTCAATGCCCAGGCTCTGGGGTACCATCGCGGCATGTCGAAACATTTCAAAATCGTGCGCGAGGCGGGTGCCAACGGTCCATGGCTGGTAATGGTGCATGGCATGTCCCAGGACCACAGGGTCTTTTCCGCCCAGGTCGACGCTTTCAAGCACCGACACCCAATCCTATTGATTGACCTGCCCGGCCACGGCCTATCGTCGAATCTGCCGGGTCCGTATGGGCATGGGGAGATGGCGGCGCACGTGGCGGCGGCCATCAGGGCGGCGGGAAGTACGCCTTGTCATTATTGGGCCACCCACACGGGGACCGCCCTTGGCTTGCTTCTGGCCAGCCGGGAACCGGACAATTTTCTCTCGCTCATTCTTGAAGGCGTGGTGTTGCCGGGCCGTGCCATGCCTAGCGTGGAAGTGGAATTGCAGCGGGCCCGCGAGACGGCGCACGGCGAAGGCATGGCGGCGGCGCGGAGGCAATGGTTCGCACGGGCGGCCTGGTTCGACGTCATGCGCCGACATCCGGTAGCTTGCCGGGCAGTGGAACACGAGGCCATTATTGCCGATTTCAGCGGTGCGCCTTGGCTATATCAAGGACCGGGCGGACAAGCCGTCACGCCTATTGACCAGGAAATCTCGGCCCTTGATCTACCGCTGTTGTTCTACAACGGCGAACATGATCTGCCGGACTTCATTAGCGCCGCTGATCATCTAGCAAGCCTGCGGCCAACGGCGCAACGGGCCGTGATAGCCAAGGCCGGCGGTTTTCCGGCCTGGGAATTTCCCGAACAGGTTAATCGCGTTGCAATGGAATTCCTGACCGCGATAGCCTGAATACATTTACAACAGCATGTAACTGGATGTTACGTGGGCGATCGGCTTGTTCGGATCGCCGGCGGTAAGGTTGACTTCGCCATACATGATGGTGCGCCCCGGTTTGATGATACGGGCCTCCGCCACCAAATCGGCTTCGGCGGCCGGGCGCAAAAATGATGATGTCTGACTGACCGTGGTCATGGGGCAAAATTCCCCCATGGTTGCGGCGACCGCGAAAATCATGGCCGTGTCCGCCAGGGCCATGATGGCCTGGCCACAAATGGTCCCGCCCTGCCTATTCAGGCGCGTCGAGTATGGCACCCGCAGCACCGCGCCGTCCTTATCCATACGGTCAAATGTAATCGCCATGTCTTGGATCCAGGGCGCTAGATTGGCCTGAAATAACTTTTCGGCCGCCTCGATTGATAGCCCAGTCTGGCTCATTCACATGCTTCCTTTTTTGCTGAAAACCGGCGCTTATTGGGCACATGGCATGATCTTAGTAAAACCGAATATTAACATAATCGGCCTATTTTTCTGTTATCTCACCAGGAGTGCGACCGCTATATGCAGGATTTTGTGCGACAAATGATAGTCAGCAATTCAAGATGGGTGCAACATCATCTTTGTTTTGCGCGTCTGTTCGGCTTATACCAAGTTGCGCGGCATAAGACTCATTTTCTGCCTTTCCTGGCGGCTTGA
>CAZPWJ010000159.1:0-6095 GCA_964590195.1 uncultured Rhodospirillaceae bacterium | reverse complement strand
ATTGGAAGCACCCTACATGAAGTGGGTGTCTGCGTTAACCGGATAGGCACGAATTTAACATTTAGATTTCAGTCCAAATACTGCCGAAACAGTCGGCTGATGAAATAAATACATGTACCGCTAGAAAAATATGATGGCTTCACTGCCCATTGCAAGTCAATTATTATGTAAAAAATCGAACTTCCCAATAAGCCCCGTTTTTGTCCGCATAGAGATCAGCGTTTGACGCTCTGCTCCCGATAAAAGGCGTAAAGGCCGCTGCCGGCGATGATGGCGCCGCCCAGAATGGTCCACATATCGGGTAGATCGCCGAAAACCGTGTAGCCGACCAAGGTCGCCCACAGCAGCACGATGTAATGGAACGGCTGCAGGGTGGAGGCGGGGGCGAACTGGAAAGCCTTGATCAAAATGTAATGCCCCAGGCTGCCGACCACGCCCAGCGAGAGCAGCAGCAGCCAACCCGTGGTGTCGGGCGCCCGCCAAAAAAACGGCGCCAGGCAGGTCATGACGATGGCGCCGATGAAAGCCATATACAGCAACGATGTCGCTGCGCTGTCATCGGAAACCTTGCGCACCAGGATCTGATAAACCGCCCACAGGCCAGCGCCGGCCAGGGGGATCAGGGCGGCGGGGTTGAAAACGCCGAGACCGGGACGGACGATGATCAGCAGGCCAACAAAACCAATGGCAATGGCGCTCCACCGCCGCAGGCCCACTTTCTCGCCCAGAAACGGCACCGCCAGGGCGGTAACCAGCAAGGGCGCGATGCCGCTGATGGCGTGGGCATCCGCCAGGGGCAGATAGCGGAAGGCAACAATGAAAACCCCGACCTCGACCACGATGATCAGGCTGCGGGCGATTTGCAGGTAGGGATGTTTCGAATGAAAGGCCGCGCGCAGGCTTTTGGGCCGGGCAATGGCTAAGGCGAAGAGACAGAAGATAAGAAATCGCACCGACAGAATTTGCGGTACCGCATAGTCGGTGGCCAGGGTCTTGGTGATGCCATCCATGCCGGCCAACAGAAACATGGCCAAATTCATCAGAAGGATGCCCTTGAGGGGGTTATTTTGCACGTATTTTCCTGACCCAACTGGCATCCAAAGGTATTTGCCGTCACAATAGGGCAAAAGCAGGAGATTACCGATGAGCAAATTGGACATGGCGGCCGAATTGGGCGCTTTATTGAAGGAACGCGGCGAAACCGTCGCTGTTTCTGAATCATCCGCCGGCGGTCTGGTTTCGGCCAGTCTATTGAGCGTGCCCGGCGCCTCGAAATATTTTCTCGGCGGCGGCGTGATTTATACTCATCGGGCCCGGGGGCGGCTGCTGGGCGTGCCGCGGGAGGCCATGGAGGGGATACGCTCCTCGTCGGAACCCTATGCCATGCTCTGTGCCCGCACCATGCGCGAAAGACTGGGCGCGACCTGGGGCCTGGCCGAGACCGGCGCCTCGGGGCCGACCGGCAACAGCTATGGCGACGAGGCGGGCCATACCTGCCTCGCCGTTACCGGCCCGGTGGAGCGGGTTATTACACTTGAGACCGGCAGCAATGACCGGGAAGCCAATATGTGGGTCTTCGCCAAGGCGGCGCTGGATCTGTTGCAAGACTGTATTAAGGAAGAGGGTTGAGTACCATGGACTTCAATATTCCCAAGGATATACAAGATAAAATTGAGGAATTGGATGAATTTATTGAGCGGGAGATCAAACCCCTCGAAAAGGAGAACATGCAGTTTTTCGACCACCGGCGGGAGAATGCCCGCACGGATTGGGATAATGACGGCCAGCCCACCAAGGAATGGGAAAAACTGCTGCGCGAAATGAAGGACCGCGCCGATGCGGCGGGGCATTTGCGCTTTGGCCTGCCCAAGGAGATTGGCGGCCAGGACGGCTCCAACCTGGCCATGGCGATGATCCGGGAACATCTGGCGCATAAGGGCCTGGGCCTGCACAACGATCTGCAGAACGAATCTTCCATTGTCGGTAATTTCCCGCTGGTCATCATGATGTGGCGCTTTGGCACCGATGCGCAGAAGGAAGAATTCCTCCCCGCCCTGATCACTGGCGGGCGGCGGGTCGGTTTTGGCCTGACGGAGCTGAACCACGGCTCCGACGCGACCTATATGGAGACTTCCGCCGTCAGGGATGGCGATCATTGGGTGATCAACGGCAACAAGCGCTTTAATTCCGGCATTCACGAAGCGACCCACGATCTGGTCTTTGCGCGTACCTCCGGCAAACCGGGCGAGGGCCTGGGCATCACGGCCTTTCTGGTGCCGGTGACGGCGCCTGGCTTTGAAGTGGTGAAGATGGATTGGACCTTCAACATGCCCTCGGACCACGGCATCGTGGCCATCAAGGACGTGCGCATGCCCATCGATACGGAATCCTATCTCGGTGACGAGGGCGACGGTCTGATCGTGGCGCAGACATTCCTGCATGAAAACCGTATCCGACAGGCGGCCTCATCCCTGGGTGCGGCGCAGTTCTGTATTGACGAGGCGGTGGCCTATTCGAAGCAGCGCACCACTTGGGGCAAGCCGCTCTCCACCAACCAGGCGATCCAATTTCCTCTGACGGAACTGCATACAGAGGCCGAAATGGTGCGAAATCTGGTCTACAAAACCGCCTGGAACCTGGATCAGAAGAACCATATGGCGGTCACCGATCAGGTCTCCATGGCCAATTACCGGGCCAACCGGTTGGTTTGGGAGGCTTCGGACAGGGCCATGCAGGTGTTCGGCGGCGAGGGTTATACCCGCAATCAGCCGTTCGAGCATATCTATCGCCATCACCGCCGCTATCGCATCACCGAAGGGGCGGAGGAAATCCAGATCCGCAAGATCGCCGGCCATCTGTTCGGCTTCCTAGGCAAGAACCGCTAGCGCCGGTTTGGGTCACGTGGGTTGTCAGAAATGAATCCGGTACCGGAATTACCCCGCTCTGCCCATGTTCGGACGGAAGGGGATGATTTCCTGGTGCAGGCCCGCGCGGTGGTAATCGGCGCCGATGTCCTGGTTTATATCTGGGGCGGCGAGCGTCCGCATATTGGCGCGGTCGCGGCTTCGCAGCCGCGGCCGTCCCTCGCGGATCCGTCGAAAATTTCCGCCACGGCGTCCGTGCTGACCTATCCCGGCCACAAGGAAGATGAAGTCGTCAAGCCGGTGGCCGAGGCGCTGTCGGCCGCCTGCAACACCAATGTTGTGGTCACGGCGGGTATTCATTGGGACGACCTGAGCCCTTCCGACATCGATACCATCCGGGCCCGGATCGGCGAGATTACCGAAAAACTTATTGCCGAGCTGCAAACGGCGTGACCGGGGCCTGGATCTTGCGGGTTATGATATCATTGTGATATCATTCGTGCATGGGACAGGTTATTGTCAGAAATCTCGACGACAACGTGGTCAATATGCTGAAGAGCCGGGCCGCGCGCAAAGGGCATTCACTTGAGCAGGAATTGCGGGAAATTCTGTCCGCCGAGGCGGCGAATGACCGAAAGGAGTTCCTCAAAAACCTGGCTGATTTGAGAGCGGAACTGGGCGACCGTGAGTTTCCGGATGCCGCTGAAATGATCCGTGAGGACCGTGATCGTTGAAACTGGTCTTGGATGCTTCCATTGTTGTTAATGTCGTGACGACACAAAGGCTTACGATCGCCGCAGAGCGGTGGATGGAGCTACCCGTGGAAATTTTGGCGCCGGATTTTTTGCGTATCGAAGTCGCGAACGCACTTTGGAAAGTTGAAAATGCCGGCCTTATGGATAGCCGGAATGCCGATTTGGCATGGCGTCACATCCAGCACGGCGATATCCGTTTTATTCCTGACCGGGAGCATTTGGACCGGGCCAGGGTTCTGGCACGGAATCTTCATCATCCCATTTACGACTGCCTTTATCTGGCCGTGGCGGAAGCTCACGAGGCGACCTTGATCACGGCGGACCGCCGCCTGCATGGGGTTGCCGTGGAGGCGGCCCAGGTGCAAGGAACCGGCTACACCGTCGCCTGGGTCGAGGACGAGCCGCCGCAACTCTGATCTGGCGCCGATCTATTCCGCCGCTTGGGCCGAGTTCTGTATCTGGGCCTGGGCCAACGGAACATATGTGAAAACCTTCGAAACGATCTGCCAGCGGCCATCGATCTTCAGGAAATTCAGATAATCCGTGAACATTTTCGGCCCGATGGCGATGTTGACCGTTACCAGGGCGCACTCGGGGCCGGATTTATCGATCGAGAGGATGCGGTCTTGCCGTTGGTAGTTCTCGGATGCGCCGGATGGACGGCCCGCGACCCGGGCGTAGACCGTTTCCATGTCGTCGTCCTGCAACGGCCCGTCGCTGGCCGTGATCAGATGGCAGCAGGGGTGAAAGACCGTTTTCAACATCTCTACATCGCCATTGTAGAAACCATCGAAATAGGCCCGCATGGCTTGAGTGAGTTCGTCGTAACTGCTGTCCATGATGTCCTCCAAAATTTGCTGTTGCCGCAAGCTAAACTCCCTCGGCTAAAACGTGAAGCGAATTTGCAAAAAAGAAGGCCGCGGAAAGTTGCCTTGCCGCGGCCTCTCTCTTTGCGTTTTCAGCTAAGCCTTGCGGCGCAAGCTATCTTGTAGCGACATTGCCTGCTTGGCGAGATCGCCTGAGATATCCAGCACTTCGTTCGACGATGAACTCACTTCATCGGCATTTTGCGACACCGATGTGATGCCCGTGGCGATATCGGCGACGCCCTTGGAGGCTTCTTCGATATTGCGGGCAATTTCCGTGGTTGCCGCGCCCTGTTCCTCGACCGCCGCCGCGATCACCGTGGAGACTTCGTTGAACTTACCCACCTTGTCCGCAATGTCGGTGATGGATGCGACGGCAAGATTGGTCGCGGCCTGAATTTCAGAAATCTTGGCGGTGATTTCATCGGTTGCGCCGGCGGTCTGGCTCGCCAATGCCTTGACTTCGCTGGCAACCACCGCGAACCCTTTGCCGGCCTCGCCGGCCCGCGCCGCCTCGATCGTGGCGTTCAGGGCGAGCAGGTTGGTTTGGCTGGCGATGTCGTTGATTAGGCCGATCACGTCGCCAATTTGCTCCGTCGCCGTGGACAGGCTGCCGATAATTTCACCGGTCTTGGCACTTTCGTCCACCGCGTCCGAGGCTATGGTTGTACTCTGGGACACCTGGCGATTGATCTCCTGGATCGAAGAGGACAACTCCTCGGAGGCGGCGGCAACGGTCTGAACATTGGACAGAGCCTGTTCAGCGCCCGCCGCAACATTGGTGGAATATTCCCGCGTCGTGTCGGCCGCCGCGCCCATGCCTTTGGCTTTGTCCGTAAATGTATCCGAGACGTCATTCAATTCCCCGACCAGGGTGCTGAAGAAATCCATTTTCTCCGAAACCCCGTCGGCGGCCAGGTTGATCGACTGTGAGGCGACCAGGAAATTACCAAGCATGCCGTCTTCGACAATGCGCCGGAAATATCTGTTCTGTTCGATATAGCCGAGACAGGCGGTTGATTCACGAACATAGGCGTCCATGCGGTCGATCATTTCATTGATCTTCAGACAAAGATCCCGTTCCTGGCCGGGTTCCCGCGGGATGTCCAGTATGCGGGCCTCGAAGTCGCCCTTGCAAATCTGTCCGCAGACACGGATCACTTCGTTGATCTTTTCGTCCCGGTCTGATTTCGACGGCTTCTTGCTAACCGTCGCGTCTTTGTTTTTGAATAACGCCAGCATGATTTAATCCCCCCTTAGGCTGCGCGTGACAATGCCGAAACGAACTCGTCGTATTCGGTTTGTTTTTCGGTCAACAAAGCGACCAATCGGTCAAATGAAGCCTGCATGCCGTGCTTTGGATTGCTGGCATTGGCTTCGATCTGGCTGAGTTCCCGATAGAGCGGAACAATGACGTTTTGAACGGTATCCGGATTGGGCACCCGGCGTGTGGAATGGTAGCCGATGATGGCCCCATCAAGGTCATAGCTGGGCGTGACATGTGCCAGGACCCAATAATGATCGCCCGTCTTGGTCATATTGACCACATAGGCGAAATGTGTGCGGCGGTGACAAATTAGGCCACGGAAGCGCCGGATAATCCGACGCTG
>CAZPWJ010000158.1:0-6127 GCA_964590195.1 uncultured Rhodospirillaceae bacterium | reverse complement strand
TTACGTTTGTACCATAAACAGCTGCCGTAAGCTGGATTTAATCGGTTGTTTGAACGAGGCCGTAATGCTCACACCAAGGGTCAGTCCCGCGTCTTCGGCAGCTCGAAATCGGCGGCGCGTTCCACCACCCGGACGATGTCGCTTAGATCACCATCGTGCAGGCCCATGGCCAGGGCCTGGCGCAGGGTGTGATAGGTGGCCGCGGCAACGTTTTGCGGCACGTCCAGACGTTCGGCCTCCATGCGCCACAGCATCGCGTCCTTTTCAATGATGTGCATGGGCGCTTCCATATTGGCATCCCGCTTCAGGATAAAGTTGGGCATGGTCAACAAGGTGGCCCTGTTCTGGCCGGAGCCCGCATTGAAAACGCCCAAGGCCTTTTCCGGATCAACGCCGCCTTTCGCCGCCATCACCATGGCCTCCGAGGCGATCACCAGATTGGTGAACGACATGATGTTATTGGCGATCTTGACCAGTTGCGCCTGGCCGATCTTCTCGCCCACGTAATGAATGTCGCGGGCGACGGCCTGCAACAACGGCTCGACCCGGTCAAAGACCTTTTGCGGGCCGGAAGTTACAACCGTGATGTCGCCCGCCTTGGCCCGTTGCACGCCGCCGGTAATGGGCGAGTCCAGCATGGCAACGCCCTTGGCCGTCAAGACGGCCTCGATCTTGGCCACGGCCTCCGTGCCCATGGTGCCCAGATTGACGAAGGTTGTCATTTTGTCGCCCATCAGCACGCCGTCGGCACCCGATACCACGGCGTGAAAACTGTCGATACTGGGCATGCAGGCAAAGACAACATCCGCCTCGGCGGCGACTTCGGCCGGCGAGCCCGCGACGCTGGCCTGTTTTTCCGCCAGGACCTGCGTGGCCTTCGGGTTGATGTCAAAGACAACCAATGATTTTTCCTGGTCCAGAATATTGCCGGCCAGGGGCGCGCCGATACTGCCCGTGCCAATAAAACCCGCTTTCATGCCGTATCTCCGATAAAATCTCTCGCTGAACACAGTTGCGAGTGTACCATAGCAGCAAGACCCACGATCCAGAATGGAGCACGGAATGCGCATCGGCATGTTCACGGCATCACAATGGCAGGCGGACGAGAACCCCAAGGTGGTTCTGGCGCATTTGCGCCAGCAGGTTCAGGCGGCCCAGAAGAACGGCTTTTCCTCGTTGCTGCTAGGCCAGCATGTGGTCTGCGGACCCATGGGCATGTTCCAGACCAACCCACTGCTGGGCCAACTGGCGGAGGATGCCGCCGGCATGCAGATCGGCCCCGGCGTGCTGCTACTGTCCATGATGAACCCGGTGCTGGCGGCCGAGGAAGGCGCCACCATAGACTGGCTGTGCGACGGCAACTACGTCCTGGCGGCGGGATTGGGCTATCGCGGCGAGGAATTCCAGGCCATGGGCGTGGACATCAAAAACCGTGTTGGCCGCTTGACGGAAGGACTGGAGGTCATCAAGCGGCTTTGGACCGAGGACTGTGTCAATCACGATGGCCGCTATTTTCAGTTGACCGGTGCCCGCCCCGGCGTGCGCCCGCAGCAACAGCCGCGCCCGCCGATCTGGCTGGGCGGCGATGTGGACGGGGCGGTACGCCGGGCCGCCCGCCTAGCCGATGCCTGGCTGGTGGCGCCGACCATGTCATTCGAGCGGCTGAACGAATGCATGGCCATGTTTCGCGAGGAGCGGCGCCAAGCCGGCCTGGACGACAGCGTTAAATGCCCCATCGTGCGCGAATGCTTCATCGGGCGGGACGGCGCCCATGCGCGGGAAATATCGCGCGGGCCTTTGTTGGCGAAATATTCCGCCTATGCCGCCTGGGGCCAGGAAGGTGCGGCCGCCGGCGATTTCGAAACCGCCTTCGATGATTTCGTGGCCAGCCATTTCCTGGTCGGTGACGCGGTGGAGGTCCACGACCGATTGCAGCAATGCGCCGAGCAAACCGGCAGTGATCATTTCCTCATGCGCATGCAATGGCCGGGCCTGGATCAGGCGGAGGTATTGGCCAATATCGAACGCATCGGAAAGCTGATCTCATGAGCGAAAAGATGCAATTCGGCGTCATGCAGCGGGGCGTTTTTGAATGGGGCGATGATATGTCGGCTCATTTCGACGAGTTGATGGAGCAGGCCCGCGTGCTGGACCGGCTGGGTTACGATTCGATCACCACGGGCTCGCATTTTTCCACCTTTCCCCATCGCGAATTCATGCAAGTGCCCTATCTGTGCCGGGTCATGGCCGAGGCGCCGAACGTGCGCCTGAATGCCGGCATCGTGCTGTTGTCCCTGCACAACCCGCTGGAGGTGGCGGAGAACTTCGCGGCCATGGACGTGATGTCCGGGGGCCGGGTGATCTTCGGCTGCGCCCTGGGTTACCGAGACGTGGAATACAAAGGCTTCGGCGTCAAGAAGGGCGAGGGCGTGGCCCGCTTCGAGGAAAATTTGGAGGCCATAAAGCGGCTCTGGAGCGAGGAAAAGGTCACCATGGAAGGCTCGCTTTTCGAGCTTGATGAAGCGGTGGTCTCCCTGCCCCTGGTGCAAAGGCCGCATCCACCGATCTGGATCGGCGCCAATGCGGACAACGCGGTCAGGCGCGCCGCCCGCCTAGGCGATTGCTGGTATCTGAACCCGCATCAGAATCTGCCCACCTTGTCCCGGCAGATGGATCTGTACCGCGCGGAACTGGACAAGCTGGGCCGGCCCTTCCCGGATGAGCTGCCGATCCGCCGCGAAGTGTTCTGCGCGCCCAGCCACGACCAGGCCATCGAGATCGCCGCGCCCTATATCAAGGCGCAGTATGATCTGTACAAAACCTGGGGCCAGGACAAGGCCATGGCCAAGGGCGACCAGGATATCACCATGGATTACGAGGATCTGGCCCGGGACCGCTTCATTGTCGGCGACCCCGACGAAGTCGCCGAGGAGATGCTGCGCTATCACCAGGTTCTGGGCGCCAATCACATCATCATGAGCGTGCAGGGCGTCGGCATGCCCCAGGCCCAGGTGCTGGAGACCTTTCAGTTGATGGCGGAAGAGGTCTTCCCGAAAGTCCGCCGGGCGGTCTAAAATGGAAACCAGAGCACCATGCTCTCGCGCAGTCAAAAAGGTGACGTTATGACGGAACAGGAAACGTTCGCTCTATTGGAAGAGATCGGCGCCGCATTCGCCCGCCACGATGTCGCCGCCATGGTCGGCTATTTCGCCAAGGATGGCGCCTTCGTCAATGCCGTGGGTCCGGACCCGTTCGGCACCCGCTATGTGGGGCATGACGAGATCAGAAGCTATTTCGACAATCTCTTCGCCACCACTGAAGAAGTGAGTTGGGACAAGCTTGACGCCCGCGTGGTTGGCGACAAGGCCTATACGGAATGGCACCGCCGGGCTACTTTGAAAAGCGGCGAGACGCAGGACTGGCTTGGCGTCGACGTCTATACCTTCGGCGAGGGCGAGATTTTGAAAAAGGATACGTATATCAAGGTGGTCGGCTGAACTCCGCACGCCTTTGCTCAAGTTCCGCCAGGATCCCACTAAACTTAAGCGCTTTTATAGCAAACAGCTTCAGGCCCAAAACAATAGAGCAATTGAACCAATTCCTTAAATCGCCCGATTAAGCCGCTGCGGTGGCGTGGATTCATGGGTAATTGTTTCACATAGAAAGGACGCATGACATGGTCATCACGATTGTTCAAATTCCCCGCAACGCACCGAAACCGGACAAGGCGGCCTCGATCGCCGGCGCTTCTAAGAGCGCGCCGCAATACCGGCATGTAAAGGGCTTGCTGCGCAAGGATTTTCTCAACGGCGAGGACGGCGGCGGCGGGGTTTATCTGTGGGAATCGCGGGAAGCGGCGGAGGCCTGGTTCAACGATGATTGGTGGGGTTGGATCGAAGAGCGTTTCGGCGCCAGGCCGACCCTGACCTATTTCGATCATTATCTGACGGTCGACAACATGCTTGGTGAAATCCGCATCGATGGCCAGCCGGTCGAGCTTACCGAGGACGCCGCTGAATAAAGGTGCGCGAAGGATCGAATGTATAGTGGCGGGTTACGGCTTTGATTGATAAGCGCGTTGACGGCCTGGACGCGGCCCTGGCGGGGATCGCGCCGGGCGCTTCCATCATGATCAGCGGTTTCGGCAATGCGGGTATCCCCGCCAACCTGCTGGAGGGCCTCGGCGCCATGGGGCTAAGCGGCCTGACCGTTATCCTGAATGCCATCCGCCGTCTGGAGGAAAGCAACCCGGTCTTTTTCGCCGAGGGGCAGATCGACCATGTCATCACCACGGCCTTTCGCGGCCCGGGCCAGGAGACGGCGGCGTTCGAGCGGCAATGGCAGGACGGCAAGCTGACCTTCGAGATCGTACCCCAAGGCACCTTCGCCGAACGCATTCGCGCGGGCGGGGCGGGCGTTCCCGCCTTTTATACCCCCACCGCCGCTGGCACCCCCTTGGCCGAGGGGCGGGAGCAGCGCGATTTTGATGGCCAGACCTGTATTCTGGAAACCGCCCTGACCGCCGATGTCGCCTTGCTGCGGGCGCAGAAGGCGGACCGCTACGGCAATCTGTTTTTTACTGGCACCCAGTCGAACTTCGGCGCCGCGATGGCGACGGCGGCCCGTCTGACGATTGTCGAGGTGGAAGAGATTTCGGCCCAGACCCTGCGGCCCGAACAGATACATTTGCCGGGTATCTATGTGCAGCGGGTGTTGCAGGCCGCGCGGCAGGACTAACGACAAAAATAGAGACTGGATTAGGGACGGACATGGCGACACCTTTGACACGGGAGCAAATGGCCTGGCGCGCGGCCCAGGACCTGCCCGACGGCGCCTATGTCAACCTTGGCCTGGGCATGCCGGTGCTAGCGGCCAACTACGCGCCCAGTGACCGGGAGATATTTTATCATTCCGAAAACGGTATCCTCGGCGTCGGCCCGGTGGCCCAGGGGGCGGAGATCGACCCGGAGCTGGTGGACGCGGGCAGCCAGCGGGTGACCTTGCGGGATGGCGCATCCGTGTTTGATTCCGCCGCCTCCTTCGCCATGATCCGGGGCGGCCACATCGACATCACCATCCTGGGCGGCTTTCAGGTCGCGGGTAACGGGGATCTGGCCAACTGGGACGCGAACGTGCCCAACAAGGGGCCGCTGATCGGCGGTGCCATGGACCTTGCGGCGGGCGCCAAGGCGGTCTACGTGATCATGCGCCATTGCACCCGCGACGGCGGCGCCCGGCTGGTCACCACATGCAGCTATCCCCTGACGGCGCCGGCCTGTGTCAAGCGGGTCTACACTGATTTGGCCGTGATGGACGTGAATGCGAAAAGCAGCAGCTTCGTGGCGCGGGAGGTCATCCCCGGCCTAAGCCGCGAAGAGCTAACGGCCGCCACCGGCGCACCGTTGATTTTCGCCCCCGACTGCGGCGATCTGCTGGCGCCCGAATTGCCGGCTGACTGAACGATGCGCCGAGGCAAAGCGGCCGCTCTCTAATAACCGGCCAGACCCAGTTGCAATGCCAGCTTTCTTAGCAATTGCCGTTTTCCGACTTTGCTTATGCGCGGGAAATGCTGATTGAGGGGGCCGAGAATTTTGGCGCTCAGGCCCACCAAATTGTGTGTCTTTTTGCCATCAATCGCAGCCCAGACCGCCGCAACCACATCATCTATTTGGTTGACCGCCATCCCCGCCCCGACAACACAGTCCTTCAAGGTCGCGTTTGTACTGGCGCCATGGGTCTGGGAGTTTCGCAGCAATGGCGTGTCGATGAACCATGGCATGATGTCGCAAACACGAATGTCATGGGCCTCGAACTCCAGGTCCAGGGAATCCGTAAGCCCGCGAACACCGAACTTGCTCGCAGCATAAGCGGCGAACGTAGGCCCGCCAAGTTCGCCCGCAATCGATGATGTATTAACGATACATGCGTTTTGAGTGTCCTTGAGAAGCGGAAAGCAGGTTTGGATACCATTTATCACGCCAATTAAATTCACCTCGATAATTCGGCGGTTCAATTCAAGTGGAATTTCCTCAAGCCTGCCAACATGAACAATGCCGGCATTGTTGAACAGAACATCCATCCTCCCGCCAGTAGCTTCATTGAATTGCTGAACGGCCACTTGCCACTG
>CAZPWJ010000157.1:0-6247 GCA_964590195.1 uncultured Rhodospirillaceae bacterium | reverse complement strand
AGGGGGAAGGTCAATTTCTCGTAGACGACCGGTCGGTCGTCAAGCAGACCGTCCACCGCGTGTGCCATGGGTTCGCCAAGGTCACGGGTCGCACGGAGCGAGGGCGCGATCAATGCGGTATAGCCATCGTCGGGAATATCACCAAAGCGGCGTCCGACAAAAGAATGGTTCGCCAGTGAATCGAAGTCAGAGGTGAAGGCCTGGATGATCCAGTCCAACGGATCGTCGGACGCTGTGACATGCACGATGGTCGCGCGGTGGCTGATGATTTGCAGCAGCGGGCTAAAACCCAACTGGCCTATATCGTAGCGGCCGCCGCGGGTTATCTCCGACCATTGTTTGTAAAGCTGGGCGAGGCTTTTACAAACCTCGGTAACTGGAATTTGAGCACAGCGCATTTTCGGTATTTCCACCGCAAGTTTACGCCCTCAGCCATCGGTCCCGGTAATACGCCGATACGGTGCCGTTTTCAAGGTCTCGCCGCCGAAGGCTTTGACCTGGGCCGCGAAGGTCTTGAAGAAGTCCTGTTCGAACAGATAGGCCTGGGTCTCGGCCTTGTCCCAGCGGCCGACATGAACCCGGCCAGGACCATCGCCCTTGATGTTGACTTGATAGGAAAACCGGCCTTTCAGGCGCGGGTCGGCATCAATCGCCTGCACGAAGGCATCCGCCGCCGCCTTCCATTCCCCTTCGTCCCCGGAATAGTCATATTCAATGATGATACCCAGCATCGATTATCTCCCCATCTTCGATTTCGGTTCATGAACTTATGGTAACGGGTTCCACTTCATCCAGCATCCAGCGCGCGATCGCCGTCATTCGGGCGTCCTGGTGTTGCTGGCCCACGACCTGCACGCCGACCGGCAGGCCGCCAACGGCCAACAAGGGCATGGTCACGCAGGGTGCGAACAGCATTGATGTCGGCGTATTGAAAATTGCGTCGCCGGTGGGCCGCGCCGCCAGGGGCTGGCCCTGAATATCGCCCGGCCACAATGGCGCCGGGCCGGGGCAGGACAGGGTGATCGCCGCATCGGCCAGCAGGCCGACCGCGTCATGACAGCGTTGCGCCGCCTCCCGTGCCAAGAGCGCGGCGCGGTAATCGTCGGGGCTCATGGCCTCGGCCAGAGCCAGACCGGCTTTCAGGCGGTCGGAGACAAATTCACCCTTTTGGTCGACCAGATTGCGCTGGGCCCAGTGGTTTTCCCAGCGTGTGATGTCGCCGCAGATGGCGGGCGCTTCCAGGATTGACTGCTCCAGCTTCTCGATCAGGACATTGTCCTTGCGCCGCAGCAAGGTAACACCGGCCCGTTGCAGGTTTTCCAGCAGGCCCTCGAAGGCGGTCTTGGAGGCATCGTCCAGGATGGCCCAGCCGGCGGTTTCCAATACGATCAGGCGGTTCGGTTTGGCTGCCACGGGCGGCATGTCAGGACCGAATAGACCGAGGCTGCCACGGTCGCCGCCGGCGCGCCGGGCGATCTCGATGGCGGCCTGCCACATATCCTCGATACAGTTGGCATGTACGCCATGGGTGCTCATGGAGGTCGCCTGGCGTTCGCCGCGATTGATGCCGCCCTGGGTCGGTTTCAGGGCGACATTGCCGCAATATGCGGCCGGCCGGATGATGGAGCCGCCGACCTGGGTGCCGATGGCCGCCGGCACCATTGCCGCCGCTACCGCCGCCGCCGAACCGGAAGATGATCCGCCGGGCGTGCGCGTGGCATCAAAGGGATTTGTCGTCAGGCCGGGATGGGTGCCGCCAAGTTCCGCGGTAACGGTCTTGCCCAGCACCACCGCGCCGGCCTGGCGCAGAGCCCAGACGGCGGCATTGTCATTCTTTGGGAAATTTCCGGCATAGGCCTCGCAACCCATTTGCGTCGGCATGTCCTTGGTTTCAAGCAAGTCCTTGATGGAGATCGGCAGGCCGTCGATGGATGATAATGGCTTGCCATCCTTGTAGCGCTGGGTCGCGGCATCCGCCGCCGCCCGGGCGCCGTCTTCGTTCAGGGCGACATAGGCTTTCACCTCTGGTTCGCGTTCGGCAATGGTCTCCAGACAACGTTCCAAATAGGCACGCGGCGTGTCGCCGCCGCTTTGAAAGGCTGGTACGGCGTCATGAAAGGTCAGCGCCTTGAAAGTCCGTGGATCATATGTACTCATCTACTCTTCCTCTCCTGCGATGCCCGTGGCCCTTAAATCTGCTATTTCAGCGGCGTCAATTCCCAGTTCTGCCAATATTTCGTCGGTATTCTCGCCCAGGCCCGGCGCCGGTTTGCGGATCGAGGCGGGCGTGCCGCCGAATTGTGCCGCGTGGCGGGCCTGGCGCACAGGTCCCGCGACGGGGTGATCGCTTTGCAATACCGTTTGGTTGGCCACGACTTGTGGATGTTCAATCAATTCCGTACGGGTCAGAACCGGGGCGCAGGCGACGCCTTCGGCATCCAGGCGCTCCAGCCAATGGGCATTGGGTTTGGTTTCCAGAACGCTTTGGGTCAGAGCCACGCGTTCATCGAAGTTCTGATCCCGCAGGGCGGGGCTGGTAAAGCGCGGATCTTCCAGCCAATCGGGCTGCTCCAGGGCGCGGGTCAAGCCCGCCCATTGCGCGTCCGTCATGACGGAAACCGCCATATGGCCGTCCGCCGTGGCATAGATCAGATCATTGAAGGCCGAGACCCGGTGTTGCGGGAACGGATTTTCCACGAACGTTTGCCCGCCCATATCCGATGACCAGAGAAACTGCATCATGGCATCCAGCATGTTCAAGGTTATGTGCTGGCCTTCGCCGCTGCGTTCCCTCGCCAAAAGGGCGGCGGTAATGGCCTGGGTGGCGGTCAGGGCGGTCACTTTGTCGGGCACCACGGTGCGGACGAGGCGGGGCCGCAGGTTGTCGCCGCCGCCCTGGACCGAGGCCAGGCCCGAGACCGCCTGAATAATCGGGTCATAGACCGGTTTGTGTACATAGGGGCCGGTATTGCCAAAACCTGACATGGAGATATAGATCAGCTTTGGGGCGAGGGGACGGATGTCGGCCTCGGCAATGCCAAGGCGCTCAACCACGCCGGGGCGGAAATTTTGCACCAAAACGTCGGCCGACGCGGCCAGGCGGTGAAGCAGATCGCGTCCCTCGGGCCGTTTCAGATCGAGGGTGATGGACCGTTTATTGCGGTTGTTGTTCAGAAACGAGGCTGAAAAACCACCCTGTTGATTGGCCGTTGCGCGTACGTGGTCGCCACGGCCGCGAATTTCCACCTTAATTACGTCGGCGCCCTGATCACCCAGCAACATGGTCGCGAACGGGCCCGCAACCATGGTGGTCAGATCAATCACTTTGTAGCCTGCTAACGGTCCCGTCACTTAAATCCCCAATTCTGTTGTCTCTAAACCTAATCCTGCCGAAAGCAGCGGGGAATAGCAACAGAGGTCAAATTCTGCCGGGACAACCTTTCCCAAGCGGCAAATCTTACCTGTCTGAAAGTTGCGTAAACATAATATCACAAAGGGAAATCATTTAAAAACAACTACTTAATCGCCATTGTTCCAGTTCCCAATTGGCATGCTTCTTGCATTTTTTTCTGCGGGTGCACAACGCACCGGTCCGCAGAAGCGGGTTTCATAGAAAATGGGAATATGATCATGGCATTATCTGTCAACACAAACGTTGGCGCGATGTTGGCGCTGCAAAATCTTGGCAAAACCAACGCGGCTATGGAGAAGACGCAACTAGCTATCACCACCGGCCTTCGGGTCAGTGGTCCGAAAGAGGACGCTTCGTCCTATGCCATCGCACAAAACATGCGCGGTGACATTGCCGGCCTTAACTCGGTGAAAACCGCTCTGGCCAATGGCGAAGCAACCGTCAACACGGCCGTTACGGCTGGTCAGTCGATTGCTGATCTGTTGACGGAGATGAAGGCTAAGGTGGTTCAGGCGAACCAGGCCGGTCTCGACACCGCGTCGCGGACCTCGTTGCACAACGACTTTGTGGCGTTGCGCGACCAGATCTCGACAATCGTGGCCACCGCCGAGTTCAACGGAACCAATTTGGTGAACGGCAGTGCTTCGGCGACTTCGGTTCTGAGCACGGTCGAAGGGTCGACGATTGCGGTGGCTGCCCAGAAGATGGATGCCACCACGTTGGCCATTAACGCCAATGTCCTGAATACTTCGGCAGGTGCGGCGACCGCCCTGACCGCGATCGATGCGGCGATCACGTCCGTGTCCGATAAGCTCGCGGCTCTGGGTTCGGTAGCCAAGCGGATCGAAGTGCAGGCGGATTTCACGACTAAGCTGACAGATATTCTGAAGGCTGGCGTGGGAACCTTGGTCGATGCGGACCTGGCGGAAGAGAGCGCCAAACTGCAGTCGTTGCAAATCAAGCAACAGCTGGGTGTGCAGGCTCTGTCTATCGCGAATTCCGGCCCGCAAGCGATTCTGTCCTTGTTCGGTTAGTAGGGGGACACGGGGTGCATCGCACGGTGCGGTGCTACCCCGGCCCCTTATTAATCGCGGCGCCCGAGAAACAATCCCATTTGCAAAAATACAAGCCGGTCGGCAGGCACCACTCAGCCTGCATCGTGGCCCTGCCGGGGGAACCGGGTTTCTGCCCTTTGAACCTACCCTTTTACGTGCCCGCGACAGCATTAATTTCAGCGGTCGGCGGCGGCTAAAACAGCCATGAAAATATTGCCTATCTGGTCAGATCTGCCCAGTGAAAGCTTAATGGTTAAGAAGTCTCAACCAAATAAAAATCAACAAAAACAATTAGTTATTGTATTTTTTCCTAATTTTTGAGTTGGCACACGTCTTGCACATCCTATGCCAGGCGCATAACGCACCCAAGTTTGGCGGCGCAAGAATTCGGCTCTTTGGAGGACTACGGAATGACTCTTTCAGTAAACACAAATATTGGCGCCATGGTGGCGCTGCAGCATCTCAACAGTACCAACACGTCCATGGAAAAGACCCAACTGGCGATTACCACGGGTCTACGGGTCAATGGCCCCAAGGACGATGCCTCGACCTATGCCATCGCGCAGAACATGCGTGGTGATATTGTCGGGTTGGGTGCTGTTAAGACGGCTCTGGCCAACGGCGAGGCGACCCTGAACGTGGCGATCACGGCGGGTCGGTCTATCTCGGATCTATTGACGGAAATGAAAGCCAAGGTCGTGCAGGCCAACCAGGCTGGTTTGGACAGCGCATCCAGAACGGCGCTGCATAATGATTTCACCGCCCTGCGCGATCAGATTTCCACGATCGTGGCCACCGCCGAATTCAATGGTACCAATCTGGTCAATGGCAGTGCCACCGCGACCTCGGTGCTCAGCACCGTCGATGGCTCGACGATTGCGGTTTCGGCACAGAAGTTGGACGCCACGAGCCTGGCCATTCACAACACCATTTTGAATACATCGGCCGGCGCGGCGACGGCTCTGACAGCCATCGATACGGCGATCACCAATGTTTCCGACAAACTGGCCGCCTTGGGTTCCGTGGCCAAGCGGATTGAGATCCAATCGGATTTCACCGTTAAGTTGACGGATATTCTGCGCGCCGGCGTCGGTTCCCTGGTCGATGCGGATCTGGCTGAAGAGAGCGCCAAGCTGCAGTCCCTGCAGATCAAACAACAACTGGGTGTGCAGGCCCTGTCGATCGCGAACAACGGTCCACAGGCCATTCTATCCCTGTTCGGTTAAGCGGCGGCTTAGAACGGAAAGTCACTCTGATGGAAAATCTCGGCGGTGCGATCATGTTGCCTCTACCTTGTCTCAAGGTAGAACGGAAATCCGAACGGAAGTACCAGGATGCGCCCTGGTCTTGCGGACAGCACCGCCGAACCGGCGATGGGCGTGGCATGGATGTTCCTCCGCATCCAGCCCTGCTGCCGGCCGCTACTGGGCAAATCCTGCAGCCTATCTTCAATAACCCGTAGCGACAGCCCGCCCGGCTTTGTCGACCCGGCAATAATTGCCCGATTTACCGGGCAATCTTTGCCTACTCGGCATTTTTTGCCTGCTCCCGCGAGCATGGTTAATTTCCCTAAACCATTAATATTACAGGGTTTCAACGGCTTGTCGTGAGCCGTTTTTCTAGCTGTTTGGCATGCTTATTGCATTGTTGCCGGTAGGCGCAAAACGCGCCGATCCGCGAAAGCGGGTAGACCTAGAATAAAGGAGATAGAGATGCCTCTATCAGTTAACACCAACCAAGGCGCGATGCTTGCACTGCAGAATCTCGCCAAAACCAACAA
>CAZPWJ010000156.1:0-6267 GCA_964590195.1 uncultured Rhodospirillaceae bacterium | reverse complement strand
CCCCATCGTTTCTACACGGAATATGTAACGTCCGAGGAAACCAGCCTCTCGCTTACCTGGTACGACCTGGGCGATCCCCTGATGATCCATACCCAGCCCGGCACGGGCGCCGGCGAACGGCCCTATGGCGTCAACACGGTGCTGATCCCGGCGGCGGGCACGCGTCTGGTCATGGACGGTGTTCAGGCCGGCGGCCGGTCCTGGAGCCGGGAACGCGACGGACGGCCATTCAGCACCTCCGCCCTGGCCTTCTGCGAAAGCTGGACCGAAGCGCGTTAAAGTTGGGGCCGCGCTGTTAGGCGCAATGCAGGAATGGCCTGACCTTCGCGCTAAATGGGGGTGTCAAAATTGTTGGAACTGGCTGAGGCGGCGGAGTAACAACCTCCCTCTCCTCTGCAGTCAGGTTTCGCGCCAGATGGTGCCAAGTCTTTCGCACTTCCATACCCTAAAACGGAATCTCATCATTTGCAGACATACTGTGAGCTTTCGCTGCCTGGAGTCGTTCTCGCGTCCGTTCATCTTCAGATAGCAAACTCTCCACTTCTTTAGCGATTTCTTCCGCGCGGCGTCCCCTCCGCGCTAGAGCTTGGTGTTTCGAAATAAACCCGGTCGGGTCCTCTCCCATTTTGAGAGAGATCACTTTGACCCCCTTGCCGATTGCGAATCCAATTTCCTGCTGCGTCCAATAACTTCTTGAAAATCCAGGTGTGTGAATTGCTACCATCGCATCCATGCAATACAAGGCGCGTTCGATCTCTTGCTGCCATTCCAGTGTCGGATTGATGTCTTCATGAGCGACAAACCCGCTTATCCCATGGGGTTGAAGGCATTCCTTTAGCCGCGTTGCCCTATCTTTGTGTTTTGCAATGTGGCTAATGAAAAGTCGGAAATCAGTTATATCCCGCCAGTTGTTGGGCGGGGAACTTACCGCCGCCGTGGCTAGATTCGGCCCCATATCTAGGTCTTCTGCGATCCTAGTTATAATACTAAGCGGAACACCGGCAAGTGCAGCTTTTGAGTACACCCATTTGCTGTTAGGGGTGACCCCAATCGGCGGATCTATTCCAAACTCAGCCAAGTACGCATCAATATCTTCATAGCGATACCGGGACTGAAGCTCTCTCCCAATTCGGTCGATAATTGCCAATTTCTCGGCGACTCGCATCTCAAGACTGCTCCATTATGGCCGAAACAAACCCACTAAATAACCTTCCGCTCGCGCAGGGCGGCGATGTCGGCTTCGCTGTAGCCTAGGCCGGAGAGGATCTCGTCGTTGTGCTCGCCCAGCTTTGGTGCCAGGCCCGGTTTGGCGGGGGTTTCGGAGAATTGCCACGGGGTGCCGTGTACCTTCAGGCTCTCGCCAAGCTCGGGGTAGTCGACCTCCGTAATATAGCCGTTCGCCAGCACATCCGGGTCGTTCGAGGCTTCCAGTAACGTGTTAACCGGGGCCGAGACCACGTCGGCGGCGCGCAACAGCTCCAGCCATCGGTCACGGCTGTCGGCGGCGAATAGCTCCGCCAGGGTGCCCAGGATCAGGTCCTTCTTTTCTTCCGAGACCAAGGCCAGACCAAGGTCATCGGCGCCGCGTTCCTTTAGGGTTGGCAGGAAGTCCAGGGCCTCCATGGCCCTGATCCAATCCGTGTGGGCCAATTGAAAGACCAGCGGCTTGCCGTCCCGGTCATTGAAGGTCGCGGCGATGCCGGGACGTTCGCGGGTGCCGTTGATGCGGGCGCCGGTGATCGGGTTGGCGTCCCGCCACATGGTCGTGGTCATGGTCCAGCCCATCAGACGGACGATGCCGCCAACCAGCGATGTTTCCACCTTCTGCCCGATGCCGGTGTTCTTGGCATAATAGAGCGCGGCCAAAAGGCCGCCGAATGTCAAAATGGCGCAGGATTCATCCGCCACCGAGACCACGCCCGTGCGCATGTTTTCCCCCGGCCCCGCGTAGGCCTCGGCGATACCGCCCAGGGCCTGGCCCACGGCGTCGGTGCCCGGCAAGGCGCCATGGGGGCCCGCCAGGCCATAGCCGGAGATCGAGACATAGACCAGGGCGGGATTGATTTTTTTCAAGTCTTCATAGCCGAAGCCGTTTTTTTCGGCCGCGCCGGGGCGAAAATTCTGCCCGAAGATGTCCGCATCCTTGACCAGATCATGGAGGATTTTGCGGCCCTCGTCCGACTTCAGGTTCAGGGTCAGGCTTTTCACGCCGCGGTTATTAGTTTCGAAGAACGAACTGATCTCGCCCTTCATCTCGCCGGCGGTCCTGGAGCTGTCGCCAACGCCCGGCACTTCGATCTTAATAACGTCGGCGCCGAGATCGGCCATCAGCATATAGGGCACCGTGCCCGCCTGGGCGGTGGAGCAGGTGACGGCTTTAACGCCAGTAAGCGGTCCAGGTTGATTGGCCATTGCGGGGGTTCCCATACTGAAAATTTGTGCCGACAAGAATTTTGCAGCGACAAGATACCCTGCTGGCCGTCAGGTGCAACCCGGTAGGGCCATCCTATTCGGCGGCCTCAACCTGACCGAAATAGCGGTGATACATATCGTAGCAATCCGTATCCAAGGTGCGCTTTTTATAGAACGACAGGAAATGCGCCCAGAATTCGAACAGGATGTCCTTGCGCGCGATAGCAGCGGTGTTGAGCTGATATTCCTCAATCACCGAACAGGCGTTGCGGAAAATATGGGCATCGCCCTGATACTTGCCCGCACAGTGCGCCAGCATGCGGATCAGGTCGTCCCGCGCGCCTTCGGCCCTTGGATCATGGCGGCCATTCCAGGCTCGTACCAGCGCCACGGCGCGGGAGGGGTCTTGGTCCGCGACCGCGACCTCCAATTCGCCCAACAGGTTTTCCGTCGCGATCCCCTCTGCCCAGCCGGCGCACCCGTCCGGGTCGGGCCGGGTCACGCCGGGCAGGTCGGGATAGGCATCGATTTCACGGATGATATCGGTGACGAACCAGGCAGAGAGATAAATCGCCTTCACCTGATGCTTGTTGCGGAAATTGCGCAGCCAATAGTTCACCACATTGGCATAGTCAAAGCTGTGCATGGGCACCGTATAGGCGATGGGCGAGCGCAGACGGGTGACCGAGTGCCTGGCGTGGGCGATGTTGACCACGTCCGCGATGTTTTGCGGTGCGGTGCCCTGTTTCAGAAAAGCGGTGATGGCATCGGCCACGGCCATTGGGTCGCCGGCCATAATCAGCTCGATCAGTTGCTCCTGCTCCGCCTCCTCCAGCGGCGCGGTGTTGCTCTCCATCAACTCGAACTGGGCGCCCTTGAAATGCAGGTTGAGCAGGAAACAGGCGTGATCGTAGAGGGAATGGAATATCGGCGCATTGCAGATATCCGGCACGCCCAAAAAGAAGAACGGTTTCGCCCGCTCCCAGCCGACCCAGTCAGCCAGATCGAACATGGCGCGGGCGCGGATCGGCTTGTGGCCGATGTGGCGCACCCGGCGGAATGAATTGTATTCCTGCTGATCGATGATCGAGGCGAACAACACGGCATCCTGCAGCCGGTGGCGCTGTTCGGGCTCGGCCGCCAGGCCCAGGAAGATCCGATAGCTGGTCACCTTGTCACCCTGGGTCAGGGCATGGAACATTGCGTCGAAACGCTCATCCACGGAGCCCTCGGCCAGCGGCTCCTGATCCTCGAAATGGCGGTGCAACTCGTGGCCGATGTCTTCCTCGGCGCATTGTTCCTGTTCCCGGGCATAATGGCCGGGGAAACCGCATTCCAGCTGCGACCAGATATCCAGGCCCTGAGGGATGTAGTACATGCCCTGAACGATACCGAGATCCTTCTCGATCTCGGAGAGCCAGGGCGACAGGCGCATGCCGGCGCGGATGCCCAGCATGGTGTGATCATAATTGACGTTGCGGAACTCGCCGCTATCCAACAGCTTCTCGTGGGCCGGGACATGCAGGAAGGGCGCCGCCGTGCTCATGGCATGCAGGGCCAGATCCTGAATGCCGTGACCATCGCGGGCAAGCTGGCAGAAACTTTCCGTCGCCTCGTGGAACTTGCCGTCAAGAATAAGCGCGTCCATCCGCTCGAGTGAAGTCGTGGTCATTGGTTTCCCCCATCTGGTTTTTTTATCCGACAACACAAGACTAGCACTATTTGACTTTTTACATAGTCCATTGACCTGTCTATAGCTTCATACTTTACCACCAGCCTTCAAACCGCACTCACCTGGCTTGGAGGCCGTGAAGCATGACTCGCGAAAGACCGATGCGAAACCTGGCACTGCTAATGCAGGGGCAGTTCGTCAGCAATCTCGGCAATCAGATTTTCGACATCGCCATGTTGTTATGGATCAAGGAACTGACCGGTTCGGCGGCCATCATGGGCCTGGCCATGCTGCTGACGGGCCTGCCCACGGCCCTGCTGGCGCCGTTCGGGGGCAGCATCGCGGACCGCTTTGGCCACCTGCGCGTGGTCATCCTGTCGGACCTGGTCAGCGCCGTGGCGGTCGGCTGTGTCGCGGTCGCGGTTTGGTTGCAGCCTGGCCCGGCGCTGGCGATCACCGCCCTGTGCCTGGGCAATCTGGTGCTTGGCCTGTCCGCATCCTGTTTCACCCCTGCCGTGGCAGCCCTGATCCCCGCCCTGTTGACACAGGCCCAGCTGGAGAGAGGCAACGCCGCGCACCAGTTCAGCCGGGTCGGCGGCAAGGTCATTGGCCAGGGCCTAGGCGGCTTGCTGTTTGCCATGCTGGGCGTGGCCGGCGCCTTCGCCGTTAATGCGCTGTCGTTTCTGCTCTCCGCCTTCTCGGAATACTGGATCAAGGTGCCCCGGCGGCAACCGCGGCCGATCGGCGGAGACGATACCCCCCTCTTCAAGGCAACCCTGGCCATGTTGAGACGGGTTTGGCGGCAGCCAAGGATGCGTGCCCTGTTGTTGCTGATCGCGGCCTTTCATCTTTGCCTGTCCTGCCTGCCGATCCTGCTGCCCTATTACGCCGAACATATCCTTGCCATCGCCGATGCCTGGTTCGGCCTGTTCATCGCCATTTACACGGCCGGCATCATGCTCGGCTTCATCATCGCGGGCGCACTGAGGCCGCCGCGCGACCGGTTTGGGCGCATCACCCTGGTCTCGGGCGTGGTCGGTTTGCTGTTTGCCGTGCTTGGCGCCGTATCCTCGGTCATGGTGGCAATGGCGTGCCTGCTGGGCATTGGTATCGGCATCGGCCTTGTCATCGTCAGCTTGATGACCGAGTTGCAGCTGGCCGCGGCGGAGGGGGAGCGCGGCGGCGTCATGGGCGCGGCCCAGGCCATCGGCGACAGCAGTCTGCCCCTGGGCATGGCCGTTACAGGCCTGTTGCACGATGGCGCGCTGCAACTGGGGGCATCGCATGGCGAGGCGGTTCGGTCTATTCTGGCCATTGCCGCCGTGATCGCCGTCGTCGCGGCCCTCGCCGCGGCCTCCGATTTGTCCAGAAAACAGGCGCCGGGATGATAACCATACGAAAACTGGGGGCGATGTTCGGCCTGTCGCGTACCGCGCTGCTGTACTACAACAGGATTGGCCTGCTGCCGCCCACGGCCCGCAGCCAGGCCGGCTATCGCATGTATGACGAGACAGCCGTGGCACGGCTGCGGCAAATATGCAGCTACAAGGACGCCGGCCTCGGCCTACGGGAAATCGCCGAACTGTTGGCGCAGGGCGAATCAGCGGGGAGCAGCGCATCGGATGCCGCCGTATTCCGCCACCGCCTGGAGGAACTGGACCAACAAATCGCCGATTTGCGAATACAGCAAAAAGCTATCCTGGGTTTGCTGCGGCAAAGTGGCGATAGCGGCGCAAGTATCGGCATCGAGCGCGAGGCATTTGTCGCCATCCTGCGCGGCTCCGGTATGAACGAGGCCGACATGCGGCGCTGGCACGAAGCGTTTGAAGCCGACGCGCCGGAGGCACACCATTCGTTTCTGCGCTGGCTGGGCATTCCCGAGGCGGAAATCACCGAAATCCGCCAAGGTTCCATTCGAGGCGGCAAAAAACAGCAGCCAGAATGACATCAATGTGAAGGCAAATTGGCATGCCACTAAGTCGCAAGCGCTTTGCATTGCGGCTCACATGTTCTAGTCTTTTTCCTGGAATATTCGGAAGACCGTTAGATCGATTATTCCAACGTATGTAGTTCTGTATCAGTCACACATCATTGTAAGCGCAATAATGATAGACAGGGAGAACGACATGTCCGTGCCTATCCGGTTGACGCAGACACCCGCTACATCTAGTATCTGTCCATTA
>CAZPWJ010000155.1:0-6556 GCA_964590195.1 uncultured Rhodospirillaceae bacterium | reverse complement strand
ATGGACAGATACTAGATGTAGCGGGTGTCTGCGTCAACCGGATAGGCACGCATCAAACCTAGATGAGCCAGATCCTCCCTTATGAAAACACTTCAATATGTCCCAGGGGTGCTGACGTCAGACACTATTTACGCTATCTTCCGCGCAACGGGGCTGGCGCATTTCTGGTGGAGATCATGCAATGAAGGATCAAGCGCGCGTGGTTGTGATTGGCGGCGGTGTCGTGGGCGTCGCCACGTTGTACCAGCTGGCCAGGCAAGGTTGGTCGGATGTGGTGTTGGTGGAGCGCAATGAACTGACGTCCGGCTCAACCTGGCATGCGGCTGGATTGCTGCCGCTGTTCAATATGAGCTATTCGGTCGGGCAGATCCACAAGCACTCGGTCCAGCTCTATCAGGGGCTGGAGGCGGAAACCGGGCAGGCGGTGGGTTTCAGCCAGGTCAGCAATATCCGCCTGGCCATGAACCGCGATCGGATGGACGAATATCATCAATATGCCGGCGTGGCCGAAACCATCGGTGTCGAGGTCAAATTCCTGACACCGGCCGAGGTCCAGGAAATCTGGCCCCTGTGCAATATTGATGGGCTGGTCGGCGCCATCCAGCATCCCGGCGATGGCTACATCCAACCCGCCGACGTGACCCAGGCCATGGCCATCGGCGCGCGCAACCTCGGTGCCGAGATCTATCGCCAGACCACGGTGCTGGGCATCGAACAGCAAGCCAATGGCGAATGGCTGGTGAAGACCGATAAGGGTGATATCACCTGCGAACACGTCGTCTCGGCCACCGGCAACTATGCCCGGCGCACCGGCGCCATGGTCGGCCTCGACATCCCCGTGCTGCCGGTGGAGCATCAGTATATCGTCACCGAACCGCACCCGGAGATCGTCCAGCGGCATCAGGCCGGCCTGCCCGAAATGGGTGTGCTGCGGGAATCCGATGGCTCGTGGTATCTGCGCGAGGAAGGCGGCGGTCTGTTGCTGGGTCCTTACGAGGTCGGGGCGCCGATCTGTTATCCTGATGGTCCCGCTGACGGCGCCGAGTACGAACTTTTCCCCGAGGATCTGGACCGTTTGGCCCCCCATATCGAGGCGGCCATCGCCAGGGTGCCGGCGTTCGGCGAGGTCGGCGTCAAGCGGGTCTACAACGGTGCGATAGCCTACACACCGGACGGCAGCCCGATCATCGGGCCGGCCTGGGGCCTGCGTAATTTCTGGCTCAATGAAGGCCACAGCTTTGGCGTTACGGCGGCGGGCGGCGCGGGCTGGCAACTGGCCCATTGGATGATCGAGGGCGAGCCCAGTATCGACATGCTGGGCGTGGAGCCGCGGCGCTTTGGCGACTATGCCAACGCGGCCTACCTGCATGCCAAGAATGAAGAAGCCTATGCCAATGTCTTCGTCATTCATTACCCGGACGAGGAACGGCCCGCCGCCCGGCCCCTGCGCACGGCGCCCTGCTACGAAAGGATGAAGGATCTGGGTGCCGTGTTCGGGCAGAAATTCGGCTGGGAACGGCCCAACTGGTTCGCGCCGCCTGGAACGGCCCAGGCGGATGATTGGTCCTTCCGCCGCTCCGCCTGGTTCGAACATGTGGGCAACGAATGCCGCAACGTGGCGGAAAACGTTGGCCTGCTCGACATGACCGCGTTTGCCAAATGCCGGGTTTCGGGGCCGGGGGCGGAAGCCTTCCTGGACCGGATGATCGCCAACCGCCTGCCGAAAGCCATCGGCCGGGTCAACCTTTGCCATGCGCTGAATTCCTTCGGCGGCGTGCACAGCGAATTCACCATTCTGCGCGAGGCGGCGGACAGTTTCTATCTGGTCTCCGCCGGTGCCTACCAGCGTCTGGATCATGACTGGCTGTGGCGGCATATGCCCGATGACGGCAGCGTGCAAATGGTCAATCTGAGTAACGCGATGGGCGTCCTGGTGGTGGCCGGGCCGCAATCACGCACGTTGATGCAACGGGTTTCCGATGCCGAGTTTACCTCCAACGCCTTTCCCTGGCTGTCGGCCCGGGAGGTGATGGTCGGCCAGGCCCCGGCCACGGCGATGCGGGTCAATTATGTTGGCGAGTTGGGTTGGGAGTTGCATCACGACATCGAGTATCAAAACCATATATTCGATGCCCTGATGGCGGCCGGCGCCGATCTTGGCCTGAAGCCCTTCGGTATCCGCGCCATGGACAGCCTGCGCTACGAGAAATCCTACCGCATGGTGGGTACGGAAATGTCGATCGAGTATGCCGCCCATGAATCCGGTCTCGACCGCTTCGTCCATCCCGATAAGGGCGACTTCATCGGCCGCGAGGCGTTGCTGGCCTGGCGGGACAAGGGCTTTTCGAACGCCTTCGTCACCTTGGAGGTGCATGACGTCACGGATGCCGACGCCCTGGGCAACAACCCGATCTATCAGGGCGATGCGTTGGTGGGCCGGGCGACGGGGGGTAATTACGGCTTCCGGATCGGCACGTCATTGGCGCTTGCCATGGTGCGTCCGGACCTGGCCAACGTAGGGACCGAGTTGCGGATGACCATTCTGGGTACCGATCACAAGGTCACCGTGATCCCGGAAAGCCCGTATGATCCGGCCAACGAACGGCTGCGGAGTTAGGCCCTGGTGGCGTTCGACTATGTCATCGTCGGCGCCGGGTCGGCGGGCTGTGTGCTGGCCGACCGACTAAGCGAGGACGGCTCGGCCAAGGTATTATTGTTGGAAGCCGGTGGCGGCGATGGCAGCCTGTTCATTCAGATGCCCACGGCGCTGTCGATCCCGATGAACATGGCGAAGTATAATTGGGGCTTTCAGTCCGAACCGGAGGCGCATCTGGGCGGCCGTGTGATGAATTGCCCCCGGGGCAAGGTGCTGGGCGGTTCTTCTTCGATCAACGGCATGGTCTATGTGCGCGGCAACGCCAGGGATTTCGATGAATGGGAAAGCCTCGGTGCCGGGGGCTGGTCCTATCGCGACTGCCTGCCCTATTTCCGCAAGGCGGAAACCTGTGCCTATGGCGGCGATGAATATCGGGGCGGCGACGGCCCGCTCCATACCTGCAACGGCAACGGCATGGCGAACCCGCTTTATCAAGCCTTTATCGATGCCGGGCGGGAGGCC
The DNA here is from genome assembly GCA_964590195.1 of uncultured Rhodospirillaceae bacterium. Taxonomy (GTDB): domain Bacteria; phylum Pseudomonadota; class Alphaproteobacteria. The sequence goes on along the minus strand of CAZPWJ010000155.1, from coordinate 3,438 downwards.
GGTTATCCGGCGACCGCTGACTATAACGGCTATCAGCAGGAAGGTTTCGGTCGTATGGACATGACGGTGCGCGGCGGCGTCCGGTGCAGCACCGCCAACGCCTACCTGAATCCGGCCAGGAGCCGGACCAATCTTGCCGTTGAATCCGATGCCCTGAGCCACCGGGTACTGTTGCAGGGCAGGCGGGCGGTTGGCGTTGAATACGAAAAAGATGGCGCGCGGCGGACTGCCTTGGCGGCGCGGGAGGTGGTCTTGGCGGCTGGCGCCATCGGCTCGCCGCATCTGCTGCAGCTCTCCGGCATCGGCCCGGGTGCGGTCCTCGCCGGTGCGGGCATTTCCCCGGTTCATGATCTGCCGGGCGTCGGGGCCAATCTGCAGGACCATTTGGAGATCTATTTTCAGTTTGAATGCCGCCAACCGATCACCCTGAACAGCCGGCTGGGCCCGATCAGCAAGTTTTTGATCGGCGCGCGCTGGCTCCTGTTCAAATCCGGTCTCGGTGGCACCAACCATTTCGAATCCTGCGCCTTCATCCGCTCCCGTGCCGGCCTGGCGTGGCCCGATATCCAGTATCACTTCCTGCCCGCCGCCATGCGCTATGACGGCAAGGCCGCCTTTGACGGCCATGGCTTTCAGGTTCATGTGGGGCCGAACAAACCCCGGGCCCGTGGCCGCCTCGCCGCCCGCTCCCCCGACCCGCGCCAGGGGCCGGAGCTCCAGTTCAATTATCTCGATAACGAGGCCGACCGTGAAGGTTTCCGCCAATGCGTGCGCCTGACCCGCGAGATCATCGGCCAGCCCGCCTTCGATCCCTACCGTGGCGATGAAATCCAGCCGGGCGTGAGCATCCAATCCGACGGGGAGATCGATGCTTGGGTGCGGGACAATGTGGAAAGCGCCTATCACCCATCGTGTAGCTGCAAGATCGGCGCCGACGATGACCCGATGGCCGTGCTGGACCCCGATTGCCGGGTGCGGGGGATCGGCAATCTACGGGTTGTCGACGCCTCTGTTTTTCCCTCCATCCCGAACGGCAATCTGAACGCACCAAGCATCATGGTGGCGGAAAAGGCCGCCGATATGATCCGTGGCCGGGAGCCGTTGCCGCCATCAAATGCCGAAGTTTATCGGGACCCCCAGTGGCGAAGCCGGCAGCGGCCCGGCAGCCCGCTGCGGACCGTCACATGAGCATTAGAGGTATCCTGTTCGACAAGGACGGCACCTTGCTGGATTTCAATTCCACCTGGGTGCCCTTGTACCGCGCCGCCGGCGCCGGCGTCTGTGTTGGTGTGCTGAGCGGCACATCGGCGTTCGAACACCTTTCGGACCTGGCCGATCATGTGATCGATTCCATCGTCGATATCGAAGCGCTGTTGCAAGAGAACAGTGATTGATGAAAGCGCAAGGATCGCGGCCCATCAATAGTCGGCGTCGGGCAGTTCTTCCTTGCGTTTCGCGACGAATTCCTTGAGGGCCTCGTCAATGCCGGGGTCGATGGCCGGTGCTTCATAGGCCGCGAGGCGGTCCTTCCAGAGCTTGTTGGCGCGTTCGAGCGATGTGCTCGCGCCTTCCGCCAACCATTGTTCGTACGAATTGCTGTCGGCGACGGACGAATGGTAGAACGCCGTCTCGAAATTACGCTGGGTATGGGCCGAGCCCAGAAAGTGATCGCCCGGGCCCACTTCGCGAATGGCGTCCATGGCCTGGGCTTCCTCGGAGATATCCACGCCGCCGGCCAGCGATGCCATCATGCCGCACTGATCCTCGTCGAGAATGAATTTCTCGTAGCTGGAGACCAGGCCCGCTTCCAGCCAGCCGGCGCCATGGAGAATGAAATTGACACCGCCCATGACCGCCGGCCACAGGGACTGCGCGCTTTCATAGGCCGCTTGGGCGTCGGCGACCTTTGCGCCGGTAAGGGAGCCGCCTGAACGAAACGGCAGGCCAAGCCGCCTGGCCAGCTGCGCCGCGGCCAGGATCGTCTGGGTCGGCTCGGGCGTGGCAAAGGTCGGGGCGCCGGACTGCATCGCCGTGGCGGCGGCAAACAGGCCGAAGACAACCGGGGCGCCGGGCCGCACAAGCTGCGTCAGGGCAGCACCGGCCATGGCCTCGGCCAGGGCCTGGGCCAGAGTGCCGGCAACGGATACCGGGGACATCGCGCCCGCCAAGATAAACGGTGTCACGATCACCGCCTGGTTGGCGGCGGCATAGGTTTTTAAGGCACCCAGCATGGTGCCGTCGTAGGTCATGGGCGAGTTGACGTTGATCAGGGACATCACCACGGCGTTGTCGGCGACGAAATCCCGGCCGAACAGGATTTCCGCCATGGCCACCGTATCGGCGGCCCGCTCGGCATGGGTGACCGAGCCCATGAAGGCCTTGTCCGACCAGCGCATGTGGGCGTAAACCATGTCCAGATGGCGCTTCGGCACCGGCACATCGACCGGTTCGCAGACCGTTCCGCCGGAATGATGCATATGCGGCGAAAGATAGGCCAGCTTGACGAAATTCTCGAAATCACCCAGCGTGGCGTAGCGCCGCCCCCCCGCCATATCATGCACGAACGGCGGGCCATAAACCGGTGCTACCACGGTATTGTCGCCGCCGATGGGGACGCTGCGGGCCGGGTTGCGGGCATGTTGGGTGAATTCCGCGGGCGCACTTGCGATCAATTGGCGCGCCAAACCTTGCGGCAGACGCACCCGGGTGCCGTCAACATCCGCGCCGGCATCCCGCCACAATGCCAGAACATCCGCATCGCCAAGGAAATCAATGCCGATTTCAGCCAGAATGGTGTCGGCGTTGGCCTCGATAATCCCGATGGCCTCGTCGGTGAGTATTTCGCAGGGCGGGACGCGGCGCACGATATAGGGTGCGAACACCGTGTCGGGATTGGCCCGGGCGGCGCGTTTTTCCCGGCGTCCGCCGCGACGGCGCCCTCCTGCCGCTTGTGCCATGTCCCTGCTCCCCAAGCCGTTCGTATGGCAATAAATATGAGCCCGTCAAACGTTGGCAACTAGACCGTATCCGACTCTAATTTGCGCACAGCCGACGCCGCGATCCCATCGGCGGCTGGACGGCGTTCCACGCGCGGCGGATTGCCAAACAGATCGCGGTAGCTTCTACTGAAATGCGAAGCTGAAACAAAACCACACGCCAGGGCGGCGGCGGTTACCGAAAGATCGGTCTGCCGCAGCAACAGGCGCGCCCGGTCAAGCCGCAGTTCCAGATAGTACCGGGTCGGCGTCTTGCCGAAATACCGCTGGAATAGCCGTTCCAGGTGCCGCATGGACAACCCCACCGCGGCCGCCAGTTCAGCGTAGCTCAAGGGTTCTTCCAGGTTCTGTTCCATCGCCGCGACGGCATCCTGCAGTTTGGGGTGTCCGCCGCCGAGGCGGACGCGCAACGGCATGCGCTGTTGGTCGTGGCGGTCGCGGA
>CAZPWJ010000154.1:0-6624 GCA_964590195.1 uncultured Rhodospirillaceae bacterium | reverse complement strand
GGGATTATCCTCATTGGGTGGCCGGGAGGGGGAGCGGGCAGGTAAGCCAATACCGAGAACTAGAGCGTTTCCGGAAATAAAGACCCCGCCGGCTGCCGCCGGCGGGGTCTTATTTTGTCTGCGGCCGACCGGGTCGGCCCCAGCCATTAGTTCCAATGGGCCAGAACGCCCAACAACAACAAAGCCATGATGTTGGTGATCTTGATCATCGGGTTCACGGCCGGACCGGCGGTATCCTTGTAGGGATCGCCGACCGTATCGCCGGTGATCGCCGCCTTATGGGTTTCCGAACCCTTGCCGCCAAGATTTCCGTCCTCGACATATTTCTTGGCGTTATCCCAGGCACCGCCGCCGACTGTCATGGAAATGGCCAGATACAGACCGGTAACGATCACGCCCAGCAACATCGCACCCACGGCAGCGAAAGCCTCGCCCTTGCCGGCCAGACCAACCATGACGAAGTACAGCACGATCGGCGCCAACACGGGCAGCATCGAGGGGATAATCATCTCCTTGATCGCCGCCTTGGTCAGCAAATCCACCGTACGGCCATAATCAGGCTTGGAGGTGCCCGCCATGATACCGGGATTAGCCTGGAATTGGCTGCGAACCTCTTCCACGACGGTACCCGCCGCGCGGCCAACAGCCGTCATGGACATGGCGCCAAAGAGGAACGGCAGCAGACCGCCAAAGATTAGGCCGATTACCACATAAGGATTGGACAGGGCGAAATCGACCGTCACATCCTTGAAGTAAGTGTATTGGTCGGAATTGGCCGCGAAGAATTTCAGATCCTCCGTATAGGCCGCGAACAGCACCAGGGCGCCCAGACCGGCGGAACCGATGGCATAGCCCTTGGTCACCGCCTTGGTGGTGTTGCCAACGGCGTCCAGGGCATCCGTGGTATTGCGAACTTCCTCGTCCATTTCCGCCATTTCGGCAATGCCGCCGGCGTTATCGGTCACCGGACCATAGGCATCCAGGGCCACGACCATGCCGGCCAGGGCCAGCATCGTGGTCACCGCGATGGCAATGCCCATCAGACCAGCCAGGGTGAAGGTGATGAAGATACCGGCGATGATGATAATCGCGGGAATGGCCGTCGATTCCATGCCGATAGCCAGGCCCTGGATGACGTTGGTGCCATGCCCCGTGGTCGAGGCCTGAGCAACGCTGCGCACCGGACGATACTCGGTCGAGGTGTAGTATTCCGTCACCCAGATCAACAGGCCGGTCACCGCCAGGCCGACAAGACCACAATAGAACAGATGCCTGCCGGAGAAGCCCGTGTCACCGATCTCGCCCATGCCGACGATCCAACTGGTTACCGGCCACATGGCAACGGCGGACAAGACGGCGGAGACGATGAAGCCTTTGTACATCGCACCCATGATGTTCTTGGAGGCGCCCAGCTTGACGAAGAAGGTGCCGATCACCGAGGTGATGATGCAAGCGCCGCCAATGACCAGGGGATAGAGCATCATCTTGCCGGCCAATGCCGCATCGCCCGCGAAGAAGATCGAGGCCAAAACCATGGTGGCGACCACGGTCACCGCATAAGTCTCGAACAGGTCAGCCGCCATGCCGGCGCAGTCACCAACGTTGTCACCGACGTTATCGGCGATGGTGGCGGGGTTGCGGGGGTCATCCTCGGGGATGCCGGCCTCGACCTTGCCAACCAGATCACCGCCGACATCGGCGCCCTTGGTAAAGATGCCGCCGCCCAGGCGGGCAAAGATGGAAATCAGCGAAGCGCCGAAGCCCAAGGCGACCAGAGGATCAATCAGATCACGGCCCGTAACGCCCATCGACAACAATACCGCATAAGTCACCGCCACGCCCAGCAGGGCCAGGCCAGCCACCAGCATGCCGGTGATGGCGCCGGATTTGAAGGCGATCTCCAGGCCCTTGCCCAGGCTTTGGCGGGCGCCCTCGGCGGTGCGCACATTGGCGCGGACCGAGACGTTCATGCCGATATAGCCTGCCGCGCCCGAAAGCACCGAGCCGACCAGAAAGGCGGCCGCGACGGACAGGTTGAAAAGCAACAACAGGACAATAAAGATCACCACGCCAACCGCGCCGATCGTTATGTACTGACGGTTTAGATAAGCCTTGGCGCCTTCCTGCACGGCAGCCGCGATTTCCTGCATGCGCTCGTTACCGGCGCTTTCCGATAATACCGAGCGTACCGCCCAGATACCGTATAATAGTGCGATCAAACCGCACACGATGGCAAAAGCCAATCCCGCTGACATAGGTCACATCCTCTTTGCTGGATCTTGTCGATAATCGCGAGGCCAGAAAAATCAGCACAAACACATGCCTTGACCCTACGGATTCGCCATGGGGCGAAATTTCGCGCGGAAAATGCCAGAGAAGCGTTCGAAACGCAACCGATGCTTCAAGAAGAATTCAGACTTATCAAAAAGCTGATATCACCGCATCGCCGCAAGCCATGGGGCAATGCGGATATAACGCCCGGAATAACCCGTATGCGCTGTCGTATTATTGGTTTCATCCGCTCTATCTCAACGGAATCCATGGCCCATCCCGCCGCTCAGAGCGCGCGATTCGCGCGTAAAATATAACGGCGCCGAATGCCGCGTCACTTCGACGCATGACATGCCGGGCATTCAAATGTATATGAGTATTTACTAATTGTAGCGGGGCGTTGGAAAATTGCAAACTGCCCGGGACGTTCTTGCGAACCTTGCCCTGTTCATTCTCGTCGTCCTTGGCGCCATGGCAATGGATGGCTTGCTGCATTTGCTCGGGCACCCGGATTGGGGCCGTGAAATGGGCTATTGGGGCAGCGCCCTGATCCTGCTTTCCCTGCTTCATTCGGCGCGCAAACGTAAAGCCTTTGCTTTTGGGCGAACGCTGTGGTTCCTGCGCCTGCATGAATTTCTCGCCTGGCTTGGCGCGGCGATGGTCCTGGTGCATTGCGGCATACACTTTAATGCGCTGCTGCCGTGGCTGACCCTGGTCGCCATGTTGATCACCGTTGCCTCCGGCCTTACCGGGAAGTTTCTCTTGAAGAAATCCAAGGCGGTCATCAGTCAAAGACGGAAATCGATGCTTGCCTCAGGTATGAGTAAGCAAGCCTCGGAAGAACAATTGTACTGGGATTCGCTGCTCGTCGGCATGATGCAGAAATGGCGCAGGGTTCATGTCCCGATTACCACGGCGTTCGCATTGTTGTTCCTACTCCATGTTTCCTCAGTCATGATTTTTTGGCGGTGGTGATATGCGAACCCGCCTTATTGTGCTCGCCCTGTTGTTTATCATCGGCATGTTCGCCGTCCTGCAGGCGCCTGGTATTGCTATCAATCCAGGCCCCCTGATCAAGGGACACGAGAAGGTCGAAGGCGATTGCTTCAGATGTCACACGCCGCTACTTGGCCCTAGTGAGACCAAATGCATCGATTGTCACAAAATCGGGACGATCGGTGCGAAAAAGCCGGACCGGACCCGTTTCCATCAACGCCTTGCCCAGAAAAACTGCGCCGGCTGTCATACGGATCACATTGGCAAGACCGCCGCCAAGGCGACGCACGATTTCAATCACGGCCTGCTTGGCGCGGGCTGGCAGAGCAATTGTCATGACTGCCACGCCAAGCCCAAGGACAGCATGCACAAAAGCATCAAGGACAAATGCCAGACCTGCCATCAGAGCGAAAAATGGCGTCCGGCAACCTTCGCCCATGAGCGCTATTTCGAATTTGATCGTGACCATCCCGCCGATTGCGCCAGCTGTCATATTAACGAGCGCTATGACCGCTATACCTGTTATGCCTGCCACGAACATTCCGAGGCCAATGTCAGGGAAGAACATCTGGAAGAAGGCATCCGTGACTTCGAGGACTGCACCGAATGCCATCGCAGCGGAGACGAGGATGAGGCCGAGCGGATCTGGCACAACAAGCAACGGAGCTATCCCGGTCTCCGCCGCGGCAAAAGCCACGATGAACGCCGCCACGGCCGCGAGGAAGACTGATCCGCAAAAGCCAAAAACGCCCTAACCGGCTGGTTTCGGCTTTTTCCGCTTCAAGGGACTATAGCCGGGCTTGTCGCCAACGCGCGCCCTGGCGCCTGCTTTCGCGAGTTTGGGTTTATGCGAAGGCCCGCGTTTCTTGCGCTTTGCCTTTGGTTTCGCTTTCGGCTGCGATTGAGTGCCCGATTTCTCCCAGGTCTTCTCGTCCCCCGGCGCTTTGTCCGCCTGCAGGGTAAAGCCGCGTTTTAGCCCCGGTTCAGCGGATGCTTCGGCCCGCGCCTCGCCATAGGGCTTCTTTTTACCGAAGGCTTTCTTCTCATACGTCTTCCTGCCATGAGGCTTGTCGCGGTCGGGCCTGAGCGATTTCGGCATGCCGTCCAGCCGCGTCACCGTGACGTTTTTCTCCACCGCGCGGCTTGGCCCCACGGCTTCGAGAAAGCGGTCGATGGCCTCCGGCGCGAACTCCACATAGGTTTCGTTCTGGTCGATCCTGATGGCACCGATTTCGCGCTTGGTGATGTTGCCGGCCCGGCACAGCATGGGCAGCACCCAGCGCGGCTCGGCCTGGTGTTTGCGGCCCACGGACAGGGAAATCCAAACGCCGTTTTTGAAATCTTCGCGGCGCTTACCCTTCGGCTCGCCGGAATCCCGGGGGCCGGTATCGAGCAGTTCCTCGGGCGCCGACCGGCCCGCGCGGTACAGGCGGACATAAGCGGCGGCGACCTGCTCGGCGCCATGGTGACCCAAAAGCTCCTTGGCGAAGGCTTGCTCCTCTTCCGCCGCCGGTTCAGTCAAACCGGGATCGGCCAGCAGGCGTTCGTCATCCCGGCGCATGACCTCGACCACCGAAGGCGGCCGGGCCCAGGTGGCCTCGATGTTGGCGCCTTGCAACAGCCGCTCCGTACGCCGGCGCCAATTGTGCGGCACCACCAGGACACTGACGCCCTTGCGCCCGGCCCGCCCGGTGCGCCCGCTTCGATGCAGCAGACCTTCGCGGTTGCGCGGCAGATCAGCATGGATCACCAGCTCGCAATTAGGCAGATCAATACCGCGCGCTGCCACATCCGTGGCGATGCAAACCCGTGCCCGGCCGCTGCGCATGGCCTGAAGCGCGTTCGTACGTTCGCTCTGGCTCAATTCTCCCGAAAGGGCCACGACGGAAAAACCACGATTGTTAAAGCGCGCGGTCATATGGTTGACGGCAGCACGGGTGGCGCAAAAGACCAGCGCCGTCCGGGCCTCGAAATAGCGCAGCACATTGATGATCGCATTTTCCCGATCATTGGGCGCCACGGTCAGGGCGCGGTATTCGATATCCAGATGCTGACTTTGTTCGGCCTGGGTCGAAATGCGCACCGCGTTACGCTGATAACGCTTGGCCAGGGCGGCGATGGTGCGCGGCACCGTGGCCGAAAACAGCATGGTGCGGCGTTCTTTCGGCGCGGCGTCGAGGATATATTCCAGATCCTCGCGAAAGCCCATGTCGAGCATTTCATCCGCCTCGTCCAGCACCACCGCTTTCAGCGCGCCAACATCCAACGAGCCACGCTCGATATGATCGCGCAATCTGCCCGGCGTGCCGACCACGATATGGGCGCCCCGCTGCAGGGCGCGGCGTTCGGTCCGCATATCCATGCCGCCGACACAGGAGGCATGCAGCGCCCCGGTCATTCCGTACAGCCATTCCAACTCGCGCTTGACCTGCAAGGCCAACTCCCGCGTCGGGGCCACCACCAGGGCCAATGGCGCCTCCGCATCCGCGAAACGTTCGGCGCCATTCAATAAAGTGGGCGCAAGGGCCAGGCCAAAGGCAACTGTCTTGCCCGAACCGGTCTGGGCCGAGACAAGGGTATCGGCATCCCGCAATTCGGGCGCCAACACCGCCTCTTGCACTGGCGTCAACACGGCAAAACCGCGTTTCTGCAATGCCTGACCCAACGCCGGAACGACGCCTGAAATATCTGTCATGTCTTTATACTTTCGCCTTGCGGGCTCAGATCCTGCTGACCTCGCCCGCACCATTTAGCACACTGCGCCTTGAAAGCCAGCACGGCTTTATGCCGACGGCACCGCGGCTTCCTCCGCCCTGCGGATAAATGCGAACCAGATAACCAGCAGGGTAACGGTGATAATAAGCGGCAACGCCATCAAGTTGACCCGCTCCCAGCCAAAATTAAACAATAGCTGGCCGGACAGGAAGGAACCCAGGGCGGTGGTGGCAAAAACCATAAAATCATGTGCGGCCTGGGTCTTTCCCCGTTCAGAGGGCGTATGAACCTCGGTCAGCAGGGTTGAGCCGCCGACGAACAGAAAGTTCCAGCCCAGGCCCAGCAGGAACATCGAGACCATGAAATTCAGGATCGTGATGCCATGCAGCGCCGAGGCCACGGCGAACAACAGCAGAATGGCGCCGCTCAGCATGATTTTGACCAAGCCGAAGCGGGAGATCAAATGACCGGTGAAAAACGATGGCGCGAACATGCCCACCACATGCCACTGAATAACAAAACCGGCATCATCCACCGGATGATCGCAGGCCCGCATGGCCAGCGGCGTGGCGGTCATCAGCAACGACACGTGCCTATCCGGTTAACGCAGACACCCACTTCATGTAGGGTGCTTCCAATCTC
>CAZPWJ010000153.1:0-6645 GCA_964590195.1 uncultured Rhodospirillaceae bacterium | reverse complement strand
ATGGACAGATACTAGATGTAGCGGGTGTCTGCGTCAACCGGATAGGCACGGTTCGGACTTTATCGAAAAGGGCGTGGCGCTACGCACCTACCGCTATTACCACATGGATTTCGGCGCCACGTTGTGGCGTGCGGGTTCGGGCGAACGGATCGACTTTTGGGTTCTGCACAACAGCCGGGCCGACCTGATGCGTGAAATGACCCTGTGGGTCAACACACCTGGATGAGGGGAGAAGTAAGCGATTAACCGCGGCTGATTTCGGCTGATAGCGTGACCAGCCGATCGACATTTCCCGATTTATTTGCGGTTGGGAAAATGATCCGGTCATAGATGAGGTCAATGGAATTGAAACTGCCCGAAATACGGTGGGCCAGAGGTTCCCGTGCCGTGATCGCCTCACTAAAGCAGGCGGCGATCACCTTCACCACATCCTGTTCAGGGATTTCCCGCAGGCGCCGGGCCACGAAACTGCGGTCATCGTAGACATTGAAATCATCGCCATAAAAAGCGAACACATAGTTCAGTGGATCATCCGCATCGGTGGCAACAACAGACGAGCGCCCGTTGAGAATTTCAGGCGCACCAACCAATGGCCCGAATCCCAATTCTTCCCGCCGATAAAGCCCCCCTTGACCACAAAGTTGGTACCAACGCTGCAACGCTGTCCCCAACATCGGGTCTTGGATCTTTTCCAACGCTATGTTTTCTACCCTCACCATAAGCGGCGTTACAGTAATTTAGGAAAAAATTAACTGCAAGCATTTGATTCATATATAGATTCGATTTTTCGCCGCCTCGTTACACGGACCTTTCCTCAAAACCTGGCAGAAAATTCACCCACAGGTTTACTAACAATGTTACCCACAAGGCCTTCATATAGCTGACATAATCCCAAGCGGCGGCGGCGGAATAGCGCCGCGAATTAGGCCGCCAAAGCAAACCTGAGCAAGCTTGCATTTGACGTTTACGTCAACGTTAAGTTAGCATGTGGCTAACATATTCCAAATCATTGGCAACGAGGTAACGGCAGCGGCGGCCACACGGCCCCCACCTGACCCGTGCACGGAAAGGCAGTTCATGGTCGCCGAAAACGCAGTCCAATATCCTTATGAAGAGGCCGCCGAGCCGGGCAGGCCGCAGGAAGTCGCGCCGGGCATTTACTGGTTGCGGATGCCATTGGAACTGACCGGCCTGGACCACATCAATCTATGGCTGCTGCGCGATGGCGAGGGCTGGTGCATCGTCGATACCGGCATGAACACCGACCGCATTCATAATTTGTGGCAGGACGTATTCGCCAATTTCCTGGACGGCAAGCCGGTGACCAGGGTCTTTTGCACGCATTTCCATCCCGATCACATTGGCCAGGCCGGCTGGTTGACACGGCATTGGAATTGCGAATTGTGGATGACCCATCGGGAATGGCTGCAAGGCCGCGTGGCGGAGTTGGACCATGCCGAAAAAATGCCTGAATGGCAGTTGCAGTTTTTCCGCAATGTCGGCTGTTCGCAAGCGGCCTTGGCGGATATGGCCGAGAGCAGTTACGACTATTTTCGCAAGGCCGTGACACCCCTGCCGCCGCAGGTACATTCGGTCCGGGCCGGCCAGGAGATCCGCATCGGCGAGGATGACTGGCAGGTGATCGTCGGCCAGGGCCATTCGCCCGAGCATCTGTGCCTGTTCAATCACAAGACCCGGGTGCTGATTTCTGGCGATCAGATCCTGCCCAGGATTACGCCGCATATTGGCCTGCACGCCTCCGAGCCCGCCGCCAATCCATTGCAATTGTATCTCGATACCCTGGCCAATTTTGATCATTTGCCCAACGATACCCTGGTGCTGCCGGCGCATGGCCTGCCGTTTTACCGCCTGCACCCGCGCCTGGCATTCCTACGCCAGCACCATGCGGAACGCCTGGCTACCCTGGAAGAGTTCTGCACCGAACCAACACGGGTTCTATCCACCCTAAAGGTGATGTTCCAACGCGAATTGAACCCGTTCGAGGCCTTGTTGGGCATGAGCGAATCCTTGTCTCATCTGCATTGCCTGATGGGTCAGGGCCGTGTCGTCCGCGAAACCGGCGACGACGGGGTCTGGCTGTTTCAAGCCAGCGACCAGCACGCGGATGCTGCCTAAACTCGAAATGGCACCGGCACTTCTGGGCCTCGATTGGGGGACAACTTCACTTCGCGGCTACCTCATGGCGGCGGACGGCAGTGTACTGGCCGAGCGCGCCGCCGATGCCGGCATTCTGAATGTTCAGAACGGCGCCTTTGCCGATGCCCTGACCGCGCTGGCGGGCGACTGGCTGGCGACGCACCCTGATATGCCCATTGTCGCCTCCGGCATGATCGGCTCGCGCCAGGGCTGGGTGGAGGTGCCCTATCTCGATCTGCCAACGGCCGCCGGAAACATGACCTTGCACCGCCATGATGATTTTGAGCGTCCAATCCATTTTGTCCCCGGCCTGGCCTATCGCAACGCGGACGGCGTGCCTGACGTCATGCGCGGGGAAGAAACGCAGATTTTCGGCGCCGGCGCGGATGGTCTGTATCTATTACCGGGCAGTCATAGCAAATGGGCCCTGGTCGAAGATGGCCGCATTACCTGGTTCGCGACCTTCATGACCGGCGAGTTATTCGCCGCCCTGAAGGATCATACAATTTTGGGCCGGATGATGACGGAAGGCACTGATGATGACGACGGGGCCTTTGCCCGCGGCGTGAAATATGGCTTTGCTTCAAACGGCGGCTTGCAAAGCCTGTTCAGCGCCCGCACCCTGGCACTGTTCGGTGAACTGCCTGAAAGCGGCGTCGCGGACTATCTTTCCGGCTTGTTGATCGGGACGGAGATTGCCGAGGCGCGCTTGGTGATGCAGGATCCGGGCAATATGATAACGATTATCGGCAACCCGGATCTGGGCCGGCGTTATTTGGCCGCCCTGGCGCACTGCGGTCTGACCGGCAGCCAAGCCCCTGACGGCGCCGCCGCACGGGGCCAATGGCGTATTGCAATGGCGTCGGGACTATTAGCATCATGATGAAATTGGACACATGCCTGGCGGAACTGCCCCTGATCGCCATTCTGCGCGGCGTCCGGCCAGACGAAGCCGTGGAGATAGGCCAGGCTTTGTTCGAGACCGGCTTCCGCATCATCGAGGTGCCCCTGAATTCGCCGGAGCCGATGCAAAGCATCGCCAAGCTGGCGGCGGCGTTTGGTGAACAGGCCCTGATCGGCGCCGGTACGGTGTTAAGCGCCGAGGCGGTGGATCAGGTCGCCGCCGCCAATGGCCGCCTGATCGTCATGCCGCACAGCGACGGCACCGTGATCGGCCAGGCCAAGGCACGCAATTTGTTCTGCCTGCCCGGCGTTGCCACCCCGACGGAGGCCTTCGCCGCGCTTGGCGCCGGGGCGGACGGCTTGAAAATGTTCCCTGGCGAGAGCCTGCCACCAGTTGTGGTCAAGGCCTGGCGCGCCGTGCTGCCCAAGGATCTGGGGCTGTTCCCCGTGGGCGGTATCTCGGCCGATAAAATGGCGGACTATTGTGCCGCCGGCGCCACCGGATTTGGTCTGGGATCGGCCCTCTACAAACCCGGCATGACGGCGGCGGAGGTCGGTCAAAATGCCCGGGACTTTGTCGCCGCATGGCGGCGGATCGAGGCATGACCGCCACTTTAGAGACCGAACGGCTGATCCTGCGCCCCTTCGTGACAACCGACCTTGCCGCCCTGACGCCTATATATGGCGATCCGGCGGTCATGGCGATCCGCAAGCTGGGCGCACAGACACCAGCGCAGACAGAACGGGAACTTGCGGCGATCATTGATCATTGGCAGCAGCATGGCTTTGGCCTGTGGGCGGTGCTGGACCGACAAGGCGGCGCGCTGTTGGGGGAATGCGGCCTGCGTTACCGCGACCCCGTCCTGGCGGGCGACAGCGAGATCGAGATCTCTTACGGTCTGGCGAAAAGCGCCTGGGGCAAGGGCTTGGCGACCGAGGCCAGCCTGGCCGCCATGGCGCATGGTTTCGATGTCATTGGCCTGACCGAGATCGTGGCGATCGCCAAGGCCTCCAATCAAGCCTCGCACCGGGTGATGGAAAAACTCGGCATGCATTTGGCGGAAACTTGGGAACGTGACGGCCTTGGCAGGGTCAAGTACACTACCACCAGCGAAGAATTTATAAAAAACCTGCAATGAGGACAGTGCCCCATGAAACTCTATGATCTGCCCCCCTCCCCCAATGCCCGCCGGGTACGGATTTTTATCGCCGAAAAGGGTCTGGAGATCCCCACGGTCGCCGTGGACATGATGAAGGGGGAAAACAGACAGGCGGACTATCTGGCCAAGAACTCTCTAGGCAAGATGCCCGTGCTGGAATTGGATGACGGCACCTGCATCGCCGAGTCCGGCGCCATCTGCCGCTATCTCGAAGAAACCCATCCCGAACCGGCCCTGATGGGCACCAGCCCGGTGGAACGGGCCCAAGTGGAAATGTGGAACCGGCGCATGGAGTTGGAAATCCTGCTGCCGTTGATCCACGTCTTTGGCCATACCCACGAAATGTGGAAGGGCGTGCATACCCAGGTTGCTGAATGGGGCGAGATCAGCCGGGAAAAAACGCTGGCAAGCCTGGCCTGGCTGGATGGCGAAATCGCCGGCCGGGATTACATCGTCAACGACAACTACAGCGTGGCCGACATCACCCTGCAATGCGCCCTGGTTCTGGGCAAGGCCGTGGGCGTGCGGGTGCCGGAAAACCTCGGCAACGTCAATGCCTGGTTCGACCGCGTCGCCGCCCGCCCTACCGCGCGGGCATGAATTAGGTTACAATACAGCCTCTGAATTAGGAGATCCAAGATGTCCAAACCTCTGCTAAGCGGCTCTTTCGTGGCCTTGATCACGCCCATGAACCAGGATTATTCCATCGATTTTGGCGGCTTTCGCACGTTGATCGAGTTTCAGCGGGAGAACGGCTCTTCCGGTGTCCTGATCATGGGTTCATCGGGCGAGGTCTCCATGCTGACCATGGAGGAACGCCACGCCATCGTCCGCACCACCATGAAGCAGAAGAAGCCGGGCATGGAAATGTGGTACGGCTGTACCGGCGCGACCACGGAAACCACTATCGCCTATGTCAAACAGGCGGCAGCCGAAGGCGCGGACGGCGCCATGGTCGCGGCACCCTCCTATATCTGCGCCGCCAACGAAGACATCGTCGAATACTTCCTGGAAGTGGCCGATGCTTCGCCAATTCCGCTCGGCGTCTACAACAACCCGCCGCGGGTGAAGACCGATCTGTCGGCAGACGAAGTGCTGCGCATCGCGGCCCATCCCAATGTGCAGTTGTTGAAGGAATCAACCGGCCGCGTGGCCCAGGCGGCGCAAATCGCCCGCGCCAAGCCAGAGATGAGCCTGATGTGCTGTTGCTCCCCCAATCTGGGCCTGATCGTGCCGATCATGTCCTTGGGCGGCCACGGCGTCGCCAACATGACCGGCAATATCATCCCGCGCGAGATGGCGGTGATCTCCAAGCCGTGGGAGAATTTCGAGGACGCGCAGAACTTCCAGGAAGCCTACCTGCGCAACCTGCCCATGCTGCATTACGCCTATTCGGCCATCAACCCGGTACCCATGAAGTCGCTGATGGCAGCCATGGGCATGCCCGCCGGCCCCTTGCGCAAACCGCAAAAACATCTGACCGGCGCGGCCTTGCAGCGCGGCCTGGATGCGGTGGCGGAGCTGGATCTGGTCAATGCCTACGGCTATGCACCAATTTCTGCCCTGGCGGCGGCGGAATAGCGCCTAAAGCAAGTTTTCGGCAAGGCCCTCAAGCTGGGCGGTCATCTCGGCTTCGGTTTCGACCCAGTCGAGGCGCACCACGACCCTGTCGGCACCGGCATCGAACAGGGATCGAAAGGCATCCCGGTCCGGCACCTGACCATAGACCGAAATGCTGATGGCCTTGGGATCGCGCCCGGCCTCTTCACACATGGCATCAAGCTGCCGCCGGCTGTCTTCCAGTATGGCCGGCGTTGTCCGGTTCGGCATCCAGCCGTCGCCATGGGCCACGACCCGTTGCAGAACGTTTTTCGCCATGCCGCCGATCAGGATCGGCGGATAGGGCGCCTGTGCCGGCTTGGGATAGGAGCGCACGGGGGGAAAGTCGAAAAATTCACCATGGTGCTCCGCTTCTTCCTGGGTCCACAGCTTTTTCATGACGTCGAGCGCTTCGCGGGTCTGGCTCCAGCGGCGGGGGAAATCGCCGCCCATCAGTTCGGTTTCCTCGCGCAGCCAACCGGTGCCGACGCCAAACAGAAAACGCCCGCCGCTGTAGAGATCAAGCGTGGCGACTTCCTTGGCCAACAGCAGGGGATTGCGCTCCGGCACCAGGGTTATCCCTGTCGCCAGCATGATCCGGTTGGTCACCGCCGAGGCCCGCGCCAGGGCGATAAATGGCTCGGTGAAGTGGGAATAGCTTATGGGGATCTCGCCGCCGGTGGAGGGGAACGGGCTGTCGGAATGCACGGGCACCGCCGGATGTTCGCCGTACCAGATCGAATCAAAACCAAGATCCTCGGCCTTTTTGGCCACGAAAGCGGGGTCGATTGTGTAGGCGGGCAAGGGAACCACGATACCAATGTTC
>CAZPWJ010000152.1:0-6687 GCA_964590195.1 uncultured Rhodospirillaceae bacterium | reverse complement strand
AGATCCTCCCTTTGGAAACAGGATCACATGTCCCAAATGTTTTGATGACGGACATAGCATATAACGCTGCCGAGGCTGGTTGCAAAGCACTGGCGGTAAATTTTTATTGCCGTACTTCGAGCCGGCGCTCCACCGCGCGGTTGCCGTCCACCAGGGTCAGGGTGAGCGCCTGGGTGGTCAACGCCGCCTTGGAGGTGCCGGCGAATACCGGTAGTGCGAGGACGACATCGTGGCGCGCGGAGGCAAAGGTGGTATTGGGACGACCGAACCCGAATGGTTCCGGCCCTTCAACCATCAGGTCCGGGGCCTTGAAGGGACGCGTGGAACGGCCCTTGATATGCAGGATTTGCTTGCCGGCGGGGCCGCTGACCGTGGCACTGTCGATTGACAGACCGCTTTCGCCCGTCGTCCGCGGGATTAAATCCCGGTAGTGCCGGATGAGGGGCGCGAAGGCGCTGGCTTCCGCCGCATTGCCGCTGGGGGCAAGCGCTAGCGCCAAGTCCGCCTGCATAGGCACGCAGACCTTGGCGCAAATCAAATAATCCAGCTTCAACTGGGCCAGGGCTGCCTTGCCAGGTGTCCGCGCGCGCAGCAGGATCGGTAGCACGACCTCGCCATGATAGCCAAAATTATCAAAGCCAAAGGCGCTGAAACGCCGTGGCGCGGGCCAGCCCACTTCCACACGATCCAGGTTCTGGGACGCGGACCAGTCAAAGCGCGGCGGCGCCCCCGATTCGCCTGGATTGCGCCAATATGTTTTCCAGCCGGGCTTAAGCTTGATCTGAACCCCCAGCCAGATCCGTCCCGCCGCATTCAGGCCGCTCTGTCCGGCAATCAGCCGCGCTTCGGCATGCTCGCCCCTTTGCCAGGGGCCCGACGATGTTTCCGCCCGCAGCGGCGCGCAAAACAGCGCGGCGGCCAAAATCAGCCCTGGCAGCCGTAAAAACGACGTATATTGAAGTTTTGCAGCCAATTTTCGTATCTTTGCTTTGCCTGAAGCCTGGAAATATTCCATGCTACACATTGTCAAATATAGGGGTTAATTAACCTATATGGGCTGACAATAGCCTAACAATGGCGTGAACAATTGACTTCTCTTGACGACATGCCCAAGTGGACAATATGGGATCTATGGAAAAAACCGACGAAGGCACGACAGAAGACGGCTACATGACCGGCCAACTGTTGATCGCCATGCCCACCATGAGCGACCCGCGGTTCGAACGGACCGTAATCTACATGTGCGCCCATTCCGCCGATGGCGCCATGGGATTGGTGGTCAACAAACAGGCTGACGAGATCGATTTCCCCGAACTGCTGAACCAGTTGGAGATCGAGACCGAGGGCGTCAAGAACCCTATTCCGGTCCTGGTCGGCGGCCCGGTGGAAACCGGCCGCGGTTTCGTGCTGCATTCCTTGGATTACCGCCAGGATTCAACCCTGGAGGTCAGCGACGAGGTCGGCCTGACCGCGACCGTGGATATTCTGCGCTCCATCGCCGAAGGCGAGGGTCCGGCTCACAGTCTGCTGACCCTCGGTTATGCCGGCTGGTCCGCTGGCCAGCTGGATGACGAGATCCAGGCCAATGGCTGGCTCAATGTATCGGCCGACGTGTCCTTGCTGTTCGACGGCGCCTTGGGCGAAAAATGGGACCGTGCGGTGCGCAAGGTTGGCATCGACCCATCCTTCCTGTCGGCGGATGCCGGACACGCCTAATACGTCGGGGCAAATTATATTTCGATGTTTCTAGAAATATAGTTGCAATTGCCTTTGGAGTGTCCTAGATAAGCTCCATGAACGAGATAATTGATCTATACGATAGTGCCGAGCTGCAACAGACCGCCGATACCATGGAGGCGCTGGGCAATGAAACGCGCCTGGCGATCTTCACATTATTGGTGCCGGCGGGGCAGGGCGGTTTGACGGTTGGTGAGATTCAGGCGCGCCTCAAGGTGCCGGGCTCGACCTTGTCGCATCATCTGGCCCGTTTGATTCAGGTTGATCTGGTGCAGCAGGAGCGGCAGGGGCGAAAGCTGATTTGCCGGGCCAATTATCCGCGTATGGATGACGTCTTGAAATTCTTGACCAGAAATTGCTGTGCCGCCGACGGTGTCGATGCCGGGCATGTGCATGATACCCCGGTCACGCAGGAAGGATCCGCGGCATGAGTGATATTTCCCTATCCATCGCCGGAGCGGCCAAAAGAGTTACCGATATCGATAAGGTCTGGCTGACCATCGGCGCTTGCCTGGTGCTGGGTGGCTTCCTGTTGCCGCAACAGACCATGTCCTCGATTGGTTTCACCGGCGAAGCGCTGCTGTCCATCGCGCCGTTCCTGGCGGTTTCGATTGGCCTGGCGGCCTATGCCAAGGCCACCGGGGCGGATAATCTGATCGCCAAGGTGTTTCAGGGCCATGCGGTGCAGATGGTCGTGGCGGCCTCGGTCTTTGGCGCCCTTTCGCCGTTCTGTTCCTGCGGCGTTATTCCCCTGATCGCGGCTTTGTTGGCCATGGGCGTGCCCCTGGCACCGGTGATGGCATTCTGGCTGGCGTCGCCCTTGATGGATCCGCAGATGTTCCTGCTGACCATGGGCACTCTTGGTCTGCCGTTTGCAGTCGGCAAGACCATCGCCGCCCTGGGCGTTGGCCTGTTGGGCGGCTTCGCGACGTTGAGCCTGCAAAGGGCCGGCGGCTTTTCCATGCCCTTGCGTGAAGGCGTGGGTGACGGCGGTTGCGGCGCCGGTTCCGTGCGCAGTGACGGCCAAGTGGTCTGGAAGTTCTGGCGGGAAGGCGACCGGCGGCAGAAATTCGCCAACGAATCCTGGAAAACAACCTTGTTCCTGGGCAAATGGCTGATCGTGGCCTTCCTTTTGGAGAGCATCATACTGGCCTATGTGCCCGCCGAGTCCATCGCCTCTCTGTTGGGCGGCGACAGCGTCTGGGCCATTCCCCTGGCGGCCATCGTTGGCGTGCCGGCTTATATGAACGGCTTTGCCGCCATTCCCCTGATGTCGGGCCTGATCGAACTGGGCATGGCACCGGGAGCGGCCATGGCTTTCATGGTGGCGGGCGGCGTCTCCTGCATTCCCGCCGCCATCGCGGTTTTCGCCCTGGTGCGTCTGCCGGTATTCTTCTGGTACCTAGGCATGGCGCTGGTCGGCTCCCTGGCCGCGGGCATCGGCTTCCAGATGTTTATTGCCTGACCTGCCAGTCAACATTACGACCAGTCAACTTTACGAGAAGAGTCTCCAAGGCCTTGGCAATAGCCGAGGCCTTGGCCATATTGGGGCCATGAAGGAATTTCAACTGGCTCCCGCGCCCGAGGATGGCCGCCTGACGGAACAGGTCGGCGGCATTGATCAGACCGGTGCGCCCATCGATACCCGCGTGGTTATCGAACAGCCGTTGACGTTGTATCTGAATGGTCAGGAAATCGTCACCATGATGACCATCGGCGACCATCCCGATTGCCTGGCCGTTGGCTATCTGCTGAACCAGAACATGCTGCGCCCCGATGACCAGGTGACCGGCATCGATTATGACGAGGAATTGTCGGTAGTGGTGGTACGCACGGCGCGCAAGACCGACTTCGAGGATAAACTGCAAAAGAAAACCCTGACCTCCGGCTGTGCCCAGGGCACCGCGTTTGGCGACATCATGGAGCACTTCGACGAGATACAACTGCCCAAGGATGCCGCGTTGAAAACCTCGTGGATCTATGAACTCAGCCGCAAGATCAACCAACGGCCCAGTCTGTATCTGGCCGCCGGCGCCATCCATGGCTGCGTTCTGTGCGAAGAGGACCGGCCCCTGATCTATATGGAGGATGTTGGCCGGCACAACGCCATCGACAAGATCGCCGGCTGGATGTTCCTGAACGGCGAGGGCATGGCGGGCAAGATTTGTTACACCACCGGGCGCCTGACGTCCGAGATGGTCATCAAGATCGTGCGCATGGGCATCCCCATTTTGATCTCGCGTTCCGGCTTCACCGCTTGGGGGGTGGATCTGGCCCGCCAGGCTGGCCTGACCCTGATCGGCCGGGCTAAGGGCAAGCGTTTTATCTGCCTGGCCGGCGAGGACCGCCTGGTCTTTGATGCGGACATCAATTTGGATTCTGGGGACGATGACTGAACAACCGCCTATCGTCGGCCTGTTGCTGGCGGGTGGCGGTGCCCGGCGCATGGGCGGCGGTGATAAGTGCCTGCGGCCCTTGGGCGGGCGCCCGCTACTGGCGCATGTCATCGAGCGCCTGGCGCCGCAGGTCGAGGCGCTGGTCCTGAATGCCAATGGGGAGCCTGGGCGCTTCGCCAGTTTTGGCTTGCCCGTCGTGGCGGACAGCATTCCGGGCATGGCGGGGCCCCTGGCCGGTATCCTGACCGGCATGGAATGGCTGCGCGCACACCGGCCTCAAATTACCATGATGGTCTCCACCCCCACCGACGGGCCGTTCCTGCCGCTTGATCTGGTCGCGCGTTTGGCCGCCGCCAAGGGCGGGGCCCGGATCGCTTGTGCGCGGTCAAATGGCCGGACCCATCCACCGATCGCACTATGGGATGTGGATCTGGCGGACGATCTGCGCCGTGCCATGGTGGATGAGGAAATGCGCAAGATCGATCTTTGGACGGCGCGCCATGATCTGGTGCATGTGGATTGGCCGGTGCAGCCCTTCGATCCATTTTTCAATGCCAACAGGCCGGAAGATCTGGAGCAGGCGGAGAGTCTGCTGTGATGACCTCCCCCAACCACAACGCCCGCCCGGCGGGGCGTGCTATTGATATGCTGCTGCTGCATTACACCGGCATGGAGACGGGCGAAGCCGCCCTGGCCCGGCTGTGCGATGAAGCAGCAGAAGTTTCGGCCCATTACCTGATCGGCGAGGGCGGCGAAGTCCACGCCTTGGTCAGCGAAGAGCGCCGGGCTTGGCATGCGGGTCTTGCCTGCTGGGCCGGGGAGCGTGACATCAACGGTTGTTCCATCGGCATCGAACTGGTCAACCCCGGCCACGAATTCGGCTACCGCGCCTTTCCCCGGGCGCAGATGGACGCCTTGCTGCCTCTTTGCCGAGATATTCTGGGGCGCCATGCCATACCGCCGCACCGGGTGTTGGGCCATTCGGATGTGGCCCCGGCGCGCAAGGAAGATCCCGGCGAGCTGTTCGACTGGGCCGCCCTGGCAGCGGCGGGCGTTGGCCTGTGGCCCCGTTCTGATTTGGCGCCTGGCGCGGCGGCGCTGGAGGATTTCGGCTATGACGTTGCCGGCGCCGGGCTGGCTGCCTGTGCCACGGCGTTCCAGAGGCATTGGCGGCCGGCAAAAATCGATGGCGAGATGGATGGCGAATGCCAGTGTGTGCTCGCCGATCTGCTTGACCAAATCGCCTGATCACACCATGTTGCAGGGGCCAGACGGCTGGACGGTCGCCTTTATCTTTCGATGAAGGAGGAAAGTCCGGGCTCCACGAAAAAACGGTGCCGGGTAACGCCCGGCGGGGGCGACCCCAGGGAAAGTGCCACAGAAAGCAAACCGCCTGTCTTTGGACCATGCGTCCGCTGGGCGGGTAAGGGTGAAAGGGTGCGGTAAGAGCGCACCGCGCGGCTGGTAACAGTCGTGGCAGGGTAAACCCCACCGGGAGCAAAACCGAATAGGGATGGCGCGTCGGTTCCGGCTTTGGCTGGAGCCTGACAGGCGTGTTCGCGCCGCCGTCCGGGTAGGTTGCACGAGGCGTTCGGCAACGGACGCCCTAGATGAATGATCGTCCAGCGCCGCCAAACACGGGCCGCGGCGTGGACAGAACCCGGCTTACAGGCCGTCTGGCGCCCGATTTTCCCGTTTGAGGCGGAAGCTCCAAGCCGCCAAAGGCTTCAGACCGTGCCCGCCGCCGCCCGGCTGGCCATGCCGCCCTGCTTGCTGATCTCCTTGTGATAGGCGGCGTTGAACAGCAGATAGCTGCCGCAACGGTCGCAATCCACATCATTGCCGTAACAGCAAAACGTCTGTTCGAAATTGCCACTCTCACCCACGTACAGCGTCAGGGTCTGGCCGCGAATGGGGCAGTTTTCGCCATCCGTGCCGGTATAATCCAGCGCCGTCTCCGACAGCATCAGGCGCAGGGCGCCGGCGTTGGCCTTCATCAGGGCGGGGTATTTTTCCTTCAACGCGATCAGGCGGTGGATCACCCCATCGCGTTCTTCCAGTGTTTCCCAGTCCAGTCCGGTGTCGTCATTTTTTTGCGGCACGTACGGCGAGACGGCGACCCCTTCGATGGGCCAGTCCTTGACCTCCTCGAAGAACTCTTCGATGCCATCCTGGTTCTTGGCGGTCACCACCATTTGCAGGATCACGGCGGTGCCGTCGTCCTGTTGCCGATCCGCGATTGCGGCGCGGACTTTCTGGAAGACGCCCATGCCCCGGATCGGATCGTTCAGAGCTTCCGGGCCGTCCAGCGAAACCGTGACCTCGTGGCCGGGCAGCGAAGGAATGCCGTAAGTGCCATTGGTGACGATCTGGCAGTGTTCGAACATACCAGTGCCTTGCATGACCAGATCCTTTCGGATCATCGGCTCGCCGCCCATGAAGTACATGTATTTGATATTGTGGCGGTCGCGCAGCACCTCCAGTTGATGCAGCATGGTGGCGTCGTCCATCTTGTCACGGGGGCTGTTCGGGTTGCCGTCGCGGAAGATGAAAC
>CAZPWJ010000151.1:0-6716 GCA_964590195.1 uncultured Rhodospirillaceae bacterium | reverse complement strand
TGGACAGATACTAGATGTAGCGGGTGTCTGCGTCAACCGGATAGGCACGCAATTAGGCACCTCCCTCTGACGTTCATTGTAATTAGATCGGAAAATAAAGCTAGATAGAGCGCAGGACTGTCGGTAGTGCATTTGAGGTAAGTTACAAAGCTGTTAAGGTGGTCTGTCGCTGGTGTTGGGCGTAACGGTGTCGAGGTTCTGCTGAAGCGCATCGCCGCCATAGGTGGACACACCAAGTGTGCCACTGCGAGCTGCCCTCTTTATTCGGTCACCTGGCCAGAGAATTTTCCCATAGGTTTCATGGCCGACCGGGTGGTTGATGTCATTACGGCAGGTTACCTTATTCAATGCTGTACTCTATGATGCGGAAGTCCGGGTGCATCTGAAGGCGCGGCGGATTTGCCATCACAAACGGTCCTGAACTGGCCCCCGATGGCGCTGGCATGAGATCTGTGGCCGCATTTTTGCTGCTCCGACAGGCCCCCCACCAGGGAGCCTGTCAGCGCCTGGCAACAACCTCTGCCGGACTTAGCGACACCGCACTGCTGGACCTCCCTGGGGCGGCGTGGCAGGGACGTTATTTGGTGATTGTACCCTTGTGGCGATGTCTGCTATGCCCTCAACTGCGACCGTCTTATTAGTGGACGCTTAGAGTCGCCTGTTGACCCATAGGCGACCTCGACCCACCCGAGTATCGAGCGACGTTATTCTTCCGGCAGACCAGCTAGGCGAAGACTTTCCACCAGTTTGCCAATCGATTCTGCATCTACGAACGCTCAGAAATCATTTCTCGCTCGTACTCGGCGACGGCGCAGAGAACGTGGATTGTGAGCTTGGAAGAATGCGGATTATCGACGGCGGCGAATTCGATACCGAATTCCATCAAGCTTGATACGAACGCAACATTTCGAGTCAAGCGGTCGAGCTTGGCGATGATTAACGTTGCACCGTGCTTTTTGCAGCTGGCCAGCGCAGCCAGCCATTTTGCGCGACGGTATTTCAATGCCCGTTGTTAGCCGATGATGCTATTTAGTGTCGAACTCGGGCGCATGGCTTTCTCTACTTTCACCGGATCGGTGTGATAGTATCCGCCAAGATCGACTGCCGAGCCCTGAGCTTGCTCCAGTTCCGCAACAATGGTTTTTTCATTGCTGGCCAATTGTTCGGCGATGGGGGCGAAAGAGAGTTTTAGGCCCGCGTCTTCGTCTTGTTCGGCCATCGCCTGTGCCCAATAGAGCGCAATGTAGAAGTGGCTGCCACGATTATCGATTTCATTGACCTTGCGGCTGGGAGATTTATTGGCGTCCAACAATTTCTCTGTCGCCAGATCCAACGCCTGCCCCAGAACCGCCGCTTTTTTGTTGTCCGTGACGTTGCTCAAATGTTCGAAAGAGGCCGCCAAAGCGGCGAATTCACCCAAAGAATCCCAGCGAAGGTGCCCCTCCTCCACCATCTGCTGCACATGCTTTGGCGCGGAACCACCGGCCCCCGTTTCAAACAAACCGCCGCCGTTCATCAACGGTACGATGGACAGCATCTTGGCGCTGGTACCCAATTCCAGGATCGGGAACAGGTCGGTCAGGTAATCGCGCAGCACGTTGCCAGTAACCGAGATGGTGTCCTCGCCCTTCTTCATTCGGTCCAACGAGAAACGCGTCGCATCAACCGGCGACATGGTCAAGATTTCCAGGCCGTCCGTATCGTGATCGGGCAGGTATTTTTCGACCTTTCTGATCACCTCGCGATCGTGGGCACGGTCTTCGTTCAACCAAAACACGGCCGGCGAGCCGGTTGCGCGGGCGCGATCGACGGCCAACTTGACCCAGTTCTGGATCGGCGCGTCCTTCGTCAGGCAGCTGCGCCACAAATCGCCTTCTTCGACGTCGTGCTGAAGCAAGATTTCCCCTTCGGCATCGACGATGCGCATCAACCCCTTGGCAGGTGCGACAAATGTCTGCGGGTGCGATCCGTATTCTTCCGCCTTCTGGGCCATCAGCCCGACATTGGGTACACTGCCCATGGTCGCCGGATCGAAGGCGCCGTTTGCAATGCAGAACTTAACGGTTTCGTCGTAGACGCCGGCATAACTGCTGTCGGGGATGACGCACAGGGTGTCGCCCTCCGCGCCGTCGGGGCCCCATCCCTTGCCGCCATTGCGAATGGTCGCCGGCATGGAGGCATCGACGATCACGTCGCTGGGGACGTGAAGATTCGTGATCCCTTTGTCCGAATTGACCATGTACATGTCGGGCTGGCTGTCCATGCAGGCCTGCAGGTCGGCCTCGACGACAGCCCTTTTTTCGGCGGGCAGTTCCGCGACCTTGGCATACAAATCGCCAAGGCCGTTGTTGGCATCCACGCCCAGTTCGGCAAAGGTATCGGCATGCTTTTCGAACACGTCGGCGAAAAACACGCTGACGGCATGGCCGAACAGCACCGGGTCGGAGATTTTCATCATCGTAGCCTTCAGGTGCAGCGAGAACAGCACGCCCGCATCTTTGGCGGCCTGAATTTGCGCCTCGTAAAAGGCGCGCAACGCCTTGATGCTCATGAAGGTTGCATCAACGACTTCGCCATCGATTAAAGGAATGGGGTCTTTCAAGACCGTCACGGCACCGCTGGCATCGACAAATTCAATACGGGAATTGCCGACCGATGTGCCCGAGACTGTAATTGATTTTTCATTGGATCGGAAATCGCCCCCATCCATGCAGGCAACTCGGGTTTTGGAATCCGGGCTCCATTTACCCATGCTGTGCGGGTTTTTTTTCGCAAAAGCCTTGACCGCCAGTGGCGCACGACGATCGGAATTGCCTTCGCGCAATACAGGATTAACCGCGCTGCCCAGGACCTGGCCGTAGGTCTCCTTCGTTTTCTCCTCGTCGGCATTCTTGGGAACTTCCGGATAGTCCGGAATGTCATAGCCTTTGGCTTGCAGTTCCCTGATCGCGGCCTGGAGCTGGGGGACCGAGGCGCTGACATTGGGCAACTTCACCACGTTGGCTCCGGGTGTCTTAACCAGATCGCCAAACTCGGCCAGATCATCGCTTTGGTACTGTTCAGCAGACAGGCGCTCCGGAAAATGCGCAAGTATTCGACCCGCAAGGGAAATGTCCCGGGTGCCGATATTGATGCCCGCCAACCCGGCGAAAGCCTGAATGATTGGCAGGAAAGACCCACTGGCCAGTTCAGGGGCCTCATCGACCTTGGTGTAAATAATATCAGGTCGCGTGACTGTCTTATGACCAGACATGAAACTTGTCTCCATGGGAATTGATTGTTCTGGGAATAATGATTGGGATCCAGCATAAAAAGATCGAGATCGGCCTCAACCGACCATCGGCAACGCTTTCTCTCCTATTGGATTGCGAGTTGTCTTTCTACGTCATTTATCGATGTTATACAATTTCTTCGCCCTTCTCCCTGGCACAGTCTCACTTACAGGGGGGCCATTCGCATTGATGTTTGTTGCCTGACGGGGACCGGACCGCAATTGACCTGGAAGGCGACTCCGCGATCTTATGCGGTTTTGGAATCAAAACAGCATCCAATTCACCATCAGCCACCGCTTTGTGAATTTGCTCCAATGTAGGGATGAGATTGTCGACTTTCTTGAGTTCGACTGGCTCCGGCAATGGTGTGGGAAACGACGATATGGGGATCAGGTTTGTCGACGCCGCATTTCGGATCGGGCCATTTTGGAAACTTTGGACCGGTTTTGCTTGGCCTGCCAAATATGCCTGTTGACTCTATAGCGTGCATCATTCAAAGCTGATGTCGTGCATTTGAAGAGACCAATATTTGCACCTTATACCTAATCTTACCGGCCAGCATGATGACCCCCGGTTTCTGTGCTGGCCGGTTTTCTTTTGGACACCAGCGGCCACCGGATTCCTAGGCGAATGGAACCAAACCGCGCTTTTGGATGCCCACCAGGCTGAATATGGAACCTAGTTTTCCCCGAATTTCAAATTCGTAAGGCACGATTCGCCGAGGTTTCGAGTTTCCGCTATGCATCCAACAGCGTCCGTTTTATTAACAAACGCTAACATATCGCTATTGACCCGAAGCCGGAACCGGTGTCACCAGCGCGGAGGATCAAACGACCGAAGCAACAGAATTGGTTTAATGGCTGGCGTTAGCAATCTACAGCACGTCGTTCAATAGCATGGCGACCGTTACCAAAGCCGCCGTCCCAACAAGCACAGTAATTACATAACTGACAATATATTTCAGTTGCTTATTCATAGGGAATTCCCTTTGGCGAACCTATTCGACACCGGCAATGTCCCGATGACAGAGCCTGCTAAGCATAGTGATGCTGTCCACCCCTTCAAGGCTATTCTTGGTTGAGTACCACAGGTGATGGTTTCCTAGCCCGTTTCGATGGCCCCGCCCGGGCTGTGCGTTGCGCTCAGGCCGTTCATAGCGCGGTGTCTGGATTAGGTCTGCAACTGCGGGCGGGCCTGCATGTAGGCGAGGTCGAAATCAGCCGCGACGATATTTCAGGTATCGCGGTGCATATTGGTGCTCGCGTTATGGCTTCTGCTGATTCCGGCGAAACGCGGGTCACTGGTACGATACGGAACCTTGTTATTGGTTCCGGCCTCAACTTCCATGACCTCGGCCAGCATGAACTAAAGGGCGTCCCAGGTTTTTGGACATTGATGTCTGTCGGACCATAGTTTTACCGTCCTTGAGCACCCGACATCAAAAGGCGCGATGTCGGCTAATCGCACGAAGGGTGCATCAACCGGCGTCAAGCTGATGTCCGCTTCGCCACCGTTATCGAGCATCGAGTAGGGTTCGATAACTCGGCTTATCGGCACCGCCGAAGCAGGTATGCTTTTACCATCCCATGGCGCGGCTCATGCGGCGCGGATCGGCCCCACCTTCCAGTATTCCTGTCTCCAAATACTTGGTGATGGCGCAAACTCCAGCCGCCATGTAGGTCATGTCGGCGAGCCGCTCGACATCATGGCCCATCGTCGATAGTGCATCTGTTGTCTTTTCGTTGATGCGGCCTTCTACCGTCAGCTTGCCGGGGAACGCATTGTGAGGTTCAAATGAATTCGGCTGGCTGTGGGTCATGAACCGGGGCGCCTCAATGGCATCCTGAATGTCCATGCCAAACGCCAAGTGGTTGATAAGAACTTGCAACATGCTTTGGGTTTGATTGTCGCCGCCGGGGGTCCCAAAAGGCATGGCCAGCTTGCCCTTTTTCATCGCTATGGCCGGATTGGGCGTCAGACGCGGTCGCTTGCCCGGCGCGACGGACGAGGCGTGACCTGGTACGGCCCAGCTTTGCGACCCGCGTGCCGATGGACAAAACCCGGTTCCTGGAATAATTGGGGATTCCCAGGACACGTCGCTGGGCGTTGCGGAAAATACATTGCCGCCGCGGTCGATAACGCAGCAATAAGATGTATCGGCGGGCGCCGACGGACTACTTGCCGCGTTCATCATCGAGTTGGAGGAGGCCACGGTCGTCGCGCCATATTGTGACCCCATATCACCCGGCGGCGGCATTTTCGGCCATGCCCGATCGGGGCGGATCAGGCCGCGCCGTTCTTCTGCGTAGGTCTCCGACAGCAACCCCTCCAGGGGCACATCGATGAAGCGCGGGTCGCCGTAATATCGTTCCCGGTCGGCAAAGGATAGCTTCATAGCTTCGGCGATCAGGTGAATATAAGCGGAACTGTTGTGGCCCAATTCAGCCAGATCGTATCCCTTCAGGATCGAGATCATTTGCTGCAGAACCGGGCCCTGGCACCAGGCGCCGCACGTGTAAATATCGGTTCCCATGAAATTCGTGCACACCGGCGGTTCAATCGCCGAGGCGTAACCGGAAAGGTCTTCTTCGGTCAGCCAACCGCCGTTTTTAGCGTGGTATTCGATCATCATGCGGGCCAAATCGCCGCGATAGAATGCATCGCGTGCAGCTTTCAAACCGGCGTCGCGTCCGTGGCTTGCCGCGGCGGCTTCTTCGTCGGCCATGAACTGGATCGAACGGGCCAGGTCGGTTTGAACAAAATTCTCGCCCACATGCGGCGGGCGCCCACCGGGCAGATAAATCGCCGCGTTGGCGTCCCACTTCGCATAGTCCTTTTCATGGGCAACGATGTAGTCGCGCATGACGTGATGCATCGAAAAGCCTTCCCGGGCATAGCGAATTGACGCCGCCGCCACGTCGCTGAACGACATGGTGCCGTATCTCTGCAAAGCGGTGATCCAGGCGTCGGGGGCTGAAGGTACAACCGTGCGCAACAAACCAAGCGGCACGCCGCCGTCGAATTCCTTTATCAAACGCTCGATGCTTGCTTTTTTGGGCCACCAGCCCAGGCCGCTGATCGTCACCACCTCGTCCTGCTCGGCCAGGTAGATCATGATCGGTGCCACGCCGGAAAACTGCACCATCTCGCTGTGGACAACACCCAGGGCCATTCCCGCCGCAACCCCGGCATCGACCGCATTGCCGCCGGCCTCCAGAATGTCGAAGCCAGCCTGGGTCGCCAAAAAATGACCGGCGGACACCATGTATCTGGTACCGTTGATCACGGGTTGGTAGGGCATGACATTAGTTCCTTCCCAGAATAGGTGCCGAATTTCGCCACAAGCGAACGCCTAATACAATGGCGTACATGCCCGAATGGCACTGTCAGACGATCGAGGACCGATCACCTCAGCAATACGCGACATACGGAGGTGGAGCGGAC
>CAZPWJ010000150.1:0-6998 GCA_964590195.1 uncultured Rhodospirillaceae bacterium | reverse complement strand
TGGAAGCACCCTACATGAAGTGGGTGTCTGCGTTAACCGGATAGGCACGGAATGTGCAAATACAAGATAGTTGATAAATTTATGAAATATGACTTTGATAGTTGATATTTTTCACGCTAGACGTAAGAAAAATATGATACTCAAGGTTTGCTTGCGTATATGTGTCTATTTTGTAAATATTCGCAATTAATAGTAATAAGATTAGTACAGTTTAGCAGGGCGTAATATATTCGAAAATGGGTTGGACGCCAGCGCCTTTCACTTTATGGCTTCTTATCCGCATTTTTTTCCATGGAATTCGCAAATGCCGCCGCTCCTTCGGAGCGTGCAAATCGAGGGTCGTTGGCGCTCGGTAATTTGGCGATACCGTTGCAGCGCAAGACCGGTCCATCGGGGCCGATCATCCGACCGGAGGCAAAACCCAGGCGCCGGGTGGTGTGGCGGAAGTCGATCTCGCTGACCAGCCATTGTCCTTCGTAGGCGGGCTGCAGAAAATCATAACTCATCTGGATGGTTGGCGAAAAAACCTCGGTCTTGGCGGCCAATTGCACATTCATGCCCACGGCCATGTCCATCAGGGTCATCATCATGCCGCCGTGGCAGATATCCGCCGGGTTCAGATGGACATCCAGGACCACGAACCCCATGACGCCGACGCCTTCATCGATGCGCCAATACAGTGGGCCGATATGATTGGTGAAGCCCTGATCCATGGGAAAGGGCTCGAAGCCTTCTGGTACGCCTGGGTACATGATGTGGATCGCCTTATCTCGAGGAAGGATTGCCGCGCCGGCTTACATAAGGTGAAATGCCGGCAATGGGCAAGTGGGCGACTGAACCGACAAGTTGCTATTCCACGGTCACGGATTTCGCCAGGTTACGTGGCTGATCCACGTCCGTGCCTTTCAGGACGGCGATGTGATAGGCCAACAGCTGCACGGGGATGGAATAAAGGATTGGTGCCACGAACGGGTGCACGCTGGGCAGCTTGATTGAGGCCCAGGCCATCTCGCCTGTGTGCTCGATGCCTTCATGGTCGGAAATCAACACCACCTTGCCGCCGCGGGCGGCTACTTCCTGCATGTTGGAGGCGACTTTTTCGAACCATTGATCCTTGGGCGCCACCACGATCACCGGCACCTGCTCATCAATGAGAGCGATGGGGCCGTGTTTCATCTCGCCGGCGGGATAGCCCTCGGCATGGATGTAGGATATTTCCTTCAGCTTTAGCGCCCCTTCCATGGCGATGGGGTAGCCGGTACCCCGGCCCAGATACAGGGCATCGCGGGCCTTGAAAATATCCTGGGCCAGTTTCTGAATGTGTTCATCATGATGCAGTACTTCGACCGCCCGTGAAGGCACCTCGGTGATGGCCTGGCCTAAAACCGCCTCGGTCTGGGCATCCAGTTTGCCCCGTTGCTTGGCCGCCGTGATGGCCAGGCAAGCCAGGACAACCAACTGCGTGGTAAAGGCCTTGGTGGAAGCGACGCCGATCTCGGGGCCAGCCAGGGTTTGCAGCACCACATCGCTCTCCCGCGCGATGGAGCTGTCGGGTACGTTGACGATGGAGAGAATGCGCTGGCCCTGCTGTTTGCACAGTTTCAGCGCCTCCAGGGTATCCATGGTCTCGCCGGACTGCGAGAGGAAGACCGCCACGCCGCCTTCGGGCAGGGGCGCATCGCGGTAACGGAATTCCGAGGCAACGTCGATCTCCACGGGGATGCGGGCAATGCTCTCGAACCAGTATTTCGCCACCATGGTGGCATAGCACGAGGTGCCGCAGGCGATCAGGGTCAGCTTCGGCACGTCGGCGAAATTGAACGGCAGATCAGGCAGCTTGATCGTGCGTTCCTCGGGGTTGAAGAAGGAATGGATGGTATCGCCGATGACCGTGGGCTGTTCGTAGATTTCCTTCAACATGTAATGGCGGTAGTTGCCCTTGGAAATATCGCCCAGCGAAGATGCGGTTTGCTTGATTTCGCGCTGTACGACGGCGCCGGCGGCATCGTGGATTTTCGCCCCATCCCGGCGCACCACGACCCAATCGCCCTCGTCCAGGTAACAGATTTGGTTGGTCCACGGCGCCAGCGCGATGGCGTCCGAGCCCAGGAACATCTCGTCCTCGCCATAACCCACCACCAGCGGGCTACCGCGCCGGGCGCCAACCATCAGGTCATGCTCGCCCGAGAAAATTACCGCCAAAGCAAAGGCGCCTTCCAGGCGCTGCAACGTGGTCCGGGCCGCTTCCACCGGTGTCAGGCCGTCATTCAGATACTGCGAGATCATGTGCACGACGACCTCCGTATCGGTTTCGGAGGCGAAGTTGGCGCCCCGGTCCTGCAGCTCCGCCTTCAGCTCCTTGAAATTCTCGATGATGCCGTTGTGCACCAGGGCGACATTGGAGGTGGCATGGGGATGGGCGTTGACTTCGTTGGGAATGCCATGGGTGGCCCAGCGGGTGTGGCCAATGCCGACATCGCCGGCCAACGGCTCCTCGGCCAGGCGGTTGGTCAGGTTGACCAACTTGCCCTCGGCCCGGCGGCGGTCGATATGGCCATTCACCAGGGTGGCGATTCCGGCACTGTCATAGCCCCTGTATTCCAGCCGTTTCAGACCCTCCGCCACGCGCGCGGCGACGTTGCCTTCGCCCATCCTGCCGATGATGCCAATGATGCCGCACATATTTCAGGTTCCTATTTCTTCTTCCGATTATTTTTTCTGGGCTGCTTTTTCAGCCGCCTTGCGTTTTCGGAACGAAGCGGCCCAGCCGGCGCGTTCCTTCTGATCCGAACGCTCCACCGCCAATGCATCCGCCGTTACCTCGCGGGTCACCGTGCTGCCCGCACCGACGATGGCGCCGTCGCCCACCTTGACCGGCGCTACCAGCGCGGTGTTGGAGCCGATAAAGGCGCCCTTGCCGATATCGGTGAAGGATTTCAGGAAGCCGTCGTAATTGCAGGTGATGGTGCCGGCCCCGATATTGGCGCCCGCGCCCACGCGGGCGTCGCCAATGTACGTTAGATGATTGACCTTGGCGCCGTCCTCGATACTGGCCTTCTTGACCTCGACGAAATTGCCAATCCGCGCATCCGTGCCGATCTCGGCCTCCGGCCGCAGGCGCGCGAACGGCCCGATGACGGCTCGGGAGGCGACGGTGCAGCCTTCCAGGTGGCTGAAGGCGTTGATGGTGACGTTGTCCGCGATGGTGACGCCGGGGCCGATATAGACATGCGGCTGTATGGTGACATCCTGGCCGATGACGCTGTCATGGCTGAAATAGACACTGTCGGGATCCAGCAGCGTGACGCCCGCCGCCATCGCCGCATGGCGCAGCCGATTTTGCACCAC
Source organism: uncultured Rhodospirillaceae bacterium (assembly GCA_964590195.1). Taxonomy (GTDB): domain Bacteria; phylum Pseudomonadota; class Alphaproteobacteria. Next base: position 3,650 of record CAZPWJ010000150.1, on the reverse strand, counting down.
GGCTTCCGCCTGGGCCAGTTGATCGCGGGAATTGATGCCCGAGGCCTCGATCTCGCTGGCTTCGACCACGGCGCAGCGGCGCCCCTGGCGGTTTGCGATTTCGACAATGTCGGTCAGATAATATTCACCCTTGGCATTGTCGTTGCCCAGTTCGTCCAGCAGTTGGCCCAGGACCGCGCCATCGATGGCCATGAAGCCGGAATTGCATAAATCGGTCTGGCGCTCCGCCGCGCTGGCATCGCGGTGTTCGACGATGCGTTCTAGATTGCCGGCGCCGTCGACGATCAAACGGCCATATTCAGCCGTGTCCTCGGGCCGGAAGCCCATGACCACGACGGCCGGGTCGTCCGCCCCCCGCCGGGCCGCCAGCATGGCCTGCAAGGTCTCAACCGAGACCAGAGGCGAATCCGCGAATAGCATCAGCACATCGCCCGTAAAACCGGATAAATTCCCCTGCGCCGCCATCATGGCATGTCCGGTACCCAACGGCGGATCTTGAATGGCCAAATCCAGACCCGGGATCGCGGCGTCGATGGCATCGCGATTTTCAGGCGAGGCGACGACGATACATTTTTCGGGGCGCATTTCAGGGCCTAGTGCACCGATGGTGGCCAGTACTTGCGCCAGCATGGAACGCCCGGCAAGCGGGTGGAGAACTTTTGGTAGTTTCGATTTCATGCGTGTGCCCTGGCCGGCGGCCAGCACCACGGCTGCGATCGAGTCTTTACTCATTTCTGCAAGTCTTTGTACCGTTAGAGATTTCTTCATCTAACCCATATTGTGGCCAAGTTGCCACAAGGTAATCGGCAGACCAATTCAATTTCCTTTACAGTGTCTTTCAATACAGTGTTCAACATCACCAAAATGGCGAAAAAAGGGCAATTATTGGAATGAGTTACGAGCAAATGGGCATAACCGCCATCCTAGCTGGCGCGGTTGTCCTGTTTATCTGGGGCCGGCCGCGCTATGACCTCGTCGCCTTGCTGGCCTTGCTGGCCACGGCGGTGCTCGGTTTGCTGCCGGGGGAGCGGATTTTTGCCGGTTTTGGCCATCCGGCGGTGATTACGGTGGTGGCGGTATTGATCGTCAGTCGGGGTTTGCGCAATGCCGGCGTGGTGGATGTGATCGCCGGCTGGCTATCGCCCCTGATCGACCGCCCGCAGCTTCATCTCGCCGCATTGACGGCGACGTGCGGTTTCTGCTCCGCCTTTATGAATAATGTGGGCGCCCTGGCTATTCTGATGCCGGTGGCGCTGGAATCAGCGGCCAAACAAAACCGCTCCCCCGCCGCCATGCTGATGCCGTTGAGTTTTGGGGCGATTCTCGGCGGTTTGAGCACCATGATCGGCACGCCGCCCAACGTGATCATCGCGCAATACCGAGCCGATGCCTTCGACGCACCGTTCCGGATGTTCGATTTCAGCCCCGTGGGCGGCATCATTGCACTGCTGGGCGTGGCCTATTTGATCCTGTTCGGCTGGCGCCTGATCCCGCGCAGCCGTCAGGGCCAGGCCCGTGCCGATGAGATTTTTCAGATCCGCGACTATATGACCGAGGCGCGTCTGAACGAGGGTTCGGCCCTGGTCGGCGCCTCCATCGCCTCGCTGCCGGAATTGGATGATCTCGATGTTCTGGTCACGGCCCTGATCCGGGGCGAGGAACGCCGCCCCGCGCCCAGCCGTCGCACCAAGCTGCGAATCGGCGATGTTCTGGTGCTGCGCGCCGACCCGACGGATCTGAAGGGCTTTATCGAGGCAGCCGGCCTGGAACTGGTGGGTGACGAGGAATTGTCGCCGGAGCATCTGGCTTCCGACGAAGTGGCCTTGATCGAAGCGGTGATCACCACGCAATCCAATCTGACCGGGCGCAGCGCGCGCACCGCCAACCTGCGTAATCGCCATGGCCTGAACCTGCTCGCCATCGCCCGTCAGGGGCAGCGGGTGCGCACCCGCCTGGACCGGGTGGTGATGAAGGCGGGCGATGTCTTGTTGTTGCAGGGCGACAGCGGCGCCATGCCCGATACCCTTTCAAGGCTGGGTTGCCTGCCGTTGATGCGCCGGGGCCTGCGTCTTGGCCAGAACCCCCGTGTGTTGGCGGGCCTGGGCATCTTCGCCGCCGCTCTTGCCGCCAGTGGTTTTGGCCTGCTGCCGGCGGCGGTGGCGCTGACGGCGGCGGCGGTAGCCATGGTGCTGTTCGATTTCCTAAATCTACGCGAGATGTACGAGGCCATTGATTGGCCGGTGATCGTGCTGTTGGGCGGCATGATACCCGTGGGCGGTGCGTTGGAGAGCACCGGCACCGCCGCCTTGCTGGCCAATGGTTTGGTCGGCCTAGCTGGTTCTTTGCCGGTCTGGGCGGTGCTGGCATTTGTGCTGATCCTGACCATGACGCTTTCTGACGTCATGAACAACGCCGCCACGGCCGTGGTCATGGCACCGATTTCCGTGGGTATTGCCAAGGGCCTGGGCGCCAGCCCCGACGGCTTTCTGATGGCCGTGGCGGTCGGGGCCTCCTGTGCCTTCCTCACCCCCATTGGCCATCAGTGCAACACTCTGGTATTGGGTCCGGGCGGCTATCGGTTTTCCGATTACTGGCGGGTCGGCCTGCCCTTGGAAGTGTTGATCGTCGCCGTCTCGGTGCCTTTGATTATGTGGATTTGGATTTAGAACATGCCCTACCGTAAGCGTTTTGACGCCGTTCTGTTCGACCTCGACGGCACCTTGATCGAGACCGCGCCCGATCTTTGCAGCGCCCTCAACCATACCCTGGGCCAGGCGGGCCGGGACGGCGTGCAACTTGATCAGGTCCGGCACATGATCGGTGATGGTGCCCGCACCATGCTGCGACTGGGCCTGGAAGCCACGGGTGACAATCCAAGCGATGACGAAATCGAAAAGTGGTTCCATGTCCTGCTGGACTATTATTGGGACCATGTGGCGGACGAAAGCTTCGTCTTCCCCGGCGCCCTGGCGGCGTTGGAGACAATGGCCGCGGCGGGGTTGAAGCTGGCGGTCTGCACCAACAAGCCCGTGGCCATGTCCAACCGCCTATTCGAGAAGCTGGCCATTGATCACCACTTTGGCGCCGTTTTGGGCGGCGACAGCCTGGCCGTGCGCAAGCCTGATGCCGGCCATATTCTCGGCACCTTGGAGGCGATTGGTGTCGCACCGGAGCGCGCGGTGATGATCGGCGACAGCGCCAACGACCTGAACGCCGCCCGCAATGCCGGAATTCCGGTGGTTCTGGTCACCTTCGGCTACACCACGGTGCCGGTACAGGAACTGGACGCCGATGCCCTGATCGATCATTTCGATCAATTGCTGCCCGCGCTCTCTGCCCTCGCTTGACAGGGCAGGCCGGGGGGATTACATCCAAGCTGCCCGGTAGCACGAACAAGCCGGCCGGGGCGCATAGCTCAGTTGGTTAGAGCGCTGTGTTCACATCGCAGAGGTCCGTGGTTCGAATCCACGTGCGCCCACCATATTTTTCAATCACTTAGCATTCTCCAACACAGTTCCCCTAGGTTCATTTGAACCACATTTCTCTAAAAATCGAGCGCTTCGGCCTCGTCTTGCAGGAAATCGGGGTGGTGATGAGCTGTCTGACGTCAGCACCCCTGGGACATATTGAAGTGTTTTCATAAGGGAGGA
>CAZPWJ010000149.1:0-6998 GCA_964590195.1 uncultured Rhodospirillaceae bacterium | reverse complement strand
CTTTAACTTATCGCCCATATCAGCCGTTATTTTGTAGGTGATGAAGTTCCTCGGCTGAGGAGCCTCTGTTGGAGGGCTCGAAAGATCACGGGCCTGGAGCAGCCATGAAATCGTATGCTGAATTGTCCCCAGGCGCGCCATTTCCTCATCGGTCAACGCCCGCCCCTGGATCTGGATCTGAGCCGCTTCGGTCCTCAAAGCTTCAATGAGGTCGTCAATGGTACTGGCCTCACGACGCGCCTTATCAAGCTCGCCGTCCTCGGCTTCCGACTCCGCACGCTTCTGCTTGAGCACTTGCATCAAGCGGCTTTCGGAATGCGCCTCTTCCTGCGCCGCCAATCCAAGTGGCAAGTCCCGTCCCCAGGAATCGAAGAACTTCAGGTTGGTGGCTTCCTCCACCTCTTCCCGGGTCGCCGGATAGTCGTCCGGGTTCGAATTGCGCGGCGCATTCTGCGGAATGATGAAGCAATCAATGTGGGCTTTCGACGGCGTGTCATAGGGGTAGATGTGCGGATCGACGATGATGCAGAAGTACTTGTCCGGAATGGGCAGGTATTTGCCGTGCCCGCGGTTGATCGACACAGGCTCGTCGCCAAACACCGGTCCCACGATAGCCCAGACATGGTCCTTTCCGGGATCGTCCCTGATCTCACGGATCGCGGTCTCGAGTTTTAGCCAGACGCCGCTGTTGAGGGATCCATATTGGGGGCTCATATTCGACATCAGAAACGTCTCCATCTGCGCAAGACGTCCGAACTGCCGATTGATGACCTCGTTGGGCGTCATGTGCCCAACGTTGAGCTGTATCCCGCCGATCTTCCCAAATGTCCCTCGGCCGATGCGATACTCGTCGTCGAGCTGCATGTCGTCGTAGTACATAAGCGGACGGTCGTAGTCGACGTCGTCATCGGCGTGGGCGACCCGGTATGCGGACCATGCCGGCTGCAGGCGCTCCGGACAGAACCCGACCACATATCCTTGGTTCACGAGGATTTGGATCGGGCGGGTTTCGTCCTGGTTCTGGGGCGCGCCGCGCCACAGATGCAGATCAATGCGATGCGCTTGGCTAGCGCACAATGGATGAATTGTCGTGTAGTCCATCTCAAGCTCCATCTCAAGACTGATGACGAACAAGTCCAGTACATGTATGCGCAGCCGCGCTATACTGGCTCAACCTGATCGAGCTACATTTACATGTTATGCCCCTATATGGTTGATTTTAGTACATGACAACAATTCACAATGGCACCTAAATATGCCGAACGCAATGTTTGCTTGGGAGGAAAATCGGTCTATCGCTCAATCAGCATGACCGCCAGGGGCTTTCTCCGGCAAGATACCCATTGGGTATTCCGAAGCGGGACCCGGACGATCCGGGAACGCCAATAATGCCGGCCCGCAAAGCGATTTTTGTTCAGGTCGAGCCAACCGTGCCGGATGGAAAGGGCACAATCGCCGCATTCGAGGCGGCTTTGCAGGAAAACGTGCCGTAGATAAAATCAACGCCATCGCTGCGCTCCTGCACGGGCGTTATGAAACAGCGGAATAAAACCGGCGGACCGGACTCGCCGCGATAACGGCCCGCAAGGATGACGGGACCGCGTTCCGCCAAGGAGCGTTGGCAGCTCTCCGCGAACCTGTCCCTCAGACCATGAGGAACAGCATTTTCCACGGTATTGCCCAGATGCTTCATATCCCATTCGGCCCGCAATACTTCACCGCAGGCGACAAACACCGCATGCGCCATGAAGTGGTCTCGGCGGATCAGAAAGCCATGCCACCATTCTTCGGTGGCATCGCCTATCCCGAGGCTGACCAGCGACGGCAACACCCCGTTGCCGCAAGCTTCCCGCCAGGCACGGCAGGCACGGCCCACGGCCCGCCGTTCGCCCATGATGCAATTGGCCTTGCATTCGGCGTCATATCTGGCATCGGCCGCACCAATTTGGCAGACCTCCACCCCATCGTTGAATTCAAAACTCCGCAGCAACATCAAACAGATCCCCCCGATATTGTGGATCAGCATAAATCTGCCAAATACCAAGCAGGAATCGTGCCAGTTTTTATTAGTTATAGTTAAGATCGCGTAAGTAGTTAATAAAACATACACAATCCTTCAGCGGCCCCGCTGCCGGCAGGAGGACATGGCGGAAATTGTCCCAAAATGCGACATTTCCATGTTCGCATAGCGAAAAATGGCACATGCAAAACAGCTAATTTTAAATTTTCTATCGGCTTGCGGGTGCTGGCCTGGCAGGGCTTCTTACATCGGCTCGTGCTGAATATCAGGTCACGCTGATGGTCACTTTGCACACAAAACGGATGGCAAATTGAGCAACCCCTGGATATGCTGCGCGCAACAGTTTTGGAGCAAGCGAACCATGAAAATTTCCAACACCATCAGCCGCAATATGCAGGTCAACGGCAAAGGCACGGCGACAATCTTTGGCGGGCGGAGGCAGAGCTGGAACCAGTTCGGCGAGCGTATCGCGAGGCTGGCGGCGGGCCTGACCAACCTGGGCCTGGAACGGGGCGACCGGGTGGCGGTGCTGTCCCTGAACAACGACCGTTATATGGAAAGCTATTTCGGCGTCCCGTGGGGCGGCCATGTCCTGGTCCCGATCAATACCCGCCTGGCGCCGCCCGAAGTGGTCTTTTGGCTGAATGATTCAGGCGCCACAGTGCTGATGGTGGACGAGGCCTTCGTGCCCATGCTGCCGAAAATTCAAGACCAGCTGGAAACCGTCAAACATGTGGTCTTCCTTGGCGACGGTACGCCGCCGCAAGGCATGTTGTCCTTCGAAGGCCTGCTTGAAGGCCGCCCGGCCATGGCGGCGGTGGAAAGCAATAACGACGACCTGGCCATCCTGCTTTACACAGGCGGCACCACGGGACGTTCCAAGGGCGTGATGTTGAGCCAGAATAATGTCCTGTTGAACGCCCTGCAGTTCGCTCCGACGGTGGGCTACCGCAGCGATTCAGTCTATTTGCACGCCGCGCCGATGTTCCATATCGCCGACGGCACCTGCACCTATGCCATTGCCTCCACCGCCGGAACATCCGTAATCATCCCCGGCTTCGAGCCCGAGGCAGCCTTGCGCGCGGTGCAGGATCATAAAGTCTCGGTCACCCTTTGGGTGCCGACCATGGTCAACATGGCGGTGCATTTCCCAGGCGTGGAAAATTTCGATCTGTCCTCGCTGGCCGACATGATGTACGGCGCCTCTCCCATGCCCGAGGCGGTTGTCCGCCGGGCCATGGAGGTGATGCCCAACACGCGCTTTCATCATGCCTATGGGCAGACGGAATCCGCCCCCATCCTGACCATTCTCGATCCCGCCCGCCATGTCCCCGACACCGCGACGGGCAAGTTTGGCTCCTGCGGCCAGGCGATCATGGGCGTGCAGCTGAAAATCGTCGACGAGGATGATAACGAATTGCCCGCCGGTGAAGTGGGCGAGCTTTGCGCCCGTGGCGACAACGTCATGCTGGGTTATTGGCAACAGCCCGAATTGACGGCGCAAGCCCTGCGTAACGGCTGGCTGCACACCGGCGACGGCGCCCGCATGGACGAAGAGGGCTTCGTCTATATCGTCGACCGGGTCAAGGACATGATCATCTCGGGCGGCGAGAACGTCTATTCAGCCGAGGTCGAGAACGCGATCTACCAGCACGCGGCGGTGGCCGAATGCGCGGTAATCGGCATTCCGCACGAAAAATGGGGCGAAGAGGTGCACGCCATCATCCGCCTGCACGAAGGCCAGGAGGCGGATGCCCAGGCCATCATCGATCATTGCCACGACCTGATCGCCGCCTTCAAATGCCCCCGATCCGTGGAATTCAAGAGCGACCCCCTGCCTTTGTCGGGCGCCGGCAAAATTCTCAAGGCACAATTGCGGGAACCGTTCTGGGCCGGCGAGGACAAGGCAGTGCATTAGGGCGGTCCATTGGGGCGGTCCATTGGGGCCGTGCATTAAGGGGTTGCGGCCTGATCGGATAGTTGCACTCGGGACGCTAGAGGTCTAAATTCCGCCGGCCTATTTTCAAACGTCTAAATTCAACTGTTGTCCCGTGTCTTGAAAGGTCCCGGTAGCATGTCATTCCTTGCTGATTCTCTCGCGCGCGTGAAGCCATCCGCCACCATGGCGATCAGCGATCAGGCCCGCAATTTGAAAGCGGCGGGCAACGATGTTATCGCGCTCAGCGCCGGCGAGCCGGATTTTGATACACCGGACAACATCAAGGCCGCCGCCATTCAGGCGATCCAGGACGGCGATACCAAATACACCGATGTGGGCGGCACCCCCGCCCTGAAGGCGGCCATCGTGGCCAAGTACAAGCGCGACAATGGCCTCGACTACGACGCCAATCAAATCATCGTCTGCACCGGGGGCAAGCAGGTGCTGTACAGCGCCCTGATGGCCACCATCAACCCAGGCGACGAGGTGGTTATCCCGGCGCCCTTCTGGGTCTCTTATCCGGACATGGTCTATCTGGCGGGCGGCACCCCGGTGATCGTCAACGTCACCGCCGAGACCGCCTTCCGCATGACGGCCGAGGCGCTGGAGGCGGCCATCACGCCCAAGACCAAATGGCTGATCTTCAACTCGCCCTCCAATCCATCCGGCGCGGCCTATAGCCGGGATGAGCTGAAGGCCCTTACGGACGTCCTGATGCGCCACCCGCAGGTCTGGATCATGACCGACGATATGTACGAGCATCTGGTCTATGACGACTTCACCTTCGCCACCCCGGCGGAGGTCGAGCCCGGCCTGTATGACCGCACCCTGACGGTCAACGGTGTTTCCAAGGCCTATTGCATGACCGGCTGGCGCATCGGCTATGCCGCCGGACCGGCTGAACTGATCAAGGCCATGTCGAAGGTGCAATCGCAAAGCACCTCCAACCCTTGCTCGATTTCTCAGGCAGCCGCGGTCGAGGCCCTGAACGGTCCCCAGGATTTCATTGCCGAACACAACGTCAGCTTCAAGGAACGGCGCGATCTGGTGGTTTCCATGCTGAACCAGGCCGGCGGCATTGATTGCCTGACCCCCGATGGCGCCTTCTATGTCTATCCATCCTGTGCGGGCACTATCGGCAAGACCACGCCGTCGGGCAAGAAGATCGAAAGCGACCTGGATTTCGCGACCGAGCTGCTGGCCGCCGAGGGCGTCGCCGTGGTGCATGGCGAGGCGTTTGGCCTGTCGCCGCATTTCCGCATTTCCTATGCCACCTCGATCGAGGTCCTGGAAGATGCCTGCCAGCGTATCCAGCGCTTCTGCGGCGCCCTGAAATGAGCCCTGAAATGAGCCCCGAAAAGAGTGGCGGCTTGAAAATCGCCGTCATGGGATCGGGCGGCATCGGCGGCTATTTCGGCGGCCGCCTGGCCGATGCGGGCGAAGATGTGACGTTCATTGCCAGGGGCGCACATCTGGCCGCCATGCAAAACGACGGCCTGCGCATCAACAGCCCCCTGGGCGATGCCCATATCGGGTCGGTCAAGGCGACGGATGATCCGGCCACCATCGGCCCGGTCGATATCGTCATATTCGGCGTCAAGCTATACGACGTGGAAGAGGCCTGCGAACTGATCAAACCGCTGATCGGGCCTGACACGGCGGTGATCTCGTTCCTGAACGGCGTCGATTCCGAAACCCGCATGCAAGCCATCCTGGGCGCCGATGCAGTGGTCGGCGGCGTCGCACGCATTCCCTCCAACATCGCGGCCCCCGGCGTGATCCAACATATGGGACCTTTCGCGGAACTGGATTTCGGTGAACTGGACGGGCGCGACAGTCCGCGCCTGAAAGCCTTTCAGGCGGCCTGCGAGGGCGCCGGCATTCAAAGCTATCTGGTTGATAATATCGAAACCGCGATCTGGCTGAAGCTGGCAATTCTGTCCCCGTTTGCCAGTGTCTGCACCATGACGCGTCTGCCGGGCCGGATCATGATCGAGGATCCGCATGTGCAGGAAGTCGCCTTCGCCGCCATGCGGGAAGTTATCGCCGTGGCCGAGGCCAAGGGCATCCCCCTGCCCGCGGACGCCCTGCAAAGCCGCATGGACATGATGAACGGCTTTGCCAACGCAAAACCATCCATGCTGCACGACTTCGAGGCCGGCAAACGCATCGAGCTTGACGGGCTGCAAGGCGCCGTGGCGCGCCTGGGCGCCGAACTGGGCGTGCCGACGCCGGTGCACCAGGTCGTCTACGCCGCATTGAAGCCCTATATGAACGGCCCGCCCGGCGAATGGTAGTGCATCAGTTTGAAAATTCCGACCGTTGACAACCCTATCGAAATTGGCTGTGAGTTCCTATATGCCTAGCGTAATGCATAAGGATTGACCGAATGGCACGCACGAAAAAGCGAGACGTCAATGCGTGGGCCAATGAGCTTGCCCTAACCGGGCAGTTCAAGAACTGGCGCGGTGTTGAATTGCACATGCGCACTCACGGCCAGCCAGGCGCAAAGTTAAGCGATCCCTTTTGGAAACGTGAAGTGGATAGGATTTGCGCGGTACAGCGAGGGGCGGTCGATGCCTAAGGGTCCGAAAGGCCAAAAAATGGCCCGCTGACGTTATCGGCAACGCCGTCAGTGCAATGCGGATCGCCACGGGCGAAGCCGAAGAAGAATTTGACGAGGGCGGCAAGAACAAAGCCGCCGTGGTGCCGGACCCGAAGGTTAGCGATGCACGAACTGCGAAAACGTCTCCGGTACAGAGCCATGTGAACACCAAGAGATGTAGCAGCGGCGCGCCTAGAAATACAACACACTTGACTTTTTCTGTGAAATGTCCGAATACACTTCAGTTGTCACACACCTGAAGGAAATGCTCTAGTGTCGTTTTTGGATGCGCAGACCCATGAAATCCTCGCTCACGATATTGACCCTGAATTCATCAAAACGGCGTCGATGTTCCTTGCGTGGGAATATGATCAGTTGTTCGAAGCGTGCCTATCCGGTTGACGCAGACACCCGCTACATCTAGTATCTGTCCA
>CAZPWJ010000148.1:0-7021 GCA_964590195.1 uncultured Rhodospirillaceae bacterium | reverse complement strand
TGGGGCGCCATCGTGGTCAGCGGCCTGTTCCTCGGCGCGGTGCCGTTCTTCGTCGGCCTCGCCATCGTCATGCCGGTGCTCGGCCATGCCACATGGCATCTCTATCGCGCCGCCGTCGAAGACGAATAGACCCAAACGCCCGCCCGGAAACGCTCCGGGTTCGGCAAAAATAAAGGGGGCAGGTTCGAACCTGCCCCCTTCTTTTGTCGAGTGTGACAGGGTCGCTAAGCGCCGCCGTCGAAGAAGATATCCCGCGTCAGGAAAGTGTAGTCGCTTTCGTAAACCATCAGGGCGACGAACACCAAGAGCACCAGCGGTGGCCCCAGAATGGCGTACTTGATGGCCAGGCGTTCCCAATTCATGTGCATGAACACGGCGACGATGAAGCCTGCCTTCGCCATCATGAAGATCAGGATAAGCGTCCAGCGCAGCACGCCCTCAACATGGTAGTAGTCGACCAGGTAGGAGAACAGGCTGAGGATGAAAAGCAGTCCCCAGATGTAGAGATAGACCTTGATCGGATGTTGTTGTCCTTCTTCGGCTGACATGATCCCCTCCTACCAAAGATAGAAAAATGCGAATATGAAGACCCAGACGAGATCGACGAAGTGCCAGTACAGGCCCATGATCTCGACCGCTTCGTAGTCGCTCCTGCGACTGGTAAAGAAGCCGCGGTCCCCCCTATCGAAGTCTCCTCGCCAAACCTTGCGCGCGATGATCAACAGGAAGATTACGCCAACCGAGACATGGAAGCCGTGGAACCCGGTGATCATGAAGAAAGTGGAACCGAACTGCGCTGCGCCCATTGGGTTGCCCCAGGGCCGCACGCCATCTTCGATCAGCTTGGTCCACTCGAAGGCCTGCATGCCGACGAAGGTGGCGCCGAAAATCGCCGTCACGATGATCAGAATGGCGGTAATTTTCCGGTCCTTGCGGTAGCCGTAATTGACGGCCATGGCCATAGTGCCGCTCGAACTGATCAGGATGAACGTCATGATGGCGATCAGGATCAGCGGAATGGGCTCGCCGCCGAAGGACAGCGCGAAGACCTCGCTGGGATTGGGCCAGGGGACCGTCGTCGACATGCGCACCGTCATGTAGCTCAGCAGGAAACAGCTGAATATGAAGGTATCGCTGAGGAGGAAGATCCACATCATGGCCTTGCCCCAGGGGACGTTCTTGAACGCCCGCTGGTCGGAGGACCAGTCGTCAACGACGCCGGTCCAGCCTTCGGCCAGGGTTGGGTTACCAGTCGGTGTCGAGGTTTGCTCTGACATGCGTCCCGATCCTTTTTGTTTTTACAAACGCTTTAAGTGAACAAAAGCAACGCAAACAAAACGAACCACACGATCAGCAGGAAATGCCAATAGGCTGCGCACAGCCTGAGCGCCGTTCCCAGGCGCCCAGGCTCCGCGCCCCCCCCTAGTTTGAAAGCGAGGTTCACCAGCACCCCCAGCCCGCCCAGCACATGGACGGCATGGGCGCCGGTGAGCATATAGAAGAAGGCATAGGCCGGATTGGCCGACGCGAGATAGCCCTGCGACAATAGCTGCATCCAGGCCGCCAGTTGGCCGATAACGAAGGCAATTCCCACCACCACGCCGAATATCACGAGTGCCTTCAGGTCCCCGGCGCCGCTGTCCAACCGTTTCGAAGCCCGGCTCAGGGCCACGCTGCTGGCCAGCAGAAATGCCGTGTTGAGCCAAAGCGTCCAAGGCTCGGGCATGGCAAGCCAATCCCCCAGCACCAGACGGTCTGCGTAGGCGCCTACCATCAGGGTGAAGAGGAAACCGACGATTACCAGGAAGATGCGGAAACCCAACGTCGGGCGCGCCACCGGAAACAGAGGGCCGTCATTAAGCTCCCCGGCCGGCTCGTGCAGCCAGGGTTTCTTCATGACTTCCGCGATGAAGTTCACGCGCCGGCCTCCTGTTCGCCGTCGCCGGCCGGCGGCGTCGTATAGACCACTTCATTCGGCGCCACGTTCTGCGGGATGAAATCATCCTTCGCGCCCGGCACGCTGAAATCGTAGGGCCAGCGGTAGACAACGGGCAAATCGTCGAAGTTGCCGTGGGCCGGCGGTACATGGGGCGTTTGCCATTCGAGCGAATTTGCCTCCCAGGGATTGGGTTTGGCCACCTCACCCTTGGTCAGACTGGTGATGATGTTGTAAATGAAGACGATCTGGGCCGCCCCCACCAACAGCACCACGACCGTGACAAAGGCATTGAGATCCTGGGCCGAGTCCGGGATGAATTCGGTTTCGCCGATTTCGAAGTACCGTCTCGGCACGCCGAGCAGACCGAGATAGTGGATCGGCAGGAAGATCACGTAGGAGCCCACGAAGGTCGTCCAAAAATGGAACTGGCCCATGCCGTTGTGCAGCATGCGGCCCGTCATCAACGGGTACCAGTGATAGATGGCGCCGAATATGACCAGCATGGGCGCCACACCCATCACCATATGGAAGTGCGCCACGACGAACATGGTGTCCGACAAGGGCACGTCGACCACCACGTTGCCGAGGAACAGGCCGGTAATGCCGCCGTTGACGAACGTGACGATAAAGGCGAGCGCGAACAGCATGGGCAAGGTCAGCCGGATATTGGCGTGCCAGAGCGTCAGCACCCAGTTGTAAACCTTGATGGCCGTCGGCACGGCGATAATCAACGTCGTCGTGGCGAAGAAGAATCCGAAGTACGGGTTCATGCCGCTGACGTACATATGGTGCGCCCAGACTATAAAGCTGAGGCCGCCGATGATGACGATGGCCCATACCATCATGCGATACCCGAAGATATTCTTGCGGGCATGGACGCTCAGGAGATCGGAGACGATGCCGAAGGCGGGCAAGGCGACGATGTAGACCTCGGGATGCCCGAAGAACCAGAACAAATGCTGGAACAGCACCGGACTGCCGCCGGCCGTGGTCATGCGCTCGCCGAACTCGACGATGGCCGGCATGAAAAAGCTGGTGCCCAGCAATTTATCGAAGGTCATCATGACGGCGCCGACGAATAAGGCGGGGAAGGCCAGCAGCGCCAGTACCGTGGCGGTGAAAATGCCCCAGATGGTCAACGGCATGCGCATCAGCGTCATGCCGCGCGTGCGTCCCTGCAGGACGGTCACGACGTAGTTCAGGCCGCCCATGGTGAAGCCGACAATGAACAGTCCCAACGATATCAGCATCAATAAGATGCCGCCGTCCGCGCCCGGTGTGCCCGAGGTTATCGCCTGCGGCGGGTATAGCGTCCAACCCGCGCCCGTGGGACCGCCGGGAACGAACCAGCTTGCCACCAGGATAACGACGGCCAGCAGGTAGACCCAGTAGCTCAGCATGTTGACGTAGGGGAACACCATGTCGCGCGCCCCCAGCATCAGCGGGATCAGATAATTACCGAAGCCCCCCAGGAACAGCGCGGTCAGCAGGTAGATCACCATGATCATGCCGTGCATGGTGATGAACTGGTAATAATCCTCCGGCGCGATGAAAGAGAAGGTTTCGGGGAAACCCAGCTGCAGCCGCATCAGCCACGACAGCACCAGCCCAACGAGCCCGATGGCGATCGCCGTTCCGGAATACTGGATGGCGATGACCTTGGCGTCCTGACTGAAAACGTATTTCGTGATGAACGATTTGGGGTGGTAAAGCTCGACGTCCGGCACCTCGGCGGGTGGAACGTAGGTGGTGTCGTTACGCGTGATATCGGCCATCAAATTACCCTCTTCGTGTCACTTGCGCGCGCTTCCCTTTACGGAACGCCGGCGCGAAATTCCCCTCACTGATCGGCTATTCGGCTTGCTGAGATTCTTTGTTCAGCACGACTTTTTGCGCCGCCGCCCTTCGGTTGGCGGCCTCCTTCATGCTTTGGGCAAATGTCGTTTGCTCGGCCAGCCAGGCTTCGTGGTCCGCCACCGTGTCCACCACAACCATGCCCCGCATTGCGTGGTGGCCCGTGCCGCAGAGCTCAGCGCAAAGTATTTCGAACGAACCCGTCCTTGTCGGTTCAAGCCAGAAATAGGTGATCATACCCGGCACCATGTCCATCTTGGCCCTGAACTGCGGGACGTAGAAATCATGCAGCACGTCGATCGAGCGCAGCAGAAATTTTATCGGCTTGCCGACAGCAAGATGAAGATCATCGGCTTCAACCAGGACATCGTCCTGACCGGCCGGGTCGTCCGGCTTCACGCCGAACGGATTGTCATCGGTAATATAAGAAATATCGGAAACGCCGAGCTTGCCGTCCTTGCCGGGGAAGCGGAAGCCCCACTCCCATTGTTTGCCGAGCACCTCGAATTCGGCGGCATCTTCCGGTACCGAAACATACTGATTCCAAACAAATAGGCCCGGCGTCAGCATGCCGACCACGCCTAGCGCGGTGACGGCTGTCAGCCAGACTTCCAATTTGGTGTTTTCGGGCTCGTAGGCTGCGCGCCGTCCTTCCTGGTGCCGGAAGCGGTAAACGCAATACGCCATGAAGAGGACGACGGCAATAAATACGACGCCGGTGATCCAGAACGTCAAATTTATCGTGTCGTCGATGTAGCCCCAATTCGACGCAATCGGCGTCCACCACCAGGGACTTACAATGTGAAAGACAACAGTACCAACAGCCACTAGCAACAATACGATCGCGATACCCATCGTGTACTCATCCCCCGTGCTCGAATAAAAAGCAAAAGACTGAATAAGCTGTACGAACTGAACATCTGCTCAAAGCGGATTGCACTAAACGCTGGGGCATGCCTCCCGGGGCTCTCTCGGCCTCCCATGCCGCCTTCCACCCGAAATTCCGATGGAAACTCCAACTGAGTTGAAAATTATTAACACGATTAAGAAGCAATTGCACCCACTCGGTGCAATTAGGTCGCAATTTCATAAAGCCCTGGGCCTATTCGCCGCCGAGCCTTCTATTTTCCAGGAATTTGCGCCACTTCGCCCGAGCCAGCAAATAAAGCACGAAGGCGGCCGCCGCTCCGAACACCACCAGCGGCAACATGCCGCCGACATACTCGTCGTTGACGACGGCGTGGGCAGGTCCGGATAAAAGGAACATGCTGGTCTTCCCCGAGACGTTATTTGAACAATTCTAGTCCATTTTGACGCCCAGGCGAACGCCCGAAACATCGGGCTCCGGCAATTCTCAGCGTTTCACCCCGTTCAAAGCCATCTCGGCATAGGCCGAAACGATGTCGGAAAGTTCCTTGTCGGGATTGCGTTGGTACCAGGTGGCAACCCCGTTGCACATGCCAAGCAGCGCCAGCGTCGCGAGGCGGCAGTCGAGATCTTCGCGGAACAGCTCTTCCCGCACGCCTGCTTCGAAAAGCCCGCGCAGTTCTTGCTCATACTCGTTCGTCAACTCGGCGACGCGCTTGCGGTTTGCGCCCGTCAGATGCCGCCGCTCGTTCTGGAAGACCCGGACATAATTGAGACGGTCGCCGATCGGCAACAGATGACCGGCGACGGCCTGCCGGATTTTTTCGTCGGCCGGCGCATCGGATTGCGAGATGGCTCGAAGATTTTCGAGAAAGCCCGCTACGCCGATCCGGCAGACCTCGGCCAACGCCGCTTCCTTGGACTTGAAATAGTAATAGACGCCGGCCTGCTGGATGCCCAAACGTTCGGCAATTTCCTTGGTGCTGGCGCCGGGATAGCCCTTGCCGGCAAACACGTCCGCCGCTGCGTCGAAGATTTCCGCGGTGCGTTTGCGCTGTGATGGCTTTTTCGACAATTTATAGACCTATAAAATTTTATTGACTTATAAAATTTAACCTGAGACAATCACGCCATCAACCGGAAATCTCTGGGGAGGGAAAAATGGCGTCATCAGCATCCGCGCAGCAGTCCGATGCCCGGAATTCATCCGTCAGGCAACTGGACATCGACCCTTTCGGCGATGAATTCCTCTCCAACCCTTATCCGTATCATGAGGAAATGAGGGAGGCCGGACCGGTTTTCTGGTTGAGCAAATACGATATCTGGGCGTCGGCCCGCTTTGAGGAATGCGGCGCCGTGTTGAAGGATTTCGAAACCTTCTGCTCGTCGGCCGGTGTCGGCTTGGCCAATTTCAAAACCGAGGAGCCGTTCCGCCCGCCCAGCCTCGTGCTGGAAGCCGACCCGCCCGAACACACCCGCGCCCGCACCGTCCTGGCCCGGGCCATGTCGCAAAAATCGGTGGCGGCGCTGCAGTCCCGGTTCGAGAGCGATGCCGACGCTCTCATCGACAAGCTGCTGCAGCGCGGAACGGTCGACGGCGTCGCCGATATCGCCGTCGCTTATCCCCTCAAAGTTTTTCCGGACGCGGTCGGGCTTAACGAGGAGGGCCGCGAAAATCTGCTGACCTACGGCAATCTGGTCTTCAACACATTCGGCCCAAGCAACCATCTTCGGCAGGATGCCCTGAATATTTCTGCAGAAGTCCATGCCTGGATCATGGAGCACTGCAAGCGCGACGCATTGAAGCCGGGCGGTATCGGCGAGGTGATCTTTCAATCCGCGGACGAGGGGAAGGTGACCGAGGAAGAGGCCGGCTTGCTTGTGCGGTCGCTGCTGACGGCGGGCATCGATACCACGGTCGCCGGGATCGGCAACGCGCTCCTGTGCTTCGCCGAGCACCCTGAACAATGGAAGCTGCTGCGGGACGATCCCCAGCGTGCCGGCCACGCTTTCGAGGAAGTGCTGAGGTACGAATCACCTGTCCAGACCTTCTTCCGCACCACCTCGAAAGCTACGGAATTGTCCGGCGTCTCGATGGGCCCGGATGAAAAGATCCTCCTGTTCCTGGGCGCCGGAAACCGGGACGGCCGTCAATTCGACAAGGCTACGACATTCGACATCGCCCGCCCGCCCTCGGCCCACCTATCGTTCGGCACCGGCATTCACCGCTGCGTCGGGCAGCGAATCGCCCAGATGGAGGGCGAAATCATCCTGCGCAAACTGGCGGAGAGAGTGGATAGCCTAAAACCCGCCGGCCCCACCACGCGCCGCCTCAACAACACGCTGAGGACGCTCGAAACC
>CAZPWJ010000147.1:0-7488 GCA_964590195.1 uncultured Rhodospirillaceae bacterium | reverse complement strand
TCGAGAACATATTCTGACCCTGGCCGATGCTTATTGCATCGCCACCAACCGCTCCCTGGCGCGGGTTTCGACCATCGTCCGCAACGACGGAAAGTTCTTTCGCCGCCTGCGTGAGGGAGCCGGATGCACCATGGATACCTACCAAAAATGCCTGCGTTGGTTCTCGGAGCAGTGGCCCGACGGGTTGCCCTGGCCCGATGACGTACCGCGTCCGCACAAAGAGGACGACAGGTGGGTCGCATAGATGACCTTTGCACTTCGGGACTACCAGAATACGGACATCGGAAGGCTGCGAGGGGCGATTTCCGCCGGTTTCAGCCGTATCCTCTACCAGCTGCCAACAGGCGGCGGTAAAACTTTAATGATGGCCTGGATGGCCGCACGCGCCGCCGAACGCGGCAAACGCACCATGTTTATCGTCCATCGTCAGGAACTGCTTATCCAGGCGAGCCGAACCTTCGAGGCCATGGGCATTCCCCATGGCTTGATCGCGCCCGGTTTCACGATGAGCCGCGATGTCATTCAGGTGGCCAGCGTGCAGACCCTGGTGCGCCGCTTCGACCGGATCATGCCGCCCGACCTGATCATCTTCGACGAGGCCCACCACTGTCCGAGCAAGACCTGGCTCAAGGTGTTCGAGCGTTATGCCGCGGCCAAGGCCATCGGCCTGACGGCAACGCCATACCGACTGGACGGCCGGGCCCTGAACGATCTGTTCGAGACCATGATTTGCGGACCGACGGTCCGTGAACTGATCGATGCCGGGTATTTGTCCCCCTACGCTGTCTATGCACCACCCATCGGTATCGACCTCAAGGGTGTACGGACCAGGGCGGGCGATTTCGCCAGAAATCAGCTGGCCGACGCCGTCGACAAGCCGACCATCACCGGCGATGCCGTCCGCCATTACCTCAAACTCGCACCGGGTAAGCAGGCCATCGCCTTTTGCGTCGGCATCGATCATTCCAGGCATGTGGCGGAGCAATTCCGCTCCGTTGGGATCCGAGCCGAGCATGTGGACGGGACCGAGGACAGCCGGCGGCGGGCACGGATCATGGATCGCTTTGCAGCGGGCGATATCCAGGTTCTGACCAACTGCGATCTGATCTCGGAAGGGTTCGACGTGCCGGCGGTAGAGGCGGCAATCCTCCTGCGCCCGACCCAGTCACTGTCCCTGTATCTACAGCAAATTGGCCGTGCGCTCCGCCCGCAACCTGGGAAAACCGCCATTATCCTCGACCACGTGGGAAATGTCCTCCGCCACGGACTGCCCGACGACGACCGGGAATGGTCGCTCGAGGGCCGGGATCGCCGGGGCGCCGGCGAACAGGTGGATCCAGACATTCAGGTCCGACAATGCCCCAAATGCTACGCCTGCCATGCCCCGGCCCCGGTGTGCCCGTCCTGTGGCCACGCATACGAAACCCAGGGCCGCGAGGTCGAGCATGTCGAGGGTGAGCTCGAGGAGGTCGATCTCGATGCACTGCGACGGCAGCGCAAACGTGAAGTAGGCCGGGCACGGTCGCTGGAAGATCTGCAAAAAATAGAGGCGGCACGGGGATACCGGCCAGGCTGGGCCGACCACGTCTGGACTGCCCGCCAACGCAAGTTTGGGAGGGTCGCGGCATGAAGGATTACGAAATCACCCTCACGGTCCGGAACAACTTCTTTCTAACGGCCATGCGGAAGAAGGGTTTCTGGACGGCGGCGGCCTTGAGCCGGGCGACAGGCGTGGGTCCATCGCAGATCGGCAAATTCCTCAACCTACGAAAAATCCCACTGATGAAGGATGGATACTGGTTGCCCAGCGTGGAGCGAATAGCCTTAGCGCTCGAATGCACACCGTTCGATCTGTTCCCACCTCGGCATATCGACGCGGAGATGACCAGGAACGTCGGCGTTGTCACCATGGGGGCGGAAGAAATGACCACTCTGATCGCAACGGTACAAGAGCCAAACCCGCCGGACAGGCTGCTGGAAAAGACCGATGCCCTGGACACCCTGTCCAAGGCCCTGAAAACCCTGCCGCCACGGCTGGAGCACGTCCTGCGCCAACGCTATGGGATCGATGGCGAGGCCAAGACCTTGGAGGCAATTGCCAAGGAACAAGGGCTCACCCGAGAACGCATCCGGCAGATGGAAAGCGCGGCTTTGCGCAAGCTCCGTCATCGGAACGCGGGACTGATTGCCGGCGGGAAGAAGCTTATCGACGTCGACGCCGTGGCCTGAGGCGATGAAACGCCCAGGCTCCGTCACCGCCGCGCCGTCCGAGAGAACGCTCCTGCGGACGATCCTGCGTGAGTTCGGCTCCCGGGCCGATATGCGGTTGTTCAGAAACAACGTCGGCGTTGCCGTCTATCCCGACGGCAGCAGGGTTGCCTACGGCCTCTGCCCAGGCTCTTCGGATCTGATCGGCTTCCAGACCATTCTGGTCACCCCCGAGATGATCGGCCAATCCATCGCCCGGGTCGTCGCCATCGAGGTCAAGGGGCCCAATACACGATCCAGACCAGAACAGCGCAATTTCCTGCGGGTTGTTTCGGAGGCCGGCGGGACGGCCATCCTGGCCCGTTCCCTCGATGATGTTTCGAAAGGCACGGCATGATGCCCGGCCAGCGCCTGAGCCTGCGCAACGTCTATGGCGCCGCCCGAGGGAACCTGCCCGGCTTCCTGGACGCTTCGTTCGGGGCTGGAAACTGGTTCTTCGACCAGGGTGAGAAGCTCTACATCGCCAGGGATCCCAAACACCAGGGCAGTGGTTTCGGGTTCTTCGCGATCCGGCCCGACGGATCCTGGTTCAAGGGCATCGTGCCGGAGGGGCGGTTTCAATGAAATCGCCGGACTTCGATGCCATCAACAGTGCCGCGTTGGCGGCCTATCCGGGGCTACTCGGGAAGTGGTTTCCGGCTGGGCGCCTCAACGGCCCCGAATTCGAGGTTGGCGATCTGCGGGGCACTCCGGGCAAGAGCCTCAGGATCAATGTCGAGACGGGTGTCTGGTCGGATTTTGCGGCCGGTGAAGCGGGCAGCGATCCAATCAGCCTCTACGCCGCGATCCATGGCATGAAACAGGGCGAAGCCGCCCGGCAATTGGCCCAGGAATTGGGTATTACTGAGGACGCTAGCCCCGAGGGCGGCAAGACTGCCAGCGTCAACCGCACCGGCAAGAACGACAAAGCCAAATGGTCGCCGCTGATGCCGGTGCCCGAGGACGCTCCCGAACCGGCCTTCCAGCACAGCCGCCATGGCAAGGCATCGGCGGTCTGGAAATACCATGACGCCAATGGACAGCTGCTCGGCTACATCTGCCGCTTCGACAAACCTCGTGGCGGCAAAGAGGTCCTGCCCCACACATTTTGCCGCTCGAACGACGGGCGCACCATGTGGCGCTGGCTCGGTTTCCCGAAACCGCGGCCCCTCTACGGCCTCGAAAGTCTCGCCGCCAACGCATCCGCCAACGTGATCATCGTCGAGGGCGAAAAAGCCGTAGATGCGGGCCGCCGCCTGGCGCCAAACTGCGTCGTGATCACCTGGCCCGGTGGCTCGAAGGCGATCCGCCATGTGGACTGGTTCCCGCTCTCGGGACGAAAAATTCTGATCATTCCCGATGCCGACCAGCCGGGCCGGGCGGCCGCCGAGGGCAGCACCGATAGCTACGGAGTCTTCAAACCCGGCATCGCCCAGTTGCTGGACGGTGTCGCCGCCGGGATCCGGGTGGTTGACCCGCCAGACGGCGTCGCCGATGGCTGGGACCTGGCCGATGCCCACGAGGATGGCTGGACGCCGGAGCAGACCCGCGCCTTCATCCAGGCGCGCATGCGGGAGGTGCGAACGCCATCGAGCCCGCAGGCACCCTCCGAGCCCCGGGACGCCGAGCCGCCTCTGCCCGGTTCGGACGACCATAGCGATGACGGCCCCCTTGGGGCACAGAGCAATTTCAAGCCACTCGGTTACAACAAGGGTCTTTTCTACTTTCTGAGTGCTCGGGGACGGCAGGTGATCGAAGCCTCGGGCCGGGCGTTGCGGGACAAGGGCACGCTGTTTCAGCTTGCGCCGCTGTACTACTGGGAGCGCGAGTATCGATCCGACAAGGGCTTCACCGGCCAGGCCGTCGATCGGGCCGCCAATGCCCTGATCGAGGCCTGTTTCAGGGCCGGCGTGTTCCGGCCCGAGCGCATGCGTGGCCGCGGCGCCTGGTGGGACGACGGCCGCGTGGCTCTGCACCTCGGCGACCGCCTGGTCGTCGATGGCCGGGAATTGGATATCTCCAACTTCCAATCCCGCTTCATCTACGAGGCCTCGGCGCCGTTGCGCTGCAGCGTCGAAAACCCGTTGAGCACCCGGGAGGCCCATCGCCTGCACGAGCTGTGCGATCTGCTGATGTGGGAGCGGCCGGTCTACGGAACCTTGCTGGCCGGCTGGTGCGTGGTCGCGCCCATCTGCGGCGCCCTGGGCTGGCGGCCCCATATCTGGATTACCTCGGCCGCCGGCGGCGGCAAGTCCTGGGTCATGGACAATATCGTCCGCCGCTGCCTGGGCGACATTGGTCTGGTGGTGCAAAGCCGGACCACCGAAGCGGGCCTGCGCCAGACCCTGGGCCATGACGCCCGCCCCGTGGTGTTCGACGAGGCTGAAAGCGAGGACAGCCGCGCCAGCACGACCATCGACAACGTACTCGCCCTTATGCGCCAGGCCTCGAGCGAGAGCGGCGGCAAGATCATCAAGGGCTCGACCTCCGGCCAGGCCATCGCCTTCGACATCCGTTCCTGCTTCGCCTTCGCCTCCATCGGCGTCGGCATCAAGCAGCACGCGGACGCGACCCGCGTCACTATCCTCGGTCTTCTCAAGGACAACAGCCCGGAGGCGAGCAAGCATTTTTCCGAGACCATCAAGCCCACGGCGCTCGAGCTGCTGACGCCGGAATACTGCGCCCGTCTGCAAGCCCGCGCCGTGCGCCATGTCCCCGTCATTCGCCGCAACGCCGAGGTGTTCGGCGAGGCCGCGGCGGAGCATCTGGGCAACCGGCGGATCGGCGATCAGCTCGGCGGTTTGCTGGCCGGCGCCTATCTGCTCCACTGCTCCGGCGTGATCGACCTCGAGACGGCCCGCAGTTGGCTTCGAAGCAGCGACTGGGTGGATCAGACCGAGACCCTGGGCGATCGTGACGAGGTCAATCTTCTCGCCGCCCTCATGGAATCCCGACACCGGGTCACCGTGAGCGGTCATGCCATCGAACGCAACGCCGGCGAACTGGTGGCCCGCGCCGCCCAGATCAACACCCAGATGGACGACAAGGTCGATATGGAGGCGGCTACCGCCGCGCTGGCGCGCCTGGGCATGAAGGTCGCGGACGGCCGGTTGATGGTTTCAAATACCCATTCGGGCATCAAACGCATCCTGCGGGACACGCCATGGGCGACCGGTTGGGGCCGAATCTTGAAAAGAAGCGACGGCGCGGAGCCGACGAAAGTGTTGTGTTTCGGGCCGCTGAAAAGCCGGGCGGTCAGCCTTCCCCTGTCGGCGGCAATTGCTGTCTAACGAGGCGGAGAGGTGAAAACGCAACGAAATCAATTGCTTGCAGGTAACAGGGTCAAAAGCTCTGTTACCCCTTTTGTTACCTGTAACGTTTTGAAATCATTGAATAGGTAACAAAGTAACGCTGGTAACGCGGTTCGACACACCCCTATACGCACGCGCGCTTTTTAGGATCGATGCCGAACAACCACATGAATTCTCTCTATAGGGTCTGTTGAAACACGTTACCAGCGTTACTTTGTTACCTACTACTACTAACTATTTGATTTAATTATATATTTATAGGGTGGATTGGTAACAAACATGGTAACAAACGCGGTAACGGTCGGTAACGCCCCGAAAACCCCAGATCCGAGTCTGGAGCCGAGAAGAAAGCTGCCGAACAGGCGGCCCAATGTCAGCCTCGAATTCGAGACCGAAGGGCGCGCCTACACAGTCACCATCGGCTTCGATCCCGGGACCGCCCAGCCGCGCGAAATCTTCATCTCCGATGCCAAGGCCGGCTCGGGCATGGATGCGACCCTCAACGATGCCTCGATCCTCGCCAGTCTGGCCCTGCAGTTCGGCAGGACGCCCCGGGAGCTGGCCGCCGCCATGTCCCGCCTGGGCGCCTTGCACCAGCCCCTGGAGGGAGCCCAGCCCGCCTCGCCCCTCGGCGCCGCCCTCGATATCCTTTGCCGGGAAACCACACCATGAGCAACCGAGCCTATTTCCCAAGCGGACGCATCGTCGAATACTGGGACGTCGAGGCTGTCGCCGCCCGCCTCCTCGAGGCCGCCGATACCATCCGCCGCCTTCGCGTACCAGGCGTATGGCCCGCCGGACACCGTTCGGCATGGCCCGACGTCATCCACGACTACTGGGACGTGTTCGGCTACCACGAGACCGTGGTCCGGCTCTCTCCGCCCAGTCCCGGGGCCATCACCAGGATGGACGAGACCGCGACCTGGATGGCCTTCATCGAAACGCCCCTGGACCGACGCATCGTCTGGGCCAAGGCGTTCAAGCTGGGCAATCGGAAGGTCGGCATGATCGTCGGACAGAGCCGGGAGACCGTCCGCCTTCGCCACAAACGCGCTCTTGCCGACATCGTCGAGGCGCTGAACCGCAGGAACGCCGCTTGAGCAAAAGTGCGGTAAACTTACACTGTTGCCACCTTGTTCCGTTTCTGGCATGTTTTCGGATAACGTCGCAAATCACCATGTCCAGACCCGCCCGGGAGCTCCCGCGGCGGGTTTTGTTTTTGCGCCGATCCGCCAGACACCCGCTGTCCCGCAATCAACATCAGACACCCGGAGAAATTCGAAATGAGGCGTCCACGCGGTTTTGCAAGCTTCATCGACGGACAGGGCTTCCATTGCCTGTACCTGGCCGCCGCCGAGGACGATGGTTCGATGAAGGTCGGCGCCGCCACCGACGTCATGAACCGGCTTTCGACCCTGCGCTCGGCCACCGCCGCGCCTCTGCGCCTGCACAGGCATTGGTGGCTTGCGGGCAGGCCAGTCTCTGAGCGGATCAAGACATCGTTCCACGAGGAGTTCGGTGCCCAACGGATCGAGGGCGACTGGTTCGAAGTTTCCTTGGCGGAGGCGGAAGCGTTCATCGATCGCATGATCAATCAGATCGGAACCTGGAGCGCCACGGAGGCGGAGATGATCGCCGAGATGCAGCGCCGGGAGCACCAGAGGATCGAGCGGTTCATGCAGCCCCAGCAGGAACCTGACGTCCGCCACGGGGCGGCGGCATCATGAAAGCAGTTCCGAAATGGCAGTCTGCCGGCGAAAACGATGCGAAACGCGCCAATACAACCATGAGTATGCAAAAACGGGCCAAAAGGGCGGTTGTAGCGGCGATTATGGTGGGCGAAGGGGATTTTAAACGCTGGTACGCTTCCGCTAAGCCATTGTTTTTATGGGTCCTTCCTGGCCGCAACCTATGCGGGGGGGCTCAGCGC
>CAZPWJ010000146.1:0-7646 GCA_964590195.1 uncultured Rhodospirillaceae bacterium | reverse complement strand
GATTGGAAGCACCCTACATGAAGTGGGTGTCTGCGTTAACCGGATAGGCACGAATCATTCAATTAGAAATTTCATTTTTCAGCGTACCCACTCACCAATTCAACAGCGCCGCGCCAGTGGTATAGGCTCCCGTAACCAGCAGTATGCCCAGGACAATGGCCCGAAACCGGCTTTCATCAATCCGGCTGGATAGGCGGTGGCCGGCGACCGCTCCCAATATGGTGGGCAGGGCGGCGAAAGCGGCTGCCTGCCAGGCTTGGCTGGCCACCGCGCCCGAGCCGGCCTGCAGAACAAGGGCTGCGCCGTATGAAAGCGTGAACAGACAAAGCGTGCAGGCGCGCAGTGCTTCCTTGGCCATGCCCCGGGCCGATAGATACAGCATTACAGCCGGCCCCGGCATGGCCAGGGCCGTGGCCATGGCACCCGATAGAACACCGACCAAGGCGTCCAGCCAGGGCCGGGCGACAAGTTCACTGACGGGCGAAGCCTTGTTTTGCCGCAAGGCCAGGGCACCGGCGAATCCCAGTATGATCAAGCCAATCGCCAGGCGCACCCAGTCCAGGCTGGCATTGAGGAAGATTATCAGGCCGAGGGGAAAACCCAGCGCGCTGCCCAGGGACAGGCGCATCAATGGGCCGCGCGGCGCCTGCCGCCACAGACCGGGCGCCAGCACCAGCGAGACCAGCAGATTGAGGATGATGGTCAAGCCAACCGCATCCAGGCTGCCCAGCACCAGCAACAGGAACGGCAGGGCGATAATGGCGAAGCCAAAGCCGGTGGCACCCTGGGCCAGGGCGGCGCAGAACGAGATCAGCGCGATCAGCGAAATATCAACAAATTCTGCTGTCATGACCGCTTCAGGATAGGTCCCAATAGGGCTCCGGCCCGAATCGCGCGGCCAGAAAATCCACGAAGGCGCGCACTTTCGGCATCAGGTGGCGGCGGTGGGGATAGACCGCGTGAATACTGTGGGTTTGCGGCACGCATTCGGGCAGGAATTCCACCAACGTACCGGCGCGCAGATCACTCCCCACGATAAAACTGGGCAGGGCGACGATGCCGGTACCGGCCAGGGCCACGTGGCGCAAGACCTCGCCATTGTTGGCCCGCAGGTTTCCCTGCAAGGGGATGGAAACTGGCCCCTTGGCACCGTTCAAGGTCCAGTCCGTGCCCGAGGCGCGGTAGAGATAGCCAAAACAATTGTGCCCACGCAGATCCTCGGGCTTTTCCGGACGGCCATGGCGGCGCAAGTAATCCGGCGCCGCGCATAGCACCGAACGCGAGGGGGCCAGGCGGCGCACGATCAACGAGCTGTCCACCAGCGCGGCAATGCGGACCGCCACATCGAAGCCATCCTCGATCAAATCGCTGAAGCGGTCGTCAAGCACCAGGTCCACCTCGATCTCACCATGGGCCTCGAGAAAGTCGGCGATGACAGGGCCCAGGTGCAGAGTGCCAAAGGTCATGGGCGCATTCACCCGCAGACGGCCCCGCGGGGTCGCGGCCATGCTGCCTACTTCGTCCGCCGCGGCCCGTGCTTCCTCAACAATGTGGGCACAGCGTTCATAGAACACCTCTCCAACCTCGGTTAGAGACAGCTTTCGCGTGGTCCGGTTCAACAGCCGCGCGCCCAGACGGTCTTCCAAGCGTCCAACCTGTTTCGATACCGCGGATTTGGACAGGCCCAGATCCCGCGCGGCGGCGGTAAAGCTGCGTTGCTGCACGACTTTGGCGAATACCGCCATTTCGCTTAGATTGTCCATGCTTTCCAGTCTCGGCATCAATCAAGGAAACAGTGCCTGATAAATAGCAGCTTTGTTTCCTGATACGAACAATATTGCGCTTCATCTGGTACTAGTCCGGCCCGTCTATCGGCGTTAGGCTTAAGGCATGATAAGCGAGGCCCGATGCACTTACCCCTGAACAAAGATCTGAAAATCGGCGTGAACACCATGCACCGGCGTACCGAACCCGGCGTCGGGCAATGGCTGCCAAAGATTGACGAACTGGTCCACATGGTCGAACAGGTCGATCAACTGGGCTATGATTCCTTTTGGTGCGGCGATCATATTTCCATGGAGATCCCGTTCATGGATCCGCTGTTGCAGATCGCCCAGGCGGCGGTGGCCAGCCGGCGCTTGCTGTTTGGCACCTCGGTCTATCTGCTGCCCCTGCGCCATCCCACACCCGTCGCCAAGCAGGTCGCGACCATTGATCTGTTGACCGAGGGCCGGTTTATTTTTGGCGTTGGTGTGGGTGGCGAATTTCCCAAGGAATACGAGGCCTGCGGCGTGCCGCGCCATGAACGCGGCGCCCGTTTGTCCGAGGGCATTGGCGTGCTGCGCAAATTCTGGAGCGGCGAAAGCGTCAGCAACGATGGCCAATTCTATTCCTTTCAGGATGTGCGCATGACGCCGCCCCCGGCACAGGCGGGTGGCCCGCCGATCTGGTGCGGCGGCCGCGCCACGGCGGCCCTGCAACGGGCTGGACGCATTGGCGATGGCTGGTTTTCCTACGCCATCACGCCCGAGATGTACCGCGACGGCCTGACCGTGATCGCCGATGCGGCGGGCGGTGCGGGGCGCAATTTTGAAACCTTCGGCACGGCGCATCTATTGTTTGCCCGCGTCGCCGACAGCGCGGGCCAGGCGTTGGATGAGGCAGCGGAGCATCTCAGCATCCGCTACGGTATGGACATGCGCAAGGCGACCAAGCGCTACGGTGCCCTGGGTGCTCCGGAAGACGTAGCGGCTACCATCCGCGCCTACCACGATGCCGGCGTGCGCCATATCTCGCTGGATTTTGCCGGGCCGTATGAACGCCGCCAGGAACAGCTGGAACGCTTCGCCAACCATGTGCGGCCATTGTTACAAGACCTGATGTAGGGAGTTTAATTCATGGACGATCCAAATCTGACATTCGGCTTTACGGAAGAGCAGAAACTGCTGCGCGACAGCGTGTTGGGCACCTTGCAGCGGGTCCTGCCGGCGGAGAAGATCCGCGAGCTCGACAAAGCCGGCGAATATCCTTACGAGGCCTGCGCCGCATTGGCCGAGGCCGGCGTCAACGGCATTGTTTATCCGGAGGAATACGGCGGCCAGAATGGCTCTTTCATGGATCTGGCCGTGTTGGGCGAGGCGCTCGGCTATCACTACGGCGGTATCGCCCAGGCCTGGGGCATCACCTGTATCTATGCCGGCATGCATATCGCCCTGCACGGCAGCGACGAGATGAAGCGGGAAATTCTGCCCAAGATTATTTCCGGCGACATGCGCCTGGCACTCTGTCTGAGCGAGCCCGACTATGGCTCCGACGTTGCCTCCATCGAGACCTTCGCCAAGCGCGATGGGGATGACTACATTCTGAGCGGCCAGAAGATCTATAATTCCGCCGCTCATGTAGCCCATAACCTGGTCGTGGTCTGCAAGACCAAGCCGGGCCGAGGCTATGACGGTATCTCCATGTTCGTGGTCGACACCACCCTGCCCGGCGTTACCATCCAGCGCCTCGATGCCCTGGGACGTTTTACCACCGAAGCCAACCATTGCTTCTTCGAGGACGTCCGCCTGCCGGCCAACCGCCTGATCGGCACCGAGAACGACGGCTGGCAGGGCCTGATGAAATGCCTCAACGTGGAGCGTCTGAACCTGGCCGCCAATGGTGTCGGCAATACCCTGAAGATCTTGGAACACGCCCTGGCCTACGCCAAGGAGCGGGAGCAGTTCGGCCGTCCCATTGGCAAGTTCCAGGCGGTCAGCCATAAATTCGCCGAGATGCAGATCATGTATCAGACCGCCCGCGCCCTGACATTCCGCGTGGCGCAGATGCTTGATGCGGGCGTCGATCCGATCATGGAAAACGCCGTCGCCAAGGCCTATACCACCGAGGTCAACTGGAAGGTCGCGGACATGGCCATGCAGGTGCTGGCCGGTGCCGGCTATATCCTTGACCAGGACATGCAGATGATGTTCCGTGACGCCCGCGTTGGTCCCATCGGCGGCGGCACCAGCGAAATTCAGCGTAACGTTATCGCCCAGCGCATGGGCCTCTAGAAAAGGATTACGATCATGGGGATCATGGTGCAGGGGAAATGGACCCAACAGGATTTCGCCAAGCGCAACGAGAAAGGCAGTTATATCCGCCCGACCACGGCCTTTCGCAACTTTATCGGCGACGACGATTTTCCCGCCGTGGCCGGACGTTATCATCTGGTGGTCGCGCATGCCTGCCCCTGGGCCCATCGGACCCTGATCTTCCGCGCCCTGAAAGGCCTCGAGGATGTTATCTCCGTGGCTTATGTGGAACCCTTGATGCTGGAAAACGGCTGGGAATTGATGAACGGCGGCGATCCGGTCACGGGCGCCAAGTACACCCATCAGATTTATGCCCAGGCGGTACCGGACTATTCCGGACGCTGCAGCGTGCCCGTGTTGTGGGACAAAGAGGTCCGCACCATCGTCAATAACGAATCCTCCGACATCATCCGCATGTTCAACAGCGCCTTTGATGCTCTGGCCACGAAATCCCTGCCGGATATGTACCCCGAAGACCTGCAGGCCGAAATCGATACGGTCAACGAGTTGGTTTACGAGAACATCAACAACGGCGTCTACCGCACCGGTTTCGCCACCACACAGGAAGCTTACGAAGCCTCCTTCAACAATGTGTTTGATGCCCTAGATCAAGTGGAGGCACGCCTGGACAGCCGGCGCTACCTGACCGGCCCGCGCATCACCGAGGCGGATTGGCGCCTGTTCGCGACCTTGGTTCGCTTCGATGCGGTCTATGTGGGCCACTTCAAGTGCAACCGCCAACGGATCGCGGATTTTCCGAACCTGTCGAACTATCTGCGCGAGCTCTACCAATGGCCCGGCATCGCCGCCACCGTCGATATCCCGCGCACGAAAGAGCACTATTACGGCAGCCACGACGCGGTGAATCCATTCGGTATCGTGCCCGTTGGCCCCGATCTGGATTTCGACAGCCCCCATGACCGGGGGCGTCTGCCCAGCAGTAATAGTTAGAGTTTTTGCCGCCGCACCCTGATGCCGTGGGCTTCCCGGTCCCAGGTATCGTCGGTTATGCCGTCATCGCGCAGAAGGTTCTTTTGAATTTTCTGGGTTGGCGTCATGGGTAGAGTGTCCATTACCCGGATGTAACGTGGCAGCATGAAATGGGCCATGCGCGGTTCCAGAAATTCAAACAGCGCCTTGGGGTCCACGTTCTGTCCGGGCGGCGGGGCGACCACGATCATCACCTCGTCCTCGCTGAATTCGCTGGGCACGGGGATGGCGGCGACCTCGGCCACGCCGGGGTACAGGCTGACCTCGGATTCCACTTCGAATGACGAGATGTTTTCGCCCCGGCGGCGGATGGCGTCCTTGATCCGGTCGACGAAATAGAAATAGCCCTCTTTGTCATAGCGGAAGCCGTCGCCGGTATGGAACCAGCCGTTGCGCCAGGCATCGGCGGTGGCTTCGGGGTTCTTGTAATAGCCGTGGTTCATGGACCAGGGCCGGTCCGTGCGCACGATCAACTCGCCGACCTCGCCCGGCGCGACCTCGCAATCATTGCCGTCGACCACGCGGACGTCCACGCCCGGCCTGGGCTTGCCGCAGGTGCCCAGGGCCTGCGGGTTGATGCCCGAGATCAGGGGCACGGAGGTTTCCGTCATGTTGAAGACCGTGCGCATCTGAAAGCCGAAACGCTCCGCCAGGGCCAGGGCGTCTTCATTCCAGGGAATGCAGACGACGTTGCGCAGGGGATGCTGCTTGTCCTTGTCAGAGGCGGGAGGTTTCAACAGAAACGGCGCCATGGCGCCCAGGAAGCAGGCGAAGGTGATGCCGTAGTCGTGAATGGTGGGCCAGAACTCCTCGGTCCGGAAACTTTCCACCACCACCGCCGAGCCGCCATGGGCCAGGGCCAGATTGACGAACATGGTGCCGCCCATATGGAACATGGGCAGATTGACCAGGATGCGGTCCGTGCCGTCGACCCAGGTATAGCTCTCGGGCGCGGTGGCGAAGTTATGGACATAGGACGACAGCACCGCCTTGGACGGCCCCGTGGTGCCGGAGGTGAAGATGATGTACTGGCTGTCCCAGGGCTGCACCGTGCCGTCGGGCGTGACATCATCATCATCCGCCAACAGCGTTCCGGCGGCATGCACCGTCAAATTGTCCAGTTCGGCCGTACCGTTGGTGATGATGACATCGGCCAAGGCGCCTGGGTCGATATCGTTCAGGCTGGGCGCCAGGCCGGCATGACAGACCATCAGCTTGGCATCCGAGATCTGTACCACGTGCTGCAACAGGCCGCCCTTATAGGCGGTGTTCAGCGGCACATAGACGGCGCCCAGATAATTCAGGCCGAACCAGGTCAGCACCGCCTCGCGCCCGTTCGGCTGCCAGGACAGCACATGCTCGCCCTGTTTGACGCCCATGTTCTGCAAACCCTTGGCGGCGCGCCGGGTCAGGCTGAGGGCCTCGGCCCAGGTCCAGCTTTCGCCGCCCTCGAAAATGATCGCCGTGTCGTCAGGCTTCGCCGCCGCCCATTTCTCCAGTTGCAGGGCCAGCACACAGTCTTCGGGTGCCGGCATGCGGGGGTCATGAACCATGGGGCAACTCTCCTAGATACAAAATTCCTTACGCGCCTTGCGCCACGCCGCGTTATCATGACCCAGCAAACAAAGTTGAGCAAATTCGGGAGGCGGCCATGGCGTTCAATATGACAAAGGCGGAGCGGGAGGCATTTCTGGGCGAGGCGCATATCGGCGTGCTGTCAATTCCGGAGGATGGCAAAGGTCCGTTAAGCAGCCCGGTCTGGTACGACTATGAAGCGGGCGGCGATGTCTGGTTCCTGACCCAGAGTACGGCGCACAAGGGCCGGTTGGTGACGAAAGGCAGCCGGGTCAGCCTGTTGGTGCAGACCTCCACCGCGCCCTACAAATATGTCTCCATAGAAGGCCCGGTATCATCCATTGTGCCCTCGGATCTGCTGGGCGATCTGCAACCCATGGCGCAACGCTATCTGGGCGAACAACAGGGCAAGGACTATGCCGCCGGCTCGGCCGAAAGCTACGCCAAGGGCAACGCCATCAAGGTTTATATAAGCCCGGAACGCTGGCTGACCGTGG
The DNA here is from genome assembly GCA_964590195.1 of uncultured Rhodospirillaceae bacterium. Classification (GTDB taxonomy): domain Bacteria; phylum Pseudomonadota; class Alphaproteobacteria. Next base: position 511 of record CAZPWJ010000146.1, on the reverse strand, counting down.
ATTACGCCAAGCGGGGTTAACGGAGCGGGATTAGTCCGCGAACAGCTGATCCGCCACGAAGGGATTGGTCTGGCGTTCCTGGCCAAAGGTGGACAGGCCGCCGTGGCCTGACACGAACGTTGTCTCGTCGCCCAGGGGCCAAAGCTGTGTGCGGATGGAGTTGATCAGGGTGTCGTGATCGCCGCCGGGCAGGTCTGAGCGCCCGATGGAACCCTGGAACAGCACATCGCCGACGATCGCCACCTTGGCCTCGGCCTGGTGAAAGATCACATGCCCCGGTGTATGGCCGGGGCAGTGGCGCACGGACATGGTTTCGTTGCCAAAGCTTACGGTGTCGCCGTCATTGAGCCAACGGTCCGGCGTGAAGGGGCGGGCGTAGGTCAGTCCGTATTTGGCGCCGGACTCGGCCAGGCCGTCGATCAAAAACTTGTCCGCCTCGTGCGGCCCCTCGATGGGCACGCCCAGGCGTTCGGCCAGCTCGGCGACGCCGCCCGCATGATCCATATGGCCG
>CAZPWJ010000145.1:0-7782 GCA_964590195.1 uncultured Rhodospirillaceae bacterium | reverse complement strand
TAATGGACAGATACTAGATGTAGCGGGTGTCTGCGTCAACCGGATAGGCACGCCTGAAAGTTATCTATCGTTGTATAGATGGCCGGTATTCGTCCGGTTTCGACGGGTTTTGGGACGTCCTTACAGATATCGTGATAGTTCACGAGATAAAATCCGTTACTCAATCTGGGCCGTACCAGTTTCTTCCGAAGGCGTCGCCGGAGATATCGGTATACCGGTCCCTTGCCGGCACCCTGCCCATTGACTTGAAATCGCTTCATGTTATCGGAATCAAATGCCGTTCTGGCCATCTCAGAAAAGCCATCCGGTTTCTCTGCGTGGCGGTAATTCCTGCTTGCGATCCCCTGAGGTTGGTGGATCGGTTCATAGTTTTCAGGGGCGTCACACACTTCAACCATCAAACGGCCGCCGTTCAGCATCAGCCGGCGTTGAAAATGAAACAAACCCTCCATCAAATTGGGAGTATCCGCCCGGGATTGATAAACTGCGCCCCGGTCCAGTTGGGCTGTCGCCGCGTGAACAGTGACATAGAAATATTCGAAATTATTTTCTATGCAGACCCAGTTCAAGCTGGAAACGCCGCGATAATAGGGCACAAATCCGTGGTGGAGATTTAGACAGAGTTTCGCCGTCTCCAAGATATGAGATTTGACGATTTTGGTGCCCGATATGCACAGAATATCGGGTTTGAATTCAAGCAGTTTTCGATGGACGTCGGGTGCATTGATATCGTTCGCAACGAGGACATCCACCATGCTCGGCGGCCAAACCGGCAACGGAGAAGTTTGTCCTAAAATTAGAGAGCGTAGCAGAATGCTCCAGCCATGCCTGAGATATTGGTAAATAGGGCGCAGACGCTGTCGAACGGTTATTCTCGAGGTGGAAACAACCGTAAAATCCGTACCGCACCCACGCAGGGCGTTCATTAGATACCAGTGGCACTCACCGGTTCCCGCAGTCAGCAACGCAATTCTCTTCGACATCAATTATCTCCCACCATATGCCATGCCACATGACGGAAAGATGCGCGAATTGTTACGCAGGATGAGTGCATATATGCGCTTAAGCGACCAACCGCAGCAGCCGGCGCCCAAGTGCATTAATCACGCGTTTCGAAATCGTCGGAAACGACATATCGGGAACTAGGCTGGTGTAAGGCTGGTAATGAGTACACTGCAGGCAGCAGGTCGGTATATCGCCCTCAAACCAATCGTTGCGCAGTTCTTCGATGCGTGGGTCATGCCAAACACCTTCCAGGGTTTCATAGCCAGTAATGTTGCCTCCCCATAGTTCGGGTTCAACACGGCAGGAGCAGGCTTGAAAGGTGCCATCGGTCAGAATCTGGAGCTTCCTGAACATCGCATAACAAGGTTCGGTCTTGTCGACCGGGTTGGTCTTGAACTTGTGGCCTTTGGGTAGATCTTCCAACGAAATAACTCCTCGGAAATCGTCCCAGTGCTTTTCTTCAACAAAGATTTTTTCTGGTTTGATATAGCTCACGATCTCCCGATACAGATCTGAATCAAAGAAGTTCGAATATGGCTTGTCGATTCGGAGCATGAGGTGAATGTCGACAGGACTGCCCAATCTCTTGTTCGTCTTTATCAGTTCAAGGATGTTGCTGATTACTTGTTCATATTTGTCGACCCCATAGAGCCGTTTGTAACCTTCCTCGTTGGTCAGCGATGATGAGATATTCATTACCGTCAAACCGGACGTTAGGATGTTCTCGAAGCCAAATCGATGAAGCAGAATACCGTTGGAATAGGTACTGACGCCACTGATGTTAGGCGTGTTGCGCGCCTCTCGAATCAGATCCAGCCAATCGGGATGGGCGGTTACCTCTCCCAATATCGGTTCTACTGAAAAAACACCGCCGCCGGCCTCGGAGTATAGTTTTAGCGCATGCCGGAAAGCCTTGATATCAATCTTACCCTTGGTCCGGGGATCGGAGTCCTTGCCGTCGTCTCCCTTGCCGTAACCGCAAAAACTACATCTGGCATTGCAGACGTTGGTCGTCTCACAGCCGATATTTATCGGACGTTTGGCCGTCAACACATCGCTTTCATCGAACGCATCGCGAGTTGGAAACAGGCGCCGCATCAGGGCTTTCCAAGGTCGCGGCAAGATCTTGGCACGGCGGCGGGCGGCATCCAGCGCTGGCGTTGCTTTTCCCTTTGCCGGCTTGGGTGGCTCATATCTATCCAACGCAACCCTGGGATCGATTTTTGCGCTTAGCATCTGATTTTCCTAGTAGCCCCCTCTACACAGGCCCAATTTGTAAGCGCGACGCCGTCCACCCAATTCCACTCGGCGTCGATGGAACCCCACGCCCAACATATAACCCAATTGCGTCATCAATCAAATTGCGCCAGACGGAAGTCAAATGTCTTTCACGCGCGGCGAAATACGAACTCGTCGCAATGGGTGCCGAACAGACCGCCAAGGCGTGGTTTGTGCGTAAACTCGCGAACAAGCGTGAAACCGAGTGAATTCAATCGTTCGCCAATTTCCTCCGCCGTGGCGGATTCATAAGGAAAGCCTCCAAGCCAGTCGTGGACATCGTGCCCCCAGTCCATTCCGCGTTCCTGTTTGTAGTTCTCCAAATATCGAAATGGGCTTCGGCCGGTCGCCAAAATGCCCGCAAGATAAAGCGCCTTGTAAAGACCTCTGTAGAATTTTTTGACGGTCTCGCCAGCCTGCGTATAGAGCTTCTTTTCCACTCTCCAGATGGAGCAAAACGGGCTCTTGCGATAAATTGCCAACGCGAATACGCCACCCGGCGCGACCAGCTTTGCCGCCGCTTCGATGGCCCGCCACATATCGCCGGTGTGATGTAGGACGCCCCAACTGTGTACGACTTCAAACTCCGCTTGGTCGTCTGAATTGAAACCAAATACGCTTTTCAGGCCGACTTCCCAAGCAAGGTCGGGCTCGTAGCGTGCCAACAGTGTTTTTGCCGCCTTGACGGAATTCTCGTCGATATCATAGCCAGTACATTTCACTGCGCCGAGCCGCTTGGCGGCCAGCATTGTCATGCCGGATCCGCAGCCGATATCGAGAAAGTTTTTCCCTTGCAGCGAACCATTCGGAAAAAGCCGCCGCAGACTTTCGACAGCGCGTGTTATTTCTTCCTCGGTGACGATCTCGACATAACCTTGCCAATTTCTGCCGAATTCGAAATGGCTGTCCACGCCCGTCAGGTCTTTATTCATTGCAGAGCCCATCCGCCTACAATCCACGCACCGATCAAGCTAATTGTCAGCGCCAACCCGATCGGCGGCGGGATCGTGGCTTTTGCGTTTGCTGAAATCGAGCAGCCAAAATACGCCGCCAATTACACCCGTTGCCATGATCAATAAGCCAAATATGATCGATATGGCGAGCGCTTCCGCGCTGGCGACGCCAATAAATCCCATCATGAGCACCATGGCGCCCTCCCGAATACCCCAGCCGGCGAAAGATATCGGCAAGGCCATAGCCAGTATGACCACCGGCACGACAAGCGCGTACTGCCACAGTTGAGCGTCAACTCCCATGCCCAACGCCAGTTGGTGTACCAACAAGATGGTCGAGAGCAGAATGAGGGCGGCGAAAATCAGAACAGGTCCGGCCGCGTTGGACAAAAAAAGGTTACGATATCCGTGGACAAAGTCGAGAACACCTCTCAGGAAGCGAATTCTCCCCAGCAGGTTTTGCACGACATTGGCCCCTGCCAGCAACAAAATCATGCCAAGGGCACAAATCAAAACCGAAATCGCGATCGGCCAAAATATCGCTTGGTCATCCACGATCTCATTAAGCCCGGGTAGAAACAAAGTTACGAACAGGACGACCACGGCGAGCGCTGCAACCCGATCGAGGATAACGCTGTTGACGGCGATACCCAGCCGCGTACCCGTGCGGTGTATGAGCCATACCCGTACGGCGTCTCCGCCGAAAGTCGTCGGCAACACTTGATTGAAGAACTGACCGATAAAGGTAACCCGGATAGCCTTTGAATGCGGTAAGTCTGAACCCAGCGCGGACAGGATGGAACGCCAACGCAACGCCACCAGTGGGACTTGGCAAAGCGAGAATGCCCCGGCAATGGAAAGATGCCCGATATCCATCCCCTTCATTTGCTCCAGGACCAGCCCAAGCTCGACGTTCTGCAACAGCACCCAAATCAAGAGGACCGAAATGCAGAGCTTTACCCCGAGGGACAGCCAGCGGCGAATGTTCATGTTGGCCTCCGACGTACTACGCTTTGCATTGGCGAACCAGGACCAGCGCTCCGTTCAACCACTGTTCGTTCAATTTAGTTGTTTCCAATTCACCGTTTTGGATTATCGAACCGGCAACTGATTCCGGCTCACACGGTATATTCGACTGACGCGCGAACGGGTTGCACTTTGCGACGGAAAGTGCGTGGGCTGTCTAGCATGCATGCCAGCGGCCAACAAGCCTTACTCAGCTATTCCATGAACCTGTTTACCCGCCTGACAATTTCATGAGTTATTTTCGAACGGTCGCAACGCCATCGTTCCATCGGAAACTGCATTTCGTGCTTTCCGCATAGCGTGTAATCGGGTGCATCTGCGGCATCGTAGGCGCCGGTGTCGGAAATTCGATAATTTAACGACACCGCCGCTACATTGAGCGCCGCGATGACGACAAAAGCCAAGCGTCCAGCTTTACCCCCACCCGCGGATTTCGCCCACAAGAAATAGAAAAATGGAATTGCCGGCCCAAACACTCGTGGATCATTATTTGCGGCAAAGGGTATCGACATCAATATCGCCAATAGGAGGAGATGCCAGCAGAATCGATCTTTCCATCCGGCAATGTACACCTGACGGATCAGCGTTACCCAGGCGGCTGCGTACACCAGGGCGATGCCCGCTACGCCCACAATCGGGACGATACCGTAAAATGCTGAGATAGGGATGTGAATGAGGACAATCGCTTCGCCAATCTTCGCGGCCGCCACAAGCAAGGTAAATATGACGGCACCAGCCCCTTCAAGCGTCAGTTGCGTCATCGGGCTGGTGCTGCCCGATTTGATGCCACTCCAAAAAAGGACTCCTTGGCCGATGATTAATGGAATGACGAGTAGGGACCCGGCGATAAGCCAGCGATTGGCGCCCTCCCGCCACTTCATCCACGCATACCATATGTTCTGCAACACCCACGGCGTTTTGGAGATATCCGAGAATAGGAGATAGATGAAGCCACGCGTCCGGTTGACGTTCGCCAGTGCAAGAAAAAGAAAAAACAGCAAATAGCAATCGTTGCGCTGCGATATCCAGGTGGCCGGATAAACGTAAGTCGGATGGAGAAATATCGCGGTCACAACCAACGGGGCCGAAGAAACTGCCAATTCGCCCGCCGCCCGGACCGCAAAGAACGCGGCGCTACCGAGCAACAACAGATTGATCAAGCGGTTGACATAAGCTTCCGTTGTCAGCTGGTTGAGTAAGAGTTGGGAAAAGTAGTAGATCGGCCGAAAATGCCCCTGAAGGCGATGCAGAACGTGGTTCAGATCGCCCTGGAGTTCCGTTGAATCGTCCCACAGGAATCCGTAATTTAAACTCCAGGCGTACACCAACAAAAACACCGCCATGGGCAATAATGGCGGCCAATTCTTCATCCACATCGGGCTTCCGACTTTCTCACAATCATACTTTATTGGTGCACCCTGCCCCGGCTACGCTGTCATGAATTTGGAGTTTCCGTCAAGAGTTGTACCGAAGGCCGGAAAGATGGCTTGCCGATTTCAGAACTGGTTCTCGTTGCGCCGCCGAAACTCCAATTCTGGTGGAATGTCAAAATCTGTTGCCGAATGTCATCGAAGGTGTCAGGCTTGGCTTTGGTTTCAAGGCGGTCGGCGGATGCAAAAATGACGCCGCACAAATACGCGTCAACCAAAATCAGGCATAGCTCCCCATCTCTCATGTGCAACGCTACAATTGCCGGCCGATGAATATTGCCCGCCGTATAGGATGGCCAAGATGACTATTGAAGTTGATAGACCTGATATCGCCAAAGTTTCGATTCTGGTTCCGGTCTATAACGAGAGCGAAACGATCCAATTATTTCTTGACCGTATATCGAATGTTTTCAAAGACGAAGACACGGTCGAGCTCGAAATCTTGTTTGTAAATGATGGAAGTACCGACGACACGCTTAATCGGCTATTGCAGGCCCAGAAGAAGGATGCTCGGGTACGGATCATCGACTTGAGCCGAAATTTTGGGAAGGAGGCGGCGTTAACAGCCGGGTTGCAGAGCGTCCGAGGTGACGCCTGCGTCCCAATTGACGTTGACCTCCAAGATCCCCCCGAACTTATTGTCGACATGATCGCAAGTTGGCGTAAGGGAAATGATGTCGTTCTGGCGAAACGCGTAAACCGGGATACGGATACCTGGAGCAAGCGTGTTTCAGCAACTTGGTTCTATCGCATCCACAACTGGATGGCAGATCCAAATATCCCGGAAAACGTCGGTGATTTTCGGCTCATGGATTTTGCCGTCGTCAACGCTCTGAATCAGTTTCCTGAAACCCGCAGATTCATGAAAGGACTTTTTGCCTGGGTGGGTTTCAAGACGGAAGTCATCGACTATGTTCGCCCCCCCCGCGTTGCGGGATCCGGTAAGTTCAACGGCTGGCGGCTTTGGAATCTAGCGCTGGAAGGTTTGACGAGTTTTGGCACTGCGCCGCTCAGAATATGGACCTACATCGGCGGCGGGGTTGCTCTCGCCTCGTTCCTATATGGCATGTTTATCATTTTTCGTGTCTTGTTTTACGGCGTGGATGTCGCCGGTTATGCCTCTTTATTTGTAGTAATTACCTTCTTGGGGGGCCTCCAATTATTGGGTGTTGGCATTATCGGCGAGTATCTTGGACGAACCTACATTGAGGCAAAGAGACGGCCGATATTTGTCGTCCGGCGCGTGTTCGAACCGGTTGACGACTGATGGACATCAAAGAATCTGAGATACTGGGCGGGAACGAGGCAGACCACTGGTACTATCGGGCGAAAGCGCAAGCGATGGCCCGATTGCTCTCTCCTGCTGTTCCTAACAGGATCTTGGATGTCGGTGCCGGATCGGGATTTTTTTCGAAACATTTGCTGAGGACGACGCGGGCCAAAAGCGCAATTTGTGTCGATACGGGTTACGAATTCGATTCAGAGAGTGTCGAATCACAGAAGCCCATCCATTTCCTGCGTGAGACCGGGCCAGTTCAGGCAGACCTGACCCTCATGATGGATGTTCTCGAACACGTCGATGACGATGTCGGACTGCTGCAGGAATATGGGAAGAAAACGCCCCGCAAGACCCTGTTCCTTATATCTGTGCCTGCTTTCCAGTTTATGTGGAGCGACCACGACGTGTTTCTTGAGCACAAGCGCAGATACACACTTTCCCAATTGGAAAAGGTCGTTCGGCGTGCCGGTTTCGAAACGGAGCACGGCTCGTATTACTATGCGGCCATATTCCCGTTGGTGGCAGCAATGCGACTTGGCGGCATGATGTTTCGGTCGCGCGAAAAAAATGGCCGGTCGCAGCTCCAACCGCACTCTCCGGCTACAAACTTGCTTTTATCGACTCTCTGCAAGACCGAGTTGCCGATCATGAAAGCAAATCGTCTTGCGGGTCTTACGGTTTTCGTATTAGCCCGATCTCCCTGACGATCAAATTACCGATCAAAGGCGTGCCGCCGACGCCTGGGGATGAGACAACTTAAAACGAGGCCGCAACTAAGCCGCCAACAAAATGTCGCAGCTAATTCCTCACA
>CAZPWJ010000144.1:0-7800 GCA_964590195.1 uncultured Rhodospirillaceae bacterium | reverse complement strand
GTTTATTGAAAAGCATAGAGTACCATTCGCCGAGTTGAAGCCTGTGATAGAGCGAATTGACGATATTGAAATAAAGCTAATTCACGGTGCTTTTGAGGACCATACTGCTGGCATACTCGATTTTGTGCAGGGGTCATTTTCTCTGATATTTATCGACCCAACAGGTTGGCAAGGTTTTGCAATGGCAAAAATATCGCCCCTTTTCAGCTTACGAGGCGAGATCCTTATCAACTTCATGTCCGATTTCATTAATCGGTTTATTGATGATCCGCGCCCGGAGATCGCGGCGTCATTTGATTCTCTCTTTGGTGATAATTGGTACCCAGACTGGAAAGATCTCGCGATGCAGGGGCTCAGCAGAGAAGCCGCTGCCATCAAGGTCTACACGAACCGCCTGAAAAAGGTGGGTAAATTTGAATATGTAACCTTCACGCGCATTCTAAAACCCAGGGCTGACCGCTCCTATTTTTATTTGATACATGCGACCCGGCACTGGAAAGGCGTCCAGGTATTTAGAAGTGTCGAAAAGAGGGCCGTTGAGGAACAAGAAAGCGTTAGAGACGCCGCGAAATACAGAGCGGAAGTCGATAGGACAGGTCAGGAAAACCTCTTCGGGCAGCAACTCGCCCAGGTGAGTTCTTTTCAGGAAGAAAAAGCCATCCAAGCCCGCAGAGGACATGAAACTTTAATGGAAGTGCTGATAGCCAATTCCGACGGGATTGAATTTGGTCCGCTGCTTGGAGAAGTACTTCAGACACCATTGGTTTGGGAGAGCGAGTTAAAAGGTTGGATCACCGAATTACGGAAACAAGGCAAGATTACGATCCCACAGCTGAGATCACGTGAACGCGTACCGAAACCAGATTATTTGATCATTCCAACAGACAAATTGTAGGCCGGCAAGGTGACCTGAGTCGCTCAACTCCGCAAAGCCCGCCGCAACACTTGCACCATATGCACCGCCTCGCGGCCGCTGCCGTGCTTGATCTGCTGGCGGCAGGAGGTGCCGTTGGCAACCAGCGTCGCCGCCGCGCCGGCCTTGCGCACCGCCGGCAACAACGACGCCTCGCCCATGGCTTGCGAGATCTCGTAAGTATCGGCGCCATAGCCAAAGGCGCCGGCCATGCCGCAGCAACTTGACTGTACCGTCTCCACGTCCGTATCGGGCAACAGCGCAAGCGTACCGGTCATTGCAGCCATTGTCTGATGCGCTTTTTGATGACAATGACCATGCATCACCACCTCGCCGCCCGCCTTTAGGTCGAGGTCCAGGCGACCCGCGTCATGCTCCGCCGCCAGGTATTCCTCCAACAGCATGGCATTCTTGGCCAGGGCGGCGGTTGCCTCCCCCGGCAGCACAGAGAGAAACTCGTCGCGCAAGGTCAACAGACAGGACGGCTCCAGCCCCAGAACAGGCAAACCACGCTCAACATAAGGCGCCAGGGCGTCAATTGTCCGGGACATCTCCGCCCGTGCCTGATCCACCAGGCCCGCTGATAGGAACGTCCGCCCGCAACATAGCCGCCGGCCATCGCGACTTTGGGCGATATGCACCCGCCGGCCCGCCGCCACCAGGACCTCGATGGCGGCCTCCAGGTTCTCCCGCTCGAACGATGCATTGAAGGTATCGGCGAAAAGTACGACCTCCGCGCCATCTTGCGGCCCTTGGGCATCCTGTTGCGAAGGGAAGGTATCGCCGCGCCATTTCGGCAACGGGCGCTTGGCGGTGAAACCGAGCAGCTTCTCGCTTAGCCAGGCCAGGCCCGGCACTTGGTCGCGCAGGTTCAATAGCGGTGCCAGGCGCGCGGCCCAGGGCGCGTAATGGGGCAAATAGGCGACCAGGCGGTCGTGCCAGGAAATGCCGGAGCGCTTGGCGCGCTGGTATTGCACCTCGACCTTCATGGCCGCCATGTCCACGCCAACGGGACATTCCCGTTTGCAGCCCTTGCAGCCGACGCATAATGACATGGCATCGGCCATGGCATCCGAAAGCAATGCATCCGGGCCCAGTTGTCCAGACAGGCCCAGGCGCAGCAGATTGGCGCGGCCTCTCGTCAAATGCGCCTCGTCGCCGGTCACCTTAAATGAAGGACACATAACGCCGGCCAGGCTCAGATTACGGCAGGCGCCATTGTTGTTGCACATCTCCGCCGCCGCCGCGAAGCCGTCCCAGGCGGACCAGTCGAGGCCGGTTTCCAGGGGCGGTGTGGCATAACCCGGCTTGAAGCGGAACAGGCGGCGGTCGTCCATCTTTGGCGGATCGACAATCTTGCCCGGATTGAACAGGCCCGTGGGGTCGAGGATATTTTTCACCTCGGCGAAATTGTCCACCATGCGCTGGCCAAACATGGGCAAATGGAATTCGGAGCGCACCAGGCCATCGCCATGCTCGCCGCTATGGCTGCCCTTGTATTCGCGGACCATTTCGAAGGCTTCCTCGGCCATGGCACGCATCTGCTTGGCGCCGGCCTCCTCCTTCAGGTTGACCACGGGGCGTACGTGCAGGGTGCCGACGGAGGCATGGGCATACCAGGTGCCCTCAGTGCCGTGTTTGTGGAATACCTCTGTTAGGCGGTCGGTATAGTCGGCCAGATCTTCCAGGCGGACGGCGCAATCCTCGATGAACGAGATCGGTTTGCCGTCGCCCTTCATGGACATCATGATGTTCAGGCCGGATTTCCGAACTTCCCAGACATCCCGTTGGAAGCCCGGGTCCGTTGCTTCGACCACGGCGCCGGGAAAGCCCAGATCGGCCATCAACTCCACTAATTGCGCCAACTTGCGCAGCTGTTCGCCGCCATCCTCGCCGGCGAACTCCACCAACAGCAAGGCCGCCGGGTCGCCCTTGACGAAACGTTCAACGGTGGGGCGAAAGATTTCGATATCGCGGGCCAGATCGATCATGGTGCTGTCGACCAGTTCCACCGCCGCCGGACCCAGCTTGACGATATGCTGGGTCGCGTCCATGGCCGCGTAAAAGTTGGGGAAATGGCAGATGCCCAAGGCCTTGTTGGCCGGGATCGGCGCCAAGTCAAGTTCGATCGCGGTGGAAAACGCCAGGGTGCCTTCCGAGCCCACCAGCAGATGCGCCAGGTTTTCCGAGCCGACGTCGGGCACCAGGGCATCAATGTTGTAGCCGCCAACCCGGCGCTGCACCTTCGCTTCATGCAGATCGGGAAAGCGGGCGACGATTTCGCCGGCTTCGCGGCGGCCCAGATCCAGCAGCGGCGCCGCGATCTCGCGAAAGCGGGCCGGGATATCGGCGGCCTGAAAATCCGCCGGCAACTGTCCGAAATGCAATTTCGAGCCGTCCGCCAACAGGGCATCGATGGCGCGCACATTTTCCACCATGCGGCCATAGCGGATGGAGCGCGCGCCACAGGAGTTATTGCCGGTCATCCCACCGATGGTGGCCCGCGACGAGGTCGAGACATCAACCGGAAAATACAAACCGTGCGGCTTCAGGTAGGCGTTCAGTTGGTCCAGCACCAGGCCGGGCTGTACCGTGACTCGTCGTTTTTCCACGTCCAGGGCGATGACGCCGGCGAAATGTTTCGAGACATCCAGCACCAGGGCCTCGCCGACGGTCTGGCCGCATTGCGAGGTGCCGCCGCCGCGCGGGAGGATGGGGATCTTTTCATCCCCTGCGATCTGGATGGCGCGGACAATGTCCTGCTCGCTCTCCGGCACCACGACGCCGATGGGTTCGACCTGATAGATCGAGGCATCGGTGGAATAACGCCCGCGCGAGGCGCCATCAAACAACACCTCACCCTGCAACTCCCGCCGCAGGCGGGCGGCCAGCGCAGAGTCGCCAATGCGCCCGGTCCCCGTAAAGGGGGCGTTTATGACGCCTCTCCCCGGGCCCGGTCGCGGAGGACGAATTTCTGGATCTTGCCCGTTGAGGTCTTCGGCAGATCGTCGAAGATCACTTCGCGGGGACATTTATAATGTGCCATGTTATCGCGGCAGTAGGCGATGATCTCCTCCGCCGTAGCCGCCTCGCCTGGTTTCAGCTCGATAAAGGCGGTCGGCGTCTCGCCCCATTTTTCGTCGGGCTTGGCAACAACCGCCACCGCCGCGATCTTGGGATTGGCGTACAAAATATCCTCGACCTCGATGGAGGAGATATTCTCACCGCCCGAGATGATGATGTCCTTGGAGCGGTCCTTAAGCTCCACATAGCCGTCCGGATGCCAGACCCCCAAATCGCCGGTATGGAACCACCCCCCCGCGAAGGCCTCCTGGGTGGCCGTGGGGTTTTTCAAATAGCCCTTCATGGTGACGTTGCCGCGCACCACCACCTCGCCCATGCTTTCCCCGTCCATGGGCACCGGCTGCATGGTTTCGGGATCGGCCACCATCATCCCCTCCTGCACCTGATAGGCGACACCCTGGCGGGCCTTCAGGCGGGCCTGCTCGTCGGCGGGCAGAACGTCCCATTCCGATTTCCAGGCGCTGATTACACAGGGGCCGTAAACCTCGGTCAGGCCATAGACATGGGTGACGTTGAAGCCCTGGCGTGCCATGTCCGCCAGCACGGCGGCGGGCGGCGGCGCGGCGGCGGTGAACATGTTCACTGTGTGGGGCAGTTCGCGCTTTTCGTCTTCCGCGGCGCCGGCGATCATCTGCATGACGATGGGCGCGCCGCACATGTGGGTGACGTTATGCTCGGCAATCGCATTGTAGATATCGGCGGCGAGAACGTTGCGCAGGCAGACATGGGTTCCGGCGATGGCGGTGATCGACCAGGCGAAGCACCAGCCGTTGCAATGGAACATGGGCAGGGTCCACAAATAGACCGGATGGGCCGGCAGGTGCCAGGCCACGATATTGCCCATGGTATTCAAATAGGTGCCCCGGTGGCTGTAAACCACACCCTTGGGATTGCCCGTGGTACCGGAGGTATAGTTCAACGAGATCGCATCCCATTCATCCTCCGGCGGGTTCCATTGATGGTCCCCGTCGCCGGTTTCGAGGAAGGCCTCGTAATTCATCTCGCCCAGGGATTTGCCCCCCGGCCCGGCCGGATCCTCGATATCGATCACCATGGGACGGTTCTTAACCTTGCCCAGGGCCTCTTCGATGATCGGGCTGAATTCCGTATCGGTGATCAGCAGCTTGCATTCCGCATGATCCAGAATGAAGGCGATTTCCGTGGCATTCAGGCGGTAGTTCAGGGCGTTCAGCACGGCGCCCTGCATGGGCACGCCGAAGGTCGCTTCGAAAGCGGCGGTGACGTTGGGCGCCATCACCGAAACCGTGTCGCCCTTGCCGATGCCTTTCTTGGCCAGCGCGGAGGCCAGGCGCAAACAGCGGTCTTGGGTCTGGGCCCAGGTATAACGCGCCGCGCCATCGATGACGGAGGTGTAGTCGGGATAGATGAAGGCCGTCTTGGCCAGAAAACTGAGCGGCGAGAGCGCCTGATAATTGGCCGCCGTGATGGGCAGGTCGGTCTCGAATGGATTGGCGCTCATATCCGGTTCCTCGGCTAGGCTGGGTTGGCAATGCAGGTGAGCAATTTATCGTTTGCCCATTCGCTGTACAAGCAGCCTGAACACTTTCATGGCCACTGCCAATCATGCTATCACCCAGCCAGCGGTCGGTTCGCCACCGCCCAGCGCCCGTAGCTCAGCTGGATAGAGCACTTGATTCCTAATCAAGGGGTCGCAGGTTCGAGTCCTGCCGGGCGCACCATTCTCTCAAAACTCATCGGGCGGCGGAATTACGGTAAGCCGTCACCGTAATTGCGGTCATTTAGGCGGCTTATACGGGTCCAGCGCGCCGGTCGGGATCGGCGGTTCTTTCTTCAGCGACCCCAAATGTTCGGCGAGCTGAGTCAAGCCGGCCTTTGCGACCCAACTGTCGGGGACCGTGCGCGATTCCGTTTCGCCGGGATCGGTCAGGAGATTATAAATGCGCGCAAAACTGTATGACTGTGTTGAGTTGTACGCGGTATCCATTTCCTTGAAATTGATTTTCCAGTTTCGCCACTTCACCCCAAATATTTCGTTGGCCATATAGACTATAAAGCCCTCGCGATTTGATTTTTTCTGCTTTCCAAGAAGGAAATTCGTCTGGTCGATGCCGTCGATGATCCTATCGTTAGGCACTTTTCCGCCGACGATTTTCGCAAAGGTCGGGAAAAGATCCATTTCGTGGACGACTTCGTTGCTCTTAGTTCCCGCCGCGATCCGGCCCGGCCAACGGATAACAAATGGAACCCTCAGAGCACCTTCATGACCGGTAAACAATGTCCCTCTCCATGGACCGGCGGTGCCGGGGAAGGATACGACCGGCGAACCGGCGACATTCTTGCGCGTTTGCCCTTCTGGACCATTGTCGGCTGTGAAGATGAAGATCGTATTGTCTCGGATACCAAGTTCATCAATCGCATTCAGCAATCTGCCGTTCAACTGATCGACCTGATGCAGCAAATCGGCCCAGTCTCCGTTTCCTGTCGCACCTTTGTATTTGGGATGCGGCATGACCGGAATATGCGTTGCTGTGTAGGGCAGGTACAGGAAGAACGGCTTTTTCGATTCCGTGCTTCGTTTCATGAAATTGATGGCACGGTCCGTAAGGTCCACGTCAATAATCGGTCGGTAGCTAAGATCCCACAAACGCACCTTTTTCGGGGTCTCACCCTTGCGGCTTTCCATTACATAGGTTTTAGCCACGCCGCTTTCGGCAAATCCCTGTCTCCCAGGATACATCGCCTCATCGCTGGAGCTCTGAATTCCGTACCATTCGTCAAAGCCCTGATCCGTTGGGAAACGCCCCGCGGTACGGCCCAGATGCCATTTGCCAAACATACCGGTCGTATAGCCAACCTCCGACAGCATCTCAGCCATCGTAACTTCCCACTGTACGAGACCGTGGACGCCACCGGCCAGCGGCGCGGCTGTATTGCCGCTCCTGATTGCGTAACGACCGGTCATGATGGCCGAACGCGAGGGGGTGCATTGCACCTCGACATTGAAATTGGTGAGATTCAAACCTTCGGCTGCCAGTTGGTCCAGCTTCGGCGTTTCCGCCCCGCGGATTACGCCGCCGCCATTGAACCCTGGCTCGCCCCATCCGAAATTATCCATGAAGACAAGAACGATATTGGGCTTCTGTCCTTGCGCCCAGGTCGCAGGCGATAGGAAAAGCGCGGTAATGGCAAAAAGCAAGATTAGGCTACATTTGTTCGCGGTCATTGCTAGGTATCCACTTCTTAATTCCTGCCAAAATTCGAACTTCGGGGATCACCAGCCGAAGCGGGCTTCAAAACTGGACACTAATCGATAGCGCGCCATAGTCGGCCTCCATACGGTTCGTGGCGTCGATGTCGTGCAGCCATTTTCCCGAAACCGCCACCTTGCCGCCGCCAAACGCGGGTATCCACGAAATGGCCAGGCCAGCACCAAGGGAGTCGCCTTCGAAGTCGCCGAGGATGGCCCCCGTGCCTGAATCGCCGTCGATCTGCTTGTAGGCATAGCCATGCACGCCCACGGCCAAGGTTTCCGACAGGAATTGATTGACCATGGCATCCAAATGGAACTCCGTACCGGTACGATAATTGCTGTCGGGGTTCTCGGCATTGAGCATCAAGCCGGGGATGAACGAGATTTCCGTCCCGGACTTTTCATTGAACCAGGTGACGGCGGCGATGGTGTCGAAGCTCCAATAATTGCGGCCAATATTGACGTTGTTGTTGATGTCATATTGGCCGCTTGGCGCAATGATGAGTTCATAGAGATTGAAGCGTGCCTATCCGGTTGACGCAGACACCCGCTACATCTAGTATCTGTCCAT
>CAZPWJ010000143.1:0-8369 GCA_964590195.1 uncultured Rhodospirillaceae bacterium | reverse complement strand
GCAAATAATTAGCCAGTTCCTGGGCAAACTCGACCTTGGCATGGCGGCGGGAATCAGTCTGCGGCCGCATCCGCCGCTGGCCCTGGCCTGCCCGGTCAAAGCCTTGTCCGGGTTTATCCGCATCTATGTCGCGGGCGGGAAGGTTTTCGGCCGTGAACTCGCCGCCGCGCACGGCCGCGAGTTCCTCGGTACCGGCATCGGTTTGATAAACCCGCGCCAAAGCACCATCGGCAACCAGTATCCATGTCTTCTTCTTTTTCATCGCGCCAAGCCCTCGTTTGCAGGTTGCGCCGACGGAAACAAAAAACCGGAACCATTAGAAATATGCGATATTCCACCTTCCCACTCCTTGACGCCTATCAATTCTGAACGGCATTGCATCTGCAACTCGCCGTTTGATCCAGCAGGGTCACTGGCGGCTCTCGGTGGCCTCGAAATCGCTCGATCAATCGAGTGAAACGAAACAGGCTCCTTGGATTGGCGAGATTACGCGATCGCGTCCGTACTAAGAAAACTGCGTGCGGGCATTGGCTTAGAGTAGCGAAAAGGTAAAGGATATAGGATGATTAGGACCATACTTGTGGCGACCGATGGCTCCGATCATGCCAAAAACGCGTTGTCCCTAGCCAGCGATCTTGGGGCCAAGTACGGTGCCCGTCTGGTGCTGGTGCATGCACTGCTGACCAACGCGCGGTCAGAAGCTTTGCGCGCATTGGCCACCCAGCGTGGCCTGTCGAAAAAGCAACGCGAGCTGCTGGAGAATTACGAGGCGGATTCTCAGATGAAGGTCGCCGCTGCCGGCGGGGATGTCGGTTTTGTCACGATCCCGCCGCCGCGTGAACTTGTCGAGAAAATCGGCAATCAGATCATGGATCGCGCAGAAAAGATCGCCGCCAAGGCGGGCGTCAAGAAGACGGCCTCGATTATTGTCGAGGGTGAACCGGCGGATACAATTTTCAGTCTCGCCACTAGCAACAAAGCAGACATGATCATAATGGGCAGCCGGGGCCTGAGTGATTTCAAGGGACTGTTGTTGGGCAGTATTTCGCACAAGGTCAGCGCCCAGGCCGCCTGCACTTGTGTCACCGTGAAATAGATCTGGCGGCAGTTTGAACCTCGGCCGCTTCTGGGCTCCCAATTGCCATCGAATATCGGTGACTGCTACGGGTCGTGCCAGCGGTGAACAAGGCGGCGATCAGCGACAGACACATAGCCGATGACGCTCTGATCGACCATGGCCCGGCCTTTCGCTCTGAGGGCGACCAAGAGGGCTGTCACGGGGGCCTGTCCTGGCCGTGCCGTAGTCCTCGTGGCAAAAGCCTCGGCGGCGTAATGCGTCCCGAGACCTTTACCAAAAGCACGGCAATAAGAGAAAATGTAGGTCAAGGAACAGATGGCGGGCTTGCCAAGCTGCCTATCTAGGAGCGCGACGGCGTGGCCATTCCCGGCAACCGATATCGTGCATCTCGTTCGTTCTGGCTGTCGCTAATAAGAATGTACCGCGAGCGGTATAGTTTCTGTATAGTTTTTCAGATACATTTTTGTGCTGCGCTGAAAAATATTAGTAAGTTATTGAAAAAACAATAAAAAATGGTGCCGGCGACAGGAGTCGAACCCGTGACCTACTGATCAAACATCAGGTGATGAAGGCGGGAATATCCGCTGTATTTCGAGATTGCCGTCTGTCTGGACTGCCCGGGGTAGCGGAATGGGGTAGCGTTTGCAGCCGCAATATGCCAATTCGGCCGGTTCAGAGACATGAATTAGCCAGCCATTTCCACCAGATTAGCCAACAGCAACACGGCCATGGCGCCCGCGCTGACTAGGGTCAACAGCGCCGCTATGGCACCGGCACCAATGGTATGGGCGAGCTTGATCTGGCGCTGAGGCGAGGTCGGCGATCCGAGGGGACGGGGCGGGGTATTCGAAAGGGGTCTCGCCGCCCTCAGCCCAAGCCGCGAGGGGGGGATAGCACCCCATCGCCGCCGGGGTATACCCCCGCACGAGGCTCCATGCCCTAACCCACTGGCTGATTTTTTTTCGGCGCTTTTGGAAAGCGAAGATGAAGCGAAGACACACGAGGGCGATGCCCGCCTAGCACCTAACTTCGAGGGTCACATGAAGGAATGTTTATGGCGCAAATCGACCTAACCGCCGGGTGCATTAGCTGATGACGGTTACGGAAGTGCTATTCAAGCCATGGACCTAGCCGAATTTGGCTCAATCCATGCCGAACTCTAGATATTTCTGAAATGTTTCCGAGATCATCCAGTGTTTGGCTGGGGGGCGTCTTTATCGCACTATGGGTTGAATGGCCGGATTGCCGGCCGAAAGGGTTCTGTCTGAAACATCTCACCGGAGGTGGAGAAATCGTGCGCCCACATCTTGAGAAACTTGCCGTAGGTCTCGCCGCAGTCGCCATGCTGCTTATCACCGGAGCATCCGCCAAGGCGGAAGCCGTTAGAATAGCGACGGGACAGGATTTCATCCCCTTCGAATATGTCGATGAAAGCGGCCGGCCGGCGGGGCTGGTGGTGGATTTCTGGCGGCTCTGGTCGGAGAAAACCGGCATCGCGGTTGAGTTCATGCCAGCGCCGTGGAGCCAGACCTTGGAGATGGTGCGGACGGGCGAAGCGGACATCCACGCCGGTCTGAACATGACCGAAGAGCGGAAGACTTTCCTGGACTACGCCAGCCCGCTACTCAGTACCAACAGCTATTTATTCACCCCGAAGGGATTGGCATTCTCCGGCGCGTTTGCCGATCTGAGCGGTTTCAAGATCGGCGTACTTGAAGGCAGCCTTGAACATGCCCTCGTGCAAGAGCGTATTCCGGGCGCCCAGGTTGTCGCCTACCAGGGGATCGACAGCCTCTACCAGGCCGTGGCCGGGGACAAGGTCCGTTTCTTTGCCGACGTGGAGCAGACCGGCCGGTATTTTCTGCGAAAACATCAACAGGCCGGGCGCTTCGGTTTTGATGCCGCTTCGCCGCTCGACGAAAATCACCTGTTTGCCGCCGTTACCAAAGGCAAAGCCGACCTGTTGCAAAAGGTCAACGCGGGCCTGAACAAAATTACCGCCGTCGAAAGGGCCGGGATTTTACGCAAATGGCTGCAACCCGTGGACGCTCAAGGCACGGACACCTTGGTCGTCGCGGTGCCCCGGAACCATCCGCCGTTCAGCCAGATCGATGTTAGTGGTGATCCGGCCGGAATGCTGGTCGATTTATGGCGGCTTTGGAGCAGTAAGGCCGGCCGGAAGATCAGGTTCAAATACAGCAACTGGGCTGACACCGTGTATGCTGTTCGCAGTGGCGAAGCCGATATTCACGCGGGCCTGTTTCGCAATGCTGGAGATGAGAGCTGGGCTGAATACTCCGCACCTCTCTATGAAATTTCCAGCGGTCTTTTTCACCGCACTGGCGAGGCCCCGCCCGACAACTTGGATGGAATAAGGGTCGGCGCCGTATTCGGCCATTTCCAGGAGGCATTCCTAAAGCAACATCATCCAGGTGCCAGCATTGTCGCTTATGGCGACGATGCTGAAATGATGCGGGCCCTCGTCGATGGCAAGATTGACGCTTTTTTCAGCCAGGACCCGACGGTGGACAGCCTGCTCGGGAGCATGGGCTTGCGTGGGCGAATTAGCAGCAAGCCCAACACAGTGGTGCGCAATGACCTGCTAATTGCCGTGCGACGGGGCGAGGCGAAGCTGCTGCAAGACATCGAACAGGGTATGGCATCGATCACCGTCGGCGAAATGGCGGAAATCGAACGGCGCTGGATTAAGGATGCCGACCAGCAGCAATATACCAATGCCGGCGACGATCCATCGCAGTCACTTGGCGCATTCCGGAAGAGCATGCAGTCGAGCGTGCTGGCGCTGCCAGGCAACCAAGGCGTCAAATTAAGCCCGGCGGAGGGCGCCTGGATAAAAGCCAATCCCCGCATACGCGTGCACAACGAAACGGACTGGCCGCCCTTTAATTTTGCCGTCGAGGGCCGGCCCCAGGGCTATTCCATCGACTTCATGAACTTGGTGGCCGGCAATGTCGGCCTTCAGGTGGACTATGTCACCGGCCCATCATGGGGCGAGTTCCTGCAAATGATGAGGAGCGGCGGCCTGGATGCCATGTTGAATATCGTCAACACCCAGGAACGGCGTACCTATCTGAAATTTACCCGGCCCTACGCCGACAATCCCAATACCATATTGAGCCGCAAGGACGCGCCTTACGACAGCTTGGAAAAATTATTTGGCAAGACGATCTCCGTACCCAAGGGCTTTTTCTACGAGGAAATCCTGAAACGCGAATATCCCGAGATCAAACTGCATCTGGTGAAGGGCACGTTGGAAACCATGAAGGCGGTTGCATTTGGCAAGGCGGATGCGGCCTTGGGCGAATTGGCTGTTTTCAATCACCTTCTGGGCGAACACCTGATGACCGGTCTGGCGGTGTCGGGTGAAGTGAAAATGGGCAATCCCGAATACGCCCTGTTGAACATGGCTTCGCGCAAGGATACGCCGATCCTGGCCTCGATCCTGGACAAGGGGATCAGGTCCATAACCATCGAACAGATCAGGTCCATTCAGCGCAAATGGCTCGGCGAGGCCCGGGTTACCAAGGGCCGGTCGAAAACGGTCGAGCTGACCGAGGCGGAAAAGGCCTGGCTGGCGGCGCATAGGGATATCCGCCTCGGGGTCGACCCCAATTACCCGCCGTTTGAATTCCGCGCCGCCGATGCGAGTCTTTCCGGCATGTCGTCGGACTATCTGGCCTTGGTCAATGAACGCTTGGGCACCAACATCAAGGTCGTGCCGGGTTTGAGTTGGCCCGAAGTTATTTCAGGCGCCCGGAATGGCGATATCGATGTGCTGTCTGCGGCCATCCGCTCGCCTGGACGTCAGAAATTCCTGCTCTTCACAAAACCGCATCTCAAGTTTCCGACTGTCATACTGACCCGCGATGACTACCCATTCGTAGCGAACCTGAACGATCTTGCCGGCAAGAAAGTCGCCATGGTGCCGGATTTCGCGGTGACCGATTTTATCCGCAAGGATTATTCGCAGCTCGTCCCGCACATGGTGGAAGGGCCGTTGCAGGCACTGCAGTCGGTTTCCACCGGTGAGGCGCAGGCGGCGGTCATCAACCTGGCCGTGGCGACCAATCTCATACGGCAGAGCAATATTACCAACATCAAGGTGGCGGCGCCGGCGGGCTTGGATATCGAGGGGCTATCCTTTGCCGTGCGCAAGGACTGGCCGGAACTGGTCGGCATTCTTGAAAAGGCATTGGCCTCCATCACACCGGAGGAAGAATCCGCCATCCGAAACAAATGGATCGCCGTGCGTTACGAGCATGTTGCCGACACCTGGGCCCTGGTGAAGGTCGCGCTACAGGTCGGCGGCGTTGCCGTTGCCATATTGTTGATCATCGTCGTTTGGAACAGGCGATTGCGGCGCGAGATCGTCCGTCACCAAGCCACCCAGTTGGAGTTGGCGGAACAGAAAGCCTTGTTGGATGCGGTGTTCGAGAACATGGACCAGGGTGTCATATTGTTCGATCACAACATGAACGTCATCGCATTCAATGAGCAGGAGCGTCAGCATATGCAGCTTCCCGGTGACGTGTTGTTTACGGGCGCGCGGTACGACGACATGGCCCGCTACAACAAGAACCGCGGAGATCCGGGAACAGGCCTATCACCATCACAGATAGAGGAACGCTGGAAAGACATTAAGGAAGGCCAGCGGGTCTTGTTTGAATATGTCCGGTTCGACGGCGCTGTCAATGAAGTGCGGCGCCATTTGGTGCCGGGCGGCGGCGTCATCCAAACCACGACTGACATTACCGAGCGCAAGCGGGCGGAAGAAGAACTGGCCGAGCAAAAAGCCTTGCTGGATGCAGTGTTCGAGAACATGGAACAGGGTGTCGTCCTGTATGACCCCGACCTGACAGTGACGGCTTTCAACGAACAGGCGCGCAGGCATATGCGGTTCCCGGCGGAGGTACTGTTCGCAGGCGCTTCGCTGATGGATATGGACAAATACGTCGGAAGCCGCGGCGATCCCGGTACCGGCGAAAGCGAGAGGCAGTCCGAGCAACGGTGGCGCGATCTAAAAAAGGGCCAGTCGCATTCACTTGAATTCACGCATTCGGATGGATCTGTCATCGAAATCCGGCGCCGTTCCGTTCCCGACGGCGGTTTCGTCGTGACCCATACGGATATCACCGAGCGAAAGCGCGTGGAAACCGAGTTGAAGCAGGCGGAAGCGGCATTGCGTGATAGCCAACGTTGGCTCCAGTCGCTGATGGCAAACACCCCCACGCCCATTTCGATAAAATTGCTTGACGGCACATATGTCCTGGTAAATCGCGCCTTGGAGGAGCGCATGGGCGTTGCATCGGAGGAACTTTCAAACACCCGTGCCCAGGACATATACCCAGCGACCTTCGTGGAAAAGCTTGCCGCGCAAGAAAACATCGTGATCAAGAACAAACGGCCCATGGAGTTTGAAATTGAAGCTGCCGCATCCGATGGTGCCCCGCAGTTCTTCCTTGCCTTACGCTTCCCGATCTTTGACGAGGACAATGAATTGGTTGGTATCGGTGCGGTGCATACGGATATCACGGAACGGAAAAGAGCCGCGGAAATCCATGCCGAGAACGAAAGACTGTTCCGCCTCGCCCTTGACAATATGCCTGGCGGCCTGGCGGTCATTGACCGCGAGTCCAGGTTTGTTGTCGTGAATAACTGGATAAGGGATCGCCTGGGTGTGCCGTTCGAGCTATTGGATCGTGGCAGGCCGATCGAGGAAATGCTCCGCCTGCTGGCGAGCCAGGGCGCCTATGGTCCGGGCGGGGTCGATTATCTCGTCCAGGAGAGATACGAACTGCTGAGAAGCCGGGAGGCGACCAGTTCGGAAATCACCTTGCCGAGTGGCCTGCAATTGCAACTCGACCGTCAGCCGCTCGACGACGGCGGCACCGCGATTGTTTTCATTGATGTCACGGAACGCAATAAGAGCGAGGCGGAACTGCAAAAATCCAGGGCGCTTCTGATCGATGCCATAGAAAGCACGTCCGACGGGTTCTCGCTTTTTGATGCCGAAAACCGGCTAATCATTTGCAATACGCCTTTCAAGGAACTTTACCACTACGCCGACGCCGATCTCGAGGGAGCCCCGAATGCGAAGGATTTGCTGGGGCTCGATATCCAGCGCGGCGTCGTCGATAAAAATTCCGGCGGCGTGGAAATCACCCGGCAACGGCAAGAGAGGTTTGGACAGGGTGAAGATATCGTTGATTTGCCGCTTACGGACGGTACCTGGCTGCAAATTCATTCCCACAGGACTTCCGACGGCGGCACTGTCACCTTTCACATGGACATCACCGAGCGAAAGCGTGCCGAGGCGCGCATTGCCGCGAAGGAGGCCCAACTGCGCGCCGCGCTGGAGCATATGTCGGGCGCCTTCTTCATGGTGGACAAGGATCTCAGGCTCGAGGTTTTCAATGAAAATTTCAAAATCTATGCCGAGGTCCCCGAAGACTACGTTCGGGCCGGGGCGCCACTACAGGACATATTGCGCCTTCGGGCCGAGCGCGGCGATTTCGGGCCCGGAGACCCGGAGGCATTGCTGCAGGAGCGCATCAGAACCTACGAGGAGCACGATTTCGGCCAGTCGGTGGATGCGACGCCCAGTGGCCGCATTGTCGAGCTTTTGCGGACGCCCGCCGAGGACGGCGGTACGGTCGCGCTTATAAATGACGTCACCGAACGCATACGTGCGGAGGAGGAATTGAAGGCGGCGAAGGAGGAGGCCGAAGCCGTCGCCCAGGCCAAATCAGACTTTATCGCCGTGGTCAGCCATGAAGTACGGACGCCGATGAACGGCGTGCTTGGCATGGCCCGGCTGATGCTCGAGACGCCTTTGAATGGCGAGCAGTCCGAGTATGCGCAGACAATCGTCGAATCCGGTGAAGGGCTGCTGACGATCCTGAACGACCTGCTGGACATTTCGAAGCTGGAAGCGGGCAAGCTGGAAATCGAGTCCTTTGCCTTCGCGCCGGGCCGCTTGATCACGGAGACCGGCAATGTCATGCGGCCCAGGGCCGTCGAAAAAGGTGTGAAATTCAATGTCAGTGTTGGTGAAAATGTCCCCGAAGCGGTGATCGGCGATGGCAATCGGCTGCGCCAGATCATCTTCAATCTTCTCAGCAATGCCACCAAGTTCACCGATCGCGGTGAGATTGAATTGTCGGTTGAATCGCGGATAGTCGAATCGGACCTTGTCGAATTGGCGATAAGGGTAAGAGTGTCCGTCATCAAAACATTTGGGACATGTGATCCTGTTTCCAAAGGGAGGATC
>CAZPWJ010000142.1:0-8467 GCA_964590195.1 uncultured Rhodospirillaceae bacterium | reverse complement strand
TTAACACCAACCAAGGCGCGATGCTTGCACTGCAGAATCTCGCCAAAACCAACAAGCAAATGGAATCTACGCAGCTTGCGATCACCACCGGCCTGCGGGTCAGTGGTCCGAAAGAGGATGCGTCTTCCTATGCTATCGCGCAAAACATGCGCGGCGACATCTCCGGTCTGAATTCGGTGAAAACCGCGCTGGCCAATGGTGAAGCCACCGTCAACACGGCCATTACCGCTGGTCAGTCCGTTTCGGATCTGTTGACGGAAATGAAGGCCAAGGTGGTTCAAGCCAACCAGGCCGGTCTCGACACCGCGTCGCGGACCTCTTTGCACAACGATTTCGTGGCGTTGCGCGATCAGATCTCGACCATCGTGGCGACGGCCGAGTTCAACGGTACCAATCTTGTGAACGGCAGCGCCGCGGCGACTTCGGTCCTGAGCACGGTCGAGGGTTCGACCATTGCGGTGTCCGCTCAGAAGATGGATGCCACGACGTTGTCCATTAATGCCAGTGTTCTGAACACCTCGGCTGGTGCGGCAACCGCTCTGACGGCGATCGATGCGGCGATTTCGTCCGTGTCCGATAAGCTGGCGGCCCTTGGTTCGGTCTCCAAGCGTATCGAGGTGCAGTCCGAGTTCACCACCAAGCTTGCGGATATCCTGAAAGCTGGCGTGGGTACCTTGGTTGATGCCGATTTGGCTGAAGAGAGCGCCAAGTTGCAATCGTTGCAGATCAAGCAACAGCTGGGCGTCCAGGCTCTGTCAATTGCGAACTCCGGTCCGCAGACAATTCTGGCGTTGTTCTAGTAAGGACATTTGGAGGCGGCGCCCAGGCGCCGCCTCCATCCTTCTAGGCCGGTTCAATCTTCCGACGCAATGGAATTACGGCCGGCGGGCAATCGCGATATTGCCGAGCAGAACCAAGTCGCCGAATCGAATGACTTCGGAGCGTGCAGATGACGATGCAAGTTTACCAACAGGCCTACACACAGGCGCAAAATGTCACGGAAAATCCGCGGCAAACCGAATATCGGTTATTTGCCCAGGTTACGGCGGCCATGATGAAGGCGGAACAACAAGGTCATGCGGAAGTCGTGCGCGCGGTACATTGGAACCGCCGTTTGTGGCTGACGGTACAGGCCGACTGTGCTTCGGAAAGCAACGGGCTCCCCGATGCCATGCGGGCTGGGATAATCTCTCTGGCGATCTGGGTAGATAAGCATTCACGCAAGGCTTTAAAGCGTGAAGCTGACTTGCAGCCCATGGTCGAAGTCAATCGCAACATCATGGAGGGATTGTCTGGCGGATAGAGATAGACGTTGGGGGCTGGTTCGTCGTGCGTGGCCAGCCTGGACGTAGAGATCCGGCAAAACCGCCGGTGTAGCGTGGGAGAATGATATGGCAAACGTATCCATGTCGAACCCACTACCGCCACCTTCAGTAACCAAGGTGGTTCGGCGCGAAGACGAAACGGCGGCCAGTGAAACGGTCGCCAAGGTAGCTTCCGCCGAGAACAACGCGCCTGAGCAGCAGAAGCCGGAAGGCGTTCTTAATTCCAAGTTGAACGAACTCCAGCAGCTCACTGAACAGGCGTTTGCCGCTGATGACCTTAGGCTGTCGATTAGTTTTGAAAAATCGATTGGCAGGTTCGTCTACCGGGGCGTCGATCGGGAGACGGGTGAGGTGGTCCGGGAGTATCCTTCTGAAGAGGTTATTGAACGGATCGCACACTTGAGGGAAATCGCCGGCATTGCTATCGACCAGAGAACCTAGTTCTTCGGAGTGGTGACGACACGCACATTAAGGCCTGTGTTTCGTGGCCTTAAAGTAGAGAGACGGCCGGAAGTTAGGAATTTGCGTTCCAACCTTCCGGCCGTCGCCGTTTTGGCTGTGCGTCGAACATAAGCGAAAATGGCGGTGACTGTTTAAGTCAGTCAATTGGTGGCGTTTGGCGTGACGGATCAAACGTTTCTGACATTTTGTTATTATCTATTGAAGCCGCATTCCGCTAATCGCGGTGCTTCTTAATCGTGACCGATGAGATTGCGCCAGCCTCCATTGCTCTCGGGATAGACGATATACATCAGCCTCGCCTTGCCGGTCGTCTCGTAGAGCAGTTGCGTGTTCTTGGGCAAAAAGATGGTGTCGCCCTCCAAGGCCTCGTGCACCTTGCCGTCGATGACGCAGCGAAAATTGCCTTCGAGGACGTAAAAAATCTCGTCGTAGTTCAGGAACCATTCAGCGGACATATCCTCGCATTCGATGATGCCCATCCCGAGGCCGTTGCTCAGCGGTTGACGGACGATGCGGCCAAACCGCGTTTTCACCGGATCCTGTCCGACCCGGTCTTCAAAGACGACGTCCTCCGCCTTGATGACCGTCGCTTCCCAGTATGAACCTTTCATGCCCTAGCCCTCCCTTCTCGTCTCAATCCTTACCGATGAGCTGACGCCAACGCATATTGCCCTCGGGATAGACGATATAAAGAACCCTCGCCTTGCCGGTCGTCTCGTAGCGCAGTTGTGTGTCCTTGGGTATGAAAATGGTGTCACCCGCGGCACCCTCGTAGACCTTGCCGTCTATGATGCAGCGGAAATTGCCTTCCAGAATGTATAAAATCTGGTCGTAGTTCTGGAACCAGTCCTCGTCCATGTCATCGCACTCGATGATGCCGAATCCAAGGCCGCCGCTCAGTGGTTGGCGGACGATGCGGCCAAAACGCGCCGTCACCGGGTCCTCTCCGACCCGATCCTCGAAGACGATATCCTTCGCCTTGATAACTTTCGCTTCCCACATGGCGCGGCCCTCCTTCCCTATGCTCCGGCCAGTAAGCCTAGCATCGCACCCCGAGGTTGTGACAATGAATAATCCCGGAGTGATCGAAGGGGCGTGTGCGACGGTGCCATATGATCCCCTGAAAACCTGGGTAAACGCGGCGGCCCGTTCACGTTATCGGCACTTGCCCGGAGGCCCCTTGGTTCCTATTATGCCGCGCCGTTTGGCGCCAAAATTGCGGCGGGAACCTTGAACAATTGATTTGGACCGGAAGACAACATGCTGAACGCCTTACGAAAGAGTGCAAGCACCTGGGTCGTTAAAATATTTCTAGGTCTGATTATGCTCAGTTTCGCCGCCTGGGGCGTTGGCGATATTCTGCGGGTGAAACCCGAAGCCTCCGTTGTCACCGTGGGCGATATGCAGATCACCGGCTATGAATTCCTCAATGATTTCAACCGCCAGGTCCGCCGCATGCAGCAAAGCCTGGGCCCAACCTTTGATACCCAGCAGGCCCGCCAGCTGGGCATGGTCGATCAGGTGCTGCAACAGGCGATCACCCGGGCGCTGTACGATCAGGAAGTGGCGGAATTGGAATTGACCATGTCGGACGCCGACATCGCCGCCTGGATCAAGCGTTCGTCGGCCTTCAAGAACAGTTTCGGGCGCTTTGACAAATTGCTGTTCGAACGGCGCCTGTCGGAAAACGGCTTCAACGAACAAACCTATATCGCGGCCTCGCGCCGGGATCTCTCGCGCGAGCAATTATTTGCCTCGATGATGGCCGGCACGCGGGCGCCCGGCGCAGTGGTCAAAACCTTTTACCAATATCAACAGGAAAGCCGTGTGTTCGAGGTCTTGAGCCTGCCCTACGATAAAATGACCGGCTTCGCCGCCCCTGTGGAGGCCGACCTGACCGCCTATCACGAGGCCCACAAGGATAAATTCATGGCGCCGGAATACCGCGCCCTGTCCTATGTGACCCTGCGGCCCGAGGATCTGCTGGACGAAACCACGGCCAGCGGGGAGGAAGTCGAGGAGGCCTATGAAGCGCGCCTGAACGAATTTACCACGCCCGCCAGCCGCGAAGTGGAACAGATCGTTGCCGCCGACGAGGCCGCGGCGCAAAAAATCGCCGGCCGCCTGAAGGATGGCGGCGATTTCTATGCCGTCGCCCAGGAGCTGGCCGATATGGACAAGGCCTCGGTCAAGCTGGGCCAAATGGTCAAGGCGGACCTGCCGGAAGAAGCCGCCGATGGCGTCTTTGCCCTGGCCAGCGGCCAGATCGGCGAGCCGGTGGAAACCGGCTTGGGCTGGCATATCTTCCGAGTCCTGAAAATCACCGAGGGCGGTGCCAAGTCCCTTGACGAGGTTCGCAAACAACTGACCCGCGACGTCAAGTTGGAGAAAGCCAGCGAAGCCATGTTCGAGCTGGCCAACAAGGTGGAAGACCACCTAGCCGGCGGCGCCTCGATCCGGGAAGTGGCGGAAGCCTTGAGCCTGAACCACGGCGTCATCACCGCCGTCGACCCCCAGGGCCGCGGCCGCGACGGCCAGCCGGCGGCGGGCCTGCCCAAGGCGCCTGAATTCGTCAAGGACGCCTTCGAGGTTCAGCCCGGCGACGAGGGGCAATTGAAGGAATCCGGCGACGGCAGCTATTACCTGGTCCAGGTCGACAAGATCATCGAAAGTGCCCTCAGGCCCATCGCCGAGGTGCGCGACGAGGCGCGCCGGCTGGTAGTGGCCGAACGCCGCGCCAAGGCCGGCGCGGCACAAGCCGGCAAACTGGCCGCCGCCGCGCGCAGTAGCAAGGATCTGTCGTCACTGGCACAAACCGGCGTCTCCACCGTTGCCACTCTCAATACCATGACCCGGCAACAGGCGGCGGGCGACGGGCAGTTGAGCGCGGATCTGGTGAAGCAGCTGTTCCAACTCAAAAGCGGTGAAATCGCCCAAGGTGCGGCCGCCAGCGGCAACAGCCATTCCGTGGTCCGCGTGGTCAAGATCACCGCCGCCGCCCCCAAGGACGACCCGGCACGGATGAAGGAAATGGATGAGCTTGTCCGCTCTTCCATCGCGGAAGATATTCTGGTGCAATTCCGTGCCGCCCTGCAGAAAAAATACGATGTTGAGATTAACGACGGTATTATCGATAGTCTGTTTGACGAGTTGAACGTACGCGGCTGACGCGTTTTGAGGTAGCCTGAACCACCCTCTCCCCCGGCCCGGCCGCCCACAGGGTACCATCAATGGGCGGCCGGGCCGGGGGAGAGGGTGGCTCGGAAATTCAACAACTGTTGAAAACTGAGGTGTCATGCGGCCTGACGTCATTGACCTACGCGAATTCTATGGCAGCCAGCTGGGCAAGGTGGCGCGGAGACTGCTGCGCCGGCGTATTCGCCAGCTATGGCCCGATGTGGGCGGCATGGACGTGCTGGCGCTGGGCTACCCATCCCCCTACCTGCAACCGTTCCAGGCCGAAGCACGGCGCGTGCTGGCCTTCATGCCGGCACAGCAGGGCGTCCACCGCTGGCCGGTCAGAGACCCCAACCGGGTGGCCCTGGTCGATGAAATGGAATTGCCCCTGCCCGACGCCAGTGTCGACCGGGTGCTATTGGTTCACGCATTGGAGAGCGCCGAACAGGTGACGCCGCTGTTGCGCGAGGTTTGGCGGGTCTTGGCTTCGGGCGGGCGGTTGATGGTGGTGGCACCGAACCGGCGCGGCATTTGGGCCCGTATGGAGCGCACCCCCTTTGGCCAGGGCCATCCCTACAGTCCCGGCCAGCTGTCGCGCCTGCTGCGTGACAACCTGTTTCAACCCAGCGAGCGGGCCGCGGCTCTCTACATGCCGCCCTTGCGCTCACGCATGCTGTTGCGAACGGCTGGCGCCTGGGAAAAGCTGGGGCAACGCTGGGGCAACGCCTTCGCGGGCGTGGTGTTGATGGAGGCGGACAAGCAGATCTATGCGGTCTCGGCCAAACCGCGCCGCCGCCGCCGGCCCATCGCGGTCGCCCTGCCCGCGCCGCCCGCCGGCGCCACGGGGACCGCGCTAGCCGGCCCGAACGTCAATTTCGACTATGATCAAGGATCGGAAGAGCAGCCGATCCTGCCGCGGAGAGACCGATGATACGGACGATGATGCAAGCTACGTTAAGCAGTATGGCTGTTGCGGCAGTACTGGCCAGCATGGCTTTATCGCCGGCCCTTGGGGCGCCGCAGATGATGGGTCTGGTCGCCTCCAACACCGCGCAATCCCTGCAGTGTCAGCGCGGCGATTGTTTCGCTGAATTCACCGCCTTTTGTTTGCAGCCCGAGCGGGCCTCGCCGGTCAAGGGCACGGCCTACCGCATGCATGATAAGGCCCGGTTGACAGCCGTCGCCACCACCAGGGACGGCCGCCAAATCAAGCTTGATGCCGGGCAACTGACAATCAAGGCGGAACGCAGCCACGTGGCCGTGCGCATCGGCATGCCGGCACGCGACATGGCCCGTCTTGACCTGCGCCAGGTGCATATTCGGGTGGCCCATAACGCAACCCTGATCCCGCTGGCCATACAGGGCGACGAGTCCCCCTTGCGGGCGGACGAGATCAGCGCCGGGGCGGGGCCAATGAGGGACATTGGCGCCGGCTATGTGGATAAGGAGCAACATTGGATGCCCGTTGCCCGCCTGGCCAGCCGCATGATCAACGCCCTGCCCCCAGGCGGGCGGGTCTCGGAGCAACAGCGCCAGCAACTGTGGGACGGGATCGCCGGTCAGCATGACTTCACCGCCGCGCCCGCCGGCACGCAAAAAAGACTGCGCAACGTTCACGACCAGTGCCAGGAGGCGGTCACCCTGGGGCGGATTTCCTCGCTGCGGCGCTGCCTGGAAAGCAAGCACGACAGCATGGTCGGCACCCTGAACAACCGTTATTGGCACGCCATCAAGAGCGGCAGCTAGAATAATTTTGATGCGCTTTCGTCCTGACGACCTAATCGGCTGTACCGCGCAGCTGTTCGAACGGGCCGGCCTGGATGGTGCCATTGCCAGCGCGGTCGCCGATATTTTGGTCGCGGCCGATTTACTCGGCTACGACACCCATGGCCTGCAATTCGTGCCGGCCTATCTGGCGGATATCGAGCAGGGCCGTACCAAAACAAGCGGCGAACCGGAAATACTGAACGATGCCGGCGGCTCCCTGTTGCTGGACGGTCGCATGCTGCCGGGGCAATGGGTGGTGCTGCGTGCGCTTGCCCTGGCGCAAGCACGGATACAGAGCGGCGGCCATGCAACGGTTTCCATCGCCATTCGCCGGAGCCAGAATATCTCCTGTCTCGCGACCTACGTTAAGCGCGCCGCCGATGACGGCCTGCTGGCCTTGCTGACCACATCGGCGCCCGGCAATGCGGTGGTGGCCCCCCATGGCGGGCGCTCGCCGCGCCTCTCCACCAATCCGATCGCCATCGGCATTCCGACCGATTGCACGCCAATCCTGATCGATACCTCTGCTTCCGCCACCACCAACCGGCGCATAGAGAGAAGCCGTCGAACCGGAGAACACCTGCCAAGGCCCTGGCTGGTGGACAACCAGGGCCACCCCAGTGACGACCCGGAGGTGATCTACACCAATCCACCCGGCGCCATTCTGCCCGCCGGTGGTCTGGACATGGGGCACAAGGGCTTTGCCCTGGCCCTGTTCGTGGAGGCGCTGACCTCGGGCCTTGCGGGCCAAGGCCGGGCCGCGGCAGATGATAGCGCGGCCGATGCCGCGCCGTTGGGCGCCAGTGTCTTTCTGCAATTGATCAACCCAGCGGCGTTCGGCGGCATCGAGGCCTTTCGGCACGAGACCGGGTTTTTGGCACAGGCTTGCCGGGAGTCCCTTCCCCTGGCCGGTGGACCGGCGGTGCGCGTGCCCGGCGACCGGGCCCACCAGGCGCTTTCGGAACAACGCGAAACCGGCGTGATGCTGCATCCTGAAATCATGCAGCGCCTGCGCCCCTGCCTGGAGAAATACGGTCTTGAACCGCCTGAAGCCCTGACGGAATAATCGGTTTGATTTGACGTGCGCTAGACCATTTTCGGTATTGAACTACCCACCCGCGCCCCCTACCCGGCCACCCACAGGGTACCATTAATGGGTGGCCGGGTAGGGGGCGCGGGTGGCCTGGCGATTCGATGAATATCGAAAATGCTCTAACCGCCGATCACGTCCTTGACCCGGCTGGCGAGTTGCTTCAGCGAGAAGGGCTTGGGCAGCAGCTCGAATTCACTGCCCGGATCCAGATTCTTGCGGAAGGCCTCCTCCGCATAGCCGGATATAAAGATCACCTTCAGTTCGGGTCGTTGCTTGCGCACCTCGCGGATCAAGGTGGGGCCATCCATCTGCGGCATCACCACGTCGGAAACCAGCAGGTCTATCTCGCCTTTCTCGTCATGGAACTGTTCCAGCGCAGCCTCGCCGCAATCGGCTTCCAACACCGTGTAACCCTTGTTGCGCAGGGCCCGGGCCGCGAACATGCGCACCGCCTCTTCGTCCTCCACCAACAGGATCTTGCCCTTGCCGGTCAGATCCTTGGGCCGCTCGTCGTCATCCTCGTCACCGCCGGCCTTGGCAACATCATCCTCGGTGGGAATATAGCGCGGCAGATAGATCGAGAACGTGGTGCCTCCTTCAGATCACGCGCCTCGGCACGAAGCGATTTCACTTCATTGGAGGT
>CAZPWJ010000141.1:0-8853 GCA_964590195.1 uncultured Rhodospirillaceae bacterium | reverse complement strand
TTAGCTTATTCAATTCCAGGCTACCGGCCTTGGCCGCCGCCAGGGCCCAGATTTGCACGGCGGCGTAAGCGTGCAGCGTGAGGCCCTCCGGCTCGAACCCAACCTTGCGCAAGGACGCCACGACCGATTTAGCATCCGGGGATTTGCGCGCATCAAGGGGGTAGGTCAGCAAAGTGCCCTCGCCCGCGGCACCCGTTATGTTCCAAAATTCCTGCGTCGCCAGATCATCGCCAGAAATCATCGTGGTGGACATGCCCTGTTCACGCATGCGCCGCACGATCAGGCCAGCCTCCCTGTGATAGCCGCCGTAATACAAGGCATCGATCTTGTTCTGCAGCAACTTAGCGACAAAATCGTCATATTTTTTCTTGCCGGGCTTGATGCTAGTAAGCAGGTCTTCGTTCATGCCACGGCTATTAAGCTGGGATTTCGCCGCGCCGGCCAAGACCTTTGAATAGCTCCGACCATCATGCACGATGGCAATTTTCTTGCCGCCAAAGGTATCGGCCAGATAGTCACCCGCGATGGCGCCTTGCATATCGTCGCGGCCGCAGACTCGATAGACGTTGTCATAACCGCGGTCCGTCAGGGTTGGATTGGTCGAGGCCGGTGAAATTTGCAGGATGCCCTTCGCATTGTAGATGTCCGATGCGGCAATAGAGGCGCCAGAGCAGAAGTGCCCGGCAATGAAACTTACGCCTTGGTTGAGCATCTCCTCGGCCACGGCCAGCGCCTTTTTCGGATCGCAGCGGTCGTCGCCGACCATCACCCTGACCTTCTGTCCCAGGACACCGCCCCTGCCATTCAAATCCGCGACGGCCTGCTGCGTTCCGCGCTTCACCTGTTCACCAAATACCTTGAATGGACCAGTCATGGGTCCGATCGTGGCGATGATGATTTCGGCCCGGGCCGGGGCGCCAAGGGAAATCATGGCCGCGCAAAAGCCAAGAAGCACTAATTTTTGGATTTTCATGGCCATTATTATACCACCGCTAGCGCAATTCCGGGCAAAGTTATAACAAAGCTGCCAGAGGTTATACCTTAATACCAGGCCGGTTATCGGGAGGTGCCGCCTTCTTGCGCAGCATGTATTCCAGCTTGCGCACCGCCACGCGCGACAATTCCGCTTCGGATGCGGACGCGGGACCGACGATGGAAACCTCTAGCAGACTGACTGGGTCAATGGCGGACACTTTGACCGAACTGCCGATAGCCTGGAATTCCACGAGGTAGCTGGCACCCGTGCGACCCCGAGGCCCACGTTGAGGTCCTCCGCCAGGGCTTGCTTTTCTCGCCACGCCTATACCGCCGGAACGGTCTGGGACCGAGCCGTTCTATGCGGCGCGGCGCAAGTGCAACCGCGTCCAGACGGTTTTCAGCGCCTCGACCATATCCGCCATCATGGCATCGTCATGAAATGGCGTCGGGGTAAAGCGCAGGCGCTCGGTACCTCGGGGCACCGTGGGATAATTGATGGGCTGCACATAGATGCCGAACTCATCCAGCAATTCGTCGGAGACCTGTTTGCACAACGCGGCATCGCCAACCATCAAAGGCACGATGTGGCTGACCGATGGCATCAAGGGCAATTCCGCCTCGTCAAATAGCGTCTTCAAAGCCGCGGCCCGTTCCTGATGGCGCTCCCGCTCCGCACTGGAACTTTTCAGATGCCGCACACTGCACAAGGCGCCCGCGGCGATCGCCGGCGCGATCGAGGTCGTGAAGATAAAGGAGGAGGCATAGCTGCGGATGACATCCACCAGATCCGAGGAGGCGGTGATGTAACCGCCCATTACGCCGAAGGCCTTGGCCAGGGTACCTTCGATGATATCCAGTTGATCCATGACGCCATCGCGCTCGGCGACACCGCCGCCGCGGGGGCCATACATGCCAACCGCATGAACTTCATCCAAATAAGTCAGGGCACCATATTCTTTGGCGATGGCGCAAATCTCGCCAATCGGAGCAATATCGCCGTCCATGGAATAGACTGATTCAAAGGCCACGATCTTTGGCGCATCCGGATCGGCCTGGGCCAGCAATTCGGCCAGATGTTCAGTATCGTTATGGCGCCAGATCTGCTTCGGACCGCCGCCATGGCGGATGCCGTCAATCATCGAGGCATGGTTCAGGGCATCGGAGAATATAATCAGGCCCGGCAGCGCCTTGACCAATGTGGACAGCGTCGCTTCATTGGAGATGTAGCCGGAGGTGAACAGCAAGGCGGCTTCCTTGCCATGCAGATCCGCCAGTTCCCGTTCCAGCAGGACATGATAATGATTGGTACCGGAGATGTTGCGGGTACCGCCCGAACCAGCACCGACCTTGTCCAGGGCCGTATGCATGGCGTCCAGAACATCCCTGTTCTGGCCCTGCCCCAGATAATCGTTGGAGCACCAAACCGTTACATCCTGCTGCCCACCATCATGGTGGCGCGTCGCCTTGGGAAAATTACCGGCGTGACGCTCCAGCTCCGCGAAAACGCGGTAGCGCCCCTCGTTACGAAGGTCAGCTATGCGGTCGGCAAAAATCTTATCATAGTCCATGGTCAATCCCCTTTGATCCTTAACATACCGCTCCCCAAGCGCGATGGACTTGATCAGTATCAATCAAAGCCGTTTCAATTTTATTAACCAGCAAGTTAGTTTGCCGCCAATATCGGCATTTTCAAGTCAATTTCATGTAGATCGGACGATTTGTCGCACGAATCGGATTCCCGATAAAGTAAAGCAAGCAGCTGTTGTCGCGGCGGCATTCCTTGGCTAATAAGACCCTTGTCACACTAGCCGCATCACACAGGAGTTTAGGCAAATGAACACGGATCGGGCAAAAAGCCAGACGGATTATCTCGCAACCGGGTCATTTGCCTGGGACGACCCCTTTCTGCTGGATGATCAGCTGAATGAAGAGGAGAAACTGGTCCGCGACAGCGCCCGGGATTATTGCCAGGACAAGCTGATGCCCCGGATTATCGAGGCCACGCGCCAGGAAAAATTCCACCGTGAAATCATGAACGAGATGGGCGAGCTGGGCCTGTTGGGTTCGACCATCGAAGGTTACGGCTGCGCCGGCGTCTCGTATGTCTGCTATGGCCTGATTGCCCGCGAAGTCGAGCGTGTGGACAGCGGCTACCGCTCGGCCGCCTCCGTCCAGTCCTCGCTGGTCATGCATCCCATCAACGCCTATGGCAGCGAAGAGCAGCGGCAGAAATTCCTGCCCAAGCTGGCGACGGGTGAATTTGTTGGCTGCTTTGGCCTGACCGAGCCCGATCACGGCTCCGACCCCGGCTCCATGATCACCAGGGCCAAGAAAGTGGACGGCGGCTGGGTCCTGAATGGCGCCAAGATGTGGATCACCAATTCTCCCATCTGCGATCTGGCCGTGGTTTGGGCCAAGGATGACAATGGCGATATCCGGGGTTTTATCGTGGAGCGGGACTTCAAGGGTTTCTCCACTCCCAAGATCGAAGGCAAACTTAGCCTGAAAGCCTCTATCACCGGCGGCATCGTCCTGGAAGACTGCTTCGTGCCGGACGAGAACTACCTGCCCGAGGCCAAGGGCCTTTCAGGCCCCTTCGGCTGTCTTAACCGGGCCCGTTACGGCATCGCCTGGGGCGTCATGGGCGCGGCGGAATTCTGCTGGCAGGGCGCCCTGAATTACACCATGGACCGGAAACAGTTCCGCCGGCCCCTGGCTGCGACACAGTTGGTGCAAAAGAAGCTGGCGGATATGCAGACGGAAATTTCCCTGGGACTGCAATCCTGCCTGCGCGTCGGCCGCCTGATCGACGAGCACCGCGCGGCACCCGAGATGATCTCGATTATCAAGCGTAATTGCTGCGGCAAGGCCCTGGATATCGCGCGCACCGCCCGCGACATGCATGGCGCCAACGGTATTTCCGACGAATATCACATCATGCGCCACATGGTGAACCTGGAGACGGTGAACACCTATGAGGGTACCCACGACATCCATGCCCTGATTCTGGGCCGCTCCATGACCGGCCTGCAGGCCTTCGCATAGCGGGGCCCTTCGGGCGCACTAATCGGGCGGGGACTGAAACGTCTCCGCCCAATTCCCGGCCCAGCGATCTAGCGGCAAGAGCAGTCCGGCCAAGTCACGGCCCGCGCTCGTAAGCTGGTAGCCGTCGGGACCCAGTGCTACCAATCCAGCCTCCTTCAATTCACCCAGCCGTGTATTCAACACATTTGGGTTGGTTTCCGCCGCCTGTTGCAAGGCGCGAAAACGCAGGCTGTTCTCCCTCAGCTCCCACAAGATACGCAGGCACATGCGGCGGCCCAACAGGTCCAATAGAGCCATGACCGGCCTGCCGGTCCGCGAACCGCGCACCGGGTTTCCAGGTTTGGGGAATGTCATGCTATTGATTCCATAGCAAACTGGCCTTATATATTCTGCTATCTTTTTTATAGCACAGGATGTCTAGCATGACCGCACGCATAAATCCAATGCCGCCGCCTTATTCGGCCTCGGTGCAATCCACTTTTGACAAGCTGATGCCGGCTGGCGTTCCGCCACTGGCCCTGTTCACCATGCTGGCCAGCCAGCCACGGCTGTTCCAAAAATTCATGGCCGGCGGATTGCTGGACAAAGGGCATCTGACCCTGCGGCAACGGGAAATCGTCATTGACAGGGTTACGGCGCAATGCGGCTCTGAATATGAATGGGGTGTACATATTGCCTTCTTTGCCAAACGGGTAAATCTGGCCGAGACGGAAATTGCCTCGCTGGTACATGGCGGCGCGGCTGACCCCTGCTGGCGCGAACCATCGGAGCGTCTTCTGATCCGCATGTGCGACAGCCTGCACGCAAGCTGCGATATCGACGATGGGCTATGGTCCGAACTTTGCGGCGTTTTCACGACTGGTGCCTTGCTCGAGATCATGATGCTCTGCGGTTTTTACCGCACCGTATCCTACCTGACCAATGGCGCCAGGTTGCCATTAGAGACCTTTGCCGCGCGCTTTCCCGAGCAGCGCTGAATACTTACACGACGAACATTGGCCTTCGCCGTCTTGGGCTGCTACCTTCCCGGCAAGACAACATAAATGCGGGAAGCAGCAGGATGACGAACGTGATGGATATCGATCGGCGCGGCTATTCAGTCGAGGATTTCGAGCGGCAATATAACCCGCGCCAGGCGGTGCCCGACCATCAAGGCAAGATCGACGCCAGGGTCACGATCTCGGCCGAGGCGCGCTGCCGGATCGAAGGCGTTTACGATCTGCGTTACGGCCCCGGCCCCTTGGAGGTCTTGGATGTATTCCCGGCGGAAGCCGATGCGGCGCCGGTACAGTTCTATATCCACGGCGGCTATTGGCGGGCCCAGGATAAATCCGATGTCAGCTTCCTGGCCGAGCCCTTCACCGCCGCCGGCGCCTGCGTGGTGATCGTCAACTACGACCTCTGCCCCAACGCCACCCTGCCCGAGATCATCGCCGAAATGATCCGCGCCCTGAGCTGGACCCACGGCAATATCGCCGAATGGGGCGGTGATCCCGATCGCATTTTCATCTCCGGCAATTCCGCCGGCGCACATCTGGGCGCCATGTTACTGGCCCACGACTGGACGGCGGACGGCCTGCCGAATGATTTGATCAAGGGCGCGGCCCTGCTGACCGGCGTTTACGACCCAGAACCCGTGCTGGGCATCTCGGTCAACGAGGATATCGGCCTGACCCGGGATATGCTGCCCGCCGTGTCGCCGTTGCAGAACCTGCCCCGACGGGATCTGCCCCTGTTGGTACCCGTCGGTGGCGGCGAGACCGACGAGTGGATCAAGCAGACCCGGACTTATGTGGATCTGTGTCAGGCCAACGGTATAGGGGCTGAATATATGGAAGTGCCCGGCGCCGATCATTTCGATATGACCGCCGCCATGGGCGATGAAGACGGGCCCGTGCTGCCGGCGATCCTGGCGCAGATGGGCCTATGAACCGCGCGCACTAACGAACAGATAGTCGCCAAGGTCGGACATATAGGATCGCCGTACAGCTTCGAAATGGCCCGTGGCGATGTCCGCCTGCAAGCGCGCCACACCGTCACGAATTTCGGCCTCTTCACCATGCTTCGCGAAAGTGGAGATGGAGGCGCGCGCATGGGCATCGAGATAAAAGCCCGGCTCGTGCTTACCGCTATAGAGAAAGCGGTCCTGCAAATCCTGCGTCACATGGAACGGCAGGAACGATGGAGCGGCAAAACCGGCGGCGCGGAGCGAGCTCTCGATCTCCGCGCGGCTGGGCATGTCGGCGATCGAGCGGGCCATGGCCTCTGGGAAATAGGCGTTCAGCCAATAGCGCCGCATCTGACCTGCCTCGCCGGTGAACAGCACGATTGGTGCCCCCGGACGCAACACACGACGGCATTCACCAAAGGCCGCCGCAAGGTCCTCGAAATGGTGGATCGCCAAGGTACAGACGGCGCCCTGAAAGGTTGCCTCGGCAAAAGGCAGCCGCCCCGCCCCACCCAAGGTCCAGCGGGCGGCAGCTGATTTGCCCCGCGCCGCCGATAGCATACGATAGGATATGTCGAGGCCGGTCAGGCTGTATCCCCGCGCCGCCAGGGCAATGGTGTAATTGCCGCTGCCGCAGGCCAGATCCAGATAGCGGCCACCTCCCGGCGCGCCCAACAGATCCGACAGGCCGGCGACGATGCCTGGATCGGCGCGGCGATGGCGGTCGTAACCGGTACCAATATCGTCATAGATCGCGGTCATCCAGCAGGCTTGCCACGAACCGGGGGCAATAGCCAGCCGAAACCTGACGCACCTCCCTCCGATGCCCGCTTGTCAGATGCCATCGAGTTGCTACCATGGCCGCCACGACCACCTAACCTGCATCAATCCTTTATTAATGGAGTGCGCAACATGCCCCGGCAAACCGGCCATCCGTATATTGAAACCATCAAGCGCTATTACGATGGCTGCAACAACGCCGATTACGACCTGATGATGTCGACATTCACCGATGAAGTGGTGCATTACTTCGTCGACCATGGCGCCGTAAGGGGGGCTGCCGGCCTAGCAAATTACTGGGTCAAGGTAGGGCCGCGCACAGCGGCCCATTGGCGCCTCGACCATGCCCTGGTACAGGAGCCGGAAGCCGTGATTGAATGGAGCATGCGCTGGACGCCGGCCCCAACGGGAACCCCGGAAGTCTTGCGCGGTAGCGAGTGGTATCTGTTCGAGGACGGCAAGATCGCCGAGATCCGCAGCTATCATAACAATTATTTTCTGCACCAAGTGGAAAACCGGGAGCTTTGGGATTTCGATTATGAGGCGCGCGGCTACACATCCCAGAACGTCTAGCGCTTTCGGGAGAAGTTGGTTTTAGCCTTTAGTGGGATCCGCCATGGGGGTGACGGCATGGATGCGGTGCATGGTGATACCGCCCGCGTCCAGGGCATTAAAGGTGCGGGCCCAGTATTCCACCTCCCACATGACCCATTCCTGTAATTCCCGTGGGATGGGGTCCTTGGAGATCGTCGAAGCGAAGCGGCGAATGTCATTCAGCAACATGGCTTTGTAGGCCTTGGTCTCATCCTTGGCGACGCGGACGTCGAAGCCAACTTTGTTCAAGCCTTCACGAATCTCATCCAGTTCGAACAAAAGCGGCGTAGTGCGGTGCAGTGCGGCCCATTCTTGGCGCTCCTCCTGGCCCTTGCCGCGAACAGTGAGAAACTCGGTCACCAGCAGATGGCTGCTGGGCTTCAGCAATTCGCCCAAAGTCTTGAACAAACGCTCACGCTCCGGCAATTGATGCAGGGATTCGCGCACGATGATGGCATCGCGCTTGTGCTCCCTGACTTCGTGATCGTCCAGTTCCAGCTTGCGGATCACCGCCTTCTTGACCAGACCTTCCTTGGCCGAGAGCCGGACCGCTTCTTCAACCAACAGATCATTGCTT
Organism: uncultured Rhodospirillaceae bacterium; assembly: GCA_964590195.1. GTDB lineage: Bacteria > Pseudomonadota > Alphaproteobacteria. The sequence goes on along the minus strand of CAZPWJ010000141.1, from coordinate 931 downwards.
TCGACACCGTCAACCCAGGCGCCGGTTTCCTTGGCGATCGTGCGGGCGGCCGTGCCCAATCGGGCGCCGATATCCAGCACGGTCATCTGTTCATTCAAGCCAATGGGATTAACCAGATTGCGGGCCCGTTCCTGGCTGGAAGGGCCGTCAACGCCCTCGCCATAAAGCCGCTGCAGAGAGGCAATACGTTGCGGCGTCCATTCGGCGACACCGCTGGGCGCGGGAAAATCCTCGACCTCTTCTTCCTTCTTGAGCGCCGACCTGCCATTGACGCCGCGCGGCTCGGGCCTCGGTTCATCACCGTTCCACCAAGCCTTCAACCGGCTGCCAAAACCGGCGCTTATAGGGCTCTTCAAAATTTCCGCCATGACCCTGTCCTCAACGCCTACCAGAATCGGCGGGCGCAAAGCCAGCTTGGGTAGAGGTGCCGCGGCTCCAACCTGCGATCAGGACACCGATACCGGGATTGAGGAAGCGGACGCCCGCGCCGTCGTTGGTCAGGCGCATGACCTTGGCTTCAACTCGGCCTGGGATATTGGGCAATTCCAATTCCAACACCGCGCCGACCTCCATGCCGGAAGCAGGCTGCAACATGGCGCCGGAGATGGAGACGTCAAGCAAGCGGGCCTCGAGGCTATGGCCTTGGAAAAAGACCCTGACCTCGGTATTGACGTCGGCGCGCACGAAATCGCGCTGGCTTTCAAAGGTTTCCCTTCCAAGGCCAGCAGCGAAATTTCTGAAGCCCAGCAACATGCGCCGAAATGGCGTAACCATGATCTCCGTCCCAAAGTTCACTCACCCGCATGTGAATGCGGCTTTACTGCGGTGAACATTACGTTTTTTCACTTAGCAAATCGTTAAAATGTGACGTCAACCAAAGTGTCTGACGTCAGCACCCCTGGGACATATTGAAGTGTTTTCATAAGGGAGG
>CAZPWJ010000140.1:0-9040 GCA_964590195.1 uncultured Rhodospirillaceae bacterium | reverse complement strand
GGTTTCGGTGGTCGCGACCAGCAACAGATCCGCCATCGCGGGATTATCGGGATAAAGCCTACTAAGCGGCACGCCGGCGAGAATGCCGCGCGGCACCAGATCCTCGACCACCCCCGCCGCCGGCCTGGGCAGGCGAACGGTGAATTCGTTGAAAAAACTGTCGTTCAGCACTTCGACCCCATCCAGATCGGCCAAATGATCGGCCAGACGCACCGCCCGGCCATGATTGATCTGGGCCAGCTGGCGCAAACCCGTTTCGCCCAGCAGGGACAGATGGATACAAAAGGCCAGGGCGCAAAGGCCCGAGTTGGTGCAGATATTCGACGTCGCCTTCTCCCGCCGGATATGCTGTTCCCGCGTCGACAGGGTCAGCACATAGCCGCGCCGGCCCGCTTCATCCACTGTCTCGCCGCAGAGGCGGCCCGGCATTTGCCGCACGTATTTTTGCCGCGTCGCGAACAGGCCCAGATAAGGCCCGCCGAAATTCAGGGCGTTGCCGATGGACTGCCCCTCGGCGACCACGATGTCCGCGCCCATTTCACCGGGCGAGGTCAAGGCGCCCAAGGAAACCACCTCCGTTACCGCGACCACGAGCAAGGTGCCCTTGTCATGCGCCGCCTCCGCCAGGGCGCGGAGGTCATGCGGGCGGCCAAACAGATCCGGTGTCTGGATCACGATACAGGCGGTATCCCCATCGATCAGGGCCGCCATGTCCTCGGCCTCGTCCGCATTGGGCGGGCGTGCATCGATCTCGAAATCAATAAACTGGACGGCGGTCTCCGTCGCCTCCCGGTAATGGGGATGCAGGCCGCCGCAAAGGATGGCTTTGTTGCGCTTGGTCACCCTATGCGCCATCAGGACCGCTTCGGCGCAGGACGAGGCGCCATCGTACATGGAGGCATTGGCCACATCCATGCCCATCAACATCGCCACCTGGGTCTGGAACTCGAACAGATAGTGCAAGGTGCCCTGACTGACCTCGGGCTGATAAGGCGTATAGGCGGTCAGAAATTCGGACCGTTGGATTAAATGATCCACCGCCGCCGGCACATGATGGCGGTAGGCTCCGGCACCAAGGAAAGAAGCAGCCGAGCCCATGGGCAGACTACGGCCCGCCATGGCTGTCAGTGCCTGCTCAACCGCCATTTCGCCCTTATGCATGGGCAAATCCAGCGGCTTGTCCAGCAGGGCCTGGCTGGGCACGTCGGCGAACAGATCATCGACTTTGCCGACACCAATGGCCGCCAAGATCGCCTGACGGTCCGCCGGAGTATGGGGTAGATAGCGCATCAACTCTGCCCCGCCACAAGGGCGTCATAGGCCGCCTTGTCCATCAGGTTTTCCAATTCGCTGGCGGCGCTGATACGGATTTTGAAAAACCAGCCATCGCCCATGGCATCGGCGTTCACCTTGGCCGGATCGTCGGTCAGTTCCTCATTGCTTTCGATCACCTCGCCACTGGCGGGTGCATAGAGTTCGGACGCCGCCTTGACCGATTCAACGACCGCGATCTCGTCATTCTGGGCCACTTCGCGGCCCACCTCGGGCAATTCCACATAGACAATATCGCCCAATTGTTCCTGAGCGAATTCGGTGATGCCGCAGGTCCCGATATCGCCTTCAACCAGGATCCATTCGTGGTCTTCGGTAAAATAAATATTGCTCATGATCTGGATCTCCTCACGAAATTTGCTTGTCTCTTAGCCGCGAAAATAATTAGCCGGCACGAAAGGCATTTTGACGACGCGGGCCGGCAGGGTCTTGCCACGCACCACCAGCCCCAAAGGGGTGCCGGCCGCGGCATGTTCGGCGGCGACATAGCCCATGGCCAGGGGGCCGCCGAGGCTGGGGCCGAAGCCGCCCGAGGTCACGACGCCGATATCGGTGCCAGCGCCATCGACAATCACGGCACCTTCACGCGCAGGCGCCCGGCCTTCGGGCAGGATACCGACGCGTTTACGGGCCGGCCCGTCGCGCAACTGGGCCTGGATGACGGCGGCACCAGGGAAGCCGCCTGAATGACGGCGGCGCTTTTGTATCGACCAGTTCAGGCCGGCCTCGATCGGCGTTGTGGTGGGATCTATGTCGTGGCCATGCAGGCACAGGCCGGCTTCCAGGCGCAGGCTGTCGCGGGCACCCAGGCCGATCGCCTCGACCTCTTCCTGTGCCAACAGCAGGCGGGCCAGTTCCTCCGCCTGCCCGCCGGGCAGGGAAATTTCGAAGCCATCCTCGCCGGTATAGCCCGAGCGCGCGACATAGCAATCCAGGCCGCCGACCTTAACCGCCTGGGAGGTCATGAAGATCAGCTTTTCCACGCCTGGCGCCAAACGGGCCATCACTGCCGCCGCGGCGGGCCCTTGCAGGGCCAGCAAAGCATCGCCGGTTCGATGTTCCACCGTGATATCACTGGGCAAGGCGGCCTGCATATGGGCCAGGTCGCCGTCCTTATTGGCGCCATTGACCACCAAATACAGATAGTCGCCGGCATTGGTCACCATCAGATCGTCAATGATGCCGCCCTGATCGTTGGTCAACTGGCTATAGCGCAGGGCGCCGGGCGCCAGGCTGGCGATATCCGCTGGCAGCAGGCTTTCCAGCGCCTCGGCCCGGTTCTCGCCATACAGGCGCACCTGTCCCATGTGTGAAACATCAAACAAACCGGCGGCGGCGCGGGTATGCTTGTGCTCTCCCAAGACGCCCAAGGGGAAATTCACCGCCATCTCATAGCCGGCGAAGGGCACCATTTTGCCTCCCAAACCCACTTGCAGGCCATGCAAGGAGGTCGTCTTGAGCGTTTCTTCGCCATTTGACGGATTATTCATCCGGTCCTCCAACAAACTTCGGCGCGGCATCCATTTTCAGGAGTCCTGCAAGATTCCCGCAGGATTCAAGTGGATTCCACCGCCCCCAATCTGTCGTCGGACCTGAGAGAGTTCGTCCCGCCAAAACCCAAATCGGCGGAACTTAGCCCCTTCGGTGAGGCGCGTTATCAATGTTGGGACAATCCGCCCTGAACACATCCGTGGCCGCGCCTGCTTTCCAGAGTGACATCCCCTCGCGGTCCATGGGCCTGAGAGTTTGCGGGGTGCTTGCTCCTTCGGCGCCGGCCTGCTCAATCAGCCGGGCTCTCCCGCGAGGTTCATCTGTCTGGCCGCTCCAGCCGGCACCACAAACCGGCAACAAGCGGTGCGGGAATGATAGGCGGCAGCGGCGCAGAGTCAACGATCCATTGCCCGGTTTCAGGCAAAGCCATGAATAGTGCGGAATTACGCGGATGAGCACGCCACGGGGCTGGCTAACAGGCGGTGGATTAATAGCGCCGGCCGCGATTCTGCTGCAATTGCTGCTCGGTCACCTGCAGGCCGACGATGATTTCGTATTCGGGGCCATGCTCGCCCTTTCTCAGAAAGACGGTCTGATCGATTTCCTCCCGCACGCCGGCACGCCGCCGCCCGTCGCGGAATTCAATCTCGCTGTCAAAATTCTTTTTGGCGATGATGTTCTGTGCGCCATCGATCACGGCGACAAAAAACGGCACCTGCGCATTGGCGCCGGCGAAGGCCGGGCCGCGCTGGGCAATAATATCGATCACGGCCTCGACCCGGACACGGCCATCGGCATACTTGCAACCCCATTTGACGTCGTACACACGGGCTTCGAACAGCACGTCGGTCAGGTCCCGGCCAGGGCCCTCACGGTAGCGGGTCATTTTGGCCGCATCATTAAGCAGGGCAACATTCGGGCAGGGCTTTGGACTGCTTGGCTGGAACATGCTGCAGGCCGACAGCAGTAATGCGCCCAGACAAATCAGCGCCATGGTACGACCGAGGCTGCGAGTTCTATTCAAATTTTCCATGCTGATTTGTACCAGAGCCTATTCGGAGTATATAGGGTCATTCGATAATGCAGCCATTCGAAAACGGTGCCATGCGGCAAATATGCGGACAGCATGAACGAAATAAGTAAACAAGCGATCACCATCTTGCTGGCGGCGCCTCGGGGCTTTTGCGCCGGCGTTGACCGGGCCATTCAAATCGTTGAATTGGCTCTGGAACGCTATGGCAAGCCGATCTATGTGCGCCACGAGATCGTTCATAACCGCTATGTTGTCGAAGGCCTGGAGCGGCGCGGCGCGGTCTTTGTCGATGAACTGGATCAGGTGCCTGACGGCGGCAGAGTGATCTTTTCCGCCCACGGCGTGGCCAAATCCGTGCCCGAGGCGGCACGTGCCCGGGGCCTGTCTTTTCTGGATGCGACCTGCCCCCTGGTGACTAAGGTGCACCGCGAGGCAGAGAATCACCACGCCAAGGGCCGCCATGTAGTGATGCTGGGCCATGCCGGCCATCCGGAGGCCGTGGGCACCATGGGGCAACTGGCACCCGGCGAAATCACCTTGCTGCAATCGGCGGACGAGGCCGCCGCCTTCACACCGCCGGACGATACGCAAGTCGCCTATATTACCCAGACAACCTTGTCGGTGGATGATACCGAAGCCGCCGTCGAGGTTCTTAGCGGCCGGTTTCCGGACCTGGCGGGCCCGCGCAAGGGTGACATTTGCTATGCCACCACGAACCGCCAGGCAGCGGTCAAGGCCATCGCCGGGCGCTGCGACAGCCTGTTCGTGATCGGCGCCCCGAATTCCTCCAACTCCAAGCGCCTGGTCGAGGTGGCGGACGGCGCCGGCTGCGCCCACAGCCGATTGATCCAGCGCGCGGGGGACATTGTCTGGACGGATCTCGCGGGGCAAGGTTGTATTGGTATTTCCGCCGGCGCCTCGGCGCCCGAAGTCCTGGTGGAAGAAGTCCTGGACGCCTTCCGAGAACGCTTTAACGTGACCATTGAACAAGTCACCGTGGCGAACGAAGATATGGAGTTCAAATTGCCGGCCGAACTACGCGCGCCGGAAAAGGTCTGACAGGGCGGCGGCGGGGCAACGGCGATCATGGCGGTCTACACGGATATTGATGACGAAGAACTGCGCGCCTTCGTGGCCGAGTACGACATCGGCACGGTCACCGGCCTGAAAGGCATCGCGGAAGGGGTGGAGAACACCAATTATCTGCTGCAGACCGACCAGGACAGCTACATCCTGACGATCTATGAAAAACGGGTGGACCCCGGCGATCTGCCGTTTTTTCTGGGCCTGTTGGATCATCTGGCCAGCCGTGGCGTGCCCTGCCCGCTGACACTGCATGGCCGTGACGGCACGGCCCTGCGGCAGGTGGCGGGCAAACCGGCGGCCATCGTCACCTTTTTGCAAGGGATCTGGCCAAAGCGGCCAAAAGCAGTGCATTGCGCCGAGGTCGGCGCCGCCCTTGCGCGCATGCATATCGCGGGGCAGGATTTCCCCCAAACCAGGCATAATTCCCTGTCCATTGATGGCTGGGCGCAATTGGTCGAAGCAACCGCGTCCAGGGCGGATGAAGTCGCGACCGGCCTGGGCGCGGAAATCGCCCGTGAATACGAAGATATTTCCAGCCGCTGGCCCGCCGATCTGCCGGCCGGGGTCATTCATGCGGATCTGTTTCCCGACAACGTCTTTTTCATGGGCGATCAGTTGACCGGGCTGATCGATTTCTATTTTGCCTGTACCGATGCCCTGGCCTACGACCTCGCGATTTGCTTGAACGCCTGGTGCTTTGAACGCGGCGCCGAGTTCAATATCACCAAGGCCCGTCGCCTGCTGTCCGCCTATCGGGACGTGCGCGCGGTGAGCGAGGCCGAATTGGCGGCCCTGCCCCTGCTGGCCCGGGGCTCCGCCCTACGGTTCCTGCTGACCCGCCTGTATGACTGGCTGAACCAGGTGGACGGCGCCATGGTCAAGCCCAAGGATCCGCTGGAATATCTGCACAAAATGCGCTTTCACCGCCGCATTGGCGGCCCCGGCGCCTATGGCCTGGATTGACGCTGATGGATGAAGTGGTGATCTATACCGACGGCGCCTGTTCGGGCAATCCCGGTCCGGGCGGCTGGGGCGTTCTGATGCAGTTCGGGGAGCATGAGCGGGAGCTGAAAGGCGGCGAGCCGTCGACGACCAACAACCGCATGGAATTGCTGGCCGCGATCGAGGCATTGGAGGCCTTGAAGCGGCCCTGCATGGTCAATCTGCACACCGACAGCACCTATTTGCGCGACGGTATCACCAAATGGATCGTCAATTGGAAGCGCAACGGCTGGAAAACCGCCGCCAAGAAACCGGTCAAGAATGTCGATCTGTGGCTGCGTTTGGAGGAAGCCATCGCCCGGCACGAGATCAACTGGCATTGGGTCAAGGGTCATGCCGGCGATCCCGGCAACGAGGCCGCCGACGCCCTGGCCCGCCAAGGCCTGGACGCCTATGGCCGGCCCTAGCCTATTACGGGGACACAATACTTAATTCAATTAAATTAAGTATTGTGTCCCCGTAATTACAGCGGAGTAAAAATAGATGCCCATTGAGAAGCTGAATTTCGATGCCGAGGAAATCGCCGCCGCGATCATGGAATGGGTCCGCGTGGAAAGTCCAAGCACCGACCCCGCCGCCGTTAACCGGATGATGGATCTGGCCGGCGAAACCATGGCGGCGATGGGCGCGCGGATCGAACGGACGCCGGGCCGGGACGGTTTTGGCGATGTCCTGATGGGCAGCTTCAGTTTTGATCATCCGCCGGGCACGCCGGGAATTCTGGTATTGGGACATCTGGACACCGTGCATCCGGTGGGCACGTTGGCCGATGAACTACCCGTGCGGCGTGATGGCGACCAACTGTTTGGGCCCGGCGCGCTGGACATGAAAGGCGGCATGTATCTGGCCTGCCATGCGGTCGGGAAACTGCTGGCCCAACGGACCCGCCTGAACCTGCCGATCACATTCATGTTCATCCCGGACGAAGAAGTCGGCAGTCCCAGCACACGGGCGGCGATCGAGGAGGCGGCCAAGGCCAGCAAATATGTCCTGGTGCCGGAGCCCGGACGCGATACGCACTTCACCTCCGGGCGGCATGCCTTCCTCCGTTACAAGCTGCACGCATACGGCAAGCCCGCCCACGCCGGCCATGCGGTCAGCGTCGGCCGCAGCGCCATCAGCGTCATGGCTCGGCTGATCAGCGAAATCGAAGGCTATTCCGACATCGAGCGTGAAATCACCTACCGTGTCGGCAATATTCAGGGCGGCGGCTTTGTCAACACCATCCCCGCCGCCTGCCATGCGGAAGTGCTCTGCGTCGCCCCAACGGATGACGCCTTCGCGGAAATCCAAGACCGCATGGGCGCCATTACGTCGCCGGACCCCGACGTCCGGGTCGAGGTAGAAGCCGGCCCCGTGCGGCCCCTGTTCCAGGCACATGACGGCACCATGGATTTGCTGAGTGTGGCCCAGCCGGTGGCCCGTGACGTGGGCCTGGAGCTGGACCACGGCCAGTTTGGCGGCGGCAGCGACGGCAACTTCACCGGTGCCCTGGGCATACCCACCCTGGACGGACTGGGCGTAGTGGGCGCCGGCGCCCATACCAAGCAGGAGCATCTGCTGGTCTCCTCCCTGGTGCCGCGCGCGACGCTGTTCGCCGGCTTGGTGGCGGCGCTGTCGGATCGCAACGTCTAGCCGCTACGCCCCTTCGCCCGCATAGGGATGTACCCGGGCCCAGTGTTCGGCGATGGCCTGGCGCCCGGTAATCCAGACATCGTCGTGGCCGGCGATGTAATCAAGCAGCCGGGCCAGACCGGCGGCGCGGGCGGGATGGCCCATCAAGCGTTGATGCAGACCGATGGACATCATCTTGGGCTGGGTCTGTCCCTCCGCATACAGCATGTCGAAGCCATCCTTGACGAAGCTGAAAAAATCATCGCCATGGGCGAAATAGCCGCGCCCGAACTTGCTGTCGTTATGGGTCAAACTATAGGGCACCACCAGATGCCCCTGCCCGTCCATGGTGACCCAGTATGGCAGCTCGTCATTGTAGGCGTCGCTGTCATAGAGAAAGCCGCCGTGTTCCAATAGTAGGCGCCGGGTATTGACGCTGGGTCCGGTGCGGCAATACCAGCCGCTGGGCGGCGCCCCGAACATGCGGGTCAGCGAGGTCACGGCGCGGGCGATATGTTCGCGTTCCTCGTCCTCGGACAGTTTGAAATGTTCGACCCAGCGCCAACCATGACAACAGATATCATAACCGCCATCACGGATCGCGGCGGCGGCATCCGGGTTTCGCTCCAGGGCCAGGGCGCAGGCAAAGAAAGTCACCGGCAGGTTACGTTCCTGGAACAGCCGCAGCAGGCGCCAGAAACCGACCCGGCTGCCATATTCGAACATGCTCTCCGCCGCAAGGTCGCGTTCCCCATGGGCCGTGGCCGACTGCGGCATCTCGGTCAACGAGGCCTCGGAAAACCCATCGCCGTCTGGAACAGAGTATTCCGAGCCTTCCTCGTAATTAATCACGAAATTCACCGCCAAACGCGCACCGTCAGGCCACTGCGGATCGGGCGGCGTGGCCCCGTAGCCGATCAGATCGCGCGGATAATTATTCGCCATGGCAGTCCTCTTTTGACATCGCTTTGCCCTACATCACCCATTTGTTTATGGGCTACCTTAACCGCCCCAAGTAATTTCCACCTTGTTCCCATCGGGATCCGTACCGACGCCTGTGCCCTTTCCCGCCTCCTTGATTTTGTACGAACCGGACGCCGTTCGGCCATCGGAGCAAGCGATCGACCAAGTGCCATTCACCGGCGCCGCATTGCCGGACCCCAAATACGTTCCCTGGCAGACAATGTCCCCCGCGGTCGCCCTAATTGATCCACTGGCGCCTTTTTTGGGGTACTGCAACGATCCTAAAAGGATGCCATCCTTGTTTTCCCAATGTACAGCGAAGGGGACGGTTCTGGTTTGGCTAGCAAGGGGCCTTTTTTGCACGGAAGAAAGGCGTTCTTGCACATTAGATTTACTGGCTATGCTTGTCTTGGATAAGTGGTAGTCGAGCGCTCTTTGGAGTTTTTCCTTATTATCCATACAAAGGTCCGTGCCTATCCGGTTAACGCAGACACCCACTTCATGTAGGGTGCTTCCAAT
>CAZPWJ010000139.1:0-9195 GCA_964590195.1 uncultured Rhodospirillaceae bacterium | reverse complement strand
ATGGACAGATACTAGATGTAGCGGGTGTCTGCGTCAACCGGATAGGCACGCTATAATTGATGCTTGCTGGAATTGGATGTGGTATTTTCTGGTAGGGAAGGAATACGGATTCACGGATTTGGCATCGCGATAATTGCAGGATGCCGGACGTGGGTGCGGTTGACCTTGGCGGCGGACAAATTAGGTAACCGGCGAGAAGCCAATTTGTATTGAGGGCACGCAATGAATAGTCGAAAACCCTGCCTTGGGCAGTCACTGAATCGCTTGGGCGTGAACCATTTACGCCTATTCCGTTTCGGATTAAGCCATTTGATCATTGTCCTGGCCGCGCTGGGCTTTGCCGCCGGCAAGGCCGATGCGGCCGAGACCGCCGCAACCGACAGCGCCGGCGCGGCCGAAGTCATCACCGTTGAAATCGGCAAGGCCCAGTTGATCGAGCTATCCGCGACGCCGGATGTGATCATGCTTGGCGACCCTACCGTGGCCGATGTGGTGGTAGAAGACAACGGAATGCTGTTCCTGTTGGGGCGGGAGCCGGGTGAGACGAATATGTTGATCCTGGATCGAGCGGGCAAGGTCGTCGTCTCCGCTGCAATCGTTGTCGGACCAATGAAAAAGCGGCGGGTCACCGTTGACCGCGGGCCGGAATCCTTCACCTTAAGCTGTAATCCACGTTGCGTGCCGGTAGCGACACCCCAGGGCAGTGGCGCGACGACGGCGGCAACGGCGGGCGCGGCGGCAACTGGTGAAGAGGAAACGGAGCAAGAGGCGGCAGGCGATCCGGCGGCGGAAATCGCCAGCGCCTTGAGCGGTCTGCTGGGCAACCAGCAGGAGCAGGAATAACCGGAACATGAAATACGGGACCGATGAGAATGGCGGGATAGCCGCCGGCCAGTCTCCAGTGTTAAAGGAAACAAAGCGATGAAAGTGCTGGTTGTTGACCGGGATCCGCTATTTTCACGATTGTTGAAGTCAAAGTTGGAAAAATGGGGGCACCGCGTCACGGTGGAACACGATGGCGCGGCAGCCTATGAATTGGTCGCCAAGGAACCCTATCGCATGGTGATCATGGATTATGACCTGCCCGGCATTAGCGGCCTGGAATTGTGCGATCGCATTCGCAAGATTGAGCGGCCGCGCTATACCTACATCGTATTTTATGCGGATTTCGCCGAGAAGGCGGCGGTCATGTCCTGTCTGGAGGCGGGCGCCGACGACTATTTGAACAAGCCGCTGAATACCGCCGAATTGCAGTTGCGCATCAAGGCAGGCAAACGGCTGTTGAATATGGAAGACATGTTGCGTGAAGGCGCCGGCATGGACCTGAGCACGGGCGTGGTCAACGATGCCAGCTTCCGGGAATTTTTTCGCGTCGTGATGGCCGACAGCCAACGCTCCAAAAAGGAAGGCGCCTTGTTGTACGTCCGGGTCACGAACTATCACGCCGCATCGGAGGCCCATGGCTTCAATCCCACCGAATCGATGATGGCGGGTGTCGCAAATCTGCTAAAGAATATTGCCCGCTCCTCGGATCTGGTGGCGCGTCTGTCGGACGATACATTCTGTGTCATGCTGCAACTGACAAATTGGGATAAATGTGTCCCCGTGGCGGAAAAAATAGCCGCGCAGGCACCAAATATCGCGGTCATGCTGGAGCACGGCGCCATTGCGCCTGAGGTTGAGATATCTGCCGCGAATTACCCGCAAGGCGACCTCGACTATGGCCAGATTCTCGATCACGGCGAACGGACGGTCTATCCGCAAACAGTATTAGGCGGCACGCCTGCGGCAGCCGCGGCGAATGATACGGCAGAATCGACACCGCCGCCCGGTTAAACTGTTTTTCTCCTCTCATCTTTTAGAACCGCTCGGCATTAAACCGGCATTCGCATGGAACTTCGTTCGATCTTCATTGCTAGGCGTTTGTTTAGTGAATTTCAGCTTCTGAAATCAAATCGGACGAACAACTTCCTAGGGCATCACCGCTAGCGCGGCTTATTCGAATGCAACAGATCAGCGGACGCCAGGATCGCGCCGCCCGTAATCAACAAACAGGCCAACGCTATCGTCCAGGTCGGGGCCGCAAAGCCAAATGCGATCAACACCAGGGTGGAGAGCAGCGGCGCGGCATAGGAAGAGGCGCCCAGGGCCTGAATATGGCCATGCTTGACGCCATGATCCCAGCAAAAGAACGCCAGGCCCACGGGACCGAAACCCAGGCCGGCGACCGCCAGCCATTGCCCAGCGTCCACCGGCCAGACCGTGCTTTCAAACAGCAGATGGGCAAGCAGTGCCAACAGCGCCGTGGCGCCGCAAAAACCACCCACCGTATCGGTCGGAACATGGCCGAGACGCCGGGACAAAACGGAATAGCCAGACCAAAGGAAAGCGCAGGCCAGGGCGGCGACATGCCCCGGTGCCAAGCGTATGCCGGCACTGAAATCCTGATCGCCGGCGATCAGCAGGGCCGCGCCCGCCAGGCCTGCCAGGGCACCCGCCAGATGCCACCAGCGCAGCCGCTCGCCCGGTAAAAGGGCCGAAAACAAGACGATCAGCAACGGCCACAAATAGGCGATCAGGCTGGCTTCCACCGCCGGCGCATTGCGCAGAGCCACGAAATAGAAAAAGTGATAGCCGAACAGACCGCCCACGCCCACGGCCCAGACCACGGGCCTGTGCCGCAGATGGCCGATAATATCCTCGCCCCGCAGCAGCCATTTTAACAAGGCCAGCACGAAGGCGATGCCGAATGTCATCGCCGCCAGTTGTAGCGGCGGCACCTGCCCGGTGGCGGCTGTAAACAGGGCCAGCAAGGCCCACATCAGGACCGCGACAAAGCCGATAGAAGTTGCCCGGCGCTGCCCGGCCTGCGTGGTTACCGTCATCAGTACATATGCTGGCCGCCGTTGATGGACATGGTCGAGCCGGTCACGAAAGTGGCGCTGTCGGCGATTAGGAACATTACGGCGCGGGCAATCTCGTCGGCATGGCCCAACCGGCCCACCGGGATTTTCGCGACGATCTTTTCCAACACGTTGTCCGGCACCGCCGCCACCATATCGGTGTCCACATAGCCCGGCGCGATGGCGTTGACGGTAATGTTATAGCGCGCGCCTTCCTGGGCCAGGGCCTTGGTAAAGCCATGGATGCCCGACTTCGCGGCGGCGTAATTGACCTGACCATATTGTCCGGCCTGGCCATTGATCGAGCCGATGTTGACGATGCGGCCAAAGCGGTTGTCGCGCATGGCCGGAAAGACCGCCTTGCATAGATTGAAGCAGCCGCCCAGGTTGGTATCGACGACCTTTTGCCAGTCTTCGTGGCTCATATTCATCAAGGTACCGTCGCGGGTGATGCCGGCATTGTTCACCAGCACATCGACATTGCCCAGATCCGCCGCTACCGCCGCCACGCCATCCTGGCAGGCCTGGAAGTCACCGACATCGAATTTATAGGTTGGGATGCCGGTCTCTTCGGTAAATTGCGCCGCCGCGTCATCATTGCCGGCGTAGTTGGCGGCGACTGAATATCCCGCCTCCTTCAAGGCCTCGCAGATACCCCGGCCAATGCCCCGTGTACCGCCGGTAATCAATGCCACTTTAGCCATCTATCCGCCCTCCACCTGTATTTGTTGCAATTTTCAAGGCCATGGATACTTGACGCCATTATGTCATGCTCCGCGCCGCCCGTATCAAGTTTGTAACGACAAACCGTTCAGCCACCGGGACAATGGTTGCCACAGGCCGCTTTTGCCGCGCCGGCCGACCACCATGCCAATATGCCCCGCCGCCGGTCTGATGATTTCCGCCTGGGGAATGGCATCCGCCAGGGCCTGGGCCGAGGCGGCGGGCACGATGCGGTCATTTTCCGGGATCGCCGCCAACACCGGCAGATGCAGATGCCCTGGATCCACCGCCCGGCCATCAATCAACCATTCACCCTGGGCCGTGGTATTCTTACCGTACCAACCCAGCAAACAATCCCGCGCCACGTCGGGGGCCAAGGGCACGCCACCATTGACCCAGTCTTCCAGGGCCACGAAATGCATCGCCTCAGCACTTTCGGGATCCAACGTGGCGAAATGGCAAAATTTGCGTTGCGCCAAGCCAGGGTCCAGGGCCGCGAACAAGGCTTGCAAAACATCCACGGGCAAGGCGCCGAACCCTTGCAGTATAGTCTCCAAGCCAGGCATTAACGCTTCTATCGCGGGACATTGTTGATCACCCGCATGGAAATCCCACGGTGTCGCTAGCAGGGCCAGGCCCGTCAGATCATCCTGTCGTTGTTGCGCCAGGGCGAGGGCCAGATCGCCGCCCATGCAATAGCCGACCAGGGCGGGCGGTTGACCGGAAGTCTCTTCGATCACATCAAGCACATAACGCAGCCGGCCGATATAGTCGCTTAGGGAAAACGCCAGTTCGTCATCGCCCGGCGCGCCCCAGTCCACCAGAAACGGCCGGTGCCCCTGATCCCGCAGCCAGCCCAGCAAACCACGGTCCGCCGTCAGGTCAAGCACATGGGCGCCGTTGACCAACGAAGGCACAAATAGAACCGGCCTGCCGCCCCCGCGGTAATCCAACAGACGGGTCGTGCCCTGCCGCCAAATATCACGGCCCTTGAACCAAGCCCTGTCTTCGGGACGGGCCGCCGCCTGGTAGGCCCGCACGCCGGCCAGCATGGTGCTTAGCCGCGTTTGGCATTCGGCGGCAACCGCCTGAAACAGTGTATCCGGCTCGCTATGTTGCAGCGCCGCCGTCAGATCCGCCGCCTTGTCCGCCAGTTCCGGCGGCCAGGGCAGCGAACCGTTCCGCGCACTGGGCAAGGCGGCGAGCGAACTCATCATCCCCGCCATCGCCGCCGAGAGATGCAGGCCCAAAGGCCGTGGCCCCCAATGTGGATGCGTGTGCGGTATTGCTTGGCGAGATCTCGTCTCCATCACCAGTCCGCCCCCCTTTAGCCCCAGGCATTGTACCTGCCAATGCCTCTGCCATAATCCTGGCGGCCTCCGCCGCCGCGCCAGTCGCCATGCCGTTTCCGCCCGCGGCAATCTGTTGCTCCCACAGATCCAGATAACGGCGGGCCAGTGCGGCCAATTCAGGCTGTTCCATCAAATTATTATAGTGCCGGGAAAGGGCAGCGGCCAGGGCAACACCGGCAGGCCCGGCAAAATCGAGCCCATGCCGCGTTGCAACAAAATTCTTGCGCACTGCAACATCAACGCGCCATATTAGGCTTTCGTTTACCTTTGCCGCCGAAGAATGAGACCCATGTGGGTTTGTTGTGGCGGGCTCGGTGAGGCAGGCATGGTTGAGAAGTCAAACAGTTCCGAAGACACCATCGTCATCAAGAAATACGCCAATCGGCGGTTGTACAATACGGCGACGTCCAGTTACGTGACCCTGGATACTCTGTGTGCGATGGTCAAGGATGGCCAGGACTTCGTGGTCCAGGATGCCAAATCGGGTGCTGACATCACGCGCTCGGTGCTGACGCAAATCATTTTCGAGGAAGAAAGCAAGGGGCAAAACCTGTTGCCGATTTCCTTTCTGCGCCAGTTGATCGGCTTTTATGGCGACAGCCTGCAGACCATGGTGCCCGGCTATCTGGAAAGCACCATGTCCGCCTTCGCCCATAATCAGGACCAGATCCGCCAGCATCTGAGCGAGAGCATGGGCGGGGCCAACCCGTTTCGCCAGATGGAGGAGATGGGCCGGCAAAACATGGCCATGTTCCAACAGGCCATGGGCATGTTCGCGCCGTTCGCGGGCAATGCCGGGACCAGCGCGCCGCCGCCGAACCAGCCGGCGGCGCCGGAACCGACGGCGGAGGGCAATCCCGGCGGCGGCGATAGCGGCGGCGGCGAGGAATTGGATCTATTGCGCCGGCAGTTGGCACAGATGCAGCAACAGCTGGATAATCTGTCGAATAAGGGCTAGCGCTGTTTAGGACGGAATATCAAAGACAGATTGCCCACCGGCATGTCGATCTGTTGGGACAATTCCAGCCCCTGTTCCCGCGCCGCCGCGACCACCTGATCCAGATCGGGCAGCCCCCAGGACGGATCCCGCTCCTTTAAGGACTGGTCGAATTCGGCATCGCTGTTCGTTGCGGGCTGGCCATCGCGCAAGAACGGCCCATAGAGAAACAGCATGCCATTCGCGGGCAGCAGGCGGCCGGCGGCGGCCAGCAAGCCAAGGCCCGCCGCCCAGGGCGAAATATGGATCATATTGACACTGAGCATGGCCACCAGATCCCCCGCGATATCGGCGACCGGCCAATCCGCGGCACTGGCATCAAGCACCCGGGGCGCGAGGACGTTGGCCGCGCCCTCCCGCCGGGTCCAGGCGGTTATGCTGGCCAGATTATCCGGGTCCACATCCGAGGGCGCCCAGCGGTGTTCGGGAAACTCCGGCGCGAACCAGGCCGCATGCTGGCCACTGCCGGAGGCGATTTCCAGGATCGTGCCCGGTGCCGGCATGACATCGCGCAGCACCGCTAGGATCGGCTCCCGGTTCCGGTCCACGGCTGGGGCATGACGGCGGCCGTCTTGTTCCTCACTGGCCACGAATGCCGCTCCTATATCTTGCCGCCGTCACAGATCAGCACCTGACCGGTGATGAAGTCCGATTCCGGCAGGCACAAAAGGTATACCGCGCCGGCGGCTTCCTCAACCCGGCCAGGCCGGCCCAACGAGATGCCTTCATATTTCACCTTGGCCATATCGGCGGGGAAGCCGACCTTGAATTGCCGCCCATGCACTTCGATCTCCGCCGGCTGCCCTTCGAATTCCTGGGTCAGGCGGGTTTCGATAAAGCCAAAGGCCACGGCATTGACGTTGACGCCATAGCGGCCCCATTCCTTGGACAGGGTCTTGGTCATGCCGACCACCGCCATCTTGCCGGCGGAATAGGCCACCTGGGTCGCGGACCCGTCGACACCGGAGACGGAGGATATATTCACCACCTTGCGCTGCACCAGCTTGCCTTCGGCAATCTCCCGTTTGGCGGTGGCGCGAAAATGTTCGCTGGCCGCGCGCAGAATGCGAAACGGCGCGGTGGCATGAACATCCAGCATGGCCTGCCATTGTTCATCCGTGTTGCGCTGGATCGTGGTATTCCAGATATAACCCGCGTTGTTGACGATGATGTCCAAGCCGCCCAGGCCGTCGAGAGCGGCATCGACGATGCGCCCGCCAAAATCCGGCGCCGCCACATCGCCATTGCAGGCAATGGCGCGGCCCCCCGCCTGCGCGATCAGATCAACGGTTTCCGCCGCCGGTTCGTCATCCAGATCGTTGACCACCACCGCCGCGCCCGCCTTGGCCAGGCGAGTTGCGATGGAGCGGCCAATG
The DNA here is from genome assembly GCA_964590195.1 of uncultured Rhodospirillaceae bacterium. Lineage (GTDB taxonomy): Bacteria > Pseudomonadota > Alphaproteobacteria. The sequence goes on along the minus strand of CAZPWJ010000139.1, from coordinate 1,844 downwards.
CCCCGGCCCGAACCAGTGACGATCGCCACCCTGCCCTGCAGATCACCCATGGTCATTTACCTCCCTGCCGGGCCACGGCTGCCTCTCGGATCGCGGTCAATGTGGTTTTCGAGGTAATCGCCTCCGGATCGGTGCGCAGTTCCAGCACCGCCACCTTGCCGGCGGCCAGCGCCCGGTCAAGCGCGGCGGCGAAATCCTCACTGCGCTCCACCGTCTCGCCATGGGCGCCGAATGATTGGGCATAGGCGGCGAAATCGGGATTCTGCAGCTCCGTCGCCACTTCACGGCCCGGATATTCCCGCTCCTGATGCATCCGGATGGTGCCGAACATGCCGTTGTTGATAACCAGATAGATCGGCTTTAGATCATATTGCAGGGCCGTGGCCAGTTCGTTGCCGGCCATCAGAAAACCGCCGTCGCCAACGAAACTGACCGTGGTGCGTTCGGGGAAAACCAAGGCGGCGGCCAGGGCGGCCGGCACGCCGTAACCCATGGCGCCGTTGGTCGGCCCAACCTGGCTGGGGTAGGTCGAAAACGGCAGATAGCGATGGGCCCAGCCGGCGAAGTTGCCGGCATCATTGGCCACCAGGCTGTCCTTGGGCAGGCGCTCGCGCAGCACGCGCAGGACATCCGCCATGTCCAGATCCCCCAGGGTCGGCTCGATCTCCACATAGTTCAGATAGTCCTGGCGCGCCGTGGCCAGATCGTCGGCCCAGGCGGCTCCGTCCACCGGCTCCAGCGCCCTGGCGGCGGCGGCAAAGGCGGCCATGCCGGCATTGATCGGCAGCTCGGCCCGATAGACCCGGCCAAGCTCCTCGGCGTCCGCGTGGATATGGACCAGGGGCTGTTCCGGCACCGGGATATCCAGCAGGCTATAGCCCTGGGTCGTGGTCTCGCCCAAGCGCGGGCCAACCGCGATCAACAGATCGGTCTCCTTCAGGCGTTTGATCAAGGGCGGGTTCGATCCGATCCCCACCTCGCCAACATAGTTATCGTGATGATTGTCGAAACGGTCCTGGTTACGGAAGGCGCAACAAACGGGCAGGCCATTGGCCTCGGCAAAGGCGGTGATATCGTCCACCGCTTTTGGTGTCCAGGTGCCGCCGCCCAGCATCATGATCGGGCGCTTCGCCGCCGCCAACATGGTCCGAAGCTGCGCCATATCGTCCGGGCCCGGATGGGCTTGCACGCCGCGATAGGCCAGGGCATCGCCGACACCGGCCAGCTCGACCAGCATGTCCTCGGGCAGGGAGAGCACGACCGGGCCGGGGCGTCCGGAGGTCGCCACATGAAAGGCCTGGCTGACCAGTTCCGGAATCCGCGCGGGGTCCTGAATTTCCGCCGACCATTTGCTGACCTGACCAAAGAAGCGGCGGAAATCCATTTCCTGAAAAGCCTCCCGCTCCATCATGGAACGGCCCACCTGGCCCACGAACAGAATCATGGGCGAGCTGTCCTGAAACGCCGTGTGCAGCCCCACCACCGCGTGGCAGGCGCCCGGACCGCGGGTGACGAAACAGATGCCGGGCTGGCCCGTCAGCTTGCCATACGCCTCCGCCATATTGGCCGCGTTGGCCTCGTGCCGGCAGGTCAAAAGGCGAATTTCCGGGGCATCGTGAAGGGCATCCAAGGCCGCCAGATAACTTTCCCCCGGCACGCAAAAGGCGGTGTCGACGCCATGAATTTTCAGTTGATCGACCAGAATCTGGCCGCCGGTGCGCATGTTGGAGCTATTTGGCATTTTGACAGGGTCTCGCAATATGAGGTGGTGAGGTTTCGCAGGGAGCCTTATTGCGTGCCTATCCGGTTAACGCAGACACCCACTTCATGTAGGGTGCTTCCAA
>CAZPWJ010000138.1:0-9206 GCA_964590195.1 uncultured Rhodospirillaceae bacterium | reverse complement strand
TGGACAGATACTAGATGTAGCGGGTGTCTGCGTCAACCGGATAGGCACGCAACGACATAATACCATAGGCAATCATCGATGACCCCGCCGCCGCGATAAAGCGCGGTTGCCGCATAATCACCAGCAAGGGCCGGCCTGAGTCCTTCTGCTCCGCCTCGGACAACCGGGGAATGCGCACGAACGAGACCAGTACCAGGATACACATCGTCAAGGCCGCCAGGGCAAGATAGGAACCCAGATACTCAATATCGGGGAAAATCTCGCGGCTGTTCACGGCCAGGGTGGGACCAAGCACGCCGGCGACAACGCCGCCCGCCATGACCAGCGAAATGGCTTTCGGCCGAAACTCGTTGGTTGCCGCATCGGCGGCAGCGAAGCGGTAGTACTGGCAAAAGGCGTGATAAAACCCGACCGTCAGCGCGCCCAGGCAAAGCACCCAGAACAGCGAATAATAGAGCGCCACGGCACAGGTCAAAAATCCCAGGCCACCAATCGCCGCCGCCCCCATGAAGCCGGCCCGCCGGCCCACCCGCCGCATCACCAACGAGACCGGAACGGTCATAATCGCGGTGCCCAAAATCACTGCGCTGACCGGCAGGGTGGCAAGAGCCTTGTTCGTCGCCAATTGGGCACCGATCAGGCTGCCGACAAAAAACATTGTCGTCTGCCCGCAGGCAAACATCGACTGGCAAACGGCCAGCAGCGTAACGTTATGATATTGGGGATGCTTAAACACCGGCGCAACCTAGTGACTTGTCCACGCAAGAACAAGCGCCGTTTCGTATCTGAAGCGGGTTTTTTTTACCCGCCCATACGCATTAGTTTCAGAACCAGCACATCTTCGATACGGTCGCTTTCGACCATATTCCGAGTCAAGGTCAGGACACGCTTTTTCAAATCGACAAGATCAATCACGCCCGTCTCTTCGTCGCGCAAAATCGGCGCGGTAAACAATTCGGTGTGCAAGGCATCCCTGAGACGGGGCAGCACCGCGTTGACATCATTTTTCGCACCAATATCGCCCACCTGCAGGCTGAGCGTCAGAAGCACCTGATATTTTACCCGTCCACTGCTTATGACCGGCGCGGAAATCGGCTCCAGTTGCACGAACAGCGCCTCGGCAACCTGCTCGGCGGCACTGCCCTCGCCGCTGCTCTCACCCTCGGCACCTGCCTGCGCGCCTTCACCCTCGGGCTTGCTCAGGCCGAGAGGTTCGTCGAGCATGCCCATGAAGAACAAGCCGCCGCCGGCTGCTCCCAGCACAACGATCAACGCCACCAGGATGATGATGATCTTTTTCATGGCAAATCCCGCAAATCCGCACGGCCCGACGGAGTTTTTCCAAATCGGTGATGCGCAAGCCCGCACTATGGCAAAAAATGGTTAGGAGAAGGTTACGGCCCCACGCCGTCACTGATGTCCTGAACTAAAGTCCTGAACCAATTGGCATTCAAAAGTGGCTATAGCCGGGCCGCACCAGATCAACCTTTGCGCCGACAGCGTCAAATACCTCAACCCCCTGCCCTTTCGCGACCCGGCCAATGCGGCTGACGGCGGTCCCGGCGGCCTGGGCCGCGGCCAGCACGCGCCCTTCATCACCGGGCGCCGCGGTAAACAATAGTTCATAGTCATCACCGGCTACGACCGCCGCCGCCGCCCCGCCGATCAGTTCGGCCAGGGGGGACAACGGCACCGCCGCAAGATCCACCGCCATGGCCGCGCCCGATTGCGCCGCCAGATGGCCCAGATCGGCGATCAGGCCATCGGAAACATCAATGCAAGAACTTGCCAAACCGCGCAGGGCTTGCCCCAGGTCCAGGCGCGGCCCTGGCCTACGGTATCGCGAGATGGCGGTCTGACGCTCCGGCTCCGCTCCTCCCGCCAGGCTGTCGCGCAGAATGCGCAGACCGACACCGGCATCACCGATCCGGCCCGAAACATAAATATCGTCACCTACCCGGGCACCATTGCGGCGCATGGCCGTGCCGGCGGGTAGCTGGCCAATGGCCGTCAGGGAGAGGCTCATCGGGCCGTCCGTGGCCACGGTATCACCGCCCAGCAAGGCAATGCCATGCTCCTCCTGCGCCGCGCCGAGGCCTTGGGCAAAACCGGCGATCCAGCTTTCATCCAGGGCACGGGGCCAGGCGGTGGTGATCAGATAGCCGGCACCCGCCGCGCCCATGGCGGCAAGGTCGGACAGGTTCACGGCCAGCAGCTTGGCGGCAACGTCGTCGGCGGGATCATCGGCCAGGAAATGGACACCGGCTATAATTGCGTCGGCGGTGAAGACCAATTGCTGGCCCGGTGCCGGCGTCAGCACGGCCGCATCGTCGCCCAGGCCGAGGGCGCCGGGCCCGGCGAGCGGCGCGAAATAGCGGCCGATCAGGTCGAACTCGCCCGTTCCACTTACCGGTTTAGGCTCCGGTTTTGGCTCCGGGTCAGGGTTAGTTGGATTTCGCCCGCTCATTCCTGTGTTCCAGGACTTCCTCGGCGCGCAGGTTTTGCGCCACCTCCTGCAAGACACCGTTGATGAAACCGATCTCATCACCTTCGTAGAAGGCTTTGGTGATCTCGACATATTCATTGATGATCACGGCCACGGGGACGTCGGGGCGATGGCTCAATTCGTAGGCGGCACAGCCCAATATCTCGGCCAGAATACGGTCCAGGCGGGCAAATTTCCAACGCTGCGGCAGCACGGCGTCAAGAATGCCCACCAACTGCCCATGATGGCGGTGCGTGCCGCGCACCAGGTCGGAAAACAGGTCATCGTCGACTTCGGCGTAGGCGTCCTCGGGCAATTCGGCGCCGGGACGGTGGGTCAGGAATTCGATGATCGCGTCCTCGACCTCGCCGTCATCGGCAGTGCCGTGATTCGAGGTCAACTGGTACAGCGCCTGTATCGCCGCCAGGCGGGATGCCCTGCGCCGTGCCCCGGCGGAACTCTTCGCCGTTGCCGTTTTTTCGGTCATCGGGGGAAATACCCAAATTCGCGCTTCACCTCGATCATGCGCAGCGCGGCGTTCGCCACCACACCGCCCTTGTTACCTTTATCCAGCGAGGCACGGGCCCAGGCCTGCGCCTCGTTTTCCACGGTCAGAACACCGAAACCCACCGCGATGGAAAATTCTAGCGACAGGTCCATCAGGCCGCGGGCGCATTCGCCGCAGACATAATCATAATGCGACGTCTCGCCACGGATAACGCAGCCCAGGGCAATATAGCCGTCATAGCGGCGCCGGCCGCCGACCAGTTCCATGGCCTTGATGTTCATGCGGATGGCGGCGGGAATTTCAAAGGCGCCGGGCACTTCCAGGCGATCATAGGTCGCGCCGGCGGCGTCAAGCGCGGCCATGGCGCCCTTTCCCAGCTCGTCAGAGATTTGCTGGTAATAAGGCGCTTCGATGATCAGAAGATGGGGAGCTTCACTCATCTGGTACGTTTCCTCGAGTCTACTGGGAAGTTTTTTAAGATCTACTATCCGTCGATAGGAATGGGGCGCGTGCCCGTGATGGTCAGACCATAGCCCTCGATGCCGACGATGTCATAGTCGGAATTGGTCAGCAACTCCATTTCCCGCACCCCAAGATCAAACAGAATTTGCGCCCCGATGCCATAATCGCGCAGCTCCACCCGATGGGGCACATCCTCCCCCGCCTTGCGGCGGATCTTATCGGAAACAGCCGTAGGCAGAGCCTCGCGGATCAGCACGACGACGCCGCGTTCATCATTGGCGATCAGGTTCATGGCCGATTGCAGCAGCCCCGCCTTACCCGCCTTGTCACCCAGGGCATCGCTCAAGACATCCAAGGCATGCATGCGCACGGGAACCGGACCGGGCGCGCTGACGTCACCCTTCACCAGGGCGATATGTTCGGAATAGGCAATTTTGTTAACATAGACCACGGCACGGAATTCGCCGCCATGGACCGAGTCAATGCGCGCCTCGGCACGGCGTTCCACATAGGTCTCGGTGCGCCTGCGGTATTCGATGAGATCTTCAATCGTGCCGATCTTCAAGCCATGGAATTGCGCGAATTTCACCAGATCAGGCATCCGCGCCATGGTGCCGTCATCATTCATGATCTCGCAGATCACGCCGGCAGCCGGCAATCCGGACATCCGCGCCACATCCACCGCCGCCTCCGTGTGGCCGGCACGGACCAGGACACCGCCGTCGCGGGCCCGCAAGGGAAAAATATGGCCCGGTGTCGCGATGTCCGAGCCATCGCTCTCGGGGTCGATGGCGACGGCGACGGTGCGCGCCCGGTCGGCGGCGGAAATGCCGGTTGAGATACCCTGCCGCGCTTCGATCGAGACCGTGAAGGCGGTGCCGTGGCGGGATTCATTGCGTTGCGCCATCAATGGCAGGCCCAATTTCTCCACCCGTTCCCCGTTCAGGGACAGGCAAATCAGGCCCCGGCCATAACGGGCCATGAAGTTGATTGCTTCCGGCGTCGCCATGGCGGCGGGAATTATCAGGTCGCCCTCGTTCTCCCGGCCTTCATCGTCAACCAGAATAAACATCTTACCCTGCCGGGCATCGTCCAAAATATCCTCAATGCTCGACAGATATGTTTGGTCTTTTTCGATAACGTCGCTCACAGCGTCTCCTTTTGTGCCGAACTTTGCGCCAAGCGGGCTACATAGCGGGCCAGCACATCGATTTCCAGATTGACCCGGTCGCCGGCCTTGGCGCCGCCGAAGGTGGTCATTTCCTGAGTATGGGGAATAATATTGATACCAAAGCCGGCTTCGTCCACTTCATTGACGGTCAGGGAGACGCCGTTCAGACAGACGGAACCCTTGGGTGCGATATAGGGCGCCAGATCATCGGTCAGGCTAAAGCGGAAACGCAGGCTATCGCCATCAGCCGCCACGTCCGCGATCTCCACCACGCCGTCCACATGGCCCGAGACGATATGCCCGCCCAGTTCGTCACCCACTTTCAGGGCCCGCTCCAAATTGATCGGGGTGCCGACCGTCCAGTCGCCCAGGTTGGTGCAGTCCAGGGTTTCCGCCGAGGCGGTGACCGAGAACCAGCCCGGGGCCTTGTCCACCACGGTCAGGCAAACCCCCGAGCAACAGATCGAGGCGCCGATGGCGATCGAGGCGCTATCGTACGAGGAGGCGATGACGAATTTCGTATCGCCGGCGGGTTCGACCTGATCGACCCGGCCGATATCTGTGATGATGCCAGTAAACATACCCCTATTTAGCCCCGTTGGACGTAGCTTTCCAGTACATCGTCACCCAAGTTTTCAATTCCCTGCCGTTGGAAGCGCGGCATTTGCTCCAGCACGGCCAGGCCCAGGGCACCAAATACCGGCAAACCGTCGCCGCCAATCAAGCTGGGCGCGCGGAACCAGGCCAGATTATCGACCAGACCGGCGGCCAAAAAGGCCGTCGCAACGGCGCTTCCCCCCTCCACCAGCAAGCGTGTAATGCCGCGCCCGGCGAGGCTCTCCAACGCCGCCGCCAGGTCGATCCGGCCATTGCCAGCCAGTTGCGTGGATATAATTTCGCAGCCCCGTGCCTGCAAAGAAGCCGCATCACCGCCGGCTCCGGTGAGCAGCCATAAAGGATGATCGCCGGCGCCACGGACCAGACGGCTATCGTGTAGCAGCCGCAATCGGCTATCCAAGACCACCCGCACAGGCGACCGTGCCGCCATGCCCGGCAAGCGGCAGGTCAATTCCGGGTCATCGGCCAGGGCGGTGCCAATGCCGACCAAAATCGCGTCATGCTCGGCTCGCAACAGATGGCCCCGGGCGCGGGCCGCCGCGCCGGTAATCCACTGGCTTTCGCCCTGGGCAGTGGCGATCCGGCCATCCAGGGTCGAGGCCAGCTTCAAGGTCACTAGGGGACGGTTTCGATTTATCCTGGAAAGAAAGCCGGCGTTCAACGCCGCCGCCTGCCCCGCAATCGCCGGACCGGCCCAGTCCACGGCGATACCGGCGGCGTCCAGCATTTCCGCACCACGGCCATCGACCCGTGGATCGGGATCGGGCGCGGCAATGACCACGCGGGCGATGCCGGCCGCGATCAGGGCCTCGGCACAGGGCGGGGTCTGGCCATGGTGGGCACAGGGTTCGAGAGAGACATAAGCGGTGGCGCCCTTGGCCAGAACACCGGCCTGTTTCAGAGCCACGGATTCTGCGTGCGGGCGGCCGCCGGGTTGGGTCCAGCCCCGGCCCACGATACGACCGTGCCCGACCACGGCACAACCGACCGCCGGGTTGGGCCAGACATTGCCCAGACCGCGCGCGGCCAGGGCCAGCGCCAAACCTAGATAGTCGTCGCTTGACCTTTGCGGCGGGCCTTCTGGCAGGGTCGCATCAATCTTGGTCAATCTCCTCGTCGCCACCGATCTGGCCGACGAAATCCTCGAAATCGCGGGCCTCGCGGAAGTTCCTGTAGACGGAGGCAAAGCGCACATAGGCCACCGGATCGAGATTGGATAGCGCCTCCATCACCAATTCACCCACCGCTTCCGAGCGGATCTCGTTCTCGCCCGAACTTTCCAGACGGCGCTGAATGCCGTTGACCACCCGTTCGACCCGTTCCTCGTCCACCGGGCGCTTGCGGCAGGCCAGTTGGATCGAGCGGATCAATTTGTCCCGGTCGAAGGCCACCCGCTGGCCGTTCTTTTTCAAGATCATCAGATCACGCAGCTGCACCCGCTCGAAGGTGGTGAAGCGGGAGCCGCAATCGGCGCAAAAACGCCGCCGCCGGATCGCCGCATTGTCTTCCGTGGGGCGGGAATCCTTAACCTGGGTATCGTTATGACCGCAAAATGGGCAACGCATCAGAAACTTTTATCCTCAATCGCAATTTGGTTTGAAAATTGCCTGCTCAATAACCGCTCAATAAATCGGGAAAGACGCGCACAAGGCCTCGACCTTGGCCCGCACCTCCTGCTCGACCGCCGCATTGCCCTCCGGGCCATTGGCGGCCAGCCCATCCAGCACATCGGCAATCAGATGGCCAACCATTTGGAATTCGCCAACGCCAAAGCCCCTGGTCGTGGCCGCCGGCGAACCAAGACGGACGCCGGAAGTCACGGTCGGCTTTTCCGGATCGAACGGCACGCCATTCTTGTTGCAGGTAATCCCCGCCCGCTCCAAGGCATCTTCAGAGATATTCCCGGTCAGGCCCTTGGGACGCAAATCGACCAGCATCAAATGCGTGTCCGTGCCGCCCGAAACGATATCCAGGCCGCGCTCCTGCAACACCGCCGCCAGGGCCTGAGCATTCGCCACCACGGCGTGGGCATAGGCCTTGAACTCAGGCGTCATGATCTCCTTGAAGGCCACCGCCTTGCCGGCGATCGCATGCAACAGCGGCCCGCCCTGCAGACCGGGGAACAAGGCGGAATTAATCTTCTTGCCCAAGGCATCATCGTTTGACAGCACCATGCCGCCACGGGCACCGCGCATGGTCTTATGGGTCGTGGTCGTGACGACATCGGCGATGGGCAAGGGCGAGGGATGGCTGCCGCCGGCCACCAGGCCCGCGAAATGTGCCATATCGACCATCAATTTAGCCCCGACATCATCGGCGATCTTCCGAAAAGCGGCAAAATCGATGACCCTGGGATAGGCCGAACCACCCGCGACGATCAACTTCGGCTGATGCTCGCGGGCCAGGCTCGCAACCTCGTCCATGTCGATCCTGGCATCCTGCAGACGGACGCCGTATTGCACGGCGTTGAACCATTTACCCGATTGGTTGGGCGGCGCACCATGGGTCAAATGTCCGCCCGCGGCCAGGGACATGCCCAGCACCGTATCGCCCGGCTTCAGGATCGCCATGAAGGCCGCTTGATTGGCCTGGGATCCCGAATGCGGTTGTACATTGGCGAAGCTGCAGCCGAAAATCTCCTTGGCCCGGTCGATGGCAAGTTGCTCCACCACATCAACGAATTCACAGCCGCCGTAATAACGCCGGCCCGGATAGCCCTCGGCATACTTATTCGTCAGAACGGAGCCCTGCGCCTGCAAAACCGCCCGCGAGACGATGTTTTCCGAGGCAATAAGCTCAATCTGGGTCTGCTGGCGGTGCAATTCATCCGCCAGAGAGGCGAATACGTCCGGATCACGGTCCACGCCGTCCTGAGTAAAAAACGCATTTTCGCCGGGCGAGCCGCCAATTGAACTTACGGAGGGCGAATTTGCCGAAAGTGAACTGGGGAGTGAACTGGGGAGCGGACTGGTTGGCGACATGCAACGGTCCCTTTCTTGTCGGAAATCTCTAAATCGTTATTCGGTTTTGGCAATCCGCGAAGACATCTTCGCACGAAGCGCCAGACGGGACACTGATGAAATAACAACAATAACTGTCGTGGTGAACCAAAATATCCGCCACCGGTCAAATTGGCATTTGCAGACGCCTGCATACCATATGTAGATGTCAGTGCCAACGCATCACAACCAACCAAAGGGCAAAGTTGGGAGAAAACCGGCCTCGGCGAGGGCATCAGGTGAAGGATTTTCCACAAATTGAAAATTAGAAAAATGGGAAATAAAAATTTGAAAAAATTTAGTAAAAGTTAAATTCTTCATAGTATATTGACAATTATTAATTAGTATAACAAACAAATATGCACAACAAACTATGGAACGAGACAATGGATCAAAACTCAAACGCCCATTTGTCAAGCGGTGAGCTGCGGCGAATCGTGACGGAAGTCGTATCCGCATATGTAAGTTATAATAGTTTGCCCAACGCGGAACTTCCGGCGCTAATCCAAACAGTGCATGGTGCGTTTACCAACGTTGGGAATGGTGCAAACAAAGAGACCGAGAAAGAAACGCAAAAACCCGCGGTCTCTATTCGGCGCTCAATCCAGAACGACTACCTCATCTGTCTGGAGGACGGCAAGAAATTAAAGATGCTGAAACGATATTTGCGCACCCGTTACAATATGACGCCGGATGAATATCGCCGCAAATGGGGTCTGGCACCTGACTATCCCATGGTTGCGCCGAGCTATTCTTCACTACGCTCTAATTTCGCCAAGCAAATCGGTTTGGGGCGCGCCCGTGAGGAGAGCTGATTGAGAGCGAGATGCCCTAGCGCACGGCGTATTTCCCGCCGCTCCATTCATACAAGACATAGGCCGGCTGTTTAATATCGCCATTGCCGTCAAAGGCGATCTCACCCAATACGGATTTGAAGGTATTCGAATTCAGTGCCTTGGTTAG
>CAZPWJ010000137.1:0-9281 GCA_964590195.1 uncultured Rhodospirillaceae bacterium | reverse complement strand
AATCCTCCCTTATGAAAACACTTCAATATGTCCCAGGGGTGCTGACGTCAGACACGAGAGGGCGGCATTGGACCGTCTGCGAAGCGCCATGGCGGGGATCGCGGCGCAACACCTAGGCCTGGGTGAAATCAACGAACCGGGCGCTTTCCTGGATGACATTCATACCCAGGTGGATCCGGTCGCTCTGCATGCCCTGCGCATGACGGTCATTAATGGCGTCAATGATTTGCCCTGGGCCCGGCAGGTTTATTTTGAGCTGGCCCGGCCGCTGCTTGAAGCCATCGTGGGCAATGAACTGGCCATGCAGCGGCGCCTGAACCTATCGATCCAAATGCCCGGCGATGACAGTTCTCTACTTGCCGTACATGCCGATGTCTGGGATGGCGACAGCCCGTTCGAAGTGGTGGTCTGGCTGCCTTTCGTGGACTGTTTCGATACCAAAACGATGTTTCTGCTGCCACCTGACAAGGGACGGCTGGTCGAGGCGCGGATGGCCGATTTCGACGGCGGCGACACGGATGATCTGTTTGCCGCCATCGAGGATGACCTGATCTGGCTGGACGTGCCCTATGGCAACGTCCTGCTGTTCAATCAGAACCTGATGCATGGCAACCGCATCAACCGCGAGGGCGGTACGCGCTGGACCATGAATTGCCGCTTCAAGGGGCTGTTTTCGCCCTACGCCGGCAAGCGCCTGGGGGAATTCTTCGAACCAATTACCGTACGGCCCGCCTCCCGCGTCGGTATGAGCCACCAGTTGCCGGGAGGTTTCGTTGAATAATCAAGCGAACCGACCCAATGTCCTGGGGCACCGCGGCTATATCGCCTCCCGTCCGGTACGTGGCCAAGACTGGCCGCAACATGTGCAAAACCTGGTGGTGCGCGATTATGCCCAGCGTAATGGCCTGCATTATCTGCTTTCCGCTACGGAATACGCCATGGATGCCTGTTATATGAATCTGGAAACCGTGCTGGGTGAATTACCGCGCATCGAAGGCGTGATCTGCTTTTCTCTCTTTATGCTGCCGTCCCGGGCCGAGCGGCGCCATGAACTCTATCAGCGGATTTTCGAAACCGGTGCCGATCTGCACGGCGCCCTGGAAAACATGGCGATACGGTCACCGGAAGATGCCGCCCGCCTGGAGGATATTTTCATGGTCGAACAATTCGCCGCAGTTACCCCGCAGGTGCAATAGTCATGGCATTCGTTGATTTCGTCGGCATCGTGCATAAGGCAACGACGCGGGACTATGTCCAGCGCGTGGTGGAGCATGACAAGGCCGAATGCGCCGAGGTCGCGGGACAATTCGGCGAGGATTACTGGGACGGTGACCGGCGCTACGGCTTCGGCGGTTACTATTACGATGGCCGTTGGCGCAAGGTGGCCGATGCCATGATCGCGCATTATGACCTGAAACCGGGCGCCAAGATCCTCGATATCGGCTGCGGCAAGGGCTTCTTGCTCTATGAATTCACCCAGGCCCTGGAAGGGGCTCAGGTCAGCGGCATCGATATCTCCGCCTACGGCATCGAGAATGCCAAGGAGGAGGTGCGTGATCGGCTTCGGGTAGGCAGTTGCGTCGACCTGCCATATGACGATAATGAATTCGATTTTGTCTATTCAATCAATACGTTCCATAATCTTTTTAATTTTGAACTTCATCCGTCATTGCAGGAAATGCAACGGGTTGGCAAAGGTCCGAAGCACATCACGATCGAGAGCTACCGTAACGAACGGGAAAAGGCCAACCTGCTCTATTGGCAACTTACATGCCGGGCTTTCATGATGCCGGCGGAATGGGAATTCGCTTTCCAGCAGGCCGGTTATGACGGCGATTACGGCTATATCACGTTTGAATAGGTGAAATTTTGGTGGATACCGCAAATACAATGGCACGGACCAAGGAAGCGCAATACGAAGACTGCCTGCGCGCAGCCGAGGAATCCGGTGTGGACAGCTTGGGCGTCATGACCAATCAGGTCTGGCGCGATGATCCGCGCCGCCTGGCGATCCTGCTATCGCGCTACAAATTCGTCGCCAAGATGCTCTCGGGCAAGCGCCGGGTGGTCGAGGTCGGCTGCGGCGATGCCTTCGGCTCCCGCGTGGTGCAACAGGAAACCGGCGAGCTGACGGTATTGGATATCGATCCGGTTTTCATCGCCGATATCGAACGCCGCATGCATCCCGACTGGCCCTTGACCCCAGCTGTCCACGATATGCTGTCGGGCCCGTATCCGGGCATCTTCGATGCCGCTTACAGTTTGGATGTGCTGGAGCATATTCCCGCCGAGCAGGAAGAAACCTTTCTGCGCAATATCATCACCTCCCTGAACAGCGATGGCGTCCTGATCGTCGGCATGCCGTCCCTGGATAGTCAGGACCATGCCTCGCCGCAAAGCAAGATCGGTCATATCAACTGCAAGCACGGCGGTGACTTCAAGGAACTGATGCAGGGGTTCTTTGAGAACGTCTTCGTCTTCTCCATGAATGACGAGGTGGTGCATACGGGTTTCTGGCCCATGGCCCACTATTACCTGGCGCTCTGTTGTGGCAAACGGCCCGGCTAGACTCCTCATCATTGGCGGCGACAGCATGATCGGCTCCGCCCTGGCCGATCATTTCACGGGCCGGGACTGGCAGGTGCAAAGCACCACCCGCCGTCGGGATCAGGTTGACGACAGCCACCCCTATCTTGATCTGGCCGCGCCGGGCACCGAGCTTCCCGCCGCCGATGTGGTCATTCTGGCCGCCGCCGTCGCCCGTATAGGCGATTGTGAAACGGAACCGCTGGCAACCCGCCAGATAAACGTGGACGGCACACTGGCCGTTGCCAGACAAATGGCCGGGCAGGGCGCCCATATCCTGCTGCTGTCTTCCGACAAGGTTTTCGATGGCTCGGTACCGCTGCGCGACCGCAACGATCCTGTGTCGCCGGCCTGCGAATATGGCCGGCAAAAGGCCGATGCCGAGGCCGGTATCCTGGCCCTGGGTGAGCGGGGCGCCGTGCTGCGCCTGAGCAAGGTCGTGGAGCCGGGGCTGGAGCTGTTGGCGGGCTGGGCCCGTGATCTGGCGGCGGGCCAAGGCATAAAGCCTTTCCATGATCTGCATCTGGCTCCGGTGTCGGTCGACCTAGTGATGGAGGTCGCGACCCATATTGCCGAGGAACGGGCAGGGGGCATCTATCATTGTACCGGCGGCGAGGACCGCTCCTATGTGGATCTGGCGCGCATCTTGGCCATGGAATCCGGCTTTGACCCGGCCTTGATCCAGCCCGGCTCGTGCCGGACCGCAAACATGCCAGCTGCGGCGCGGCCCCGTTATACCACCCTGGAAATGTCGGTCGAAGAAAGCGGCTGGGGCATAACCGCGCCCGCGTTCGAGGCAACCGCCGTTTCCCTCATCAAGCACAAATGATGTAGTCCGGTTCCAGCCCGCTCAAAACATCCGCGCCGTTCTCTGTGATAATGATGGTATGGCCCAGGCTCATGGCCAGATTGGCCGGGCCATCAATCAGGATGGCGTGCAGGAACAATACCATGCCGGGCTGGGCCAACAGCGGGTTGCCGCTGAACAGCATGGGCGGCACATCCATCCAGGTGGGCCGGAAAGAGGCGCCCAGGGAGTACCCGCAGGCCGCCATGCGAACATCGCCATAGCCGTTGTCGTCGTAGACCCGGCGGTGCGCATCGTCGATCTCGCCCAGGGGACGGCCGGGACGCGCGGCTGCTGTCATGGCCAAAAGCGCATCATGGCTGACCTGGAACATTTTTTGGTGTTTCTCGCCGCCCGAACCAATGGCGACGGTGCGCATCAGGCAGGCGCAGTAGTGGCGGTAGCTGCCGGCGAACTCCATGGTCAGCTGGTCCTGATCATCCAGATGGCGGAAACCCGTGGCCGAGCGGATCAGCAGTGCCCTGTCGCCGGAACCCAGAACCGGCCCGGATGGGGCCGGATCGCCGCCGCCCGACAGGATCGCGCCGGTCCCCGCCGCCGCGATATCGCCTTCAAAAGCCCCAGGCCCCGCCGCCTCCAACATGGCCAGCAGCGAGGCATCCGCCAATTCCGCCGCCTTGCGGACATACGCCAGTTCCGCCTCTGACTTTATCAGCCGCAGGCCGCGTACCAGGGACGAGGCGTCTTCCAACTCGCACCAGCCGTCCAGTGAGGTTTTCAAGCGCTCATAATCGTGCGCCCGCAGGCCATAGCTGTCCAATTCGATGCCGATGCGCGCGCCGGCCAGGCCTTTCTCCGCCAGAATATCTTTTAGCTCGTCCGTGGGCGAGGCGTCCTCCCGGTCGTACCAGATGCGGATGTCCTCGATCACCGAGGTGCGCCGGGCCTGCTCCAGATCGGGCCGCCGGGTCAGCAACGTCAAAGGCTGCTGGTCCGCTGTCAGGACGAGGCATTGAAAGAAGACATAGCCCGTGGTGTCATAGCCGCTCAGGTAGTAGTGGCTTTCCTGCGCGAATATTAGGACCGCGGCCAGGCCTCGCTCGACCAGGTCTTGCCGGGCATTGGCGATGCGCCGGTCGAATTCCGCCCTGTCGAAATGCAATGTCATTCGAACGACCCCTCGCTGGACATGTGGTTCGCACAAGATAGTCGATGCATCACGAAGACATCAAACGGCGGACCGCCAAAAGTCCGGATCGGCATAGACTGTCGGGTCCGAGATGCCCGCTAGATGGAATGCCTCGCGTCTTTCCACGCAGGTGCCGCAGCGCCCGCAATGTACCTCGCCGCCCTTGTAGCAGGACCAGGTATCGGCGAAGGGTGTGTTGTGCCGCGCACCTTCCGTGACGATCGCGGATTTCGGAATGTGAACAAACGGCGTGTACAGGCGAATATCGGCATAGCCGTCCAGGGCCTGTTTCTGCATGGCCTCGAACGCATCAACGAATTCCGGGCGGCAGTCGGGATAGATGAAATGATCGCCGCCATGCACCGCCGTTGCCACCGCCTCGGCTTTTTGTGCGGCGGCGATGCCGAAGGCGATGGTCAGCATGATGGCGTTGCGGTTGGGCACGATGGTTAGTTTCATGCTGTCTTCGGCATAGTGACCGTCGGGCACATCCACATCATCGGTCAGGGCGGAGCCGCTGAGCAGCTTGCCCACCGCGCTGATATCAACCACATCGCAGGGCACGCCCAGCCGCTGGGCGCAGGTCCGGGCGAAGTCGATTTCCTTGTTGTGGCGCTGGCCATAGTCAAAGGTGACTAGGCGCAGCAATTCCGCCTCCGCCGCTATTTTGTAGGCAAGGGAGACGGAATCCAATCCGCCGGAGCAGACAACGATGGTTCGCATATGTTTAGTCCTTGTTTTGTCCGGGTAGGCCGCGACCGGCGCCTGACGCTTCAGGCGGATGTCTTGTCATGCATACTAACCGCCGCCGAAAAATTCCACCGCGTTGCTGTACATCCATTTCTCCAGAACCGCCTCTTTCAGGGGCAGCTGTTGATACTCCGCGATCAACTCGGCATAGCTGGAGCCCATCAAATAGCAGGAGAAGCCGATCATTACTTTGTCCTGCAACAGGCTGTTGCCGTATTGCAGGAACATCTCCCAGCCCGAGCCTTCCTTGCCCAGATAGCGCGGGCGGTGGGCGGCGGTGTCGCAATACAGGTTCGGATGCCGCCGCAAAAGGCCCACCATATCGTTGATCCAGGGCCAGCCCGCCAGTCCTGCGACGACTTTCAATTCGGGAAAGTCGATGCAGATTTCATCGAGCGCGCGCGGATGGCCCAACTCGTACGGGCGGTCGTTGGCATAGGTCATGGCGGTGTAAATCCGCACGGGGATGCCCAACTCGGCGGACTTGGCATAAAGCGGATAGTAGCGGCGGTCATTGGCGGGCAGGCAGCTGTACAATGACGAGACGCGGAAGCCATTGGCGCCGTCCTCGCGCACCAGGCGTTCCAGCTCGCGCACGGCGCGCATGCCATCCATTGGGTCGAGGGCGGGAAACAGTTTGAAGCGGCCCGGATAGTCCCGGTGTATCTGCCCGATCTCGTCGTTGGGCATGTTGACCATCAGGCCGAATTCCACGTCCGCCGCGTCCATTCCCGCCACCACGCCATCCAGGGCGTCGTCGTCCGCCACCGATTTGTCGGACGAGCCGGCACCAAAGATCTTGCCGTAATTGTCGAAACCATAGCCTTCGGGCCGGGGCAACGAGACCGACGACTGGGTGCCCGGACGGCCCCGGTTTATTTCCGCCGCGGCCGCCGTGGTCGCGGTTTTCGGCATGCCGATTTCAAGATCGATGACCTTGCTCATATCTGTTTCCTCCCGAATACAATCTTACCAGTCGAATACTGTTACACAGCCGGATTGCGCCGTCCACGTGTGCCGCTATGTACGCGGCCAGACGCCCTTGAAGGGCTGGACCAGGGCGCGTTCGACGAATTCAAGATGATCCTGGCCGTAAAACATATCGCCATCGACAAAGTAGGTCGGCGAGCCAAAGACCGAGCGGCGAATGGCTTCCTCCGTATTGGCCAGATAGATGGCGGCAGTCTGGGGCGACAGGGCGGCCTCCAGCAGGGGGGCAGGGTCCAGGCCGACCTCGTTCGCCAGCCGGGTCAGGGTCTCGCGGTCGGCCAGATCGGCGTCGTCGCGCCAATGTGCTTCCAGCATCCGGTGCGCCAACTGGTCCACGTTGTGGCTCTGTTCCATGGCGGCAATCAGCATGCCGTTGCACAAAGCGGTGTCGTTGTGGTGATGGGTCGGCATGCCCGTTACGACTGGTGCGTCGCGCCATTCGGCCCAGCGTTCGATCTCCCGCCCGAAATAGTAGGAACGGTGACGGTCGCCGCGTTCCCGGGTCGAGCCGGCGCCGGACTCCACCATGACGCGGAGCAGATTAACCGGCTTGTGAATGATCCTGGCGCCCGCGGCCCCGGCGATCTCCATCAACGTGGCGGAACCGAGATAGGCGAAGGCGGAGTGGGCGGAGTAGAAATATTCGATATCCGGCATTTTAGTTTCCTGTTTTGATAATTTCTGGCGGTTAAACGGCCAGATAGCCGCCGTCCACGGGTACCTCGATGCCGGTGATGTAGCTGGCCTCGTCGCTGGCCAGGAACAGGTTGGCGTAGGCGACCTCCTCCACCCCGCCTTCGCGGGCCATGGGGATGGCGGCCAGCATCTTGGCCCGGCGTTCGGGATCCTTGGTCAGTTGCGAGGTACGCATGGGCGGCATGATGCCTGGATGCACGGAATTCGCCCGGATGCCGTCCGGGGCGTACTGCACGGCGGCCGCCTTGGTGGCCAGACGCACGGCGCCCTTGGCGGCGCTATAGCCCATATGCACATAGTCCTGACCGACGAAGCCGGAAATGGACGAAATATTGACGATGGAACCGCCGCCACCCTTTTGCATCACAGGTATCACCGCGCGCATGCCGAGGAACACGCCCTTGGCGTTGATGTTCATCTGTTGATCCCAGGTATCCAGGCTCAGGCGGTCGGGCTGGGCGCCGGAGATGCCGGCGTTGTTGACCAGAATGTCGATCTTGCCGAACGCCGCCAGCACCGCCGCCACGGCGCTGTCCCAATCCCCTTCGGAGGTGACATCGAGGCGTTGAAATTGCGCCGTACCGCCCGCGCCGGTAATCTCCGCCACCAGGGCGGCGCCTTCGTCTTCCAACATATCCGTCACCAGAACCGATGCGCCCTCGTTGGCGAAGATCCTGGCGGTCGATGCCCCCATGCCCGATGCCGCGCCGGTAATGATCGCGGCCTTGTCCTGTAAACGCATGCCCTGCCTCCCGTATAAGAGTCCAAGGCGTCACTATCAGATCGAACCCAGCCGCCGGTCAAGGGGAACCGGATCGCTAGGCGGGCAGGGGCGAGACGCCCGCGAAATAGGGGTGCAGGATCAGGATCACCGCCAGGACGACCAGAGAGATAATGATCCCCCGAACTTCCTTCCAAAGCGGTGGTGCGTCGGGCTTTACCCAGGCGCCTTGCCGGGCGTTGATCAGCGGAATTTCGAGCAGGGCCCAAAGGCCTAGGCCGCCAAACAAAACCAGCGAGCGGCTATCGCCGTTGGAGATCAAATGCGCCACGGCCCAGACGATCACGCTGGTCAACTGGGGATGGCGGATGAGCCGCCTGATCCTGCTCGGATACTGCGCCGCGCCAGCCAATATAAAGGCCAAAAGCATGAGCACCCTGGTTAGGTGCTCGGCCCCCTCGGGCGGGATATAGACCGGGTTGGGCCCCGCCGTGCGCCAGCCGATCACGATCATGGCGAGGGAAAGCGCCACGAACAGGGAAAATACGCCCCTGTAGCCTTTGGCACCGAGTCTCTCCACCAGCGCGGTTTTGAATGTGGCGCCAATGCTGGGCAGCAAGTGCACGGCGCACCACAGCACGACGCCTAGAACCAACCAGATCATCTCCGTCTCCCCCTTCGGCTGGCAATAATATAGGTGCGGCAGACCATGCAAACAATCGGGGAGCGGCAATGTGCATCAGCAAAAGGCGAGCGCCGCTTTTGCTTCCCGTGATAGGCTCGCCGGATGATGCGAAGGGGCGCCAACATTGGATTTTTCATCCGGCAACTGGTTTGTCTGGTGGTCGCGGTCACGCTGGCGGGCAGCGGTCTGTTTAGCAGTGGTTTGGCGGGCGTTCAGGCAAAGGCGCCCCATTTTGAAGCGTCCCGGCCCGATGCGGCCCAAGCCAGAAATCTGACCGGCTGGCTGCTTGTCGCCACGACGCGCCTGCGGGACCCGCGGTTTTCCAGAAGCGTTATCTTCCTGGCCCATCATGATGACGAGGGCGCCTTCGGTCTGATCGTCAATCGCCCGATCTCGGTACAGCCGGCGGCCAAGGTGCTGCGGGAAATGCTGGGAGAAGACGCCCTGGACGGCGCTGACCGTGAGATCCGCGTGCAATATGGCGGTCCGGTGCAGCAGACGCACTGGAATTTCCTCCATTCCAGCGACTACACCGGCAGCGGCACCATGGTGATCACCGGCAAGGTATCCCTGACAAGAAACCGCGACATCCTGCGCGCCCTGGCGGTAGGCAAGGGCCCGGCCAAGGGTTTTCTGGCCATCGGCTACGCAGGCTGGGGGCCCGGCCAATTGGAAAGCGAGATCAAACGCGGCAGCTGGGAAACAGTCCGCCCCGACGACGGCATCGTGTTTGACGAAGACATGGGAACAAAATGGCAGCGGGCGATGGACAAGCGTGGCGTTGATCTTTGAATGGATGATTAGAGCGTGCCTATCCGGTTGACGCAGACACCCGCTACATCTAGTATCTGTCCAT
>CAZPWJ010000136.1:0-9303 GCA_964590195.1 uncultured Rhodospirillaceae bacterium | reverse complement strand
GGACAGATACTAGATGTAGCGGGTGTCTGCGTCAACCGGATAGGCACGGTTAATTCTTATACGAAATATATATAGCGAATAGAATCAATTTAACCTTTGAATACTTGCTATTTAACTTATTTTAATCTTCGTTAATTACTAGGGTTCATCTTCCTTTTTAACCATATTTTTACAAAACCCCTCTAAGAAAACTTGGCATGGTTCCTGCATTCCTGTGTTGCGAGGGCAGCCAAAACGTTATTCTGGAGTGTATTCGCGATGTCGTTGCAAGATTGCCAAGTTCAAAATAACTCAACCTCGCCCGAGGTTGACACAATGCCTGCCCAAGATACCGATCACGATGAACGTCGCGCCACCGGACGGGCCGGTCGCAGCTGGCAGGATGCCAGGGGCGGCGAGGCGATCCCTTCACTGTCCAGTTTGACGATCGATGATCTGTCGTCGGAATGGAACGACCGTTTCCTGATCCGCGGCGCCGATGACATACAGCGTGCGGTGTTTATCGCCTGCGGCGACTCTCTACAATCGGAATGGCGGATGGAACGCCTTGGCGAGACACTGGAAGATACGCTGCCCGCCGAACTTTGCAGCCGGTTCGCCGAAGGCTGCCGGCGTTCCCTGGAGGAAGGCTGCCCCGTCCCGGTTGAAGGCAGCTATCGCAATGACGCCGATTGCGAGGTTCTGTTTCGCTGCGTCATGATGCCGGTGCGCGCCATGAACGACGAGATCGATTTCGTCTATGGCGCCTACTCCCACAGGTTCGCGGCCTAAATTTTTTCCAACCGGCGTTGACCGCCGCCCTTCGTGGGCCTAGCTTCGTTGCCTTCGTAAAGGCAGAAAACGGCGCTGGATACCCATGCCCACTCTTGAACCTAGTCCAGAAACCATCGCGGATCGGAAAAATCAGTCTGCTGATAAACGCGGCCAGAGCGGTATTCCGTCGCTGGACCGATTGTTGCGCGCGCCGGGACTGGAACAATTGCAACAGCGGACCGGGCGTCAATTGGTGCTGGAGGAAGCGCGCGCCGAACTGGCCCAGTTGCGCCAACGGTTGAGTAGCGGCGGCGCGACTGCCACGAATGAAGCAGACGCGGCCGATTTGGATGATCTCGCGGCCCGCATCGAGGCGCGCGTAGGCGCCGCCCTGCAGATGTCCCTGCGGCCCGTGTTCAACCTGACGGGCACCATTCTGCATACCAACCTTGGCCGGGCCCCTCTGGCGGAGGAGGCCATCGATGCCATGGCAACGGTTGCACGCGGTGCCGCCAATGTGGAATTCGACCTCTCCAAGGGCCGGCGGGGCGACCGGGATGATCATGTCGAGGACTGGCTGTGCCGCTTGACCGGCGCGGAGGCCGCGACCGTGGTCAATAACAACGCCGCCGCCGTGCTGTTGCTGCTGAACACGCTGGCCAACCGCAAGGAGGTGCCTGTTTCCCGTGGCGAGCTGATCGAGATCGGCGGCGCCTTTCGAATTCCGGAAATCATGCGCCGGGCCGGCTGCCGCCTGGTCGAGGTCGGCACCACCAACCGCACCCATTTGCGCGATTTTACCGAAGCTTTGACCCAACGCACCGGCTGCCTGATGAAGGTTCATACCTCCAACTACGTGGTGCAGGGCTTCACGGCGGAGGTCAGCGACGAGGATCTTGCCGCCCTGGCCCACGAAAACGGCCTGCCCTATATGGTTGACCTGGGCGCCGGCGCGCTGACCGACATGGCGGCCTTGGGCCTGCCCCACGAGACCACGGTCAGCGAAACCCTGGCAAAAGGCGCCGATCTGGTCAGTTTTTCCGGCGACAAGCTGCTGGGCGGGCCGCAGGCCGGCCTGATCGCCGGGCGGGCCGATCTGATCGCCAAGGTCAAGAAGAACCCCATGAAACGCGCCCTTCGGGTGGACAAGGTTACCATGGCGGCCCTGGCCGCGACCCTGCGCCTGTATGCCCAACCTGAAACATTACAGGCCAAACTGCCCACCCTGCGTCTGCTGACCCGGCCCGTAGCGGACATTCAGGCCATGGCGGAACGGATTGCGCCCGCATTACAACAAGCCCTGGGAGATGGGGTGGCGGTGGAGATCACGCCCTGTACAGGACAAATCGGCAGCGGTTCCCTGCCCGTGGAAAGCCTGGACAGCGTGGCCCTGGCCCTGCGGCCAAAGGCGGCCAAGGGCAGCGGTGCCGCCCTGAAACGATTGGCGGCGGCGTTTCGCGGCCTGCCCTGCCCGGTCCTGGGCCGGATCAGCGACGATGCCCTGCAGTTCGATTTGCGCTGCCTCGAGGCAGGCGACGACGAGGCTGCCTGGTTGGCGCAAATGGAGGATTTGCGGCCATGATCATCGCCACCGCCGGCCATGTTGATCACGGCAAGACCACATTGGTGCGAGCCTTGACGGGGGTCGATACGGACCGCCTGCCGGAAGAGAAAAAACGCGGTCTGACCATCGATATCGGCTTTGCCTATCACGATATCGAGACGGATACCGGCGCCAAGGCTGTCATGGGTTTTGTCGATGTGCCGGGCCACGAACGCTTTGTTAAAAACATGCTGGCCGGCGTCGCCAGTATCGATTTCGCCCTGCTGGTAGTGGCCGCCGACGATGGCGTCATGCCCCAGACGGAGGAACATCTGGCAATCCTTGGCCTGCTGGGCATCCGGCAAGGTGCCGTGGCCATTACCAAAATTGACCGGGTGGCGCCCGAGCGCGTGGCCGAGGTCGAAGCCGAAGTTGTGGCCTTGCTGGCGCCGACGCCCCTGGCAGGCGTGCCCATGTTTCCGGTTTCGGGCGAAGTTGGTACCGGCATGGACGAACTGCGCCAGCATTTGGAAACCGCCGCCCGTAATCATGCGGACCGGGCCGCGAATGGCCATTTCCGCCTGTCCATCGACCGCGCCTTCACGGTTCCCGGCGCCGGCCTGATCGTTACGGGTGCGGTATTTTCCGGCCAGGTAGAGGTTGGCGACCGCCTGATCCTGGCCTCACAGGACAGGGCGGAGCCGATTGAGGCACGAGTGCGCGGTCTGCGCGCCCTGGACCGGGAGGCCGCGGTGGGCCGGGCCGGGCAGCGCTGCGCCATCAATATCGCCGGCGGCGATCTGCACCAATCCCTGGTTAGCCGGGGTGACTGGCTGTTGGCGGAAGCCATTCATGCACAGGTTCACAAATTCGATGCCCGGGTCCGGGTGCTGAACAGTGAAAGCCGGCCCTTGGCCCATTGGACGCCGGTGCATCTACATCTGGCCGCCGCCGACGTCACGGGCCGTATCGCGGTATTGGGCGAGCGGCGCATCGCGCCGGGCGAAGACGCCCTGGTGCAACTGGTATTGGATAGTCCCGTGGGCGCCCTGTTCGGCGATCACTTCATTCTGCGGGATCAATCCGCCCAACGAACCATCGCGGGCGGTATCGTTATTGATCCGTTCCCGCCCCGGCGCGGCCGTGCCCGGCCCCAACGCCTGGCCATGTTGCAGGCAATGGAGGCGGAGGCGCCGACCGAGGCCCTGGCGGCAATGGTGGCGATCGCGGAAAACGGCGTCAATCTGCGCCAATTCGTCCAAACTCGTAATCTGACCCAGGCGGAAGCGGAAAATCTGCGCCACACTGACGGACAGGTCATTCTGGCCGGCAATGATGGCGATTTGGTGCTGTCACAGGAGCGCTGGCAGAGCATTGAACAAAGTATTCTCGATACCCTGGCCGCCTGGCACAAGAAACAGCCCGAGGCCGTGGGTCCCAACGACAATGCCCTGCGCGCGGCCATGCCGTCGGCGCCCAGCCCTGTTTTATTGGCAGCCTCGATCGCGCATTTGATCGATGGGCGGACGATTATCCGCGATGGCATCTCATTACGCCTGCCCAGCCATGCGCCGCGCCCTTCGGATGCGGATCTGGAACTTTGGAAGCAGGTTTCGCTGATCCTGGAAGAAGGTGGCATCCGACCACCCAGAGTGCGCGAGGTGGCGGAGGAACTGAAAATGGATCCCGCCCGCCTGGAAGCATTCCTGAAACGCTGCGCCCGCCAAGGCCGCCTGATGGCCGTGGCGCCGAACCGCTTTTTCCCCCCTGCAGCCGTCTGGCAATTGGCGGCGGTGGTGGAAAGATTATCCGCCGATGCGGGCGAGGACGGCTTCACCGCCGCCACTTTCAAGAACGATACCGGTATCGGCCGCAACGTGGCGATCGAGGTGTTGGAATTCTTCGACACGGCCGGCCTGACCCGGCGCCAGGGCAACGCCCGCCATTTGCGCCGGCCGGCGGCGGAAGTGTTTGGCGACGCCTGATCAGAATCGTTATCCACAGCACGCCGGCCAAGCACCGTGTCAGCGAGATCGATTCGCCACCCCCTCGACCAATACGCCAATATCATACCGACGCCCAGGCTGTTCGATGCCATGACCGCACATCGGCACGGCTAAACAAAAAGCTCAGCGTTTCTATCTTAAGTTTCTATGTAGATTGATTTTTTCCATGAATTGCCGAACGCCCCAGATACAGTTATGTAAATATTATCGGCGCCTTGATGCGTTAATAGTTTGTTAACTAATTTCTTTCACATTCTATTCACACCCTGTGAATAAGCCTGTGGATTAATCATGGACAAGCCAAGAAATGACGTGCCTTGCAGTCCCTATCTGCGACGGCCTCTGCGCACTCTCGATGAAGCCCTGAAGGATCAGGCCGATGTTATCCGGCGGGATAATGAGGCGATCCTGAAACAGCTTAGATTGCCCCTGCGGCGCCTCGCGGCGCAGAGCAAAAAGGCCAGCTAGCGAACCCCGGCGCTATTACCCGAGCCAAGCCTGGTCCGGCGATTCAGATCTGCCGGCCAGCCCGATCCCAATAAGGTTGACGCAACTTTCGTTTAAAGATTTTTCCCGTATCCTCGCGTGGCATGGCGTCATGAAACGTCACCTCGCGCGGGATTTTATAGGCTGAAATATGCTGGCCAAGATATTCCCTTACCGCCTCCACCGATAACGTTTCGCCAGGCTGTGGTTCAATCGCGGCGGCAACGCTTTCACCGAATTCATCGTGGGGAATACCGAACACGGCACAATCCTGCACGCCCGGCATGGCCTGCAGGGCGGCCTCGATCTCGGCCGGGTAGATATTGACGCCGCCGGAGATGATCATGTCGCGCTTGCGGTCATTCAGGAACAGATAGCCGTCCTCGTCAATATAGCCAACGTCGCCATTGGTAACCATGCCCTCGCGCTCGATCTCGGCCCGCTTGTCATCCTTGTTGTGATAGGTGAAGTCGGAAAGGTTGGGCATGGTCATATAGATCTCGCCGCTTTCCCCGGTGCCGAGGATATTGCCGTCGTCGTCGAAAATCCGCACCACGGTTTCCTCTTGCGGCCGGCCCACGGTGCCCGGTTTGGCAATAGCGTCGGCGGAGGTGGCAACGGAGACGATGCCGGCCTCGGTGGAGCCGTAATATTCGAAAATGACGTCACCCCACCATTCGATCATCTGCCTCTTCGCATCGGGCGGACAAGGTGCCGCCCCATGGATCACGTGCACCAGGGATGACAGATCGTACTTCGCCTTCACCTCATCGGGCAGGCGCAGCATGCGCACGAACATAGTCGGCACAACATGCATATGGCTGATCTTGTGCTCGTCAATGGCCTGCAACAGCCCTTCGGGTTCAAAGCGCGGCAACAGATGGATATCATTGCCCAAGGCCATCGCAAGGGAGGCATAGGCACCAGGCGCGGAATGGTACATCGGCCCCGTCATGGCGCAGACGCCGCCCTGGCCGATGCCGAACGAGCGCATGGCCAATTCACCAATCCGGGCCTGATTTTCGGGCGACGTGGGCTCACGGCGCACGCCCTTTGGATTGCCGGTGGTGCCGGAAGTATAAATCATGCTGCCGCGTTCCAGCGGTGCCGGCTCGGTCCAGGGCGCGAAACCATCGCGCCAGCTTTCATAGTCCGTCATACCGTCCGGCACGGCGCAGTTTTCCGGTGCGATGGCGTAGGCGGCCGCGATTTCGGGCGGCGTGGCGCAGACCAGAACGGGGAGGCCTTCCGGAATATCCGCGGCAATGCCCGGCAGCAGGTCGGCATGCACCAGCACAGCCTTGGCGCCGGAATCCGTCAGGATATAGCCCGCTTCCTCCGCCGTGGCATGCCAGTTAACCGGCACCGCATAGGCGCCGATCAAGTTGCCGGCTATTTTGGTTTCCAGCATGGCGATATCGTTGCGGGTCACGGTGGCGAAACTGTCGCCGTCGCCAACCCCAAGCGAGACCAGCCCAGCGGCCAGTTTAGCGCCGTTCAGCGCCACCTCTTCCATCGCCACCTTACGGTCGCCGCTATAGACGTGATAGGTCATGATATTCCAACTCGTTGTTACTGATTAGTCTGTTATTTCAATTGTTCGGCGAAAATCCGCACGGTTTCGGCCAGGGTGCGGTCGCTATCGATGGTTTCGCGTGTCTCCGCCGCCAGCGGCGTGGCCGCCATCAATTTCAACATCCACGAGGCACCGCGATGGAAATCGCCGGTGACGCCGGCATCTTCCATGGTCTCGGCGATTTCGTCCATTTCGGGCCACCAGCGTTCAGAATCGGCCGGCAGGCGCGAGATGCCGGTTTGCAGATACTTCCAGGTATCGCCCTGGCTGAACGCCAGTTCGGCGCCCAATTCGTCGAGCAGATCCAGGGATTGCGCCGCCGTGACCATGGTGGCGAACAGCGAAAACCGCCCCTTGTTAAGGCCGCTGTAAAGCATTTTTAGGGCCGAGGCCCGGCCGATCTCGGACCCGACGCCTTGCAGCTTTATGCCCTCCACCGCCAGCACCTCCGCCGGCGCCAAATCGGGCCCGGAGACATAAAACCGCGTCGGCTGCGGCCCCTTCCCCGGCGCCCAGCCGATAATGCCGCAATCAATGTAGGGCGCATCGACGGAGGCCATGATTTCAGCGATTTTTGCGCTGGATGCCGGCGAGATGGCATTACAATCCATGAAGACCGGAAAGCTGTCCGCACGTGTCATCGCCGCCGCCACGTCCGCCGCCAGATCAATGGCCGAAGCGGGCGGCAGAATGGAGAGGATTAGATCGGCCTCGCCGACCACGGCATCGAGATCAGCCAGGTCACGGAAACCGCAGCGCTCCGCCCGCGCCCTGCTCTCGGCGCTGCGTCCGGCCAGGCAGGTCACCACGTCGTGGCCGGCGTTGCTCAGGGCCTGTCCGACACCGCCGCCCATGTCGCCGGGCGCGATCACCGCAATGGTTTGCTTAAGCATACAAATTCCTTTTCAAGGCTTGCCGTTACGCCGCCTGGCCGCCGCGCAGCACCCGGCCAGGCAGACCGGAGGCGGGATCGACCGCATCCATGTTGTCTTCGCGGATCACCGTACCGTTGACGATGACCGCCTGTATACCCTTGGCCTGGGCGACCAGCCGATCCTGACCGGCGGGCTGGTCGTACACCCGTTGCAGGCCTGTGGCGCCCACCGATTCGGGGTCAAACAGCACCACATCCGCCGGACGGCCCTGGGCCAGCAGGCCCCGGTCGCGGATACCCATCAGTTGTGCCGGTTTCTGCGTCAGCATATGAACCGCCTTTTCCACTGTCATCGCACCCTCGTCCCGGCTCCAATGGCCCAAAAGATGGGTCGAATAACAGGCATCGCAGAGCTGGCTGGCATGGGCGCCGGCATCGGACAGGGCCACGACGGTATTGTCATCGGCCAGCAATTCCCGTACCTCGGCTTGGTCATGATTGACCAGGGGAATGCGGAAACGGGCCGCGAAATCGCTGTCGATGGACATATCCAGAGCCAGATCAATCGGGTCCCTGCCCTGTTCGCCGGCAACCTCGAGCAGGGAACGCTCCTCCATCCCGCGGTCCGCCGGGCCGTTTGAAATAACCGCCCGTTGCGCCCAGCCCGCCAACACATTTTTGGCCGATGGCCCCGTATCGGCCCGGAAGTTCTGGCGAAAGCCATCGTCGGCATAAATGGCCTTTTTGCCATTGCGGTTGGTCTGCATGGTTTCCTTGAACAGCGGCCGCATCTCGAAAGGAAATGGCTCGCCGAAATCAAAATCGAACATGATCGGGCGGCAGGCTACCTGGGGCACGATCTGCAGGCCCTCGGCGCGCTCTTCCGCCGTGCGCTGCAAATGCTTTTTGTGGGAGCCCGGACCGGACATCCCCGCCAACAGTGCTGTCCAGGTCACGGGTACGCCATGACGGCGGGCCAGTTCGCTCATTTCGTCATGAAAAAAGCTTTTATCGATGGTGCACTGCATGATCCCCCGGCCGGATTCCGCCATGGCGCCGACCAGGGCATCGATTTCGGAAAACGCCGCCAAACGGGAGGGGATTGGGCGGCCGTCAAACGCGTTGTGGGTCACTGCCTGCGAGGTGGAGAAACCGATGGCGCCCGCCGCCATGGCCTGGCGCACGATGGCGGCCATGGCCTGGACCTCCCGTTCCGTTGCCTCCCGCTCCATGGCGTCATCGCCCATGACATAGATGCGCAGCGGCGTATGACCGATAAAGGCGGCGAGATTGATGGCGCTGCCGTTGTTTTGCACGGCACCAAGATATTCGGGAAAGCTTTCAAACGGCCAATCCAGACCCAGGCCCGCTTCCAGGGTTTCGTAACTCATGCCCTCGACCTTTTCCAAGGTCTTCATGATGTCCTTGCGGTCGTCGGGCCGCATGGGCGCGACGCCAAAGCCGCAATTGCCCATGACGGCGGTGGTGACGCCGTGCCAGGGCGAAATGGTCAGCATCTGGTCCCACAGCACTTGGGCATCGTAATGGGTATGAATATCGACAAAGCCGGGACAGACCACCAGGCCGCCGGCATCGATTGTGCGCTCGGCCTCGCCCCCAATTCCATCCGTGGCGCTGCCCATGGCCACCACGCGGCCTTCCTTGATGCCGACATCGCCGCGATAACCTTCGTTGCCGCTGCCATCAACTATTGTGCCGCCGACAATCTTCAAATCGTAATCCATACCACCCATTCCCCCGCAACTCCCTTGGCAATTCCCCTGGCAAACGCAAGCGC
Organism: uncultured Rhodospirillaceae bacterium; assembly: GCA_964590195.1. Lineage (GTDB taxonomy): Bacteria > Pseudomonadota > Alphaproteobacteria. The sequence goes on along the minus strand of CAZPWJ010000136.1, from coordinate 267 downwards.
ACAGTCTAAGAGGTTTCGAACGATTGGTGAAGCCGTGCAAGATCACGCACAAAGCTGGCCGGTGCATCAAAAAATGAAACCCAATCCACAATAAAACCTGACACCAAACACGCCAGGGTGGTTTCCAAACTTGACCCTATAAATGAATACGAATAACGTTATTTGATCCTTCCGATGCTGTTGTGGCAATCAAAATATTATGCGAACCTAAATACGTGCCTATCCGGTTAACGCAGACACCCACTTCATGTAGGGTGCTTCCAATCT
>CAZPWJ010000135.1:0-9502 GCA_964590195.1 uncultured Rhodospirillaceae bacterium | reverse complement strand
ATATCCGTGGCGCCGTCCCCGGTGCAGTGGCGACTTCCAAATCGAAAGTTGGTTGAATGGCTCTGGTCCTGGCCGGCACGCCGATGCATCTTTTGAGAACGTGGCTGATCTTTATCGGCATCAGCGCGGTCAACGTGCTTGACGTGGGCGTTTGATTTGCCTAAAAAACGCCGCTCCGCCGGTACTTCCACCGCCGGATCTATTAGGACGATGATATCATGGCGCGGCGTTGCGAACTTACCGGTAAAGGCGTGTTGACGGGCAACTACGTCTCACATGCTCATAACAAGACACGGCGGCGGTTCCTGCCGAATGTTCAGGAAATGGCGCTGCACTCGGATGCCCTGGGCCGCGCGATCCGTATGAAGGTCTGCGTTTCCGCCCTGCGCACGGTGGAAAAAAAGGGCGGCCTGGACGCCTATTTGACCGATGCCAAGGATAGCCAGCTGTCCCTCAAGGCACGCCGCCTGAAGCGCGCCGTGGCGAAAGCCGCCCCCGCGGCGGAGGCAACGGCGGCCGCGTAGATCAAACAGCATCAAATTGGAATCAATTTGATGCTGATAATTTGATCTAATCCAATAAGTTAGAGCAACTGACCTGCGTTCGAATGAACGCAGGTTGCTCTAGGGCGCTAAACGCCTAAGAATCTTTTTCTTCGGGAAGGTGGAACTGCAACAGCAAGGTGCGTTGCAGCGGGTTGAAGTTGTCGTCCGACAGCATATAGACCGTCCAACCGCCATTTTCATCCGGGCGCACCGCCAAGCCTTCGAAATTATCCACCGACATGGGTGGTGCCATGCGGGCCAGTTCGACGTCCATCAGCCGGGCGCCGGCCCTGATGTTTTTCGCTCGGATATGGGACAGCCGCATGCCCGGGCCGCCCGCGACCGTATAGCGCCGCTGCAATAACAAAACATCGCCATTGGGCATGGCCGCCAGATCGGTGGGGCGAAAAATGCCCTGTTCCGGCCAAAATACCTGGCCAAGGCTTTTGCCGTCCGCCGACAGCAACCAGCCTATATAATCGCCGTCCCCTACTTTCTTGCCATCCGCGTCCGCCTTGACTTTGCGGCGGAATTTCTCGCTCAGCACCAGGATGCGGCCATCGGGCAGGGGGGTTATGGCCTCGAGACCGCCGTTGCGGGGGGCATTCTTGATGCCAGGCGGAACCGCGAACAAAGACGGCTTGGCGAGGAGGCTTTTATAATGCAGCATTCGATGGCGGATTTCAAAACTGATCAGATAGCTGCCGTCCGACAGCCGCTCCACCGCCTCGGCGTCCTGATCCAGCTTGTCCGCGCGGCGCGATATGTAAGCGCCCTTGACGCCGCGCAGGCGATGCAGATGCGGTTCGACCAGTTCTTGCAAGGTTCCTGTCTTATCCAGCACCAGGCGGGCCTGAAACAGATCGCCCTGATCGGAAACGGCCGTAAGCCGCTTGCCGTCCTCTGACAGGCTTAAGCCGGACAAGCCGCCGAAGCTGCCGGTATCGCTGCTTAAGGCAAGGCCGGCTCGAAATTCCAGCACGCCGGCGCGGAACTGCTTGTGCTGTTCGGGGTTGAGGTGGATTTCCTCCGCCTTGACAACCAGCGGGCCGGTCTTGGTCTTCGCCAGGCCCGACAGAATGCAGCCCGACAGGCTAAATGCCAGGGTTGCCAACAGAGCCGCAACGATGGCGGAATATTTCGGCGCACTCATTCCCCTATCAGTCCATCTGTCGGTCCGCTATGTTGGGTCAGGCTACCCTGCGGCTGGTTGATGCGCCCGCGCCGCCCGCACCCTTTTCCGCCTCTTCATCGAACAGTTCCGCCAGCTTGTCCATCATCACGCCGCCCAGTTGTTCGGCATCAACGATGGTGACCGCGCGCTGGTAATAACGGGTGACGTCATGGCCGATACCGATGGCGATCAATTCCACCGGTGACTGGCCTTCAATCCAGGCGATGGCATTGCGCAGATGCTTTTCCAGGTAGTTGCCGGCGTTCACGGACAGGGTCGAGTCGTCCACCGGCGCGCCGTCGGAAATCACCATCAGGATACGGCGCTGCTCGGGCCGGTAAACCAGGCGGTTATGGGCCCAGATCAGCGCCTCGCCGTCGATGTTCTCCTTCAACAGACCCTCGCGCATCATCAGGCCCAGGCCGCGGCGGGCCCGCCGCCAGGGCGCGTCCGCCGCCTTGTAGATGATATGGCGCAGATCATTCAGCCGTCCCGGCGCGACCGGCTTGCCTTCACGCAGCCATTTTTCCCGGCTTTGCCCGCCTTTCCAGGCCCTGGTGGTAAAGCCCAGGATCTCCACCTTGACGTTGCACCGCTCCAACGTGCGGGCCAGGATGTCGGCGCACATGGCGGCGACCGTGATGGGCCGGCCGCGCATGGAGCCGGAATTGTCGATCAGTAGGGTCACAACGGTGTCGCGGAAATCCATATCCCGCTCCATCTTGAAAGACAGCGGTAGTAGTGGATTGGTCACCACGCGGGCCAGCTTGCCGGCGTCCAGCATGCCCTCCTCCAGATCGAACTCCCAACTACGGTTCTGCTTCGCCAACAGACGCCGTTGCAGGCGGTTGGCGAGGCGCGCGACGACGCCCTGCATATTTGAAAGCTGCTGGTCCAGATAGGCCCGCAGGCGTCCCAGTTCCTCGGCATCACATAGTTCGGTGGCGTCGATGATTTCGTCGAATTCTTCCGTGAAGAAACGATAGGGCGGCTCGTTAGGATTATCCGGCATCATGTCGCCGGGGCGCCATTGCCGCCGGCCACGGCCCGGTTCCTCGCTGCCCGACATGGCATCGGCGTCCTCGGCCTCCATCTCGGAGTCCGCTTCCGCATCGCCGTCGGCCGAGCCGTCCTGGCTGTCGGAGCCGTCCGGGTCGCCGCCGTCGTCGGCGGCACCCTCGCCGCCTTCGCCCTCGCCCTCGCCGTCGGCCATTTCCTCTTCGTCGTTCTCGGCCTGATCATCCATATCATCGGATTCCGTGCCGTCTTCCTCGCCCAGATCCAGATCGGCGATCAGTTTCCGGGTCAGCTTGGCAAAGGCGTTCTGATCGGTCATTTCGCCGGTCAGTTCGGCCAGCTCCTTGCCGGCCTTTTCCTCGACCCAGGGGCGGATATGCTCGACCATGGGCTTGGCGGCGGGCGGCGGTGCCTTGCCGGTCAATTTTTCCCGCACCAACAGTCCCACCACTTCGGGCAGCAATGCCTCGCCCGGATCATTGACCGAGGCATAGCCCCGCGCCCGGCAGCGCTCGTCCAGCATGGCGTCGAGATTGTCGGAAACGCCCATCATACGCTTGGCGCCCAGGGATTCGACACGCGCCTGTTCAGCCGATTCAAAGACCGCGCGGGCGGTCGCGCCCTTGGGCTGGTTCAGGGCATGCAGACGGTTGTCGTGGTGGCGGTGCCACAGGGCAAGCGCATCGCCACTGCCACGCACATGAGCGACTTCCTCGCCGCCCAGCTCGCGGCTGGGCGTGGGCAGTCGGTTGCGCCCGGCGCCCGTGGCGGCACCCTCGGCGCCAAAGTTGACCGTCAGCTCGCTGTCGCGCGCGATAGCGCGGACAGCTGCCGTCACCGCGCGTTTGAACGGTTCGACCGGGTTTTCCGGCTTCATCGCCGCCATGATTTTAGGCCAGTTGGATGTTGGCGGCGGATTCCGGCAATTCGTGGCCGAAACAGCGTTGGTAATATTCCGCCACCACTGGACGCTCCATCTCGTCACAACGATTGAGGAAGCTAACCCGGAAGGCAAACGCCACATCATCGAAGATGCGGGAATTGTCGGCCCAGGTGATCACCGTGCGTGGCGACATCACGGTGGAGATATCACCGTTCATGAAGCCCGAACGGGTCAGGTCCGCGACCGAGACCATGGAGTTGATGTATTTCTGACCTTGCTCATCCGCCCAATCGGGAACCTTGGCGGTGACAATGCCGACTTCATCATCATGGGGCAGATAGTTCAGGGTGGTAACAATGCTCCACCGGTCCATCTGGCCCTGGTTGATCTGTTGCGTGCCGTGATACAGCCCCGTGGTATCGCCCAGGCCCACTGTGTTGGTGGTGGCGAACAGACGGAAGCTGTTGTGCGGCCGGATCACCTTGTTCTGGTCCAGCAATGTCATCTTGCCATCAACTTCCAGAATACGCTGGATCACGAACATCACGTCCGGGCGACCGGCGTCATATTCGTCGAACACCAGGGCGCAGGGATGCTGCAGGGCCCAGGGCAGGATGCCCTCGCGGAATTCGGTAACCTGCATGCCATCGCGCAGAACAATCGCATCCTTGCCCAGCAGATCAATGCGGCTGATGTGACTGTCCAGATTGACGCGGACGCAGGGCCAGTTCAGCCGGGCGGCAACCTGTTCGATGTGGGTTGATTTGCCCGTGCCGTGATAGCCCTGGATCATGACCCGGCGGTTGTGGCCAAAGCCGGCCAAAATGGCCATCGTGGTTTCGTGATCGAATTGGTAGGCATCGTCAATGTCCGGAACCAGATCGGAACCCTGAGAGAAGGCGGGTACTTCCATATCGCTGTCGAGGCCGAATGTTTCACGCACATTCACCTTGATGTCAGGTTGGTCGATGGGGTGGACCGATGTATCATCGGCGGTAGCAGTCAGCGTCATGGTACAGAATCCTGTCGTGTTGCTTGCGTGGTTACTTGGCGTTGTCGCGTTATATGAACTGCCCTGAGCCTACCCTTGCGGCAGGCCCGCGGACTTTAGGTTGCTATACGCCTCGTTAATGGATTTGAAGCGTTCCTCGGCTTGCTTGTCGCCGCCATTCGCATCCGGGTGAAAACGTTTTACCAGTTGCTTATAACGCATTTTGACGTCTTGCAAGGTCGCCGTTTCATCCAAATCCAATTGGGCCAGGTGGCGGCGCTGTTCTCGGGTCGGTTTTAGCTTGGGTTTTGCGGTGCCCGGGCGGCCTTCGGGGCCATCAAAAATGCCGTGCGGATCACTCACCCGATCTTCCATCCAGGCTTTGTAACCGCGCTCTCCCAGCTTCCATGTGGGCCGATGTCCGGTTACCGCCTCGTTCCGGAAGCTTTCGATTTCATCCTGGTTCATGCCGGTGAAGTAATCCCAGCTGCGGTTATAGGCGGCCACGTGTTCCAGACAGAACCAGTAAAACTCATCCAGGTTGGTTTTGGATTTCGGCGCACGGTGTTCGCCGGCCTCGCTGCAGTGGGCAAAGTCGCATTCGCGCTCTGGCCTCCCGGACGGCTCATCGACCCGGGTCTTCGACACCGGTATGTCTTTCTTGGTTCTTGCCACAACGGGAGTATGCTGGCTTCAGGGGTGGCTTTCAATAGCTCACGGTATAGGTAAACAGGTTTAAGACGCTTTCAAGAAGGGACGCGATACAATGGCCATGGCAACGACGATTGAAAACAAGCTGCGGGCAGCCCTGGCGCCGACACGGTTACAGGTCGAGGATCAATCACACCAGCATGCCGGCCATGCGGGCGCCCGCGAGGGCGGCGAAAGTCATTTCGCGGTCGTGATCGAGGCTGAAATATTTCAGGGTATGAACCGTCTGGCCCGCCAGCGCCTCGTCAACGAGGCCTTGGCCGAGGAACTGGCCGGCGGCATTCACGCCCTGTCCATTCGGGCCCTGACGCCGGAAGAAGGCCAGAAAACCTCCTAATTTTAAGCAGCCACAAGAATTACGGCGGGAATACAACCTTATGCACCCATAGGGTTGCTCTTCTCGGAAAACTTGGACAAAATAGTGAATTATTGTATTTGAATTCGCATTATAGTATTATATAGCCTCTGCAGTATATCAATTAGAGGAAGAATCCATGTCCCGAGAGGCCCGCAATGGATATGGCGAAGGGATTGGCGGCACCCGCCGCAATATCCGCATTGGCGGCCGCCGTACATCGGTCAAACTGGAACCGGAGATGTGGGATGCGTTGGCGGAAATCTGCACCCTTACGAAGAAAAACCTGAACCAAATCTGTACCGAAGTCCACAGCGCCAGTCATGCCAGTAATTCGAATGAACCTGACGATACGCCGGGCAGCGCGAATTTCACCTCGGAATTACGGGTGTTTATTCTCGATTTCTATCGCACGATAGCGCGCTAGGCTTTGTCAGCTAGGATTTTGCTTTTGGCGGCCTGATCCGCACGGCGGTCACCTGGTTGCGCAAACGGCGCATCACCTCGAAACTGAAACCATCAAGGCTGAAACGTTCGCCCACATCGGGAATGTGGCGGGCCAGATGAATGACCAGGCCGGCGATGGTCGCTGCGTCGTCTTCGGGTAGATCCCAATCAAAATCACGGTTCAGATCCCGCACAGTGACCACGCCGTCCACCATGAAACTGCCGCTAGCCTCGCGCCGCACCGCGCTGGTCCGGGTGACGTCATGTTCGTCGCTGATGTCACCGACGATTTCCTCGAGAATATCTTCCAGGGTGACCAGGCCCATCAGGGCGCCATATTCATCCACCACCAGGGCGAAATGCTCCCGCCGCGCCCGGAACGCATTCAACTGTTCCATCAAGGTGGTGGTTTCCGGCACGAACCAAGGTTCGCGCCAGAGCTCCGGCAAGGCCGGGGCGGCAGCTGAAATACCGGGAATATTTGCGCCAATCGCCGCGTCCGCCGGCGCGGCGCTGATAGCTCGCAACAGGTCCTTGGCGTGCAGCACACCGACGATATTGTCCACGTCGCCCCGCCACAGGGGTACCCGGCTGTAGGGCGTGGCCAGCAGCGCCTCGGCGATTTCGGGGGCCGGCTGATCCGCGTCCAGCATGACCATGTTCTTGCGGTGGATCATGATCTCGGAGACTTCCACATCGGACAGATCCAATATGGCATCCAGCATGTCGCGGTCGCTTTTCACCATGGCGCCGTCGCGGGCATGCAGCGCCAGGGCGCCGCGCAATTCTTCCGAGGCGTCCGCGGTGGGTTCCCGATAACGCATGCGCAGGCCGAACAGGCCCAGAACCGCCCTGACGATGGTCTGTACCAGATCCACCGCCGGGCCAAGGGCGAACACGATAGGCCCGATAATGGGCCCCGCCGCCAGGGCGGTGCGGTCGGGCCGGCTCAAGGCAAGGGTTTTCGGCAGCACCTCGGCGAAGATGACGACCATGGCGGTCATGATGGCCGTGGCATAGGCTACCCCCGCCTTGCCGAACAGGGCGATCATGACCGATGTCGCCACGGCGGAGGCCAGGATATTGACCAGATTATTGCCCAAAAGCACCGCGCCGATCAGGCGTTCGGGCTTCGCGATCAGTCGGTTGACCCGTCCGGCATGGCGCACGCCGCGGCGCTCCAACTGGTGCATGCGCGCGCGCGAGACCGCCGTCAGCGCCGTTTCCGTGCCGGAAAAGAAGGCCGATAAGACCAACAGCACCAGCACGCCCACAATCGAAAACAGTAACTCGCCATCCATGGCGCCCTTACCCTTTAGCTACCTTTCAACTATCCTCTTACCGGTTGGTTTTCCATCAGCCGGCCTTGGCGGGCCGCAGTGCGTCTTGCAGCATCTCCCGCACCGCGCCCTCGTCCACATCCTTGGTAATGAAAGACCGCCCGATGCCGCGGGCCAGTACAAACGTCAATTGACCGTCAGCGACCTTTTTGTCCTGCCGCATATGCGCCAGCATGGTCTCCGCCGTCAGTCCCTCCAGGCCAAGTTGTCGGGCCTCGGTAGGCAAGCCCATGGCCGATAGATGCCGCCGTACCCGTTCGCTGTCCTGGCTGGGGCACAGGCCCAGACGCGTCGATAGGGTAAAGGCCATGCCCAGTCCCACGGCCACCGCCTCGCCATGCAGGACCCGGCCATCGTAACCGGCCTCCGCCTCCAGAGCGTGAGCGAAAGTATGGCCTAGGTTCAGCAAGGCCCGGTCGCCCTTTTCCCGCTCGTCCCGGGCAACGATCGCCGCTTTCGAGCGGCAGGACACGGCCACCGCATGGCGTAATGCCTCCGCCGAGCCGGCCAGCAAATCAGCACCGTTTTTTTCCAGCCATTCAAAGAAGGCGAAATCGTCGATCAGGCCATACTTGACGACCTCGCCATAACCGGCGCGCAATTCCCGCGCCGGCAGGCTGGCCAGGGCCGCGACATCGGCCAGGACCAGGCGGGGTTGATAGAAGGCGCCGATCAGGTTCTTGCCCTGGGCCGCGTTGATTGCGGTTTTGCCCCCGACAGAGCTATCAACCTGAGACAGCAGGGTGGTTGGCAATTGAATGAAATCGATACCGCGGCGCAATATCGCGGCGGCGAAACCGGCCAGATCTCCGATCACGCCGCCTCCCAGCGCCAGGATCGTATCGCGGCGCTCGACCCGCAGGTCGAGCAAACTGTCCAATAGGGATTGTAACTGTGCGAAGTTCTTGCTGCCCTCGCCAGGCGGCACGATGATGGCATCATTCTTGATGCCGGCCTCGTTCAACGAGGCCTGCAATGGGGCCAGATGCAGCCCCGCCACCGTCTCATCGCTGATGATCACCACCCGTGGCCGGGCCAGAATGGGCCCAAGGTAAGCCCCGGCGCCGGCCAATAGATCTTCGCCAATGACGATGTCATAGGACCGCTCCGCCAGCTCAACCCTTACCGTCGTGGTGTTTTCCACCTGCCGCGCCATTACGCCTTGCCCCTTGAACCGGCACCAAGATGGTGCCGCAATGCCTCGACAATGTCTTCCACCACGTCCTCGTGCGGTCCCTGGCCGGAGGTTACGGTAAAATCCGCCTGGGCATAGATCGGGTCGCGCTCGGCCATCAACTGGCGCAATATCTGTTCCGGGTCACCCTGTTTCAGCAGGGGCCGGTTGTCCCGTCGCAAGACCCGTTCCAGCAATATATTCAGGTCCGCCCGCAGCCAGATGGAAATACCTTTTGCACTTATGGCGGCCCGGGTCTCAGGATCCATGAAGGCGCCGCCCCCCGTCGCCAGCACCTGTGGCGGGCCATCCAGCAGACGCGCGATGACGCGGCGCTCTCCGGCACGAAAGGCCGCTTCGCCATGGCGTGCGAAGATTTCCTCTATGGTGCAGTCGGCGGCCTTCTCGATCTCCTGATCGGCATCCGAAAAGGGCAACTCCAGACGCTTGGCCAAACGCCGCCCCACAGATGACTTGCCGGCTCCCATCAGGCCGACCAGGACAATGCCCCGGTCCAATTCGAGATGCTTCAGGTCGGGAAGAATTGTGTCGCTCATCATACTTTCAAAAGCCGGCGGCGCCGTGCCCAGGGTAATTCCGTGGCAATGCCCCAGTAGGTTCCGTGGCGAGCCCCCCAGCAAGTCCAGCGCAAGGCATCGTGCCTGTTGCATTTTTGTCAGGTACCTTTGGCGGGTGCCGTTGCAACACGGTCCGGCAGTATATAGATTGGCGCCTGGATCGACTAAGTTTTGCCACATTTGCAGTTTAGCAAATAACCCTTCCGCTGTCGCTATTCGCCGTGCCGACGAAAGAACCGTGCCTATCCGGTTGACGCAGACACCCGCTACATCTAGTATCTGTCCAT
>CAZPWJ010000134.1:0-9617 GCA_964590195.1 uncultured Rhodospirillaceae bacterium | reverse complement strand
ATGGACAGATACTAGATGTAGCGGGTGTCTGCGTCAACCGGATAGGCACGGTTAAATTAATGTCGCTCACTATTCGCCATTGTTCTTTTGGCAGCTGCTGTGACCCTGCATTTTCAGCCGGTCGCCGCCGGCGTCGTTTTTAAGGAAAGCCGTGGCGCCAAGTGCGGCGCAGTCGATATAGCGGTCAGCGCCACAAATTTCGTGGTGTCACGAGAACGCCTGGGTAAATGTATCGCAATATCTGTCGCCGGCGCGGCGGTGTCGGACGATCTCGGTTCGGACAGTTACGAATTGCGCAATATTTATCGTGAATTGAGAGAGGTGGTGCTATTCGGCGATAGAATCAGGACCTATCACATTCGGGCCTTTTCATTCCTATTCGCGGCCGTTGGAAAAAACAGAATAGAGGCGCGGGAAATAGGAAGCACAGTAAGAAATGTCATGAAGGACAAATTGCGTGACGTAGACCGTTGTCTTAGGGGGGATTTTTTCCGCGACCGCAGCAACAGTAGAGGGAGAACAACGGGCGTTAATCCTACTCCCGCCTTGGAGTGCCGCATCCTGGACCGGCGGGACAATCAAAATCGAAATGAAAATGGTCTAAACACGGTTCGTTTTACTTTAACGATGGGACCTGAAGTCTTAGTTGCCTATTTTCCGACGCGACTGCGAAGATGAGGCTTGTGAGGTGAACCATTTCTTACAAAATCACTGGGACAAATTATTGACCTTTGTCTTAAGTGTCATCGTTGGGGGGGTCGTTGCATTTTCCGCCGCCCGGGTCGGCCTGATTGATCGAATTGACGTCGCAAAGACCAGCATGTCGGAAAAAATTGATAGTGTGTCCAACAAAGTCGACCAAATTCGCAAGGATCTTCATGCCGGTGAAATCATAATCGAACGCATAGATGTTAAGGTCGGCAGCTTGGAGAATTCATCGTCCGAGGCAAAATTAGATCGTCGAGAAATCATTAGCAGATTGGAATCCGTTAAAGACCAAATTACAGAGATACGGGTGGAGATTAAGAAATAGACACCTGGAAATGCAGATAAATTTTCCACGCACCCGTCGGCACATTCTCTTGGATCCCCGGTACGTAATGTTTTCCACGATAGCGCGGCAGCATCACCGAAAGCCGCCTATGTGCTTTCTATCGGGATCAGCAGGTCAAAAAGCCGAAATTTGCGGAAACACCTACCGCCCGTGGCGCAAGTTGATTAACATCGCTATCGGGGAATATCGAAAAACATCAAGCAGGGGAGTGCGCGCGGCCGCGAGGAGGATACGGCATGGCCAAACGGGCCTTCGAAATTTCCATCAATGAAACACTTTGCCGCTCCTGTGCCGTCTGTTGGGAAATCTGCGCTCCGGACGTGCTGGATTTCCAGCCACCCCTGAACAAAGCCATCGTGGTGAGCCAGGATCAATGCACCGGCTGCCGCCTGTGTGAATGGCTCTGCCCGGACTGGGCCATCGTGGTTCGCCCCCAAATGGACGAGAATTCAGAGGTGGCGGCATGACCCGGCAGCTATTGTTCGGCAATCATGCATTTTGCGAGGGCGCGATCGCGGCGGGCGTACGTTTCTATGCCGGCTATCCGATCACGCCGGCGACCGAGATCGCGGAATTCATGTCCCGGCGCATGTTCGAGGTCGACGGCACCTATGTCCAGATGGAGGACGAACTGGCCTCCCTGAACGCGGTCATGGGTGCCTCGGTGACCGGGGTGAAGAGCGTTACCGCCTCCGCCGGGCCGGGCATGGCGCTGATCCAGAACGAACTGGGCCAGGCGGTGGTGGCGGAAATCCCGGCGGTGGTGATCAATGTGGGACGTGCCGGACCAGGAATTGGCAACGCGACCCGCTCTGGTCAGATGGAAGTGATGCAGGCGCGCTATGGCCCGAACGGCGAATGCCCCGCCGTGGCGATCAGCCCGGCCACGGTGGAAGAGGCGTTCTGGCTGACCATCAAGGCGGTCAATCTGTCGGAAAGCCTGCGCACCGTGGTCATCGTGCTGGCCGAGGGTCTGCTGGGCCTGCAGCGCGCCGTGGTCGATTTGCCTGACTACTCCACCATCGAGCTGACGGAACGGCCGCGGCCCACGATGCCGCCCAGCGAATACAGCGGCGCCTATATCGCCAACGAACTGACCGACGTGCCGCCCGTGGCCAATTTTGGTACCGGCTATAAAACCATTCTCAATACCGTGGGCATCCAGCCCCGGGGCGGCGGCGATGGCAGCACCCATGGCAACCGCCTGGAAAACCAGGACTTCACCATTCGCCGGCTGCACGAAAAGATCCTCTCCCGCAAGGACGAGGTCATCATGACAGAACGGCACCAGACCGAGGATGCCGAAGTGGTCTACATCGCCTTCGGCACCCAGGCGCAATCAGCCTATCTGGCCATGCAACAGGCCCGCGCCAAAGGCATCAAGGCGGGCATGCTGCGCCTGATCACGATCTGGCCATTCCCCGAAGACGCGGTGCGCGAATGCTGCGCCAAGGCCCGCGCGGTTGTCGTGCCGGAAATGAACATGGGCCAGGTCCGCATGCTGGTGGTCAATGCCCTGGCTGATAGCGACACGGCGGTTGTCGGCGTCAACCACGTCGACAGCACCTACATTCTGCCGGAGGAAATTTTGGCCAAGACCGAGGAGGTTCTGCCATGAGCGCGGACGCGAAGAAAAATCGCCCGGACCCCATGACGCCGCTGGATGATTTGATCGAGCAATATGCCGACATGCCGCCAAGCAATTTCCGCTATTGCCCCGGCTGCGGCCTGGGCATGGCACAGAGCGCGCTGATGCGGGCCTTCCACCGTTTGGATCTGGATATCAGCCAGGTCGCATCCGCGGGCGGCAGCGGCTGTTACGCGGTGATGGCGCATTATTTCAAATCGAACCATGTGCATGGCTCTCACGGGCGCGCCTGCGCCGTCGCCACGGGCATGAAACTTGCCAACCCGGAATTGACCGTGCTGACACTACAGGGCGACGGCGATTGTCTGGCCATTGGCGGCAATCACTTCATTCATGCGGCCCGGCGCAATATCGATATCACCGTGATCTGCTTCAATAATTTCGGCTTTGGCGATACCGGCGGCCAATTGGCGCCGACCACGCCCAAGGGCAGCCTGACGGAAACCTCGCCGTTTGGCATGCCGGAGGAAGCCTTTGATCCGTGCAAGCTGGCGATCGGGGCGGGCGCCTCTTTCGTAGCCCGCTCCACCGTGGCCCATCCAGTGCATCTGACCAAGACCCTGGCCGAGGCGATCGCCTGGAAGGGTTTCGCCTTTGTCGAGGTGCTGCAGCATTGCCACGTATTGTGGGGCCGGCGCAACGGCATGCCCGAGGCCATGGACATGCTGAATTTCTACCGCGAAAAATCCGCCTTCAACACCGCCGCCATATCGGAAGAAGAGCGTTTCGGCTCGCCCGTCTACGAGCCGGATGGGGAACAGGACATAAATTTCGTCCTTGGTGTACTGCATAGAGAGGAACGCCCGGAATTGAGCGAGGAGATGGCCAAGCTGCGCCGACGGGTCAAGGAGGGCGTCTCATGAAGACCGGGATCAGAATAGCCGGCATCGGCGGCCAGGGCCTGGTCTCGGCCAGCGTCGTCCTGGCCGAGGCCCTCGGCGTGGTGCGCGATTTCCAGGTCGTGCAGACGCAATTCTATGCCTCGAACATCACCGGCGGTGCTTCCTGCGGCGATGTCGTGGTATCCGATGAAAAAATCACCTTTCCCTGGGTGTTGGAGCCGGATCTGATGATCGCCCTGGCACAGGATGCGGTCAATGGCCATGGTGCCAAGATGCGGCCCGGCACGGCCGTCATCGCCGATGACATCATGGTTACGGACCTATCGGCAATCGGTACGGACGTCACGGTCCATTGGGCGCCGTTGACACGCACCGCCGACGACGTCGGCTCGCGCAGATGCGCGAACATCGTCGCCCTAGGCGCCTTGTCCCGTCACACCGGGCTGCTTGATTTGGCGCATATATCAGCCGCAATCGCCAGCCGCGCCCCCGGCAAGCCCGAAACCAACCGCAAGGCGGTGGAGGCCGGCTACGCTGCGCAGTTGACACCTGCGGAAGGCCACACGGCCTGATTTCATGTAAATTTTCCTCCATGGAGCTTTGAAAAAAGCCATCAAAGCACCCTTCCCGCAAAAAAAAATTTAAACGCCATTTCGGCCGGTTTTCGCCGGACAGTGGACATTGAATTTGACCGATTTCGTCCTGCGGCTCGGACTCGTCTAAAAGTTTAATAGATTCAAGGCTCTGAACCCGACGGCGCAGGCCCTCGCGGCCGGTCCGTGACCGCCGCCCCTTTCCCTTCTGACCGGAAAAGACAAGCCAACAGAAAGACATTCGATGACGTTTGCCCGAAAAACCAGAACTCGAATACAGCGAATTGATTGGGTCGCCGGACCGACAGCGAAGCTAGATGGCGGGAATCCGCCGGAATCCAACGAATCCTGCTAGCGAAGCACGGACGCCTGTGCATTCTTCATGGCGACCGGGTTGTTCCGCCCAGGATGGCCGGGCTTGCCGCGAATATGGGAAAGCCCCAATTGTTTCAATAGACGCGATACTGAACGGTCGTGATAAACGACACCAAACCGCGCTTCAATCCAGGCTTTCAGGTCTATCCGGCGCCAACGTTCGACACCATCGGTCAGGGGATCAGGTCCACGCTCGACCACCTCGGCCAGTTCCGCCAATTGCGCCGGCGTAAGCCTCGGTGCCGCGCCCTTGGCCTTGCCGTCGCGCAAACCATCCGGTCCGTCCGCGTTAAAACGATGCACCCAGTCCCGCAGGGTCTGCCGGTCCATGCCGCCAACCCGTGCCGCATCACAGCGGTTCATACCATCGTAAACTGCCGCGATGGATAGCAACCGGCGCGCCTGATTGACGTTGTCACAGCGCGCCGCAAGGGCGCGGACACCGTCAGCATCAAAATCATCTCGCAGCGGTACGGTCACTGAAACAAGCCTCCAAGACAGCGAATCAGTCGCGTAAGGAATCACAAAACAATCGGCTTGTGAATCAAAAAAAAGAGTTAGATTCAATATACAGTAATAAAAGTTAATTATGTAAATAAAAGGCAACAAATTACATGTTAACAATTATTAATTTTCAATCAATTTGACAGATTTGAAGTAAATTTATATTAACTAAGTCTATCTTACTGCTAATCGTCAGGAAAAAATCCGACCCATTTTCAAACCAATACGCACGAAAAAACAATGACAACGATTCTATATTGCCTTAAATCGCAGCTGTTCGCCCGTCTTCGTGCACGGAGCACAACCTGCCAACGCCCCAGCGACGCCAAAAACCATGCAAACAAGCGAAGAGCGCCTTTGGCGTGGCGGGAATTTCAGCTTTCCACTCGCGATACCGTCACGGCGGAACGGCGCCGAGACCCAGATCATCCGCATCCGCCAGCGCGTCGGGGCAACCCGCCCCATCTTCTGATAGTCGCCGTCTTGTCCGCGGTTATGCTGTTGACGGGGCCGGTGGCCATGGCCAAGACCGGCCTGGCCTTATTCGGCAGCCAGGAAATTCGCAATCGCAGTGTGCATAAATTTACCAAGTGGACCGGCATGCTGGCCCGCAATACCTTGAAGCAGGGCGCGAAACCGAACGTATGTACACAGAGCGTCAACAAGAACTGTGTGCCGGGGCGATGGCTGGAAATTGTCGAACAGCTGCGAAACCATGACCGGTCGACCCAGATCGACACGGTAAACAGCTTCATCAACAGGGAGGACTACGCGGTTGATTCAAAAACCTGGGGGGTCGCCGACTATTGGGCCACGCCCAGTCAATTCCTGGCCAAGGATGGCGACTGCGAAGATTTCGCCATTGCGAAGTATTTGACCCTGAAATGGCTTGGCATGGATGCCTCGAACATGCGTATCGTGGTGTTGCAGGACCGCAGGCGCAGGATCGAGCATGCCGTCCTGGCGGTTTATGAAGAGAATAATATCGTGATTCTGGACAACCTGATAAACCGGCCCGTTCCGGCCTCGGCCATCCATCATTACAAACCAATATTCTCAATCAACGAAGACGCCTGGTGGCTGCACACGAGCCGACGCAGCATGGAAAACTAACCTGGCAGGCAATTCCAACATTCGAGATGGATTTTGACCCAAACCTTTAGAACCTCGACAAGGCATCGCGCAGCTTATCGCGGGTCTGCGTGGTTTCCACCAGGCGTTCGCGCTGTACTTCCACGACCTCCCGAGGGGCCTTGTCGGTAAAGCCTTTATTGGCCAGCTTCTTTTCCATGCCGTTGATCTGGCCGTCCAGCTTGCCCAGGGCCTTGCTCAGGCGCTGACGCTCCTGTTCGATATCAATGACATCCGCCAGGGGCAGCACCAGGGTGGCCTCGTCAACCACGGTTTGCACGCAGCCGCTCGGCAGATCGCCGCATTGCTCGCCGGTTTCGCTGATCCGCGCCAGGGTGGTGATCAAATCCCGCTGGCGTTCCAACCGGGCCAGGGTTTCACCGCTTGCGCCGCTCAGATACAGCGGGATATGGGCCGAGGGCGGAACATTCATTTCGGCGCGGACCGAGCGGATTTCGCTGACCATGCGGATCGTCCACTCGATCTCGGCCGCCGCCGCCGCGTTCACAAGCTCGTCGCCATAGTCCGGCCAATCGGCGCGCACCAGCATGCTGTCCCGCTGTGCCGTACGGCTCCACAACTCCTCCGTGACGAAGGGCATGAAGGGATGCAGCAGACGCAAAATCGCATCCAGAGCCCAGGCCGCCGTGGCCTGGCTTTCGTCCTTGGCCGCACCGTCCTCGCCCTGCAGGACCGGTTTGGAGAATTCCACGAACCAATCGCAAAATGTGCCCCAGACGAAATGATAGGCATCATTCGCCGCCTCGTTAAAGCGGTAGCCGTCCAGACCCGCGTTGATGCGGTCCTGAGCCGCCTTGAGCTGACCGACCACCCATTGGTTGACCGTGCCGGTCACCGCGCCTGGGTCGAAATCCGGCTTCAGTTCGCAGCCGTTCATTTCGCAGAAACGGGCCGCGTTCCACAGTTTGGTAGCGAAATTGCGGTTGCCTTCGATGCGCTGTTCGGAAAGCTTCACATCACGGCCTTGCGCTGCCTGGCTTGCCAGAGTGAAACGCAGGGCATCGGCGCCGTATTTCTCGATCAGTTCCAGGGGATCGATGATGTTACCCTTGGATTTTGACATCTTCTGGCCCTTGGCATCGCGCACCAGGGCGTGAATATAGACGGTGTCAAACGGCACCTCGTCGGCGAAATGCAGGCCCAGCATCATCATCCGGGCGACCCAGAAAAAGATAATATCGAAACCGGTGACCAGCAACGCGGTAGGATAATAGCGCTCCAACTCCGGCGTTTTCTCCGGCCAGCCCAGGGTCGTCAGGGGCCACAGGCCAGAAGAAAACCAGGTGTCGAGTACATCCTCGTCACGGCGTAATTCGACCTTTTCGCCGTAGTGCGCCAGGGCGGCCGCTTCCACCTCTTCGTGGCTCATCTCGACGAAAATTTCGCCGTCCGGGCCATACCAGGCCGGGATCTGGTGGCCCCACCACAGCTGGCGCGAAATGCACCAGGGCTGGATGTTTTCCATCCATTCGTAATAGGTCTTTTCCCACATCTTGGGCACGAATTTGGTCCGGCCCGAACGCACGGCCTCGATCGCTGGCTTGGCCAGGGTCTCGGCGTCCGCATACCATTGTTCGGTCAACCACGGCTCGATCGGGACGCCGCCACGGTCGCCGTAGGGCACCATGTGGGTATGCTCGTCAATCTGAACGATCAGGCCCTGGGCCTCCAGATCGGCCAGGACTTTCTCCCGCGCCACAAAGCGGTCCAGGCCCCGGTACGCCTCGGGCGCGTTTTCGTTGATGCGGGCCTCGTCATCCAGCACGTTGATCATTTCCAGATCATGGCGGCGGCCAACCTCGAAATCATTGAAATCATGGGCCGGCGTCATCTTCACGGCACCGGAGCCCTGTTCGGGATCGGCATAATCGTCCGCCACGATGATCAGACGGCGCCCGACCAGTGGCAGGATGGCATGCTTTCCGACCAGATCCTCATAGCGGGCATCATCGGGATGCACCGCGATGGCGGTATCACCCAGCATGGTTTCGGGCCGGGTGGTGGCGACGGTGATGAATTTCTCAGGATCGTCTTCAAGAGGGTACTTGATGTGCCACAGATGGCCGGCCACTTCGGTCTGCTGCACTTCCAGATCCGAAATCGCCGTACGCAGCTTCGGGTCCCAGTTGACCAGGCGTTTATCCTTGTAGATCAGATCCTTTTTATAAAGCTCCACGAAAACCTTGATTACGGCCTTGGAGAGGCCGTCATCCATGGTGAAGCGTTCGCGCGGCCAGTCACACGAGGCGCCCAGGCGCTTCAATTGCCCTGTGATGGTACCCCCCGATTCATCCTTCCATTCCCAGACCCGTTCGATGAATTTTTCCCGGCCCAGGTCCTGGCGCGTCTTGCCCTCCTCGCCCAGCATGCGCTCGACCACCATCTGCGTCGCGATGCCCGCATGGTCCATACCCGGTTGCCACAACACATCGCGGCCGCGCATGCGGTGCAGACGGATCATGATATCCTGCAAGGTGTTGTTCAAGGCATGGCCCATGTGCAGGCTGCCTGTCACATTGGGCGGTGGGATGACGATGGCATAGGGCTCGGCGTTACCGCCGGCGGTAGCACCGCAGGAAAAGACGCCTGAATCTTCCCATTGCTGATACAAACGGCCCTCGACGTCCGAGGGAATGAAGGTCTTGTCCAGCATTGCCGAACCCTTTTTCATAAAAAGGCATTGCATCAATCGTTCAAAGACGCGTGATGCCGCCCAATAGACAAAATTTCAACGGAAATGGCCACCATGCCCGCGCCGGGTAAGGGCCATACTTAGTCGTCTTCGGCCCGCCCAACCAGCTTGGCGATTTCCTTTTCCACAAGGCGTTCTACCAGTGACGGGAGATTTTCGTCCAGCCATTCTTTCAGCATGGGGCGCAACAGATCCTTGACCAGATCTTCCAAGGTCTGATGGGCATAGCCCATGGGCAGGCCATGGGCGGCGGATACGGCACCGGTCAACCCGGAAAAGGTTTCGGTGGCGGCCTCCGCCGCGTGATCCGACAGCAAGGTATGCAGGTCCGCCGCGGGCGTGGGTGCGGGCGCGGCTACCGGCGCTGGTGCGGCGGCGACTGGAACGGGTTCGGGTTCAGGCTCCGGTTCCTCGATCTCGATACTCTCGAAATCATCCACGGGAACCGGTTCTTCCTCGACCTCGACCTCGTCTTCCATGGCCGGTTCCATTTCCGGCTCCAGATCGGGAACATCATCAATGTCCTCGACCATTTCGGTCAGTTCGAGAACTTCTTCCTCTTCCTCGGCCTCTTCTTCCGGCTCTTCCTCCGCCGGTTCCTCTACCTCATCGCTGGCCTCTTCCTCACCACCGCCTTCTTCCTCGTCGTCAGAGATAATCCGGCGGATAGAGGCCAGAATCTCCTCCATCGTTGGTTCCCGGTCGTCGTCTTGTTCCGTGGCGTCGGTCATGGGGCGCGGCCCTTGAAGGATTAGCG
>CAZPWJ010000133.1:0-9718 GCA_964590195.1 uncultured Rhodospirillaceae bacterium | reverse complement strand
AGTTCCGCCGCACCTATAACGAGGCGGTGAAGGTCAAGGGCGACACCACCGAGGGTCTGATCGGCCTGTTGGAGCGGCGCCTGGACGCGGTGGTCTACCGTATGAAATTCGTCCCCACCGTGTTCTCGGCCCGTCAGTTCATCAACCACGGCCACATCATGGTCAATGGCAAGCGGGTCAACATCGCCTCCTACCGGGTTAACGAGGGCGATGTCATCGAGATCAAGGAAAAGTCCCGCGAGATCATCATGGTGCTGGAAGCCATGGACAGCTCCGAGCGTGACGTGCCCGAATACATCGACGTGGACTTCGGCAAGCGCCGGGGCACCTTCGTCCGCACACCGAAATTCTCCGAAGTACCCTATCCGGTGCCCATGGAGCCGAACCTGGTGATCGAGTATTACTCGAGGTAGGCTATTTCAAATACCCGTGCGCTTGCCGTGCGGTTGCAATAACAGATAAGCTGCTCAACGGTAACGTTGGGCGGCTTTTTTGTTTGGTGATAATGGTGGAATATCTGAAAAAAGTATGGCGTGGCGAAGAGCGTTTGTGGATTACGTTTTGGCTCATATGCGTGTTGGGAAGCGCCTCCTTTGTTATAGTCAATGACATACTACGATTGTTTGTCTGGCGTGGAGATCAAACCGCAGGGCAAGCTTTAATATCGACGACTTTGTTTCGATTATCCTTTTTGTGGCTTGCATTTTCTTTAGTCTGTGTTTGGAGAAGCGCAAAGGCTTACAAAGGGCATTACTGGATAAAGGCGGCTGCACAATTTGCAGTAATGTTGGGGGCTGTAAACGTTAGTTTCGGAATAGCACAGGTGGCTTGGGTGTTGATTGGCAACTAAACAAACTAAGCTATTTCAGCCTAGTTGCTATCTATTGCATTAGACTGTGTTGATCTGTCGGCCTCTACCGCTGCCGCCCCATCGCAAAATTAAGTACCAAGGACAGCACCAACGCGCCGCCGCCCACGGCATAGAGCAGGGTGTAGTTGCCGCTGATATCGAAAAGATAGGACAAGCCATAGGCGCCCGCCGCCTGGCCCACGGCGAAGGCTATGGTGGCCAGGCGCCAGCCGCCGGTCTGGGCGCCGGCGTCGTGGCCGATAACGTGGCGCAGGCGGATCAGCACCAGGGTGGTGGAGGCGGGGACGAAGGCGCCCATGACCAGGGACGAGGCGATCAGGATCGCATTGTTGTCCGTGACGGCGACAACGCCCACGAACACCGCTTGCAGCACATAGCCCGCGCGCAAGGCCCAAAGGGAGCCGATGCGGTCGGCCAGATAGCCCACGGTGACCGGGCCCAGCATGGCGCCGAGGCCGAAAATCACCCAATACAGGGCGCCGACCTCAAAGCCCCGGTTCAGGCCCTGGACGATGAAGACCACCCAAAAGACCATGTGCGGCACCAGGCCCACGGCGTTCAGGCAATATTCCATATACAGTGATTTCAGCACCCGTAGGCCCGGCGGGCGGGATGTAACAGCCGCCGTGCCGCCCGTCGTTGGCACCGGCCAGCCGTTCCAGGCGATGGCGGTCAGCAGGCTCGCTAAAATGCCCAGGGCGGCCCATGTCTCCGGTAGGCCCAGATCCAGGGTCAGGGGCACGAAAGTGCCCGACAGGGCGATGCCCAGGGCGACGCCGGTCATGATGATGCCGCCGGCCAGGCCCTGGCGATTGGCGGGAACGAAAGGTAGCACCGTGGGCGCGGCCAATACCATCAGGGTGCCGCCGCACATGCCCGCTATAAAGCGCCAGAGGAAGAACCAGGCGAACGGAAACGGCTGCGCACAAGCGAAAAATGCGGCGCTGGCCAGCAGCATGCCACCGCGCAGGGCGAACCTCGTGGAGGTTCTGGCCGCCAACATCCGCGCCAGGGCGGCACCGGCCAGATAGCCCGCCAGATTGGCCGCGCCCAGGTAGGCGGCATCACTGGCCGAGAACCATTCAGCCGCCGCCAGGGCCGGAATCAGCGGCGTATAGGCAAAGCGACCCAGTCCGATGCCGACCAGCAGGGCGCACAGCGCCGCGATCGTGCCGCGCCAGGGGCCGGGTCCCGCGGCTGTGTCGCCCATATTTTTCAATCCGTAACCGTTACATTTACATTTATGGGCTATGATAACAGCAAAGCGGGCGGAGAAGACAGGAAGGGCGAAGCATTGCGGACGGCATTCATCGCGGCCTCCATTCTGGCTCTGTTGCTGTATGGCATTGTTTTCGCCTCCTGGGCCCACGCGTGGCAATACAGCGATGCCATGAGCTATATGATCGGCTTTCCCACGGGCAAGGATTTCATCAACCTGTATGCCGCCGGGCAGATCCTGGCGCAATCAATGGAACTTTTTACATTATTTGATTCAAAGTCTTATGCCGATTATTTAACAAAGTTATTTAGCCGAAATGTCGATCAGTACCACTACGTCTGGTCCTATCCGCCAAGCATGCTGCTGCCCGCGCGGCTGTTCGCCGGTTTGCCCTATTTGCCGGCTTTCGCACTCTGGAGTGCGGCCACCCTGGCGATCTATCTGGGCGGGCTCCACCTGGCGGGATTGCGGGGCTGGTGGTTGGCGGCGGCGCTGCTGGCGCCCGGGGCGGCGGTTAATCTGTTTTTCGGCCAATTCGGCTTTCTGCTTGCCGGCTTGCTGATCGGCGGCCTGTCGCAAGCGGGGCGGCGACCGGTTTTGGCCGGCATTATGATGGGGCTGGCGACCGTGAAGCCGCAAATGGGCCTGCTGCTGCCCCTGTTGTTGCTGGCCAACAGGCAATGGCTGGCCATGGCCTGGGCTGCCGGAACAGCCGCTTTCCTGCTGGCGCTGAGTATGGCCGTGGATGGCCTGGAGGCCTGGCGGCTGTATTTCGACCTCACCCTGCCGGTACAGCGGATGTTCCTGGAGGAAGGCCGCGGCTTTTATATGCTGTTGACCGCGGCGCCATTCATGGCCGCCAAAATTTACGGCTTGCCGGTGGCGCTGCTTTATGTCCTGCAGGCGGCCATAGCCTTGCTTTGTGCCGTGGTGGTCTATCGCATGGGCCGGCGGGCAACGCCGCCGGCGGCACTGGCCTTCACCCTGGTCTGTGCGTTTCTTGCCACACCCTACGCCATGGCCTATGACCTGGTGATCCTGGCCGGCGCCGGGCTGTTGCTGCTAGCGGCCCAGCCCGGCTATCTTGACAAGACAAGCCGGGCCGTGGTTTTCGCCATGATATGGACCCTGCCTTTGGCGGCGGCGAGCGGCAAAATGGAGATCGTCGGCCTGGTGCCCGTTGTCATCGCCCTGTTCGCCTGGCAGCTATGGCATTATGCCCATCAGTGTTCCGATTATTCCGACGCCATGAGAAAGTCGAAATCCGCACCCTGATCGGCTTGGGTGACGTGATCGGCGTAGAGCTTGGCATAGCCCCGCGTGGGTTCCGCCGGTTGTGGCGGGTTGGCCTGGCGGCGGCGTTCCAGTTCTGCGTCATCAACAAGTAATTCCAACGACTTGTTCGATATACTTAATCTAATTTCATCGCCGTTTTGCACCAACCCGATGGCCCCGCCCACGGCGGCCTCTGGCGTCACATGCAGGACAATGGTGCCAAAGGCGGTGCCGCTCATGCGGCAGTCGGAAATGCGGATCATGTCCTTGACGCCGGCCTGGGCCAGCTTTTTCGGAATGGGGATATAGCCCGCCTCCGGCATGCCCGATGGGCTTTTCGGGCCGGCGTTCTGCAGCACCAGAATATCGTCCGCCTTCACATCCAGATCCTCTGCGTCGATGCGGTCCGCCAGATCTTCCAGCGAGGAGAAAACGACCGCCCGGCCCGTGGCCTCGAACAGGGTCGGATCGGCTGCGGAACGTTTCAGAATGGCGCCGCCGGGGGCCAGATTGCCGAACAGCGCGACCAGGCCGCCGACCGCTTCGAAGCCGTCGTCCCTGGCGCGGATAATCGTCCGGTCCACATAGCCGGGCGCCGCGTCAAGGCGCTGGCCCAATGTCTCGCCGGTGACGGTGGGGCAATCCAGATGCAACAGGGGCTGCAACTCCCTTAGCAGCGCCCCCATGGCGCCGGCTGTGTGGAAATCCTCCATATAACCAACGCCCGTGGGCTTCAGATTGATCAGCACCGGGGTCGTGTCGGATAGCTCGTTCAGGCGGTCGAGGGAGATTTTCACGCCGCGCCGGCCCGCGATGGCCGTCAGGTGCAGAATGCCGTTGGTGGAACCGCCCAGGGCAAGGAGCACGCGCAGGGCATTTTCCACCGATTTTTCGGTAATCAGCTTCGACGGCGTCAGGCCCAGGCGGGCCGTTTCCAGGGCCTGGGCCCCGGTCGCCTCCGCCGCGCGCAGGCGGTCGGCGTGCACCGCCGGTATGGCGGCGGTACCCGGCAAGGTCATGCCCAGTGTTTCCGCGATACAGGCCATGGTGGAGGCGGTGCCCATGACGGCGCAGGTGCCCATGGTCGTGGCCAGATTGCCCTCGATGGCGCCGATCTGGCTTTCGTTTACGCGCCCAGCCCGGAAATCGGCCCAAAAGCGCCGGCAATCGGTACAGGCGCCCAGGCGCTCGCCCTCGTATCGTCCGGTCATCATGGGGCCAACGATCAGTTGCAGCGTGGGCAGATCGGCCGAGGCGGCGCCCATCAACTGGGCCGGCACGGTCTTGTCGCAGCCGCCGATCATGACGACCGCGTCCATGGGCTGGGCCCGGATCATTTCCTCCGTATCCATGGCCATCAGATTGCGGAACATCAGCGATGTGGGGTTCAGGAATACTTCGCCCAGCGAAATAGTGGGAAAATCGATCGGCAGCCCGCCGCGCATCAGGACGCCGCGCTTCACCGCCTCGACCAGTTCCGGCATGCCGCGATGGCAATTGTTATAGCCCGAGGCGGTATTGATGATGCCGACGATGGGACGATCCAGAATTTCATCCGAATAGCCCATGGACTTGGCGAAGGACCGGCGCAGATAAAGCGAAAAATCCTTGTCGCCATAGTTGGTTAGACCCTGTTGCAGACCCTTGATCTTGTCGTCGCCGCTCATACTGTTTCCGCCCGATGTCCCTAAACTGGCCGTCACTATGCCGGGAAGGCCGCAGCCTGTCTACCAGCCCCGCCGGCCAACCGCTGGCGGGGTTTCGGGGGCGCCGGCAAAACACTGCGCGATGGCCATCCATTGTTGGGCGGTCTCGCCGGTCACTGTCAGGTTCACTTCGTCGATGTTTCGGCCCTGGGTGACCACGTGGCAGAAATCAACCGCCGGGCCTTCGATCATGTTGGCTTCGTCGGGCTCATTCCAGGTCCAGATGGCGCCTGATGGCGCGGTCAGGCGGACATGGGGCGCGGGGCCGGGAGGTTCCATGCCGCGGACCTGATAGGTCCAGCCATAGGTGTTGACGCCCAGGGTGGCGATGTTGCGGATACGGTCCGTGGGCCGGCGCGGTTGGCGCAGCAAATCATAAATATCCTGGCCATGGGCCCATGTTTCCATCAACCGGGCGGTGGCGGCGGAGCGGATGGACATGTCCGGGCCGACCCATTTCATGCGCGCCTTGGGATCGGATGCGGCGAAGATATCGCAAAGGGCATGCAGGCGCCGGTGCCAATTTTCCAGCAAGGCGGCGCCGCGGCCGGGGTCGTCCTCGTCAAAATGCTCCAACCCCATGGTTTTCAGGCCCTTGGCCCTGTCAGCCTGGCGCAGGGCCGAGACGGCATCGAACTTCGCCGGCTCGGTAATGGACAGCGTGTTCATCCAATCACCCATGAACAGGTGCTGGATCACATAGTCCGGCGTCCAGTCCTTGAACGGCGTGGGCCGCTGCCAGTCGTCGTCGGACAACGTCGCCAGTAAGGCATGCAACTCATCGCCCTCGTCCCGCAAATCCGCCGCTAGCTGCACCATGACCATGGCAATATGTCCTTCCCGTGTATCTTTCCCGCGCCATAACTTGAGTGATTTTCGCGCCCCTGGCCAGCATCCATTAACCAGTCCGATTAAGCGGATATTAGGAGAATAGGGATATTACAAATGATTGTAGGTCGCATTCAAAGAAGGGCGGCCGCCATATTACTTTAGTAACATCTAATGATACGGGGACGATCATGAGAAATTTACTAGTTTTGGGCTCGTTGTGCTCGCTGTTGCTGCTGTCCGCGCCAGTACAGGCGTCGGAAAACAAAGCCATCGCGACGGATGAAATCGTAAAGCTGGGTAAGATCACGCCCAACGGTCCGTACCGTCTGTGGAGCGCCATTAACAAGGTGCTGCCGGATTACGCCGCGTTGGCGGGCGGGGCGGCGTTGCGGGCCCAGATCGAAGGCATGGCCGTCGCCGATGCCTCCGGCAAGAACCCCGGCCACGTATTGGCGCAGACCGCTGCCTTTCGCGATCTGCTGGAGGCCATGCGCAACGAACTGAAACTGGCCAAGGTCGAGGTTTATAAGGATCCGCTTGGCCGCGCGGTGACGCCGGCGGTGGTTTTCGTTAATGCCGGCTTCAACATGGATGCCCTGGTGGAAGCCTACCACGTCGCCTTGAACAAGCCAGCAGCCGAGCATGGCAAATTCTATGATGTGCCGGTGGCCAGCGGCAAAACGCCCAGCGATGTTTATGCCCTGGTCGAACTGGCGACCAGGCGTCTGGCCTTGATCCAGGGGTCATAGCCGCAAACATCAAGTCCCGGTACCTAAAGCCCGGCCTTCCTAGCGGCACGATCGCCCTATACAATGGGCACAATCGTGTTGTCGGGAGGAAAGTATGCGTGTTGGCGTAGAGGTTGGCGGAACGTTTACCGATCTGGTGGCGATCGAGGATGGCCGGGTCAGGGTGGCCAAGGTGCCCTCGGTGCCGGCGCACCCCGACGAGGGCGCCATGGCATCCCTAGGGGCGGGCGAAATTGACCTGGCGGCGGTCGAGGATCTGGTGCACGGCTCCACCGTCGCCACCAATGCCATTTTGGAACGCAAGGGCGCGCCGGTCGCCCTGCTGACCACCCGGGGGTTCCGCGATGTGCTGTTTTTGCAGCGCCACAACCGCACCCAGATCTACGATTTGTTCTACCGCAAACCAGAACCGGTGCTGGCGCGCCGCGATATCCTGGAAATAGACGAGCGCATGAGCGCCGTGGGCGAGGTGGTGGAGCCTCTGGACGAGGCCGCCACGGGAGCGCAATTGGCGGAATTCCTCGGCGGTGGTGAGTACAAGTCCGTCGCCATCTGCCTCCTTAACGGCTATGCCGAGCCGAAACACGAGCGCCAACTGGCTGCCATGGTTGAGAAGCAATTCCCTGATCTGACCGTGACCTGTTCGGCTGACGTAACGCGGGAATTCCGGGAATACGAGCGTACCTCGACGACCACCCTGGCAGCCTACGTGCAGCCGGTAATCGACAGCTATCTGCGCCGTTTCGAAAGCCAGCTGGGCGAGCAGAAATTCGCCGGGCGCTTTTCCATCATGCAATCCAACGGCGGCCGCCTGCCGGTCGCGGGCATGTCGCGCAACGCCATAACCTCGTTGTTCTCCGGCCCCGCCGCCGGCGTGATCGGGGCGGTGCGCCAGGCGGGTTTATCCGGCTATGGCAACTTGATTACCCTGGATATGGGCGGCACCTCCACCGACGTCTGCCTGGTTGCCGATGGCAGACCGAACCTGTCGGGCGAGACGGAGGTCGACGGCCTGCCGATCCGCACGCCGGTGCTCGACATCGTCACCGTGGGGGCGGGTGGTGGCTCGATCTGCTGGCAGGATGATGGCGGCATGTTGCGGGTGGGACCGGAGTCCGCGGGCGCCGATCCGGGCCCGGCCTGCTATGGCCGCGGCGGCGATAGGCCCGCCATCACGGACGCCCATATGCTGCGCGGCACAATCCGGGCGGAGACCTTTTTGGGCGGCAAAATGGACGTGGATGGCGAGGCAGCTTCACGTGTTTTCAATGTGTTATCTGAAAATCTTAGAATGTCGCTTGAAGAATCGGCGGATAGCGCCGTGCGTGTGGCGGATGCCAATATCGTCGGCGCCATACAGCTTGTTTCGACCGAACGGGGCCGCGATCCCCGCGATTATGTGCTGGTACCCTTCGGCGGCGCGGGGCCGCTGCATGCCGCCCGGGTGGCGGAGGAACTGGACATCTCCACCATCCTGATCCCGCCCAATGCGGGCGTATTGTCGGCCTATGGTCTGCTGGCCTCCGACTTCCTGCAGTACGAAACCATGACCCGGCGGATTCCGCTGGCGGAAGGCGCGGCGGCAGAGGTGAAGGATCTGTTCGCCGAATTGCAGGCCCGCGCCACGGACTCCTTCCGGGATCTCGGGATCGAGGCTGATCTGCAGTTCACCTATAGCCTGGACATGCGCTTTATCGGCCAGGCCTTTGAAATTACCGTTGATATCGATGGCGAAACGTTACCGAATTTAACCGCCGGCGATCTGCTGGACCTGTTCAACGAGGCCCACAACCGGGTCTTCTCGTTCGGTGAATCCGGCATGCACCGGGCGGAAATCGTCTCGTTCCGCCTGGGCGCCTCGGCGCCGCCGGAAGTCATCCCGGCCCTGAACGAGGGCATCGGCGACCAGGTGGTGCGGGGGCAAACGAAAATCTTTGATATGGGCGAATGGCGGGATTGCGAATTGCTCAGCCGCGCGGCTATTGCCGCGGATGCTGGCGGTATTCCCGGTCCGGCTTTGGTCGAGGATGGCACCTCGACCATCTTCGTGCCCCACGGTTGGACCGCGACCGTGGACGATCAGGACAATATCTTACTGCACTACAAAAATTTGGGGAAGGACTAGCCGCATGGCCGTGAACACCGTCGATCAAGCCGTGATCAGCCAGGGGCTGATCGCCGCCGCCCGCGAAATGGGGGTGAAGCTCGTCCGTTCCGCCTATTCCCCCGTGGTGCGCGAGGCCAATGACTGCTCCGCCGCCCTGCTGGACCGCCATGGCAACGTGGTCGCCCAGGCGGAGCTGATCCCCATGCAACTGGGGCCCATCGGGGCGACGTTCCGCCCCTGCGCCGAATTGTTTCCCACCGATACCCTGGTGGAGGGCGATTTCTACATCAACAACGACCCCTTCCAGGGCGGCCAGCATCTGCAGGACGTCTTTCTGTTCTCACCGATATTCTTTGAGGGCACCCTGGTGGGTTTCGGCGCCACGGTGGCGCATCATCTGGACCTGGGCGGCGGCGCGCCGGGCCTGAACCCGGAAGCCCGCGATGTGCATCAGGAGGGGATCATCTTCCCGCCCTCGAAATACAACATGGATCACGACTGGAATGGCGGCCCGCTGGAACGCCTGGTGCGGGCCAATATCCGGGTGCCGGACCAGACCATCGGTGATTTCAACGCGCAATTCGCCGCCAACGGCATCGGTGGCGGCCGGGTGATGGACCTGTGTGCCCGCTTCGGCGCCGATGTGGTGATCGAGGCCATGGACGAGTTGCTGGACTATTCCGAACGGCGCATGCGCGCGGCCATCCGCGAATTGCCCGACGGCGTCTACGAAGGCGAGGATTTCCTCGACGACGACGGCATCACCGACCTGTGGTTCAGCAACATCGGCGCGACCCAGGCCTTCTCTGGTGAGGCGGCTGGTGGGTGGGGCTATATCGACCAGTCGGCGGGTTGGCCCCTGGAACTGCCCACCGGTTCCACAGCGGTGTCCTGGTCGGTGGTGGCCGTCGACCTCGACGGGAGCGGTGAGCCGGGGCTGCTGCTTACCTTTGGCCCGCT
>CAZPWJ010000132.1:0-9917 GCA_964590195.1 uncultured Rhodospirillaceae bacterium | reverse complement strand
GGCCAATCCTCCGGGGTCCCACGCTCTCGAAAAGACTGATTGTACGAAGTACGAAAAGTATTTCGCGAAGTACGGCAAGGGCGCGGATCTGTATAAGGCGAAAAACCGGAAATAACGGTCGCCGTGCAAAGAGACTTCAAGGGGCCGCCGCGCCGCCGGCGGCCCCTTGTCAGTTCGATTGATCTAGCTCGATAGATCGGAATATCTGCTGATCGGAGGTGGACATGGACGGGTTCCTCGCAATTTCGCACCGTGTAAAAGAAGCGATTTTTACGATACTTGGCTGGATCGGCTCGGCCATGCTGTTGGTCTTGACCCTTTTTGCGCTGCTCGAGATTGTTCGCCGTTATATATTCGGTGTCGTTTTCGAATGGGGGCAGGATGCGATTATCGTTGGCATGGTTGCGGCGGTCGCTTTCTATTTCTGCGTGACCCAAGTACGGCGCAGCCATTTGGTGATGAACGCCGTGGTGCAGCTTTTGCACACGCGCGGCCACTACAAGACGATTGGTATTCTCAAGATCGTCGTATCAGCGATCATAGTGCTGTTCTGCGGCGCCGTCGGCATCACCGGCTGGGATACTCTGAGCTATGCATGGGATAGGAATTTGACCACCTACAGCCTGCTCATTCCGCTATGGCCGTTTTATCTGATTTTGATGTTTGGCTTCCTTTTGATGGCCTCTGTCGCCGCCTTGCAGACGGTCGAGGACATCGTCAGTTTCGTGCGTGGGGAACATTTCGACGCCGAAATCGAAATGACAACGGACGTTTGACCTGTCGATGGTCGTGACCTTTGAGGCTTTGTCATGTTGCCTTTAGCGCTTGTACTTTTCGGCCTGCTTTTAATTGGCGTGCCGATTGGCATTTCCCTTGCCGGCTCAGCCGCCGTTATGGTGCTTTTTGACGACTTTCTGACCTTTGGCACGCTGTTCGAAGCCTTTTTCATTTTCATCTCCAAATACACGCTGATCGCCATCCCGTTCTTCATCTACGCGGGTTTCCTTATGGAAAAAACCGGTCTCGTGCGAGGGCTGTTCAATCTCGCCGATGCCTTAATCGGTTGGGTGCCGGGCGGTTTCGCCTATGCTACTCTGATCGCCGCCGTGCTGTTCGGAGCCATTTCTGGCTCCTCCACCGCCATGGCGGCCGCCATGAGCGTGATCGCCTACCCGGAAATGATCAAGCGAGGTTATCCGAAATGGATGGCGGCCGGCGTGATCGCCTCCGCCGGTGGGATCGCACTGCTTATTCCGCCGAGTATTACCTTGATTCTGTTTGGCGTGATCACTGAAATCTCCATTGTTGACCTGTTCTTTGCCGGCGTTGTTCCGGGCATCATGCTGGCGATCAGTGATGCGGTGATTATCGTTTCGGTGTCCATTTTCATCGTTAAGCTGCCGGCGGGCACCTTCGAACTGCGTAAATGCTGGACTGCCTTTCAGGAAGCGCTGCCGGCGTTATTGATGCCGGTGATTATCCTGGGCGGTCTTTACGGCGGTCTTTTCACGCCGACGGAGGCAGGTGCGGCCGCGGCCTGTTACGCGCTGGGCTATGGCGTAATCTTCAAGGGCAAACCTTTCATAGCGGAATTGATGGGCGTGACCCGCCGCGCCATGAACCTGACCGCGGTCGTGTTCTTCCTTCTCGGCTGTGTCGGTATCTTCCAGTTCTTCCTGGCCAACATGGGCTGGCCGCAGGAAATCGCCGCCTGGGCCGGCACGCTCGGACTGTCGAAATACACCTTCCTGTTCGCCCTGATGGCCACTCTGTTGGCGCTCTCCATGTGGCTGACCGGCGTCGCTATCCTGGTGCTCACCGTACCGATTTATTTTCCCGTGGCCCTGTCATTGGGTGTGGATCCGGTGCATTTGGGGATATTGACCGCTCTGTGTATCGAGATCGGCAGCGTCATTCCCCCCGTCGGCCTAAACCTGTTTGCCGTCAGCGGTGTCACTGGCCTGCCGGTAACACAGGTGATCCGGGGCTCCTTCCCCTTCTGTATTTCCGACACCGTCGTGCTGATCATTGTGCTGCTGTTTCCGATGCTGGCGCTCTGGCTCCCGAGCATGTTGATCACCTCGTATTTCTGAGTATGTGAACACGGGAATTTCAGCGCGGGGGAAGGGCTGCTCCAGGGGAAAAGGTGAAGTTTGTTCCGTGCTTGACGATGTCCGTTGACGAGGTGTTTTCGGACCAGTTGGTTTCTATTTCATCCCATCGCGATGGTCCCAAATCTCGCCCATTAGGGTTGATTATCAAACCTATGTAGCGGATATCACGCCTGATCGTTCACGGTTTTAAATCGGATTGGACAAATCGGCAATTGCCGAACATCGGATGCGTTTCGAAAGGCGCAAAAAAGGCTCAAAAAATACGGTTTTTGGGGCTCTTATTGGGGCCCTCGGCGTTGCTGAAAACCGCAAGACTTGGTATTATATTTCACCCTGCGCCGCAATATCTCGTGATCCCGCGATTTGCTGATCATGCAGGGGGCGGCGACCGGCCGCAGCACCACGAAGCAGCACCACGAAAGCGTAAAATCGTTGCCCAAAATGGCGTTCGACGAGGGCCGTCGAAACCTATTTATCAGGACCTATCGAATTGACTGACGACAGCCAAATTCCTCCCGCCGATCCCCCTTTGGCGCCGCCTTCGGGTGGCGATGGCGGCGATGCGGTGATGCCCATCGCCATCGAAGACGAGATGCGGAAATCGTATCTCGATTACGCCATGAGCGTGATCGTCAGCCGGGCCATTCCAGATGCCCGCGACGGGCTGAAGCCGGTGCACCGGCGCATTCTCTATTCAATGTATGAATCCGGCTATACCTCGGACAAGCCGTACCGCAAGTCGGCCCGCGTGGTTGGCGACGTCATGGGCCGCTATCATCCCCACGGCGATCAGGCGATCTATGACGCCATGGTGCGCATGGCGCAGGATTTCGCCATGCGCCTGCCATTGCTGGACGGCCAGGGCAATTTCGGCTCCATGGACGGCGACCGCGCCGCCGCCATGCGTTACACCGAAGTACGCATGGATAAACCGGCTGAGATGCTGTTGGCGGATATCGACAAGGAAACCGTCGATTTCCAGGATAACTATGATGGCTCGGCCTCTGAACCGATCGTGCTGCCGTCCATGCTGCCAAATCTGCTGGTCAATGGCGCCGGCGGTATCGCGGTGGGCATGGCGACCAATGTGCCGCCCCATAACCTGGGCGAAATTATTGATGCCTGTTGCGCCTATCTCGATGATCCCGCGATTACCGTCGATGGCTTGATGGAATTCGTGCAAGGGCCTGATTTCCCCACGGGGGGGCTTATCCTGGGCCGGGCCGGTATCCTCTCGGCCTTTCGCACCGGGCGCGGTTCCGTCGTCATGCGCGGGCGCACAACCGTGGAAACCATCCGCAAGGACCGGGAAGCGATCATCGTCACCGAAGTGCCCTATCAGGTGAACAAGGCCGGCATGATCGAAAAAATCGCCGAGGCCGTGCGCGCCAAGCGGATCGAGGGTATCTCCGATCTGCGCGATGAAAGCGACCGTACGGGCGTGCGCGTGGTGATCGAGTTGAAGCGTGATGCCATGGCGGATGTGGTGCTGAACCAGCTGTATCGTTTCTCGCCGCTGCAGACCTCGTTCGGCGTTAACAGCTTGGCGCTAAACCATGGCCGGCCGGAGCTGCTGAACCTGGGCCAGATGATCGCCGCGTTTGTCGATTCCCGCGAAGTCGTGGTCTCCCGGCGCACGAAATATCTATTGGGCAAGGCGAGGGAGCGGGCCCATGTCCTGGCCGGTCTGGCCATCGCGGTGGCCAATATTGATGCCATCATCGCCTTGATCAGGTCCGCGCCCGACCCGGCCACGGCGCGGGCCCAGTTGATGGAGCGGGATTGGCCGGCACGGGAGGTCGAGGCGATGATCCAGCTGATCGACGAGCCGGGACACCGGGTTGTCGATGGCGTTTATAGGCTCAGCGAAATTCAGGCCCGCGCCATTCTTGATTTGCGCTTGCAACGCCTGACCGCATTGGGCCGCGATGAAGTGGGCGCGGAACTGCGCGAGTTGGGCGAGAAGATCCTGGATTATCTCGATATTCTGCGCTCCCGCGACCGCCTTACCGGGATCATCCGCGAAGAACTTCTGGATATGAAGGAGCGCTTCGCCACGCCGCGGCGCAGCGAAATTATCGAGGCCGAAGCGGATCAGGAGGACGAGGACTTGATCCAGCGCGAGGACATGGTGGTGACCGTGTCCCACAACGGCTATGTCAAGCGGGTGCCGCTGTCCACCTACCGCCCGCAACGCCGTGGCGGCAAGGGGCGCCAGGGCATGGCCACGCGGGACGAGGATTTCGTCTCCCAGCTGTTTGTCGCCAACACCCATACGCCGATGCTGTTCTTTTCCTCCACCGGCAAGGTCTATCTGCTGAAGGTCTTTCGTCTGCCCATGGCAGCACCCCAGGCCAGGGGCAAGGCCATGGTCAATCTCTTCCCGCTGGAAGAAGGCGAGACCATTCATACGGTGCTGCCCCTGCCAGAGGACGAGGCGGAATGGGCCGACCGCTATGTCATGTTCGCCACCGCGTCGGGTTCCGTACGGCGCAACGATCTGGCCGATTTCAAACGAGTGCAGGCGAACGGCAAGATCGCCATGAAACTGCCCGAGGGCGACCGTATCGTCGGTGTCGCGATCTGTGACGCCAACGATGATATTCTACTGTCGGGGCGCCGGGGCAAGTGCATCCGCTTCCCCGTCATTGACGTGCGTGTCTTCAAAAGCCGCGATTCCATCGGTGTCCGAGGCATCCGTCTGGTTGGCGATGATGAATTGATCGCCATGTCCATCGTGCGCCATGCCGAATTCGATAATGATACGCGGGATAGGTACCTGCGCTGGTCCAACGCCCGCCGCCGTGCCGAGGGGGAAGGGGAGAGCAGCTCGGATCCCTTGCCCAGCGCGCCCGAGCAGGCCGATGAAATGGCGGCGGCGGAACAGTTCGTGCTGTCCATCACCGAGAACGGCTATGGCAAACGGACCTCGGCCTACGAATACCGGGTCACCGGGCGCGGCGGCCAGGGCATTATCAATATCGAGGCCTCGGACCGGAATGGCCCGGTTATCGCCTCCGCTCCGGTGGAGGAAGATCATCACATCATGCTGGTAACCGATACCGGCCGTTTGATCCGAACGCCCGTGCGCGATATCCGCATCGCCGGTCGCAATACACAAGGCGTGACTTTGTTCGATGTGGAACCGAACGAGCGGGTTGTCTCCGTGGCCTGGCTGTCGGAGCAAAATGGCGAAAACGGTGAAAACGGCGACGATGGCGATGCGGCTGACGAGCCCAATGAGGTGGAAGAGGAATGAATCGGCGGCGGAATTGGCCGGGCCAATTGCCCCTGCCTTTCGTTTTCACCCTTTTCATGATGGCCTTGAAAGGCTAATGATCCCACCAAGAATAGTTTGTTCGCACTAGGAGGCGGTTTTGTCTAAGGAGCGTATCGGCTTTTATCCGGGAACTTTCGACCCCATTACCCTGGGGCACAGTGATATTATTCAACGTGCGACCAAGCTGGTGGATAAACTGGTCATTGGCGTCGCCATTAATCGCGACAAAGGCCCCATGTTCACCCTGGATGAGCGGGTGGAGATGGTTCAGGACGAACTCGACGCCTTCGCGGGGCAACTGAACAACTGCGAAATCGAGGTGCGGCCGTTCGATAATCTGTTGATGCATTGCGCCCAGGAACATGGCGCCGGCATTATCATCCGCGGTTTGCGGGCGGTCTCGGATTTCGAATACGAGTTTCAAATGGTCGGTATGAACCTGCGCCTGAATTCAGAGATCGAAACAGTATTTCTGATGGCCAATGACAAATACCAGTTTATCGCGTCGCGCCTGGTGAAGGAAATTGCCCGGCTGGATGGCGATGTCACGTCCTTCGTATCGGAACGGGTTGCAAAGCGTTTGTACGAACGTGTAGGGCGCGACTGAGGCGCTTTGGACGTCGGTGCTGTATTGCATGACGCAGCTGGCTTGGCAGAGGGCGGGTTGAAGAAAGACGGCTTGGAAGAGGGGCGGCAAAATGCTGTTAAGAAGACTTATTTTTGGATTAATCATGGCCCTGGCGATGCCGGCCATTGAAGCGGGAGCGGGTGACTTGGAGAATACGATCTATTTGGAACTGAAGGATGGCCGGGTAACAATTGAAATGCGCCCCGACATTGCCCCGAACCATGTCGCCCGCATTAAGGAGCTGGTGCGGCAGAAATTCTATGACGGCATTGTCTTCCATCGCGTGATCGAGGATTTCATGGCTCAGACCGGTGACCCCACGGGTACGGGCACGGGCGGTTCGGGCCAGCATCTGGATGCTGAATTCTCCAACGAAAAGCATCTGCGTGGGGCCCTGTCCATGGCACGGGCGGCCGATCCCAACAGTGCCGACAGCCAGTTCTTCATCGTCTTCAAGGCGGCGCCTTGGCTGGATGGACAATATACCCTGTGGGGCCAGGTCACCGACGGTATGGATGCCGTGGATAAGATCAAAAAGGGTGCGCAGGGTAGTGGCGCCGTAACTGATCCGGACAAGATCATTTCCATGCGGATGGCCTCCGACGCGGAATAGTTACCCGCGGCGCCTCTGGCCAGCATATAGGTTGCCGGAGCGCCGATCATGGACGTTGAACTCTTCGATTTTGATCTGCCGCAAAGCGCTATCGCCTTGCGCCCGGCGCAGCCGCGCGACAGCGCGCGCCTTATGCATGTGGATGATGCCGGCGCCCATGACCGGATGATTGCCGACCTGCCCGAACTTCTGCGGGCGGGCGATCTGTTGATTTTCAACAATACACGTGTTCTGCCTTTGCAATTGGAATCCCGGCGCGGCGAAGCACGCATAGAGCTGACCCTGCTTGAAAGCGTCGGTCCGGGCCGCTGGCAGGCTTTCGCCCGCCCAGCCCGTCGTCTTCGGGCCGATGATCGCTTGATTATTGCCGACGATTTTACGGCTCGGGTGGAGGGCCCGCACACGGATGGTCAGGTAATCCTGGATTTCGCCATGACCGAGGCCGAGTTGATGGCGGCGCTCGCCCGCCATGGCACCCTGCCGCTGCCGCCGTACATCCGCAAGCATCGGGCCGTGGACGAGCGGGACAATGCCGACTATCAAACCGTTCTGGCCCGCCACGATGGTGCCGTTGCCGCACCGACGGCGGGCCTGCATTTCACCGATGGATTGCTGCAAAGCTTGCGTGATGCGGGCGTGGAGCATGCCGAACTCACTTTGCACGTAGGCCCTGGTACCTTTCTGCCTGTCAGCGTGGACAACACCGATGATCACCACATGCACAGTGAATGGGGCGAGGTAGAGGCCGCCGTGGTACGGCGGATCGAGGAAACCAAGGCTCGGGGCGGCAGGGTGGTCGCTGTCGGCACCACGTCCCTGCGCCTGTTGGAAAGCGCGGCCCAGGGCGGCGAACTGGAAGCTTTTACCGGCGAGACCGATATTTTTATTACGCCGGGCTATAAGTTCCGGGTGGTTGATATGCTGCTGACGAATTTTCATCTGCCGCGATCGACCCTGTTCATGCTGGTCTCGGCATTTGCCGGACTGGCGCGGATGCATGCGGCCTACGAACACGCCATTGCGGCCGGTTACCGCTTTTATTCCTATGGTGATGGCTGCCTTCTGGAATTGGAGAGCGCGCAATGACGGCCTATGATTTCCAGGTTCTGGCCCAGGACGGCGCGGCGCGCACAGGAAAGATCAATACGGCGCATGGCGATATCGCGACGCCGGCCTTCATGCCCGTGGGCACGGCGGCCACGGTCAAGGCCATGACGCCCGAAGCAGTGCGCGAAACCGGTGCCGATATTGTTCTGGCCAATACCTATCATCTGATGCTGCGCCCCGGTGCCGAACGGGTCGATCGTCTGGGCGGCCTGCATGATTTCATGCATTGGCAGCGGCCCATATTGACGGACTCGGGTGGATTTCAGGTCTATTCCCTGTCTGATCTGCGCAAGCTGGACGAGGACGGGGTAACATTTAAATCTCACATCGATGGCTCCAAGATGTATCTCAGCCCCGAACGCAGTATCGAGGTGCAGCATCTGCTGGATGCCGACATCACCATGGCCTTTGATGAATGCACGCCCTACCCGGCGACGGAAGAGGGCGCGGCGGCCTCAATGGCGCTGTCCATGCGGTGGGCCGAGCGTTGCCGCGCGGCATTCGTGGAGCGGCCCGGCTATGCCCTGTTCGGTATTGTTCAGGGTGGCATGTATGCCGATCTCCGCGCCGAGTCCGCCGCCCGCCTGCGGGAGATCGGCTTTGACGGCTATGCCATCGGCGGCCTGGCGGTTGGCGAAGGTCAGGAGCTGACCTTTTCCACCCTGGACGTGACCGTGCCGCATCTGCCTGGCAACCAGCCCCGTTATCTGATGGGCGTAGGGCGGCCCGGCGATATTGTCGGGGCCGTGCAACGGGGCGTCGATATGTTCGATTGCGTCATGCCCACGCGGTCCGGGCGCACGGGGCAATTGTTCACGCCACGGGCTACATTGAATATCCGCAATGCCCGCCACGCCGACGACCCGCGTCCGGTGGATGAAACATGCCGCTGCCCGTTATGCAGGAACTATTCGCGTGGCTATCTGCATCATCTGTTCCGGGCCAAGGAGATCCTCGGCTCCATGCTGGCGACCTGGCATAACCTGACCCATTATCAGGATTTGATGGCCAATCTGCGCCAGGCCATCAGCGACGGCGGCCTGGAGGATTTCGCGGCGGCCCATGTGCGGGCAGCTGAATTGGGTGATATTGAACCGGTCTGAAAATTAGCCCCAATTTTCATCGTTTTGGGGTCGAATTAACATTGACCCGGACCCCGCGTCGACCTAAGTTCCGCCCCGATGCGCGCGTAGCTCAGTTGGTAGAGCACCTGACTTTTAATCAGGTTGTCACAGGTTCGATCCCTGTCGCGCGTACCACTTTTTCCCTTTGAAAACACAATACTAAAAGAGCCCCTAATGTAGAGCGTGAGGGCCGGGTTGGACAGTGCGGTTAACTGTCCAGCTTTTCTCCTTTTCAGTCGTTATGCATTCTCTCGGCTTGCCAGCCATGGGAATTGATGGGCGGAGGAAAGACATCGCCAGGGGCCGGCGATACTAAATTTGGTGGTGGTTGGCGGAATTAACCATAGTCGTGCAAAAACATGCATCGGATTCCCGAAAATTGAGTGTGAAGTTGAAATAAATGGTTTACAAAATATTAACGAAAGAAACGATTATGACGGGGAGTGTTACAAATGTCCGGGAAGCATCATCACCATAGTCACAACCACAAGCACAAAATCACTGGTTCCAAAGGGGATGACATAATTATCGGTGGTGAGGGCAGGGACTATCTGAAGGGCCGTGATGGTGATGATGTCATTTCTGGCGGCGGGGGCAATGACAAGCTAAAGGGCGGAAAAGGCGACGACACGCTTTCGGGCGGTACGGGCAACGACAAGCTGAAGGGCGGCAGCGGCGACGACACCTTTGTTTATGTCTACGGTACGGAAGCCGGCGGCCGGGACAAGATCAATGGCAATGGCGGCGATGATGTCTTGCGGCTGGTTGTCACACAGGCGGAATTGGCCAGCATCCAAGACGAACTTGACGCCTTTCAAAGCCATATCCAAAACGGTCACGGCAAGTTCAAATTCTCTTTCGGCCTGGAAGTAAAATCTATCGAGTCGCTAGAGCTGGAAGTGCTCGACAGCGGCAATGCGGCGCCGGTGGTCTCGGCTCCGGTGGACGGCGGTACCACGGACGAGGATGCCGATCCGGTGGTGCTGGACCTGCTGGCCTGTCTGACGTCAGCACCCCTGGGACATATTGAAGTGTTTTCATAAGGGAGGAT
>CAZPWJ010000131.1:0-10329 GCA_964590195.1 uncultured Rhodospirillaceae bacterium | reverse complement strand
TTCACCGCCTTGATGCCCTCGGCGAACAGATCCGGGCGTTCCTGGTCGTACCAGGTACGGTGGTCCCGGCCCAGGGCATGGTGGTGCGTGATGGTGCCGCCCGCATCAATCATGGCCTGCGAAGCTGCCGCCTTGATGGCCCAGAACTGTTCCACCAGCGCTTCCTTGTCGCCCAGGGCATGCCAGGTGAAATACGGCGCCGGCCCGTCAGGATATAGGTGTGTAAAGCGAACGGTGCAGGTGCCCTCGCGGCCCGTGACCTCGCGGATCGCCTCCAGGGTCCGGCGTTTGACTCGATCCTGGAAATCCAGATAGCGGTCCCAGGTGATGCAGCTTTCCACCGTGTCGCGCATGACGCCCCGCGCGATGGCATGTTCACGCAGATACGGCCCGCGCAGGAACTTGTTGCGCCAATTGCCGGCCGCGCCGCTGCGTTGTGAATCCGCCTGGGCCAGGGCTTCGTTGTCCCATTCCCCACCATGATCGCCGCAGATTTCCAGGGCCCGGTCCATCCAGGGTTCCAGGGGATGATCGGCGGATTCAAATGTCAGCACCAGGACATCGGCGCTGCCGTCGCCGGCCTCGGTAAAGGCGGCTTCCGAGCGTTCGATCAGCCGGGCATTGGCCGGGTATAGCCCGGCCTGGGTGATCTCGCGCACCGCCGCGACCGCCTTTTCGTAGTCGCCGAAGCGCACCGTGGTGGCCAGCCGGATGGTGGGGCGGCGGTGCAGGCGGACCCAGGCCTCGGTAATGATGCCAAGGGTGCCTTCCGAGCCGAGGAATAGCCGGTCGGGATTGGGCCCGGCGCCCGATGCAGGCACCCGGCGCGAGGCGATCAGGCCCTCGGGCGTGACCACGCGCAGGCTTTCCACATGGTCGTCGATTTGAGTGTAGACGGTGGCGAAATGGCCCGCCGCCCGGGTGGCGATCCAGCCGCCCAGTGATGAAAACTCCCAGGCCTGCAAAAAGAAGCGCATGGTCAAGCCCGATGGGCGCAGCTGGTTTTCCAGATCCGGACCCAGGACGCCGGCCTGGACGCGGGCGGCCTGCGAGGCCTTGTCGATTTCCAGCACCTTGTTCAGTTTGCCAAGGTTGATGGTCACCGTGCCTTTGTAGCGTCCGTCGCTGGGCGGATTGACGCCGCCAACGACGGAAGAACCGCCGCCGAACGGGATCGCGGCCAAGTCGTTACTGCCGCACCAGTCCAGCACGGCCTGAATATCCGCCTCATCGCGCACATAGGCCACGGCGTCGGGCGGGTTGGAAAAGTCGCGGTGGTGAATGATCCGCGCCAGATCATGTACCGAGGCGCCATAGCTGTGGAACAGACGGTCGTATTTCTCCGCCGTGCAGAATGCCTGCAAGGTAGAGGGAATGGCGATGCGGGGCGCGCGCAGGTCGATTTCGCTCTCGATGGGCATTGGTGCCGGGTCGAAACCATCTACCCCGAACAGCTTCGCCCAGGTTCCCTCGAACCAGGCCATCTCGTCGGCGGAGATGGCGTCTTCCTCAAATCCCCAACCATAAAAACTGCGGCGTTTTTGAGCCATGGCCTAGTCACTCCCATACAAGCTACGAACACGGACGAATGGTAGCCAAAGCCTTGATGGGGGGGAAGAGAATTCAGGCCCGGAAAAGAAAAGCCAGCGGTTGCCGTATCTGCTTTATGCTGGTGAAAAATTCTAGGAGGAGAGACATCATGACCGAACCACATAGTAAGCTCGAGATCGCGGACGGCATCGCCACGTTCACCATGATCCGGCCCGAGGCGCGCAATGGCCTGAGTTTGCAGGTGCGCGACGAAATCGCCGCGATGATCGAGACCGTACGCGGCGATGACGACATCAAGGCACTGATCATCACCGGCGCCGGTGGGGTCTTTTGCGCCGGCGGCGATACCAAGGCCATGGCCGGCGGTCTGGGCAAGGCTGACAAGGTGCGCAGCCGGGTTTTGGACGTCCATGCCTGGCTGGAACCGCTGTACAACCTGGATTGCCCGGTGATCGCTGCGGTGGACGGCCCTGCCTATGGCGGTGGCTTTTCCCTGGCCCTGGTGGCGGATTTTATTATCGCTACCAATCGGGCGCAATTTTGCGCCGTTTTTGGCCGTATTGGCCTGATCCCAGATATGGCTATGCTTTATACCCTGCCGCGCATGGTCGGCGGCCAGCGGGCCAAGGAGTTGATGTGCACCGCCCGGGCAATTGGCGGGCAGGAGGCCATGGATCTGGGTATTGTATTGGAAGTTTGCGAACCCGATCAGTTGATGGATCGGGCCCGTGCCCTGGCCGGACGGCTGGCGGTGGGCTCGAAAGTGGCGCAGGCCGCTACCAAGGCCCTGGTCAATCAATCTCTGCACCAGGACTACCGCTCCATGGCGGAGATGGAGGCCTCGGCCCAGGCGGTCTGTTTCGACAGCGACTATCATGCGGATGCCATCGCCCGCTTTGCCGCGAAACAGCCCTTGCCCTATGATTGGAACAAGCTGTCAAAAATCGAAGAGAAGTAACCGAACCAAATGTCAGAAGTTGAAAACAATGGCGAAAAGCGCCTGGTCTATTTTGAGAAATTTGCCCATCCGGTAACGGCGGAGGTCCTGGCCCGGGATCCCTCCATCAACGTGCAGAAGTTGGAGCTCGGCTCCTCCGATGCCGAGAACTGGCAGGCGCTGTCGGGGGCCCATGGCTATCAGATCCGCGCCACGCGGGATGAATTGCCCGATCAGTTTTTTGCCCACAGCGAGTTTCTCGCGCGCTGCCCCAATATGCTGGTGGTCTCGTCCATGGGCTCGGGCACCGATACCATTGATTTGGCTGATTGCACCAAGGCCGGCGTGCTGGTGGTCAACCAGGCTGGCGGCAATGCCGAGGCGGTGGCCGAACATGCCCTTGCCCTGATGCTGAGCCTGTCCAAGCGGGTGGGCGAGACCGATCAGTACATGCGGGCCCAGGACGGCATCGATCGCACCAGTTTCATGGGCCACAATATTCACGGCAAGACCGTTGGCATCATCGGCCTGGGCCATGTAGGCCGGCGCGTGGCCGAGCTGTGCGGGACGTTGTTTTCCATGCGGGTGCTGGC
Source organism: uncultured Rhodospirillaceae bacterium (assembly GCA_964590195.1). Lineage (GTDB taxonomy): Bacteria > Pseudomonadota > Alphaproteobacteria. The sequence continues at coordinate 7,248 of CAZPWJ010000131.1, read as the reverse complement.
CTATGACCCGTACCTGGAAGACAGCGATTTCGTCGAGCGTGGCGCCATCAAATCATCGTGGGACGAACTGCTATCGGCGGCGGATTACGTCACCGTGCATTGTCCGCGCACGGCGGAGACCGAGGATTTTCTGAGCACCGAATCCTTCAATCGGATGAAGCCCGGTGCCATCTTCATCAACACCGCCCGCGGCGGCATTCATGACGAGGCGGCGCTGTTCACCGCCCTCGACAGCGGCCATCTGGCCGCCGCCGGCCTGGATGTCTGGGCCGTCGAGCCGCCCGCCTCGGATCATCCGTTGTTGAGCCTCTCGAACGTTCTGGCCAGCCCGCACACGGCGGGCGTGACCCACGAATCTCGGCACAAGATGGGTACTTACGCGGGCGAGCAATTGTTGGAAATCTTCGCCGGCCGCCGGCCGCCGCGTCTGCTGAATCCGGAAGTCTGGCCGGTTTTTCAGGAGAAATACAAAAAACTGTTCGGGGGATAAGCCGACTTAAGACGACCTAAACCCTGGGGGAGGGGACGGGGCCATGAACGCAACCATACTTCCGCTGGCCGTCACCTATCTGGGCGCTGCCGTTGCCGAGATCGCGGGCTGTTTCGCCTTTTGGGCCTGGCTGCGTTTGGATAAATCGGCCTGGTGGGTGTTGCCGGGCATGGCCAGTCTGATCCTGTTCGCGTTCCTTTTGACCCGGATAGATAGCGGTTTCGCGGGCCGGGCCTACGCGGCCTATGGCGGTGTTTATATCGCGGCCTCGTTGGGCTGGTTGTGGCTGGTGGAGATGCAGCGGCCCGACCGCTGGGACGTTCTGGGGGCGGTGGTCTGCCTGGCCGGTGCGGCGATTATCATTCTCGGCCCGCGCGGCGCTTGAATTCGTCTTGCTTGCCAGGGCCCGTTGGCTGCCCCATTCTATCCCTAAGACGGGGATGGGGGGAGATATGAACAGCACGGCAATCACGATCAAGGCGGAAGACAGTGGTTTCGGGGCCGAGATCGGCGGCGTTGATCTTGCCGGTGGGGTGACGGACGAAACCTTTGCCGCGATCCGCGAGGCCATCATTCGGCACAAGGTATTGGTCTTTCGCGATCAGCATTTGGATGACGAACGCCATCTTGCCTTCGCGCAACAGTTTGGACCCCTGGAAGGTCATATCAACCGCGGCACGCGCCATGATGCCCTGCCGAAAATTCAGATCTTTGGCAACGTCAATAGAGACGGAAGTTTGACGGGCGTGCATCCCGAACGGGGCACTCTGGTCTGGCATACGGATAAATCCTATGTCGCCACGCCTTCGATGTTCACGGTTCTGCGTTCGCCATCCGTGGCGCGCGAAGGCGGCGATACCCTGTTTGCCGATATGGAGCGGGCCTACGCCGACCTGGACGCGGACCGGGCGGCGCGCCTGCTGGAGTTGCGGGTAGTGCATGACTGGAAGCGCAGCCGGGAAAAATCCAACGAGCGCCCGGCCACGGCCGACGAAATTGCCGCCGCGCCGCCCGTGGAACATCCCCTGGTCCGCACGCACCCGGAAACCGGCGCCAAGGCCTTGTATCTGGGCAACCATGCCTCGCACATTGTTGGCGTGGACCGGGCGGAGGGCGAGGCGCTGCTTGCTGATTTGGAACGTCATGGCACCCAGGATAAATACCTCTACCGCCACCGCTGGCGGGACAATGACGTTTTGATGTGGGACAACCGTTGCACGGTTCATTGCGTAACGGGCTATGATGCCGCCAAGGAACGGCGCATCGTGCACCGTGCCGTGGTCCAAGGCGACAGGCCCGTATGAAGAGGAAGCTGCAATGAGTGAAACTTACGACGATCCAAGCATTAACGAGATCACGGCCCTGTTGGGGGACTATTTCGACGGTCTGTACGACGGCGATCTGGACAAGTTCGCCCGGGTTTTCCATCCCGACTCCCATCTGTATTCGACCGATGGCGCCAGCGTCACCGATATGCCCAGGGCGCAATATTTCGAGTTGATCGGCGGCCGGGAGTCAGCCCGAAGCCAGGGCCTGAAGCGCCATGACCGTATCGTCTCGATCCATAAATCCGGGCCCGATACGGCCCACGCGGTGGTCAACTGCGCCATTCCGCCGCGCTATTTCACCGACTATCTGACCTTGATGCGCACATCGGATGGTTGGAGCATCATCTCGAAATCCTATCACACGGACGTGCACGAATAGGGCGCGCGGCGTCAATCGAAGTCATATAACCGGGTTGGATTATCCACCAGGATTTTGTGCCGTACTGCTTCATCCGGTGTCCAGGCGAGCAGGCGATTGAACAGATCGCCGTCGTTGGGCATTGGGGAGGGGTCGATGTGCGGATGGGGCCAGTCGCTGCCCCAGACCAGGCGGTCGGGCGCCTCGCGGACCAGGCATTCGGCGAACTGATCGGCGATGGGCCAGGGCGCGCCGCCGTGATCGACACGGTAGGCGCCGGAAATCTTGGTCCAGGCCCGCCCGCCCGCCAGCAGATCACGCAGGGCGCGAAAGCTCGGTTGATCGATGTCGCCCTGGGGATCGGGCTGGCCGAGGTGATCAAATACCAGATCGACGGGCATGGTTTTCAGGCGCGGCAGCAATTCCAATAAGGTATGGCGGTCGATAAAACATTGGATGTGCCAGCCCAGATCCTTGATCCGGTCTGCGACCGTTTCCAACTCGCTCAAATCGATGCCGCCGTCGGTGACGAAGTTAAATCGGGTGCCGCGAAAGCCCGCCCCGTGCAGGCGTTGCAGTTCAGCCTCGTCCACATTTTGGTCGATCACAGCGACGCCGCGTCCATTGTCGCCCATGGCTTCCACCGCCTCGCGGCTGCAGTTATTGACCGTGCCATAGAGGCTGGGTTGGACGATCACGCCGCGCTGGATGCCCAGGCTGGCAAGCATGGCCTGATAGGACGCCAGGGTAGCCTCCGGCGGGGTATAGGCCCGGTTGGGACTTAGATAATGGGCGCCGGGGGCGGCGAAAACATGGGCGTGGCAATCAATGGCGCCGGCGGGGGCAAGTTCCAGAGGCGGCGTGATGACCGCGTCGGGAGAGGGGATATCGGGTGCTATGGACATGCGCCAAGGGTAGGCATGCCTCAGCGCAATGGCAATCCTTCAATCAGGTTCAGGCTATTCAGCATCGCTTGTTTTGCCGAATACGGGTTGGCGTTTTTCGATGAAGGCGCGGACCGCCTCGCCGTGATCGGGATGGGCCGAGGCCTTGACCAGTTGTTCCGCCTCGTTATCTAGGGCGGTGAAAAAATCCGTCTGCATGGCCAGTTCGAGATTTTCCTTCATCAGCCGTTGCGCCATGCGGGGGCCGTCGGCAAAGGATCTCGCCATGGTCATGGCCGCGTCCTGTAGCTCGTCATCGGGAACGACCCGGTTGACCAGACCGACGCGTTCGGCGTGCTCTGCCTCGATCCGCTCGCCGGAGAACATGAATTCCCGCGCCCGCGCGGTGCCGACCAGTCTGGTCATGGTCCAGGACAGGCCGTAGTCGCCGCTTAACGCCACCCGGCGATAACCGGTGGAGACAAAGGCGGAGGCGGCGGCGATGCGGATGTCGCAGGCCAGCGCTATGGCCAGGCCGGCACCGACGGCCGGGCCGGGCAGGGCGGCGATGGTTGGTTGCGGCAGGGTGAAAAGCGCGCCGGTCAGGGCCCGCTGGCGGTGTTGCAGATCGGCGATGCGTTCTTCCGCTGTCATGGTCTTCTTGGTTGAGTTGCCGCCCATGCCCTTGACGTCGCCACCGGCACAAAAGGCGGTGCCCGTGCCGGTCAGCACCAGCGCGCCGATATTGTCATCCGTGGCTGCCGCCGCCAACATGCGGCGCAGCGCCGGGGACAGTTCATCGGAAAGGGCGTTGCGCGCTTCCGGCCGGTTCAGAGTAATCACCAGGACGCCATCTTCCAGGCGCGCCAATAGATGATCCGTGCCGGTATCCAAATCGGTTGTGCTCATATCGAAATTGCCTGCCTAATCCTTGCGGAATTGGTCCAGGGTGACGACGTTGTCACCGCCGTCATCGCCGTCACCGCCTTCATCATCCCCGGTCTTGGTCTCGGCTTTGCTTTCGGGCGCCGGTTCAACTGCGTCGCTCGCGGACTCATCGCTGACGTCCGCCTTGCCATCGCCGTCCTGCTGGCCGAATTGCAAGCCGAATTGCACCGAGGGGTCGAGAAATGATGTCAGGGCCCGGAAGGGAATATACAGGCGCTGGCCCTGTCCGCCGAAGCTGAGGGTGATTTCAAAAGCGTCTTCGCCGACTTCCAGGCCCCAGTATTTGTGCTGGATGACGATGGTCATTTCGTCCGGGTACTGGGCGATTAGATGATCGGGGATATCGACGCCGGGGTGCTGGGTCTTGAAGCCGATATAGAAATGATGCTCCCCCAACAGGCCGTCAGTGGCGGCGCGGGTAAGCGCCATGCGCACGACGCCGCGCAGGCTGTCTTCAACCATCTGTCCATACTGCATCAGATCTTGCGCCATTCCGGCCCACCTTATTCTCGTACTGATCCGGCTACGGGGACATAACCCCATGCCGGCGGGTGGGTCCAGCACAAATAAATAAATTAGTAGGGGGCTTCTGTTGCCCGGTGCCCCCCGAACCGCGCTTACCTTTCAATTAGGCAGCGAGCACCATTTCATTATCATTGGCACTTGTAGAAATGGCCCGATAACGGCGGAGCCATGCCGAACGCAAACCGTGCCTTTATTACGCGCGTCGATCCTATTTCGCCCCCATCAGCAACACATCATCGGGCCACTAGCTTGTGATTCGGCCAACAATGCGCTCCTGGTGGAGGCGCCGGGTACCGCCCCCGGGTCCGCTACGTCTATTCCGCAAAGCGTTTAGCGTCATAGCCGGACAAGCCGGCACCCCAAATATAGGCATTTTGGCTGATTTTGAAAGGGCCCTGGCTGGCGCCACTGATTTTGGCGATCTTGCCGCCCGACGCCGTTGGCGCGAAGGCGGCGGCGCTGTATGTTGGCCACGGAGTCTAATACAGTGTACGTCGAAGAACCTTGGAGAGCCCGATGCCCGTAAGTGACGCCCAACAGCAGGAAATCGAGCAGCTTCGCGATACCTCCACCACGACCTTGCGGGCCACGGTGCCGGCCTTGGAAGAGATGCTGTATCGGGCGCTGCCGGTGTTGGATCAGGGCTTCGTCCGGGTCGTTGACTATATGGGTGATGATGCCGCTGTGGTGCAGGCGGCCAGGGTCTCGTATGGCCGTGGTACCCGCATGGTCAGCGAAGATCGCGGCTTGCTGCGCTATCTCATGCGCCATCGTCACACCACGCCGTTCGAGATGTGCGAGATCAAATTTCACGTCAAACTGCCGGTTTTCGTGGCGCGGCAGTGGATTCGCCACCGCACGGCGTCGGTCAACGAATATTCTGCCCGTTACTCCATTCTGAACCGGGAATTTTACATTCCGGCGCCGGATCAATTATCCGCGCAATCCCAGGACAACCGTCAGGGTAGGGGCGCGGTCCTGCAAGGTGATGAAGCGATCCGGGTACTGGATATCCTGCGCGAGGATTCGGCACGAAATTATGCCGACTATCAGGAAATGCTGAACGAGGATGATGAGGGCAACACCATTGATCCAAACCGCCAGGGCCTGGCCCGCGAGCTCGCGCGCATGAACCTGCCGCTAAATATTTATACCGAATGGTATTGGAAGTGCGATCTGCATAATCTATTACATTTCCTGTCGTTACGGGCCGATCCTCATGCGCAATATGAGATACGGGTTTATGCCGAAACGATGATGGAAGCGCTGCGGGCCTGGGTCCCGATCACAGCGGAAGCGTTCGAGGATTACCGAATGGGCAGCGTGCATCTGTCCGCCGCCGGCCTGGACGTGGTCAAGCGGCTGTTGGCGGGTGAGGATGTCACGGTAAAGGACAGCGGCCTGTCGCCACGGGAGTGGCGCGAACTTATGGCCTCTCTGGGGCGTGCGGGGTAGACCGCCGCCCCATCACAATGTCAGGAAGCGTCCAGGGTCTCGCGGAGCATGCGCGCCAAGAACTTGGGAGAGAATGGCTTGCTCAGCAAGTTTGCGCCGGAATTCAGGCGGCCTTGCTTGACAATGGCATCGTGGGCGTAGCCTGAGACAAACATAATCTTCAGCGCCGGATAGTCAGCCTGGGCTTCATCGGCCAGCTGCTGGCCATTGATGCCGCCAGGGAGCAGAATATCGGTCAACATAAGGTCGATGTCGGGGTGCAGGCGCAATTTCTCTAGGGCTGCACTGGCATCGCTGGCCTCATGCACCTGATAACCCAGCATTTTCAACATCTTGGATGTCATCATACGAACGCCACGTTCGTCTTCCACCACCAGAACGGTTTCACCATTGGCGCCGTTGACCTCGGCGACGACGGGTTCGTCGAATGCCGGGGTGCCCTCCGCCACCGCCGGAAGATAAACTCGGAATGTCGTACCCTTGCCTTCGCTGCTATCGACGTAAATGAAACCTTCCGACTGTTTGACAAAGCCATAAACCATGCTCAAACCTAGGCCCGTGCCCTCGCCCACATCCTTGGTGGTGAAAAAGGGGTCGAATATCTTGTCCAGAGCCTCACTTGGGATACCGACGCCGTCGTCGGATACGGCGATCATCACATAGTCGCCAGGCACCATGCCGGCCGGACGTTTGTCCGGGGCGTCTTCATGGGAAAACGTGACATTGGCCGTTTCGATCCTCAGCCGGCCACCTTGGGGCATGGCGTCGCGGGCATTGATCGCCATGTTAAGAACGGCTTGTTCCAGCTGGCCGGGATCGACCTGGCAGTTGTGCAGGCTCAGGCTCAAGTCGAATCTTACGTCAATGTCTTCAACCAGACTGCGCTGAATCAATAGTTGCATGGAATGAAGCAGGTCATTTGCGTTTACCCGCCGTGCGGCAAGCGGTTGTTGCCGCGAGAAAGCGAGCATGCGCTGGGTCAGGGCCGCCGCCCGTTCAATAGCTTGAATGGTCGGTTCGACCAACTCGATGGATTCACTGTCCGGACCCAGGTCCTGTTCCAAAAGCGCCAGATTCCCCATCATAATGGCTAACAGATTATTGAAATCGTGGGCAACGCCGCCCGTTAACTGACCAATAGCCTCCATCTTCTGCGCCTGGCGGAATTGTTCCTCCGCTTTCTTGCGTTCCGTAATATCTACAAAGGTTGTTCTTAACAGCCGGCGGCCTTCCCAATTCACGAACTGAACGGAAACCTGC
>CAZPWJ010000130.1:0-10334 GCA_964590195.1 uncultured Rhodospirillaceae bacterium | reverse complement strand
GATTGGAAGCACCCTACATGAAGTGGGTGTCTGCGTTAACCGGATAGGCACGCCTAATTGTTTTCGAGAAGCACAAATTGGGTGCCCGTGCGGCAAGGCGGAGATGATGGCTTCGGCAGACACACCCGGCGGTAGCGATGAACAGGGCCAGGAAGGACTGACAGCCGAAACCGTGCATCTGTTGGGAGCGGTGCGACAATTGTCGCAAGAACTGCACCCGCAAGGCCCACCAATCGGTAACATCACACTGGATAGCGCGCTTGACAGGGATCTCGGTTTCGACAGCTTGGGCCGCGTCGAACTTCTCAGCAGGCTGGAACGGGATTTCGACGTCACTCTGTCCGAACAACTCATCGCCACGGCCGACACGCCGCGTGATTTGCTGCGGGCGCTGCATAGCGCCCAGGGCCGTGGGCATGTCCCGATTTCCCAGAGTGTGGAAAGCCTGTCGCTGGGAGAGGCCGCCGCACCCGATGGCGCCCGCACCCTGATCGAAGCTTTGCAATGGCACGTGAAGGCGCACCCGGAGCGGCCCCATATCCGCCTATATAGTGATCATGACGACGGCGAGATAATCACCTACGGTGATTTGTGGTCGGAAGCCGAAAGAACCGCCGCCGGACTGCTGGATTTGGCACTCGGCCATGGCGAGGCGGTCGTCATCATGCTGGCGACCGGCCGGGACTATTTCGCCAGTTTCATGGGCGTGCTGCTGGCCGGCGGGGTGCCGGTCCCGATCTATCCGCCGGGACGGCCCAGCCAGATCGAGGAACATCTCCGCCGGCACGTGGCGATCGTCGATAATTGCCGGGCCGCGATCATGATCACCATGCCCGAGGCCACCCGCTTTTCCGAGCTGCTGCGTGGTCTTGCGACGTCCCTGCGCCATGTTGTGACACCCGAAGCGCTTGCCAGCGCGCCGCTGCCGATACCGCAATTACCGCGGCCCCAGAGCAACGATATCGCTTTTCTGCAGTATACCTCCGGCAGCACCGGCATGCCGAAGGGCGTGATCCTGACCCACGCCAATTTGCTGTCCAACATCCGCGCCATGGGTGAAGCGCTCAAGGTATCCTCCGATGATGTCTTCGTCAGCTGGCTGCCGCTGTACCATGACATGGGTTTGATCGGGGCCTGGCTGGGCAGCCTCTATTACGCGGTCCATCTCGTTATCATGCCGCCGCTGGCCTTTATCGCCCGGCCGCGGCGTTGGTTTCAGGCCATCCACCGCTATCGCGGCACGCTGTCCGCCGCACCGAATTTTGCCTTTGAACTCTGCCTTAAGCGCCTCAAGGACGAGGACCTGGCCGGGATCGACCTGTCGTCCTGGCGTGTGGCGGCGAACGGCGCGGAAGCGGTGCATCCCGCGACCCTGGAAGAATTCATCAAGCGCTTCGAAAAAATTGGCTTCCAGCCGGCGACCATGATGCCGGTCTATGGCCTTGCCGAGAATACCGTTGGCTTGGCATTTCCGCCACTGGGCCGGCGACCGCGGATCGACAGTATCCGGCGGGACCGTCTCATGAGTTCAGGCGATGCCGTACCGGTTAACAAGACTGATGAGCATGGGCTGCGGTTTGTCGGCTGTGGCCATCCCCTGCCACGTCACCAAATCCGCATCGTCGACAATGCCGGCCGAGAGCTGCCGGACCGCCAGCAAGGCCATTTGCAGTTTAAAGGCCCATCCGCGACCAGTGGCTATCTACGGGCGTCGGACAAGACCGAGGCGATGTTCCATGGCGACTGGCTCGATTCCGAAGACCTTGCCTATATAGCGGAAGGCGAAATCTTTATCACCGGCCGCAGCAAGGACATCATCATTCATGCCGGCCGCAACCTTTATCCTGAAGAAATCGAGACCGAAGTCGGCAAAATCGCCGGCGTCCGGGTAGGCCGGGTGGCGGCTTTTGGCAGCCACGATCCGGGAGCGGGGACGGAACGGTTGATCGTTCTGGCGGAGACCCGGGAAAAAGATGTCGAACGGCGCACGGCGCTTGGCCGAGATATCAACACCATCGTCACCGATCTGACGGGGGCGCCGGCTGATGACGTGGTCTTGGCCCCGCCGAATACAGTTCTGAAGACCTCAAGCGGCAAAATTCGCCGCGCCGCGAGCCGCGAGATTTATGAATCCGGCGGTATCGGGAAAGCTCAAAACGCGGTTTGGCTGCAATTGCTGCGCCTGGCCCTGGCATCGCTGCCGCCACGCCTGCGCCGCGCCCGGCAGATTGGTAGCACCGCCCTTTACGGTGGTTATTGCTGGTTTGTCTTCGCACTGATGGGCGTGCCCTTGTGGCTGTTGCTTGCAATATTGCCGCAGCCGGATTGGTGCTGGCGTCTGAGCCATCTTGGCGTGCGGGGGGCGTTTCGTCTAACGGGCCTGGGCTTGTTCGTGACTGGCGCGGAGCATCTGGCCGGCGACCATGTTCTGATCAGCAATCATCAAAGTTATCTGGATGGTTTTGTCATGGTTGCCGCCATGCCCCGGCGGGCGGCTTTCGTAGCGAAGCAGGAGCTCGGCGGCAATATCTTTACGCGTCTTTTGCTACAGCGCCTGGGCGCCGAGTTGGTGGAGCGTTTCGATAGCACCGCTGGCATCAGGGATGCTCAGCGCCTGGCGACACGTGATAATGCCGGACAGCCCTTGCTATTTTTTGCCGAGGGTACCTTTGAGCGAATGCCCGGGTTGAGGCCGTTCCGCCTCGGCGCGTTCGAAGCGGCGGTGGCGGCAGGGCAGCCAGTGGTGCCCATGGCGATCCGCGGCAGCCGATCAGTTTTGCGCGATGGTACTTGGCTGCCACGCCGCGGCGCCTTTCGAGTTATCATCGGTGAACCCATCTGGCCGGACCAGACCGAAACAGATGCGGCAGGGGATGATTTCAGCGCCGCTATTGCATTACGCGATCGCGCACGAACATGGATTTTGCGCCATTGCGGTGAACCTGATCTGGCGCATGAACGTCCGGCATTGCTGGTCCGCGATAGCGCCGAGCCACCTTTGACAAGACCTCAGCGATAATACCTTCGAGCGCGCCCCTGGAATGCTGCAATGTCGATCAAGCGTCGTCACTGATCTGCAATATCGGTTTAATATAGCCGCTCTTTTTTTTCGGGAAGCGGGCGAGGGCTCACCGCTGTCAGGGCACGCCCGTCGCCGGCTTTTTTTGAGGGATCTGATGTTGGACATTCACAATCTGCCCCTCGCCAGTCTCTATGACGAGTTAGGCAGTTCGGCGCGCGGGCTGACCGAAGAGGAGGCGGCTAGGCGGCTAAAACAGCACGGGCCCAACGAGTTACGCGTCCGGCAGGATGTTCCAGAAATTCTCAAATTCCTGCAGCAGTTCAAGAACTTCTTCGCGCTGCTGCTTATGGTTGGCGGTGCGCTCGCGATCGCCGCGGAACGGCTCGATCCCGAACAAGGGAACCTCTATATCGCCATCGCCCTGCTAGCGGTCGTGCTGCTGAACGCGCTGTTCACCTATTTCCAGCAACACCAGAGCGAACGGATCATGGACAGTTTTCGCCGGATGCTGCCCGCCATGGCCACGGTGCTGCGCGACGGGCACGCACGACGGGCGCGGGCCGAGGCGCTGGTCCCCGGCGACGTGATCATGCTGCATGAGGGCGACCGTGTGCCGTCGGATGGGCGCCTGATCGCTGCTAGTGAACTTGAAATCGACTGCGCCAGCCTGACTGGCGAGAGCGAACCTCAGCGTCTCGATCCCGACGCTTGCCACAAGAATATCCTCGAAAGCCGCAACATGGTGTTCTCGGGCACCTTGGTGCAAGGCGGCGAAGGCCGGGTACTGGTCTGCAAAACGGGTATGTCGACTCAAATCGGCAGCATCGTCGCGCTAACCAAGGCGACGGAAGCGACCGAGACGCCCATCCACCGGGAGCTCAACTATTTCATCAAGGTCATCAGCGCGATCGCTATCTTTCTCGGCGTGCTGTTCTTTCTGGTCAGCGTCTCTACCGGCAACGGCGCCATCGCCAGCTTGATCTTCGCTATCGGCATCATTGTCGCCAACGTGCCGGAGGGGCTGCTTCCGACTGTAACGCTTGCCCTCACCATGGCCAGCAAGCGCATGGCCGCCAAGAACGCCCTCATCAAGAACCTGGAAAGCGTCGAGACGTTGGGCAGCACGACAGTGATATGCACTGATAAGACCGGTACGCTGACGCAAAACCGCCTGGGTGTGAACACGGTGATCCTCGGTGGGCGCGAGTATACAGCCGATGACCGTGGCCTCACCGACGACCCGGTCGGCGACTACGCCCTGCAATGCATGGCGCTTTGCAACGCTGCTGTACTCACCGACGAGGGCTTTTCGGGCGACGCGACAGATGGCGCGCTACTGCTCTATGTCAACGAAACAGCGAATCTCGGCGCCATCCGACAGGCCGAGAAGCTGGCCGAACAGCCTTTCAATTACGCCTCCCGGCGAATGATCGCGACCTATAGCGCGCCGGACGGCGCCGCGCCGCGCGCCTACGTCAAGGGCGCGCCCGAAGCGGTGCTCGACATGTGCCACGGCATCATGCTCGACGGCCGGACCGAGCGGCTCACAATAGAGGGGCGCGAGGCCGTGATGGATGATTACCGCAAAATCGCCGGGCGCGGCGAACGCGGTCTCGCCTATGCCTGGCGGCTCGACGCCGACGGTGATCTGCCGGAAGATGGCTACATTTTCATCGGCCTTACCGGCATGACCGACCCGCCCCGTCGGGAGGTTCCGGAAGCGATGGCGAAATGCCACGAAGCCGGCATCAAGGTCGTGATGATCACTGGCGATTACGGTCTCACCGCCTCGACCATCGCGCGTCAGATCGGGTTGATTTCTGGTCCCGGCATGGTCATCCATGGTGATGAGCTTTCGGCCATGAGCGACAAGACGCTGGCAGAAAAATTGTCGAACAACAAGGAGATTATTTTCGCGCGCATTGCGCCGGTGCAGAAGCTGCGCGTCGTGCAAGCGTTTCAGACGCTCGGCGAAACCGTCACCGTCACAGGAGACGGGGTCAACGATGCACCCGCACTGAAGAACGCCGACATGGGCGTGGCCATGGGGCGCATGGGAACTGACGTCGCCAAGGAGGCGAGCGACATGGTGCTGATGGACGACAACTTCGCGACGATAATCAGCGCAGTGGAGGAAGGGCGGACGATCTTCGACAACATCAAAAAATTTATCGCCTACATACTGACCAGCAACATACCCCAGATCCTGCCGTTTATCGCTTATGTGCTGCTCGACATCCCGCTGCCCCTAACAGTGGTCCTGATCCTCAGCATCGATCTCGGCACCGATATCCTGCCGGCGCTCGGGCTCGGCGCGGAGCGGCCCGAGACCGACGTGATGAAGAAGAAACCGCGCCCACGCGGCGAGCGGCTGCTCTCGCGTAACCTGCTGTTGATGAGCTATGGCATCGTCGGCATGATCCAGGCCGCTGCTGGCTTCTTCAGTTATTTCGTGATCCTCCATGCCGGTGGCTGGCAGTGGGGCCAGGGGCTCGCCAACGACGACCCGCTCTACCGGACCGCGATCACCGGCTTCTTTGCCTCGATCATCATCTGTCAGATCGCCGACGTGATCATCTGCCGAACGCGGCGTCAGAGTTTGCTGACCGTGGGCGTTCTGTCCAACCGGCTCGTGCTTCTCGGGATCGCGACCGAACTTTTGCTACTCGCACTGATCTCGTACGTACCCGCGTGCAACGTCTTTTTCGGCACCGCACCACTGGCACCCTGGCAGCTGACGCTGAGCATTCCCTTCGCGGCTCTCATCCTGCTCGGCGACGAATTGCGCCGTCATTTCGTGCGGCACGAGAACCGGTTCGTTCTAAAATGGCTGACCTGGTGAGCATCCACACTGATACTTGAAATCAGACCATTTGCGCCGGCGGATAACCCGCATTGATCGACATGCATCAACGACGACGGCCCGCTTCCTGGTGGATTATGAATAGATCAGGCTGTTGAGGGTCGAACAAGTTTGTCGCCGCCGTGATCCCCAGGTCGCTCACCTTCCATGATTTCGCGCATTTTAAACTTTTGCAATTTACCGGTCACCGTCATCGGGAAATCGTCCACGAAGCGCACAAACTTTGGCACCTTGAAATGGGCCAGGCCGTCACGGCAGAAGGCGCGCAGTTCCTCCTCGCTCATATGCTCGCCGGCGTGCAACTGGATCCAGGCCGCAATCTCTTCGCCCATGCGCGGATCCGGTACGCCGAAAACGGCCACTTGGGCAATCTTGGGATGGGTGAACAGATAAGCCTCGATCTCGACGGGGTAGATATTTTCACCGCCGCGGATAATCATCTCCTTGAGCCGGCCGGTGATCTTAACGTAGCCGTCGGCGTCCATGCTGCCTAGGTCACCAGAGCGCAACCAGCGTCCATCGTCGATCGCACTGGCGGTCGCGTCCGCGTCGCCAAAATAACCTTTCATGACGTGATAGCCGCGGAAACATACCTCGCCGATCTCACCCAGCGGCAACGTCATACTGCCTTTGGGATCGGCGATCTTGACCTCCTGATGCGGTAGGTTGCGGCCAACCGTTTGGGTGCGCCGTTCCAAGGTATCGTCCCGCACGGTCAGGTGGGTGATTGGCGAAGCCTCGGTCTGGCCATAGCCGATAAGAATTTGCGAGCAGTGCATTTCATCGATGACCCGGTGCATCAGCTCTGCCGGACAAGGTGCGCCGGCCATAATCCCAGTGCGCAGGCTGTTCAGGTCGAACTCCGCAAATTTAGGATGTTCCAATTGCGCGATAAACATGGTCGGCACGCCGTGCAATGCCGTGCACCGCTCCTCGTGGATGGCCTGCAGGACCGCAAGTGGATCGAAATGCTCGGCCGGAACGACGATGGCCGCGCCGACGGAAAGGCAAAGCAAGGTCGATAGCACCATGCCGAAGCAATGATAAAACGGTACCGGCACACATAGCCGATCGTTTTCATCAAACTGCATTGCCTGAGCAGTAAAGTAGGCATTGTTCAGAATGTTGTGGTGGCTCAGCAGGACGGCTTTCGGGAAGCCGGTGGTTCCGGAGGTGTATTGAATGTTGATGGCGTCATCGCAGTCAAGGCTTGCGGTGGCCGCCTCCAGCTCCGCCTCCGACATGCCTTCGCCCGCGGACAGAAACTCCGGCCAAGGGATAAAACCCGGATGGGGCGCCCGGCTCGCCATCGGATCAATGGGATCATAGATCACTACCTTGCGCAATTCGGGCAGATCGGGGTTGTCCAGCGTCTCCTTGGGAGCAGCCAGCAGTTCCGGCAGCAGCTCACACAGCATCTCGACATAATTGCTGTGACTGAAGGCTGGTATGGTGAACAGGCCCTGCACCCGCGACCGCTGCAGGGCGTATGCCAACTCGCGCGGTCTATAGGCCGGGTTCATATTGACCAGGACGGCACCGATGCGCGCCGTCGCCATCTGTAGCACCAGCCATTCCACATTGTCGGTCGACCAGACGCCGATCCGCTCGCCCTTGCAAAAGCCGGCGGCAAGCAGGGCGCATGCGGCCCGATCGATTTCCCAGCTCAGTTCGCCATAGCTCAACCGGCGCCCTTGATGACGGGAGACGATGGCCTCGCGGTCGGCGAACCTATTTGCGATCCGGGCAAAATGCTCCGGGATGGTGGCGCCCAATAGCGGCTCTTCGCCGCCGCGATGGAAGTAGCTTTTGTTGCCATCAGGCATCTGATGTCTCCACCTCTTGCCAATAAGTATCCACACCTGCCTGGATTTCAGCGATCCGCTTCTCGTCGCGCTCTGGCTCAAAAAGATGGGCGAAGCGCTGCTGCGTTATCAGATAATCTTCCACCGGCAGGCGCGGATGGGGGATGCGGTTGTGGACCACCCGTCCATCGACATATTCCTTGAGAGGAAAAATTCCGCTCCGAACCGCCAGACGGCCAATCTCCACCGAGCGCGAGGGCTCAAACCCCCAGCCAACCGGGCATGGCGCCAGCGCCATGATCAAGCGTGGACCGGAAAGATCGCGCGCGCTCTCGATCTTGCGGGCGAGATCCAGCGGCTCGGCGGCAAGCGCCGTTGCGGCGTAGGTTGGCCGGTTGGCGGCCCAGATCGCAAACAAATCCTTCTTTCGCCCTGGCAGCCCACCTGTTTCGGGATCGGTCGCGGTGCGCGCGCCATGTGGTGTCGCGGCCGACGTTTGCTGACCGGTGTTACCGTAGCCTTCGTTGTCGTAGCAGAGATAGATGAAATCAAGCCCGCGATCGATCGCCGCCGAAGTTGCCGAAAGGCCCATGCCGCCGGCGGAGCCATCGCCGGTCAGGACGACAACCTGTAAATCTTCCTCCCTTGCCAAGCCGCCGTTGGCCAGTCGAATATCCAGTGCATCGCGCACACCCTGGGCGCCGGCTGGCGCGGAAGCCATAGCGGTGTAGAGCCACGATCCCCGAAATGGTGTGAACGGATAGACCGAGAGCATGGTCATACAGCCGGCCGCATTGACGAAGATGGTATTTTCACCAAGCACGTCGTAGACCTCGCGCACGGCGCCAAGACCGCCGCAACCCGCGCACATGGCCGTCCCGGCACCAAGAATATGACTACTGGGTAGATCCCGTGCTGCCTTGAATTGACTTTTAGTCATGATGCCAACTCCTCCCCGCCAGAGTCCCCATTGGTTTCAGAAGTAGTTTCAGCGGTGGCCTCACCTGTGGCTTCCGCATGCGCGGCCGCTTGCAACTTGCGCATTTCCATGAGTTCGCTCTGGGTATAGAGCAGCCGGGGCGCTGGGGTGGTGCCGACGGCAACAGCAGCACGGACATCGGACGCGATCTGAAAAAATTCCTCGATCGCTATATCTCGGCCACCCAGTCCGCCAATATAGCTAAGCACCTTTGCAGGTTGCGTGGGAGCCCCATACAGCACGGATGTAACTTCGCCATGCAATATGCCACCGCGCCCCGGCGATAAATTCTGGTCAATTACCGCGATGCCAGCCTTGCCAACAAGCGCTGCGCTCAGGTCCGCCTCGGGTAAGGGCCGCAACATGAAGGGTCGCACCAACCCCACCTTGTGACCGGCATCGCGCAGACGGTTGACCGCATCCTTAGCCTTGGTCGCGAACGAGCCGATCATCACGAACGAGATCTCCGCGTCGTCATTTCGATAACATTCGATGCTTGGATAATGCCGGCCGAATTGCTGCTCGAATTCCCGCGCGGCTTCTTCATAGACATCCAACGCCGCTATGGCGGCTAAGTGGGTTTCGTAGCGGAAATAGGAATAGGCGCTACCGCCAAGCACGGCGACCGCCTTGCTTGATGGGCGGCCACCACGGAACTCGCCCGCGTCATGGTGAAAAGCTGGTAAGAAACGCGCGGCCGCTGCTTCATCCGGAAGACTGACCGGTTCCCGGGTAAAGGACAGGGTGAAGCCGTCAAAATTGACGATCACCGGCAATCGCACTTGGGGATGTTCGGCAACGCGATAGGCGATCAGTACAGAATCGGCCACCTCCTGGCAGGTAGCGCAATGAAATTGCAGACAGCCGCTGTCCCGTGCGGCCAGGATGTCGTTGTGGTCCGGATCCAGGGTGATCGGCGCCGACAGGCCGCGCGAGACGTTGATCAACACCAGGGGCACGCGCCAGCCGGCAATGGTATAGAGCATTTCCATGCCATAGAGCAGGCCCTGGCTTGACGTTGCCGTGAAGGTCCGCACCCCGGCACTGGCGGCGGCGCCGGCGGCGGTGAGCATGGAATGCTCGGATTCCAGCATGACCATGCGGCAGCGCATTTCGCCATCGGCGATCCAACGGGAAATGGTTTCAATTATCTCCGTCTGCGGTGTGATCGGGAAGGCCGGCAGATAATCGACACGGGCCAGCCGTGCGCCCCAGGCCGCCGCGGCGTTTCCGGTCAGCAGGGTTCGGTTCATGACACCACCTCCTCCGTTTTGATCGCTTCACCCGCTACGGCCGCTTCCTGTTCCGGGATCGCGGCGAATGCATGTCTTGGACATTGCACGACGCAGATCATGCAGCCTTTACAATGGTCGTAATCAATTTCCGGATAACCGTTGGCAGCAACGCCGATGACGCCGTCCGGGCAGGAAGAACCGCAGACCCAGACGCATTTGCCGCAGTTCTCCGGCTCCAAGACCGGGCGTAAGGTGCGCCATAACCCGGTTCTGACCTGGACGCTGTTCGCCGCCGCATAGACATTGGGCGCCGCAGCGGCGGCCAAGTCCAGGTCCAGGTCGATCCACGCAGGCTTGTCGTATTGATCGGCGTGCTGATCCGCTACTTGCAGCACCGATCCTTCCCCCGCCGCCGTCGCCTCATAGCCCT
>CAZPWJ010000129.1:0-10607 GCA_964590195.1 uncultured Rhodospirillaceae bacterium | reverse complement strand
AAGCACCCTACATGAAGTGGGTGTCTGCGTTAACCGGATAGGCACGCTTTATTGATCAAAAAACGGCACAGCCCCATTCGACATGATTGACGAATGAATGCCAGCTGCCGATATTAGCCGGAGTATTCGCGCCGTAATCTTCGACAATAATCTCCCTACGGCCCTCTCCATCGCAGTACAGGTTTCCGCTCATGCCCAAGATTGTCTCCAACATTGAACCAAATGATGCCGCCTTTCAGGACAACCGTACCGATATGCTGGCCCAGATTGATGGTTTGCGCCAACTGGAGGGCATGATCCGGGCCCGCTCGGAAAAAAGCCGGGAGCGCTTCGCCGCGCGCAACCAATTGCTGCCGCGCGACCGTTTGGAATTGCTGCTTGATCGGGGTGCGCCGTGGCTGGAGCTTTCCACCACCGCCGGCTACAAGACCTATGACGATGATGGCGAGGAGAATATCTCCGGCGCCCGCCTGATCACCGGCATCGGCATGGTTGCCGGCGTTCGTTGTGTGGTGATCGTGGATGATTCTGGCATTCTGGCCGGCGCCCTGCATACCCATGGCGTGGACAAGATGATCCGCGCCTTTAATATCGCCCTGGAAAACAAGCTGCCGACCATCCATCTGGTGCAATCCGCCGGTGCCGACCTGCTCGACTACGTACCCGCGACCTGGGTGCGCGCGGGCGGCATGTTTCATATGCAGGCCAAACTGTCGGCGGCCGGTTGCCCGGTAATTTCGGTGGTGCATGGCGCCTCCACCGCCGGCGGCGCCTATATGCCGGGTATGTCCGACTACGTGGTCATGGTGCGCAAGCAGGCCATGGCCTTTCTGGCCGGGCCACCGCTTTTGAAGGCCGCCACGGGCGAGATTGCCGATGCCGAGTCCCTGGGCGGCACCGACATGCATGCCCGTATCTCGGGCCTGACCGAATATGTCGCCGAGGACGACCCGGATGCCCTGCGTATCTGCCGCGATATCGTCACCCATCTGAACTGGCCGGGGCGCCTATCGACTGCCGCCGAGAGGACTTGGGAAGAGCCGGATTATGACATTGACGAGCTGTGCGGCATCGTGCCCGTGGAATATCAAAAACCCTACGATATTCGTGAAGTCATCGCCCGCCTGGTGGACGCTTCGAATTTTCTGGAGTTCAAGGCTGAATATGACCAGCAGACGATTTGCGGTCACGCATCGATCATGGGGCATCCCTGCGGCCTGATCGGCAGCAACGGGCCGATTACGCCGAATGGTGCCACCAAGGCAACCCAGTTCATGCAGTTGTGTGATCAATCGGACACGCCGTTGATCTATCTGCATAACACCACCGGCTTCATCGTCGGCACCGAGGCCGAGGAAGACGGCATGATCAAACATGGCGCCAAGATGATCCAGGCCGTCTCCAACGTTTCCGTGCCGCGCATTACCTTGATGATCGGGGCGTCCTTCGGGGCTGGGGCCTATGCCATGTCGGGCTGGTCGTACGAGCCGCGCTTCCTGCTTGCCTGGCCCAGCATGCAGGCCGGCGTCATGGGCGGTAAACAGGCAGGTCTGGTTATGCGCATCGTGCACGAAGCCAAAACCAAGCGCCAGGGCACCCCCCTGGATGAAGCGGAACTTGATGCCTTGGAAAACAAGGTGACGGAGCTATATGATGGTATGGCTTCGGGGCTCTATTACACCGCGCGCATGTGGACCGACGGCATGATCGATCCCCGCGACAGCCGCAAGGCCCTAGGCCTGCTGCTGGCGACCTGTGATGAAGAGTCCCGGCGCAGCGTCAATCCGAATAGTTTCGGTGTTGCCCGCCCCTAGCCAGCCCCTAAGGTTAGTCCGCCGATAGCGAATCCTGGATGATGCGGCGGAAGGCGGATAGCAGCACGGCGGTGCTGACGCCAAACAGAATGATGCCGTTGGCTGCCTCGATGCCGCTCAACACGCGCCAATTCGGCCCCAAGGTCAGATCGCCATAGCCCAGCGTGGTGAAGGTCACGGTGGAAAAATACAATGCCGGCGCCAAATCCTTGAATTCTTCAATGGACAGATACAGCGCCGCCCAGGTCCATATTTCAATGCTGTGCAGGAAAAACAGCGCCAAGGTGACGCTGGACAACATGCCGATGGACTGCATCGTTTTGAATGTTTTATCGCCCTGGGCATATTTGCGCCGCAAATAGACCCCGATCATGACCACGCCGGCCACATGCAGGATCGTCGTTCCGGCGATCATCAGGCAGCCAATCGTGATTTGCAGCAAAAGCATGCGCGCCCTCCTATTGATCGCCTTCAGAGGCCGGGATCTCATGCGGCATGCCGCCTTTCAGCCCCTGCCAAAGGGCGAAAGCCAGGCCAAGATAGGCGACGGCCAAAATCATTTGGCCGACCCGGCTAAACAGCTTGACGTTGGCATCGTCGCCGAACGGCGCCACGGCGCCGCAGACGATTATGATCACGGCGGTAAAGGCGCTGCCCCAAAGGGCCGCGATGGGCAAACCTGAAAATATGCGTGGCGCGAACAGCAGGGCGACCAACAGCATCAGGGCCATGAACATCACGAAATGTGGCGCGGCAACCAACAGATAATAGATCGCCACGGCGACCATGCCGCCGGCTATATTCGCCGCCACCAGGGCCAGGCCGCCCTTGACGGAAGCGGCCAGGGACATCTGCTGGACAAGAATGGCGGCGATGACAAGCACGATCAACTGGGTCCAGCCAAAGAACAGGAACGCTATGGCTAGGGGCGCGATGATCGCGGTCATCACGCCGGCGGCGGCCATGCGTTCGGTGTCACTCAAGGCAGGCGTGGCTGGCGGCTCGGCCGGCGCCGCGCCCGAACCAGTCGGAATGAGTGCGAACATCACCCAGGAGAGCAGCAGCGCGACTAATCCGGAGGTTAACAAGCCGGCGGCGGCCGCGTTGGCGATATCACGCGATTGTATGCTGACCACCGGCATCAGCGTCAGGCCAATGATGACGAACACGACATTCAGTTGCGAGGCCCCGCCCTGGGCCCAATAGAATGTGGCGAAGAACAGGAAGGTCAGGATCAACAGACAAACCATTGGCATGATCGGCAGGAAGGCCCCCACGACCTGGCCGACGCCCAGGGACATTGCCAGAATGAGAATAAACGAAGCGGCGGCCATTGGCGGCAGGGGTGCTGGCGCCTGCAACAGCATGGTGAGAAAGACTGGCGTAATAAAGCCTACCGGCCAATCGATCAGCTGTGACAGGCCGATCGCAAGGGTTACGCCGAAGACGAAGCGCAATATGACCCGGGTTTCGGGGCGGGTGGGAGCGGCTGCCGCCTCGGGATTGGGCAGGTCGACTTCAATAGACATAGGAAAGGTACGATAGAAGGCGGATCCAAAGCGCCGCCAGGCGGTTGAGGAAGCCGGAATCGCCCGTATAGACAACCACATCGACCTGGGAGTTGACCCGCAGGCCCAGGCCGCCCTTGTAGTCGGGCAGGGAAACAATAATGGGAAAACGCTGGGGGTCGCGCAGCCAGCCGCGGACATCCTGAACTTTCGGCAGTTCCCCCGGTCCCGTTTCGGTGCCGATCGAAGCGCCTCTGCCCAGGCTGACAACCTTACCCTCGATGACCTGCCCAGGTGCGACATCAAACGCCATTTCGACCGGGTTGCCGACGGCAATATTATCAAGGTTATTTTCCGTCATGTACGCCTCGATCCAGACATCGTCGATGGCGATGAAAGTCATCAGGGCTTCGCCGGCCTTGGCGAAATAGCCGGTGTTGACCCGCAAATCGGTGACCAGGCCGTCGGATGGCGCCCGTATCATGGTCCGGGCAAGGTCGATTTCAGCCTGTTCCAGCGCGGCCAGAGCGGCCTGCACATTGGGATTATCCCGGCCCTTCTTGCCCGATTGTTGCCGGGCCTTGTCAAGTTCCGCCTGGGCCGTCTCTAGGTTGGCCTCGGCCGAGGCTAGTTTCGCCCTGGCCTGGTCACCGCGCGCCTTGGCGACGGTGCCGCGTTTTTCCAGCACCAGAATACGCTGCACTTGTGCCCTGGTATTGTCGAGCTGGACGCGGGCCTTCGAAACCTTGGCCTGGGCCGACTTGACGCCGGCGGTTTTCGCCCCGACGTCCTGACCGGCCTGGTTCAGGGCCGCCTGCGCCGCTTGCCGGGCCAACTCGTAACGCACGGGTTGAATTTGAAACAGCGGCTGGCCCGCCTTGACCAGGTCGTTGTTGGCCACCGCCACCTCCGCGACGTAGCCCGAGACCTCCGGCACCACGGGCACCACATAGGCCTTGACCCGCGCCGAAGCCGAATAGGGCGTAAAACGGTCGGCGACAACGAACCAGGTGAACAACACGATGCAAACGCCAAGCACGCTCAATGTCAGGGCGCGCATCAGCCTTGCTCCGCTTCCTGCTCGCCGCTCTCGGCGGTTGCTGCTCCCCTATTGGCTGTCCAGGCAGTTAGCAATTGGTAGCCGACGGCGAGTATGACCGGGCCAATGAACAGGCCGAGCAGACCGCCCGCCAAGGCGCCGCCAACCACGCCCGTGAACATCACCGCGATGGGCACCGGCAGGCCACGGGCGACAATGATCGGGCGCAGGAAATTATCCAGCAGTCCGACGGGCAGCATATAGATGGTGAAAATGACCGCGGGCAGAGTATCCATGAAGGTCCAGCCATAGCCGATGGACAACAGCACCGGCAGGGTGGGGCCAAGATTGAGAATCGAGAGGACCAGCACGACGATGGTGATCGCCGCGCCGAAAGGATAGTCGGTGGCCAGATAACCGATGCTGGCCAGGAACGCCTGCAGCAGGGCCACGCCGATTACGCCGCGGGCAACGTTCTGCACGGTGGCGTTGGTCAGATCGACAAAGCGGCTGCTGCCGGCGGAGGTGATCCGCGCTTCGAAGGTCCGCAACCCGGCGACCAGTGACGGGCCCGGGCCGAACAGCAGTCCGGCAATGATCAGTGATGCGGCGAACTGCAGTACGGCAAGGCTGGCGCCGGCGCTCATTTGCAGCAGGGCCTTGCCAAGCGCATCCGCCTGGGGTTTGACCTCGACCAGGGCCGCTTTCAAATTGGTCGCGGCAAGGCCCCAAAAGGCGGCCAGTTCCTTGCCGATAATGGGCCAATCGGCTACGCCTTCGGGCGGCGGTGGCAGCACCAGCGAGCCGTCGGCAAGGCCGTCTTCGATGCCGCGCAGGCTTTCGACCGATGCCGCGCCCAGCATGACGGCCGGGCCCAGGCTAATACTCAGCCCGATCAGTACGATCAAGGTCGAGGCCAGGCCGCCGCGGCCGCCAAAACGTGCCGCCAACCATTGCTGAACCGGATAAAGGGTAACCGCCAGAATGGCACCCCACAGCAGGATACTCAGAAATGGCAGGGTTATGACGATACATAGATAGATAATCAGGAACAGCAGGCCCATGCGTATAGCGACATCGATGGCGATATCCGCGATTTGATCACGGGGGTTTGCTTGCGGCTGCTCGGTCATGCGGCACCTCCCACGAAGCCGAATTGGCAACGAACGCCGACGGCGATTTAGAAGCCGGCGCGAAATAGTATTAGTGGGGAATGTAGAAGCCGCGGAGGTAAAGGCCAGTCGCTACCCGATTTAGCTGATGGTATTAGTCCAAAATTGGTGCATTGCCGAGCCTGGGATGGGGCCGGCCGCCATCGGCGACGCCCATGCAGAGGACGATTTCATCCGGCCGGGGCGCATCCGCGACCATCACCGTGATGGTGTCGAAATGATCGAATGACCAGGCCTCGTCCTTGTGCCCCAGGGGCAGATCGATCGGCGTGCCCATGGCGGCGACCTTGGCATTGGAGGGGATCAACGCCTTGCCGCCATTCACGGCGGCCCGCATGGGTTTTCCCAGTTTTGGGTGAATCATGGCGCCACCATGTTCCAGATCGCCCGCGACGCCGACAATGGTTGCCTTGCCGTAGCTGACCGCCGTGCCGGATAGCAGGGCGACGGCGTCCCCCATCAGACGTTCGCCGAGCTGGCCGCTGACATCGTACAGAGGCGAAAGATCCTCCACGAAGCCATTGGCGGCAGGGCCGGCGAAAGGATTTTGCACGACGGCCATGGCGACAACGCGGGTTATGGGGCCGCACGCCTTGCCGGTGCCATCCGTGCTGATCGTCTCTTTGATTATCAAGGTTTTGCGGATGTTCATGCGCATGGCTCCCGGCGGCAATAATTCTGCTGCCTTTAAGTCTAGCTCATTTGTGGCGATGTGATCTATCCTTGCCCGAATGAACGGCTGTTTAGAAGAGGTGGCGTGATGGCATTGAAGGATTATCAAACGGCGTTGGTTACCGGCGCCTCGAGCGGGATCGGGGCGGCAACGGTGCGCATGCTGGCGGCCCGTGGCCTGAAGGTGCATGCGGTGGCGCGCCGGCTTGACCGTCTGGCGGAACTGGCCGCATGCGGTGATGTCGTCCCCCATGCCCTGGATATGCAGGAGCGTGATGCGCTGTACGACGTTCTGGGTGACCTGGATGTTGATATTCTGGTGAATTCCGCCGGTGTCGGCAGCCAGTTCGACCCCTTTCAGGAACTGGACCCTGACAAGATCGATGCCACCCTGACCACGAACGTGGCCGGCACCGTGCATGCGGTGCGCGCGGTCAGCCCCGGCATGGTGGCGCGGGGCAGGGGGCATATTGTCAATATCGGCTCGATCTTTGGTCTGCATGCCATCTCGACGGCTGTTTACGGCGCCTCCAAGGCGGCGGTGCACCGCTTTAGCCAGGATCTGCGCCACGACCTGAAGGGCAGCGGAATCCGCGTCACGGAAGTCTCGCCCGGACGCGCGGCGACGGAAATTTTCGCCACCATGACCGATGACACAAAGGCCCAAGGCGCCATGGTGGATGGTTTCGAGATCATCACGGCGGAAGATGTCGCCGAAGCCGTGGTCTGGGCGCTAGATCAGCCGTGGCGGGTCAATGTTAGCCTGATCGAATTGACGGCGACGGAACAAATACCCGGCGGCGTCACGATCCACCCTGTTACCGGACGCAGATAGAGAACATCAGTTAGGAGCCACTTGGTACCGGCTCGTCCAGTGCCTGGCGCACGGCGGTGGCCAGTTCCGCCTGATTGTAGGGTTTGGCTAAAAGCTTTCGGGCCAGTTGGTCCAGGTATTCGCCGTCACCGTTAGCATATTCCTCATGTCTTCTGGTGAAGCCGCTGGTTAGCAGAATTTTCAGATCCCGATGGCTGTTATGCGCCACCTTGGCGACCTGATAGCCGTCCATGGCGCCGGGCATGATGATATCGCAAAACAGCAAGTCGATTTCCGGATGCGCCTCCAGACACTCCATCGCCTGGCCGCCGCTGCTTGCCGTAACGGTCTCGTAGCCAAGTTCTTCCAGATATGAGACGGCGATACTAAGCAAGGCATCTTCGTCATCGACAATGAGGACGGTTTCCTTGCCGCCCGGCAATTCGGCTTGATGCTCGGCTGCTGTATCCCCATCCTCTGCCCCGTCCTGGGCACGGGGCAGATAAACGTGGAAGGTACTGCCCTTTCCAGGCGCCGAGTAAATTTTGATATGCCCGCCCGAGCGCTGGACAAAGCCATAAACCATGCTGAGGCCAAGGCCCGTGCCTTGGCCGGCTCCCTTGGTCGAGAAAAATGGTTCGAAAACCTTCTCCCGCACCTCATCCGTCATTCCGGATCCGGTGTCGCTGACTGAAACCAAAACGTATTCGCCAGCCTTGGTGGATGGATTGCGCCGGGCATAGTCTTCGTCCAGGGTTTTGTTGGCCGTCTCGATAATTAGCGTGCCGCCCATGGGCATGGCGTCGCGGGCGTTGAGGGCCAGATTGAGAATGCTGTCTTCCAGATCGCCGGGGTCGATGCGGATCTGCCATAAATCCTCCGCCAGGTGATTTTCCACATTGATGGCGGCGGTCAGTGATTTGGCGATCAAGTTCCTGATCTGGGCGACGCAGTCATTCGCGGAGACTACTTTGGTATCACCGAGGTCGCGGCGTGAAAAGCTAAGCAGCTTGCGCGTCAGTTCGGCGCCACGCACCGTTCCCTGTAGTGCGGTATCGGCGTACTGCGAGATCCTTGGTGTATCCTTCGAATGTCGGAGCAGAAGCTCCAGATTGCCCATGACAATGCCTAGGATATTGTTGAAATCATGGGCGATGCCGCCGGTCAGTTGGCCGACCGCGTCCATTTTTTGTGCGCGGCGAACCTGCCGTTCCAGATCCTTTCTATATGAAATATCGCGAACGACGCCGACATATCCAAGAGGTTCGCCGTTGCCCCCCTCAATCGCCGCACGCAAGGTTTCGCCAACGAAAGTCTGGCCGTCCTTTCGGCGATAGCTGATTTCATGCGGGGCGACCTGTTCCGCCGCTGTTTGATTGATGCGGATACCGCCGACACGCTCGTATTCCTCTTCGCTCTCATACAATATGGATGTCGTTTTGCCGGCCACTTCTTCGAAGGTATAGCCGAAGGTTCTCTCCATGCCCCGGTTGGCGGCAACAATACGCCGCTCGGTATCGGCTAGTATGATGCAGTCGGAGATGGCGTTGAACATGGCTTCCAGGCGGTTTTCATGTTCCTTGATTTGCGCCAGTTGCCGCTCCGACGTTTCCTTCTCTTCCACCAGTTCGCGAAACGGCTTCTGTAAATTCGAGACCACGATGGCCTGAAAAATCATCCAGAAGGAAAAGATTTTAAGAATATGCCCGACCAAATTCGAGAAGCCATAGACGCTGACATAAAACGTGAATGCCAGTTCGGCGAACATGGTCATGACAATTGACACCGCGATCAGGGTCTTGTCGCGGCTTGAAATGCCGCGCCCGGCCATGAACAGGGCGATAAGCGCCAGCGCCAGTGTCAGGTCGATCAGATATTCGCTGTAGATCTTGAAATCCGTCAGGCCCTGGCCCTCGACGAAGGTCGTTGGCGCCGATCCTGAAAGCACCAAGGCGGTCAACGTCATGGCAATGATGCCGAATACGGCGATTAGCCAAAATCCGTTCAGCCGCCACTTCGCCGCGAATGGCGCTGTCAGTAGCAAAAGCGCTTCGGAATAGCGGGCGCTAAGCCAGGTTTGCGACGATAGATTGGACGTACCTTCGACAAATACATTCATGCCCTTGTAGACCAGGGTATGGACCAGATCGAGCGAGCCGATCCAGAAATAGCCGCAGGCCAAGAAGAGCAGGAAATTATTGCGGGCGAAATTGTGAATGGATAGCGCGAAGGCGACCATGACGAATGAAATGACGATCGCGAACAGTTCGGCCAAGGTATGGAAGGCGAGGAAGCTGTACTGGGCCAGCACGACCAGAAAGCAGGCCATGGCCGCGGGCGGCAGCCATAGCGACCAGCTTATCAATGGCTCAAGCCATCTCCTATCGACAACCACGACCTACTCAATTCCAGCAATGCCTGAATTTTAGCATAATGGAATGTATGGCGACTGCAAGGTCAACGAATATTGTTTTGGAGTTCTAACCGTCGCTATTTCGCTCAGCGGGGCATTGGCATCGATCAGGGCTACTGGTCGGTATCCTGGCTCAGGGTCAGATCAACCATCAGGGCGCCGGCCAGATCTTCCAGAGCCTGGCGTAGCTCGTCCGCGCCCAGACCGGCGGGCAGGCGGACACTGGCACGCGCCTGGAACAGCATATCGCCTCCCATCGGCGCGCGGCGCAGATCGGTCTCCATCTCTTCCACGCTAACGCCGTGGGCCGAGAGGCAGCCGCTGATGTCGCGTACGATGCCGGGCTGATCCGGGCCCAGCAGATCCAAATTAAAGACGGGGCCGTTGGGCTGAGTCTGTGTCGCCGCCGCCTCGATGGTCAGGCTGAAACCGTCCGCCTCCAACGCGGATAGCACTTTGGTCAGGGCGGCGGCCTCGTCATGGGCGATTTCAATTCGGGCGATGCCGGCGAATTTTTCCGCCAAACGCGCCATGCGGCTTTCCAGCCAATTTCCGCCCGCGCCGCTGACGGCTTCGGACAATTGTTCGACCAAGCCCGGCCGGTCATCCGCGATGAAGGTCAATACCAATGTTTTTAAGACTGCTTTCGCCATTTTTCCCGCCGTCGTGACGGCCTCTGTCGGACCGTACAAGTGAGTGTGAACGCCGAATGTTTCTAGGCGTCCTTCCTCAAACTCACAAGCCCGGATCCCGAATGTGTTTGCGACGCTGCCATCGCCGTATTGTCCGGTCCGCCAAGTATAGATGATTACAATAGTTTTATTTTTAAGTATTCGTGTTTAAAAACATTCAAAGACAGATTAATTGGCTAAATCGCGCGAGAAAGTATTTGATGAAATAATCGAAAAAATTCAATCAATAATTGCTGAAAAAATGGCACTAACAAGCATGCATAAAGATATACGCCCCATGGCCTACGTCTTCATCAAGTTTTTCTTAATATTTGATGCCTAATTTTACATAAGGTCGAAATTTTATACGTAGTGCATCGTAAGTGCCGAATTCGTAAATTGGGGAATGCCATGAAAATGCCAGAATTGAAAATATCCGGCCGCCTGAGCCTCGGCTTTGGCGTGCTGGTTCTCGTGTTAATCGCTGCCGTGGGAACTACATTG
>CAZPWJ010000128.1:0-10617 GCA_964590195.1 uncultured Rhodospirillaceae bacterium | reverse complement strand
TCAAGCCGCCAGGAAAGGCAGAAAATGAGTCTTATGCCGCGCAACTTGGTATAAGAGCTTGGTAAAGTATTTTTTACGCATTGCTGCCTCCCTTAAGCGTATGTGTTTGAAGCGGTACTTTTATGATTCTCTCCCTGTATTGCGAATTACTCGCATGCCAAGCCTAGACGCTCGGATGAATTGAGACAACTCAATTTATTGACATAACCACAACTCGTTCACAGAGTTATCGTAAATCACCAAGGTTTACGAGTTCTCCAGAGTTGCTTATTGCCACGAGAATGCCACAGGGCCTGAGAAGCCACTTTAATGGGCCAGCAGGACTTAAACGGCCTAGAATCTTACTAGATGTCTTCGGCAGCCTCGCGCTCGGCACGCTTTTTCTCGACCATGCGGGCACCGAAGATGGAAACCTCATAGAGCAGCAGGATCGGCACGCCCAGACCGATCTGGCTGATCACATCGGGGGGTGTCAGAATAGCGGCGGCGGCAAAGGTGATGACCACGGCGTACTTGCGTTTCGCCGCCAGGCCCTTTGACGTCACCATGCCGGCCCGCGCCATTAGCATTAGGATCACCGGCAACTGAAACGACAGGCCAAAGGCGAAGATCAATTTCATCACCAACGAGAGATACTCGTTGACCTTGGGCTCCATCTGTATGGCCAAGGTGCCAAGGCCGCCGGCGGTTTCGAAGCCTTTGAAGAACTGAAAGGCCAGCGGAAAGATCAGGTAGTAAACCAGTGAGGCGCCCAACAGGAACAAAACAGGCGTCGCCAACAGGAACGGCAGGAAAGCCTTGCGCTCATGCTTGTACAGACCAGGCGCGACGAAGGCCCAGATCTGTCCCGCAACGATAGGGAAGGTTATGCAGACGGAGCCGAAAAAGGCCACCTTCAGGTACGTGAAGAATGCTTCATGCAGGCCGGTATAGATCAGGCGACGGCCCTCTTCCCCTTCCATCACGTCGGCCAGGGGCTGGACCAGAAATTCGTAGATCTCCTCGGCCACCAGATAGCAAAGCACAAAGCCGATAACCAACGCACCGATGGACCAGAGCAGGCGATTGCGCAGTTCCACCAGATGCTGGATCAGGGGCATCTTTTCAGCTTCGACCTCATCCTCGATAAGGTCGTCGTGGACGTTATTCAGGTTTGTCTCGATTTGGTCCTGGGACACGGCTTAGGCGTCCGCGCTTTTGGTTGCCGGCTCGCCGTCCGTGTCTTCGGTTGCCGCCGCTTCGGGCTCGCTATTCAGCGGGTTGCCGCTGTTATCAAGGCCCAGGTCGGCCAGCTCTTCGTCGCTGGCATCTATCTCGTCGTCGGGGGGCCATTTCAAGGGCGTCGCGGGCGGCGTGGTATAGTCGTTGTCCGTGCTGTCGGGCTTGGATTGATCCGTCAGGCTATCGATTTTGAAATCGTCAGGGCCCATCATTTCGGCTGAACCGATTTCGCCAAGGCTTTCACCGGCCTTGCGCAACTCGTCAATTTCCGACTCGGCGATCATATCGTTGACGCTGTTTTGCAGGTCGCGGGTGATACCCCTGGCCTTGGCAATCCATTGGCCCACCGTTCGCAAGGTACGCGGCAGGTCCTTGGGTCCGATGACCACGATCGCCACCACGGCGATCACCAATATTTCGGTCCAACCTATGTCCAGCATGGCGCCAGCATCCGTCCCGCCGCCTCAGACGATCTCCACCCGGGGTGGCGCGGTAACGGAAACCTTAGCTCTTTGCCGTCTCGTCCTTGGCGGCGCTGGATTGCACCGGTTTGGCATCGTCGCCATCAAGGCTTTCCTGCGGCGCGGAGACAACCTTCTCTTCCTCGGCCATGCCAGCCTTGAAGCTTTTGATGCCCTTTGCCATGTCGCCCATCAGCGCCGACAGTTTGCCGCGGCCGAACAACAGGACGACCAGCAGAACGACGATCGCGATTTGCCAAAAACTCAAGCCCATGAGTGTAACTCCGTCTGTTGGGGCGCCCATTCACGCCCGCCAAAATCGCCGGCAATATGGCAGAAGCACCGCGCCGACGCAATGTAGGCAACATATGGCCCCTGCGCCGCCATTCGTCGAGCAAAATCGCCGCGTTGGCGAGTCTTTTATCCCTGAATATCTATAATTTCCGCCGACTGCGCCGGCTCTTCGGCAACATCGGTGGTTTTGACCTCGCCGGCCTCGGGCAAAGTGGCCTGACTGCCATCATCACCTTCCTCCAACGGGTCTTCGGGCTCTCTATGGGACAGGGGCAAAAGATCGGTGCGCGCCTGCCCTTCCAACAGCCCAGCCGCCTTCAATTCGTCGAGGCCAGGCAGGTCCTTTATGTTTTGAAAGCCGAAATGCTCCAAGAAACCATCGGTGGTACCATAGGTCACCGGCCGGCCCGGGGTGCGCCGGCGGCCGCGGATACGCACCCAGCCCAGCTCCATCAGCAAATCCAAGGTGCCTTTCGACAGGCTGACGCCGCGCACCTCTTCGATCTCGGCCCGGGTCACGGGTTGATGATAGGCGGTGATAGCTAAAGTTTCCAATCCGGCACGGGACAGCTTGCGCATCTGCTGGCGGTGTTCCTGCAACAGGAAATGCAGGTCAGGCGCCGTCCGCATGGCCCATTTTCCAGCCACCTGCAACAAATTGACGCCCCGGTTGGCGTAGTGCGCCGTCAACTCGGCCAACAGGCTGGGCACATCCGCGCCCTCGGGCAGGCGCGCCGACAGGCTGGCCTCGTCCAACGGTTCGGTCGCCGCGAACAACAATGCCTCGACCATGCGCAGGTGGCCCGCTTCATCCTCTTCTCCGGGCCTCTCCACCAGGTTTTCCACCGGATCTTCTACTGGATCTTCTACTGGGCCGGAGGTGGATGCATCATCAGCCGTCATCAGCCCTTGGCCTCCTTGATATAGATGGGCCCGAACGTCTGCCCCTGGCGTAGGTTCAGGCGCCCTTGTTTGGCTAGCTCCAACGAGGCGGTAAAGGTGGACGCCAGGGCCGAACGCAACTCCATGCCGACTTTCAATTCCGTCGGCAGAAACGCTTCCAGGCTGGCCCAGTCCGGCATGTTGCCCAGAAACAGCGACAATCGGCGCACCGCTTCCTCGATCGAAAGAATGGCCGGCGGCCGTGGTGTTATCGAGGTCACGACGGAGCGGTCAACCTGGCCAACATAAGCCATCAGCAGATCATAGACGCTGCAATCATAGTGGGATTTCCGGATCACCGTGATGCCTTCGGGCGCGCCACGGGGAAAGATATCAACGCCGAGGCGTTCGCGCTGCATCAGGGTATCCGCAGCTTCGCGCATGGCTTCCAGGCGCTGCAACTGGTGTTGCAGGCGGGCCGCCAGTTCCTCGCCGGTGGGTTCCTCGTCGCCGGGCTGCGGCGGCAACAGCAGGCGTGATTTCAAATAGGCCAGCCAGGCCGCCATGACCAGATAGTCCGCCGCCACCTCCAGGCGCAGACGCCGGGCCTCGGCAATGAAGGTCAGATACTGTTCCGCCAGATCCAGAATGGAAATTCCGGTCAAATCCAATTTTTGCTGCCGTGATAAGGTCAGCAACACATCCAACGGCCCCTCGTAGCCGTCCAGGCTGACCAGGAAGCCGTCGCTCTTGCCCGCTGCCATGTCCGGGTTCGGCGGCGGTCCTTCGAAAGCTTCGCCGCTATCCGGCGATGCGCCGTCTTGGGCGGCCTTTTCAGTATTGGGATCGTTGCTCTGTGCCATGGCGGGATTATACCCATTCCACGCCCCCGGCCAAGCTGATTAACGCAATATCTTGTGGGTAACTTTATCCACACCCCAAAATAGATACAGCTTAGGACTCATTCAGGAGGGCATCCAATTTCGCCAAAAGATCATCGTACGGTGGCAATTCCGCCGTTTGGCGCCAGGCCTGGGCCCGCTGCCAGCGCCGTTGCCCATCCTTTGAAAGAGGCCGGCAAGCACTGGCCACGGCCTGCATTTCCGCCATTTCGCCATTGCAATGCAAGGCTACGTCACAGCCCGCCGCCAGAGCGTCCGCCGCACGCTGGCCAATCTCGCCGCCCAAGGCCTGCATGGATAGGTCATCGGTGAACAACAGACCGTCAAAGCCGATCTGTCCCCTGATCACCCGCGCGATAATATTTTTCGACAGGGTCGCCGGATAATCGGCGTCCAGTACCGGGTAAAGGACATGCGCGGTCATGCCCAGGGGCAGATCGGCCAGTTCAGCGAAGGGCAGGAAATCACGTCCTGACAGTGCCTCGCGGCTGGCCGTGACCACCGGCAGTTCCAAATGGCTATCCACCGTCGCCCGGCCATGGCCCGGCATATGCTTGATCACCGGCAGCACACCACCCCGCGCCAGCCCGTCGGCCTGGGCCCGGCCCAGACGCGCCACCACCGCTCCGTCGGCGGCAAAGGCCCGGTCGCCGATCACCTGATGGCCTGCGGGATCAGTGATATCCAGGCAGGGCACGCAATTCACATCAACGCCAATGGCCGCCAATTCCAATGCCATCAATTGGCCGTTCACGGCCGCGGCCTCGACCGCGGTGGATAGATCGGCCTCGGCCCGGCGTCCGAAAGCGGCGGCGGCGGGGACCTTGCGCCATTGCGGCGGCGCCAGGCGTTGTACGCGGCCGCCTTCATGGTCCATCAATACCGGCGCATCATGTCGCCCCACGGCAGCGCGCAGATCAGCCGTTAGCCTGCGGATCTGTTCCGGGTTCTGGCAATTGCGGGCAAACAGGATAAAGCCCAAAGGGTCGATTTTGCGGAAGAAAGCGGCTTCTTCATCCGAGAGTTTCGGCCCCGCGCATCCGAACACCGCCGCCATTGGTACCGGCGGTGTCATCGAAAGGCCGCGCTATTTCTTGGGCGGCACAATGATGCAGTCCTGCTTCTTTGCCTTCAGTTTGGCACAGGCCGCCCGGGCGCTGGCCGCATTGCCGAAAAAGCCAGCCTGTGACCGGAAGTAGACGCCGCGCTTGCCCAGATCGGCCCGCGCGGTATGGCCCGTCAACGATCCCAGGATATCGCCATGCGCCTTTTTCAACCGCTGCCAGGCTTTCTTGGCCAGGGCCGCCTTGCGGTAGGAGGCAAATTGGATGCGATAGCCCGAAGCAGCGGACTTGGGCGCAGCGGTCTTGGGCGCTGTGGACTTGGAAACAACGGGCTTGGGGACGGCAGGCTTGGCCGCGATGGTCTTGGCCGGGGCAGGCTTCTTGGCGGGAGTCTCTTTAACAACAACCTTTTTGGCCGCTTCTTTGGCGACGGGCGCCTGTTCCCTTGCCGCCTTGGCCGGCGCGGCCTCTTTCACCGCTTCCTTGGCCGATTTAACCGGTGGTGCCAACAGGCTCTCCGTCTTCGCCCCCTCGGTTTTGCTTGCGGTGCTGGTAATGGCCGGCGGGGCAACATGCTTTTCTGCCGTGGCGATGGCCGCCTTGGGCTCTGGCGCTGCTTTCACATCCGGTTTCGCCGCCTCTTCCACTGCTTTTTCAGCCGGTTTGGCGATCTTCGGCGCCGCCGGCGCAGCGGCTTTCGCGGCTGGCTTTTCCTTCTCCGCCGCCTTGACGATGGGCTCCTCGGGCGCCGGTGCCAGTTTCTCCGCCACGGGCGCCTCGGGCTTCGGCGTAATGCGCTCGTAGACCAATTTGTCCTGATTGGGGATTTTCAAGCCGCCGGGATCTTCCGGCTTTTCCTTTACCGGCCCCTCAGCCGCCTTCACCAGGGGGACTTCAACGGCGACGTCGGGCTGCATATCGCCCCTTTGCAAGGCGTACCAAGCCGCCACTGCAAAGACCGCCGACATGCCCAACGCGGCGCCGATGCCGCCCAAACGACCCCAGCGGCGGATCGAGCCGCCGCCATCACCATCGCCGCCAGCGGTGGGGTCGATATTCCGATCAGGCAGATCACCGTTTGGCTCCGCAGCCGACATGGACCTATCCCCTTCCCGTTACCGTGTGGAAACGTCCCGGATGCGTTTATCCAGATGCGTCTCTATTGCGCCGTTACATGGTGTCGACCGGCTCGACGCCCATGATTGCCAGTCCGGACGCCAACACAAACGCCACGCCCTGGATCAGGGCCAGACGCGCCTGGGTTGTCCCGGCATCGTCCGCCATGATAAAGCGCAGTCCCGGCTCGGCGTTACCTTTGTTCCACAGTGCATGAAAGTCCGACGCTAACTCATTCAAATAAAAGGCAATTCTATGCGGCTCCTTGGCCTGAGCCGCGATCTCCACGGCCCGTGGCCAAGTCGCCATTTGCTTGATCAGGTCCATTTCCGCCGAATCAGTCAGGCGGCCAAGGTCGCACCGCGCCAGACTTTCAGGATCAACAGCCAAGTCAGGCAGCTCATCGCCGACCCGGCGCAGTACCGAATTAATGCGGGCATGGGCGTATTGCACATAGAAGACCGGGTTATCCTTGGACTGTTCCATGGCGACTTCGAAATCAAAATCCAGGGGTGCGTCATTCTTTCGGGTCAGCATCATAAAACGCACCACATCGCGGCCGACTTCGTCCACCAGCTCGCGCAAGGTCACGAAATTGCCGGCCCGTTTCGACATACGCACCACTTCGCCGCCGCGCAGCAGGCGCACCATCTGGCACAGGCGCACATCCAGATGCCCCTGATCATTGCTTAGCGCACGCACCGCCGCGTTCATGCGCTTGATATAGCCGCCATGATCGGCGCCCCAGACATCAACCATCTGCTTGTAGCCGCGTTCCACCTTGTCGTGGTGATAGGCGATATCGGCGGCGAAATAGGTCCAGGTGCCGTCGGATTTCTGTAACGGGCGGTCCACGTCATCGCCGAACTGACTGGCCTTGAACAGGGTCTGCGGCCGGGGCTCCCAATCATCGGGGGTCTTGCCCTTGGGCGGCTCCAGCACGCCGGTATAGATCAGATCTTTTTCCTGCAAGGTGGCCAGGGCGCTGTCGATACCGCCTTCCTGGTGCAGGCTCTGTTCCGAAAAGAACACCTCCTGCTCAATGCCCAAAGAGGCCAGGTCGGCGCGCACCAGATCCATCATGGCATCGACGGAAAAACGGCGGAATTCAGCCAGCCACTCGGACTCCGCCAGATCACGCCATTTCTCGCCGTCACGTTTCGCCATGGCCTGGCCCACGGGGATCAGATAGTCGCCGGGATACATGCCCTCGGGTATTTCGCCTATCGTCTCGCCTAAGGCCTCGCGGTAACGCAGATGCACGGAGCGGGCCAGCACATCAACCTGAGCGCCGGCATCGTTGATGTAATATTCCTTGCAGACATCATAGCCAACCTTGGCCAGCAGGGTGGCCAGGGCATCGCCATAGACGGCGCCGCGCACATGGCCGATATGCAGCGGCCCCGTTGGGTTGGCGGAGACATATTCGACGTTGATTTTCTCCCCCGCCGCCATTTTGCTATCGCCATATGCAGTCCCGGCGGCAAGTACATCACCCAGACGCGCCCGCCAGAAATCGTCGGAAAGACGCAGATTGATAAATCCGGGGCCGGCGATCTCGGCCGCCTCCACCACTTCCAGGCCGGCCAGGCGTTCAGCCAGGGGCGTGGCGATATCGCGGGGCTTCATCCTGGCCTGCTTGGTCAATACCAGGGCCGCATTGGTCGCCACATCGCCATGGGAAGGATCACGCGGCGCCTCGACGGCCAGATTGGCGAAATCCATGCCGGCGGGCAGGATACCGTCGTCGGCCAGGGCGCCGACCATGGCGATAACCTGTTCACGAATATAAGCGTAGGGATTCATTTGTTTCGTTGTGTCCTCAGGTCGTGTCGCCGAAATGGCGGCGATGTTCTTCCAGGGCGAAGCGGTCGGTCATGCCGGCGATAAAATCCGCCACCCGGCGCGGCGTATCGGGTGGGTTCGGTCCACGGTGACGGGGTAGATGTTCCGGTTCCGCCGTATACAGCCCGAACAAATCCCTGACAACCCGACCGGCCTGTTCGGTCATCCGGTTGACCCGGGGGTGACGGTACATCTGATCAAATAGAAACTGTTTCAGATCACTCTGCGCCGCTGTCATGGCCGAGGAAAAAGCAATAACGGCATCCGGTAGGGCGCGGATATCCTCCACCCGAGACGCCCCTGCCCGCGCCAATCTGACCCGGCTTTCCCCGATCACATCATCGACCATGACGCCGATCAGGCGGCGCACGGTTTCATGCGCCAGCTGCTCCCGGCTCAAGTCCTTGTAGCGCTGCCGCAATTCCGCCAGGACCGGCGCCACCTGCGGCACTTGGGCCAGATCGTCGGCGGGAAACAATTCCGCCCGCAAACCGTCGTCGATATCGTGATTGTCATAGGCGATATCGTCGGCCAGGGCCGCCACCTGGGCCTCGGGCCCGGCATAGGTTGACAGCTCCAGATCATGCCCCGCGATATATTCCGCCGTGGCCAGGGGCAGCGGATCATCCAGCACCGGGCCGTTGTGCTTGACCGTGCCCTCCAGGGTTTCCCAGGTCAGGTTCAGGCCGGGAAAGTCCGCGTAGCGGTGTTCCAGCAAGGTGATG
Source organism: uncultured Rhodospirillaceae bacterium (assembly GCA_964590195.1). Lineage (GTDB taxonomy): Bacteria > Pseudomonadota > Alphaproteobacteria. The sequence continues at coordinate 2,107 of CAZPWJ010000128.1, read as the reverse complement.
ACGCGAAGCGCTTGTGCATTGTGGTCGAAGCCGCCATGAGGCTGCATCAATTCGTCCAGCACATCCTCGCCCGCGTGCCCGAACGGGGTGTGGCCAAGGTCATGCGCCAGGGCCAGGGCCTCGGCCAGATCTTCGTTCAAACCCAGCGCCCGGCAGATGGAACGGGCGATCTGCGCCACTTCCAGGGAGTGGGTCAGGCGGGTGCGGTAATGATCGCCCTCGTGATAGACGAAGACCTGGGTCTTATATTGCAGGCGGCGAAAGGCGGCGGAATGGATAATCCGGTCCCGGTCGCGCTGAAAGGCCGTGCGGGTCAGGCTTTCCGGCTCGGCAAACAGCCGCCCCCGGCTTTTATCCGGGTGGGTTGCGAATGCCGCGAGTTTTCCTGAGCTGGCCATGGCCGGCAACCTAATACCATTTGCTTAGGGTTGGAACCGTTTGAACAGCAATTGACTTTTCAATTCCGCATCTTACATTCAGTTAACCATTTGGGGATACGGTGTTTGAATGTCTGATATTTCGCAACATGAAGCAGCCGCGGCTGGCGTGACCGTCACCGGAGACGCCGCCAAGCGCATCGCCTTTCTGATGCAGCAGGAAGGCGCGGACGCCAAACTGCGCATAGAAGTTCAGGGCGGTGGTTGCTCCGGCTTCAGCTACGGCTTCCGTTTCGATTCCGAAGTGCATGACGATGACCTGATCATCGAACAGGATGACGCGGTGGTGCTGATTGACGAGACCTCGCTGCAATTCCTGGGCGGCGCGAAAATCGACTATGTCGAGGATTTGATGGCCGCCGCCTTCCGTATCGACAATCCAAACGCATCCTCGGCCTGCGGCTGCGGCACCTCATTCGCTATTTAGAGCGCCGGCCTCAATGTCGGCCATGAAAATTGCCACCTGGAACGTGAATTCGATCAAGGCGCGGCTGCCCCGTGTCCTGGAATGGCTGGCGGAGGCCCAACCTGACGTGGCTCTTTTGCAGGAGCTGAAGGTCACGGACGAGGCCTTCCCTTACGAACCTATCGAGGATCTTGGCTACAACACCGCCGTACACGGACAAAAGACCTATAACGGCGTTGCCATCCTGTCGAAGCGGCCCATTGAAGACGTACAACGGGGCCTGCCCGGCGACGAGACGGATGAACAGGCCCGCTATATCGAGGCCAGCATCGATACGCTTCGCGTCGCCTCCATCTATCTGCCCAACGGCAATCCCACGGACAGCGAGAAATATCCCTATAAGCTGGCCTGGATGGAGCGTCTGATCGCCCATGCCCGCGAGCTGCTGACTTATGAAGAAGCCCTGGTTCTGGGCGGCGATTACAACATCATTCCCGAGGACCGGGATTGCCACGACCCAGTTGGTTTTGCCACCGATGCCCTCTGCCTGCCCGAAAGCCGCGCCAGATGGCGGCAGTTGCTGTACCTGGGCCTGACGGAAGCGTTCCGGGCCCGGCACCCTGATGTCACCGCGTATAGCTATTGGGACTATCAGGCGGGCGCCTGGCAAAAAGACAACGGCGTGCGCATCGATCATTTACTGTTGAGCCCGCAAGCCGCCGACCGCCTGGGCGCCGTGGAAATTGACCGCACCCCTAGGGGCAAGGAACGCCCATCCGACCACACGCCCGTGTGGTGCGAGATCGAAGAGTAACCGCGAACCGGCAGCCAGGTTCATTATTAACCGGCGTTAACCATTTTTAACCAAGCATTTCAGCAATTCATTATTATGTGATGCCTAGAATGCTCTTAACCATCATGGTATTACGGCAGGCGCGTTCGTGATCAAGATGGCGGGAACGAGGCAAATGGTTTCTATCGGCGGTAGTCACAGATCATTATTCCCGCCCCAACGCGGCCAGTTCAAGAATGCCGGCGGTGGGCCTGGCGCTAATGCTTCCGGTAGCAAGGGCAATCCGCCCCCGCCGTCAACAAAGGCGGTCGACACACCCGCCGTATTGATCAAAACAGAAAAATCAAACCTGGCGGCGAACCTTCGAACAGGCGATCCTGTCATGCGGATTGCCGGACCGGGCCAAATTCTTGGTAGATTGATCCGTGCCTATCCGGTTAACGCAGACACCCACTTCATGTAGGGTGCTTC
>CAZPWJ010000127.1:0-10920 GCA_964590195.1 uncultured Rhodospirillaceae bacterium | reverse complement strand
TGGACAGATACTAGATGTAGCGGGTGTCTGCGTCAACCGGATAGGCACGCAATTAAGCCTCACCAGCAGCATTACCGGAAAAATGCCGCGCAAACACCGTGAACGGGCCCGCCTTACCAACCAAAAAAATAAAGACCGCCAATTCAGGGCGGCCTTTATCGCAACAAACGATTTAGGGAAAAGGACTACATCCCATACAGATCCGCCTTGTCGATGGTGTTCTGCACGATCCGGACAGAGGCCGCATCGATCATCGTGCCGTCGACCTGAGCCGCGCCTAGTCCTTGGGCCACGGCTTCGTCATAGGCGGCGGCGATCTTGCGGGCGTGGGCGACGTCGTCGGGATTGGGCGAATAGATCTCCTGGGAATGGGGCACCTGGGCGGGATGAATGGCCCATTTGCCGACGCAGCCCAGGATCGACGAGCGGGTGCACTCCCGCCGGTAGCCTTCATCATCCTTGAAGTTGCCGAAGGGACCATCGATGGGGTCGATACCGGCGGAGCGGCAGGCAATGACCAGGCGTTGGCGTTGGTAATGCCAGATATCACCGGGATAGCCGCCGTCGCCGCCAATGGCGCGTACGTTGACGCCCTGCGAGGCGGAATAGTCACCCATGCCAAAAACCATCGCCTCTAAACGCGGCGAGGAGACCGAGATGGCGTCGATATTCTGCATGCCTTCGACTTCCTCGATCAACAATTCGATGCCGATCTTCTTTTTCAGGCCGATTTCCATCTCGATCTGATTGAGCAGGATATCGACCCAAACGACGTCATGGGCATATTTCACCTTGGGGATCATGATGGTATCGAGGTTTTCGCCGGCCCCGGTCACGACCTCGATAATATCCTTGTAGCACCATTGCGTTTCCACATCGTTGATCCGCACGCAGCGCACGCTTTTGCCGAAATCATGGGTATTCAGCGCCTCGACGATCTTGCCCCGGGCCTCGGGCTTGGCCGCGGGTGCGACGGCGTCTTCGAGATCAAGGAAGATATGATCCACCTCCATTCCTGATCCTTTCGCCATCATTTTCTCGCTGCTTCCGGGGATGGAAAGCTGGCAGCGCCGGGCGCGTTTGATATCGGTCATGGTTCTGTTTCCTTCTGTTCGCGGCGGGTCTAGGAGATCCGGGCCGCCTCTCGCATTTTATCGATTTCTTCGCCGCTATAGCCCACGGCTTTCAGGATGGCATCGGTATCCTCGCCCAACTTTGGGGCCCGTCGGTGGACGCCGCCCTGGGTCCGGCTCATATGGATCGGTGTATTGGCGATGGTGACTTTTTCGGCCAGACCCGGATGCTCCACCCGTGCCAGCAGGTTCCGGGCCTCCACATGAGGATCATCAAGGATATCGCTGACCGTCTGCACCGGGCCGAAAGGTATCTTGCCGCCCAGCAGCCCGCTTAATTCCGCCTTGGTATGGCGCTCGGTCCAGGCCGACAGCATGGCGACGACTTCTTCGTTACGCGCGGTCCGTTCCACATTGGTTTCATAACGGGGATCATGGGCCCATTCCGGATGGCCGGAAACCTCGGAAAGAATCTCCCAGAACTTATCGCGCGGACAAGCGATGGAGACCCAGCCGTCCTTGGCGGGAAACATTCCGAACGGGCATAACAGCGGATGCGCATTACCCTCGGGCACCGGAACCGTGCCTGAATAGGAGCTTTGGTGGAAGATACGTTCACAAAGCGCCAGGATGCCGTCGTACATGCCCACGTCCACGAACTGCCCCTTGCCCGAGCGCTCCGCCTCGCGCACCGCCGAGACCAGGGCAAAGGCCATGAACATGGCGGGCACCGTATCGCCGACGCCTGGTCCGACTTTCAGGGGGCTATCCGCATCGGGCCCGGTAATGCCCATGATGCCGCCCATGGCCTGGGCGACCACGTCAAAGGCAGGCCAGTTGGCATAGGGGCTTTCCCCGGTGCGGCTGTCGCCAAAGCCGCGAATGGCGCCATAGACCAGGCGGGAATTGATCTCGGCCAGGGCTTCGTACGACAGACCAAGACGATCCATGGTGCCAAGGCGGAAATTCTCCATCACGATATCGGCGTCGGCGACCAGGCGGCGGAATATCTCCTTGCCCTCCGCCGATTTCAAATCGATGGCGATGCTCTTTTTGTTGCGGTTGATGCTTTGGAAATAGCCGCCGAAATGCTGTTCCTGGTCATCGGCATGGAAGGGCCCGGAAAAGCGGGTCATATCGCCATCCATGGGTTCGACCTTGATCACTTCGGCGCCCTGATCAGCCAGCATCATGGAGCAAAACGGCCCGGCCAGCATTTGCGTCAGGTCGATGACCTTGAGGCCGTTGAGGGCACCAAACCCGGAGCTTTGAGAACTCATTTATCGCCCCAGTGAGAGCGCCGTTTCATCAACGCCCGGCGTTCCCCCTCGTAGACCACCACGTCCTTTTGATTGACGCCATAGTGTTTGAAGGTGATGACGCCGGCATCGTCGCGGTCGCCGTCTTCCTTGGCCAGGACCTCGGAATAGGCATACAGGGTATCGCCGTGATGCACGGGCGCCTTCAGGCGGATCTTGTCCATGCCCAGCTCTTCCAGCACCTGTTCGCCGGTGTCCTGACTGGCCAGGCCGATCACCATGGACAGATTGATGCCGCCGAATACGATACGGGTATCGAAGCCCGGAATGCCCCGTGCCATGCGCTGCATCAGGTCTTCATTGAAGTGACCGGCTGCTGTGTTCATCACCATGTTGGTGATCAGCACGTTGTCCATTTCGGTCACGGTCTTGCCGCGCGCATGCTTGAAAATGGCGCCAACTTCGAAATCCTCGAAGTAGTTGTTGGCCGAGGTCAGCTCGGATGCTTTCATGGCTCCCTCCCCCTTACGCGTACTGTTCGGCGAAGGCGGCGGCCACCATGCGGGCATCGCTCTTGGATTTGCCCAGGATGACGTCCGAGATAATCCGCTGTTGAATTTCCGAGGTGCCCTCGAAAATCTTGGTCAACCGCGCATCCCGCCAATAGCGTTCCACAGCGTGTAGCTTGGTATAGCCAGCACCACCGTGGATCTGGATCGCCTCGGAAGTGACTTCCTCGGCCATTTCCGAGGCGAAGTACTTCACCATCGAAGCCTCCTTGTCGCAGCGCCGGCCCTGGTCGATCTCGTTGCAGACGTAGTAGAGCAACTGCCGCGCCGCCTCGATCTTGGTCGCCATGGTGGCGATCTTGAAGCGGATGGCCTGGAATTCGGTAATCGGCACGCCGAACTGGCCGCGATCCTCGGCATAGGCAATGGAATCTTCCAGCGCGCCCTGCGCCAGACCGATGGAACGCGCCGCCGTGTGGGCCCGCGCCGCCTCCAGACCAGAGGCCAGCATATAGAACGCCTTGCCTTCCTCGCCCACTAGGGCCGAGGCCGGCGCCCGCGTGCCCTGGAAGGACAGCTCGTACGTATTCCAGCCGAAATAGCCGATCTTGGGGATCGGCGAACCTTCGCAATTATTGGGCAATTCGCCCCTCGGCTTGGGCAGCACGAAGGCGGAAATGCCCAGGAAGCGCTTGTCGGCAGAGGGCGGCGGCGAAGTGCGGGCGAACAGCATGATGTAATCTGCGCCATCGGCGAAGGTGCACCAGTATTTGGAGCCGTTGATCACCCATTCATTGCCCGACATCACGGCCCGGCAGGAGATCGAGGCCAGGTCGGAGCCCGTACCTGGTTCCGACAGGGCGGCGGCGGCGAGGAATTCGCCCTTCACGGCGCGGCGGATCATGTCGCGCTGTTCCTCGGGCAGTTCGTCTTCCTTGCCGCGCATGATGCCCCGGCGCAGGAAGCTGCCATTGCCCCGCGCAATGATCGAGGCGACGGACATCCAGCCCCGCGCCAGTTGTTCGGCGATCAGGCAATATTCGAAACAGCCCAGGCCCATGCCGCCGAGTTCTTCCGGCGTGGTGATGCCGAAATAGCCCATTTCGGCCATCTTATCGCGCAGTTCCATGGGGATCATGCCCTGCACCGGGTCCAGTTCGTTGGCCACGGGCAGCACTTCCTTCATGGTGAAATCGCGCGCGGAATCGCGGATCAGAATGCGCTCTTCCGTCATGTAGCCCATGCCGTCAGCCGATGTTACGCCGCTGTTCATGTCCGTTTCCTCACCAGATTTGTCCGTGTGTAATCGATAATCGTCTCGCCATCCTGATTGCGCCCGATGGTATGCCAGGTAACGATGCCGTAATCGGGCCGGCTGTCGGTCTCCCGCGCGGCGGTCACTTCGCTTTCGGCATAGACCGTGTCGCCCACATAGACCCGGTTCGGGTAGCTCAGGGCATCGACGCCCAGGAACGGCCCGCCGCCCTCGCTCAGATCTTCCACGGTCAGGCCAAAGACGGTGTTGAAGACCAGCAATGGATTGACCACCAACCGCTCATGGCCATGGGCCTGGGCATAGTCGGCGTTGAAATAAATCGGGTTATAGCCCAGGGTCAGGGTGGTGAAGAGGATGCTGTCGGCGTCCGTGATGGTGCGGCCCCAATGGTGCTTGAAGACGCGGCCAATGGTGAAATCCTCGTAGCGGTTTCCCCGCACCCATTCGGTGGCCTGGGAACGAAAATCGTCAGGCTGTGTCGTGTCGGTCATGCCCGCGCGACCCTCCTATGTGTCAATCGGGATGAATATGGCGTCGCCTGTCCCGCCGCTCTCTGTTTTGCTTCCCGGGGCGGCTTTGCAGGCCAACACAGTGTGGCGTCTATCCCGCGCTCATGCAAGATCGTTGAATGGAATGGCAGAATACTGTGTCAATTTGCCCCGATAACGACAGCGGTAAATACGGTGTTTGGGCCGGTCCCAGAATTCTACCCGCAAATGCTACATGCCTTTTTGCGTCAGCCATTCAAGCGCACTCCCACGGTCTTCGAAGACTTCGCGGTCTACATTTTGAACTTCCCGGCTCATGTTGGCGATCTCAGTATACAATTTGGCAATTGCCTTCGTCCCCGGCGAGGGAACCACGATAGCGATGCGCGCACCCTCTCTCTGGGGATCAAACCGGGAAAAGTAAGCATTCATGTCCCGAATTGCGGTCGTATCCATCCAACTCAGGTATCCCGCATCAAGCATGTCATACATGACACGGCGTGGGGGCCGCCCGGTATGCGCTTCAAAGAATTCATGCAGCGACCACGGTTCGGTACATTTAACGATCACCAAATCCTGCGTATCATCCTTGAATATGGATACCGGCATGGGTTCCAGCCTTTGTCGAAGGCGCGAGGCGCCAAAATGAAAAAGTGCCCGGCTTGCAATCATTGCCGTGACGGAAAACTACCTTCCCAAAAGGCGTAATGCCCTTTGACCAATATAGGCCGCCTCAAAGGCGCTGCAAATATTGGCCCACGTAATCGGCGCCAACCTCCGCCTTGTAGGCCTCTATCAATTTCGCCGTCACCGGACCAGGTACGGCGCCGTCGCCGATAGTGCCGCCATTAAAACTGCGCATGGGACAGAGGCAGAGCGAGGTCGAGGTAATAAAGGCTTCGTCCGCCGTGGCGGCATCATAAGGTGCCAGATCATCCTCGACGATCTCGATGCCATTGGCGCGGCACAGCTCCATGGTGACGGCGCGGCTGACACCGGCCAGGACGTATTGTGCTTTTGGCGTGCGCACCTTGCCGTCCTGGACCAGGAAGATGTTGCTGCCGCTGCCCTCGGTCAGGAAACCGCGGGTGTCCAGCAGCACCGGCCAGGCCTCGGGACTGGTTTTCTGGGTTTCCAGACCGGCCACGATCAGGTTCAAGTAATTGTGGGTCTTGGCGGCGGGATTGAGAGATTCGGGCGGCGTACGCCGGGTCGACGGCACAACCACGTCGATGCCGTCGCGAAACAGCGGCGCCCGCTTGGCCAGGGGCAAGGGCACGCAGGTGGCGATCACCGTGGCGCCCGCGTCTCCGCCGGGACCGTCGGGATAGTTGGGGCCGCGTGTCACGCGGAGAAAGACCCAATAATCATCGCCCGTGCCCAGTAGATGCAGGTTGCGTTCGACGACCTCTTCCGAGATGGCGCAAAATTCAGCCGCGCTTAAACCGGGATCGATCTGCACATACCGCAGCGAGCGGAACAGGCGGTCCACGTGTTCCTGCAATCGATAGATCTTGCCGCCAAAGGTCCGCGCGGTATCGAACACCGCATCGCCAAAGATGAAACCGCGATCGGAAATGGAGACCGTGGCACGGGATTCGGGCACATATTCGCCATTGATATAGGCTACACGTTCATTCAACAGGCCATCGTTCATTGCGCGCCTCCAGCGGTTTTTTGTTTGCTGGCGAACTGTTCCAATCCGCCCTTGAATTCGGTCTGGCCAAACAGATCAGGCAGCAGGCTTTTCAGCCAGTCCCGGTCCATATCGACGCCATTGGCCTTCAGGTAGATCTCGCCTTCGTCCAGCACCATGTCCAGATCATCCTGCATACGGTAGCGCTTGGAGATATCATCGTGGGGCTGCTGGCCCAGGGCCTGGACCAGCAAATCCGTCCAGTTCACGACCTGGAATTTGCCCTGCGCCTCCAGCCCCGAAAGCTGGCCATGGCAGCCATGGAAAAGAGAGACCAGGATATCAACATCATCGGCCTCGGCCCGCGCCAGGGTCGCCTTGCGCGCCTCGGCCTTCAGGCCCGGCGAACGGTCCGCGCCAGAGCCGCCGCAGGTATAGCCCGGTTCCGCCGCTATACCGACCAAGGTCAAGCCAGGAACCGCCGCCAGCATTTCGGCGACGTTCCGGCCGATCTTGTCCATGCCGTCATGGGTATGGAGGAGCACGCGTTTGTTGACCGGCTGGATGAATTTGCCGGACAGATCCTTGGCGCGCTCAACGAGATAATTTGTCACATGATCAAATTCAAAACTGGCCTGGCGAAAGCCCGAGATGGTCTCGCCCAGATGCAGCACGCATGATGGGCACCAACTCAGTACTTCCTTGGGCCGGAAGCCGGCGAAACGGCTGATGGTGCCGTCCACCACGCGCTCGCCCGAGGCCTGATCGCCTTCCCATTTCGATTGGATAATGCCGCAACAGGCACCGGGCCCGCCGACCACTTCATAGTCAACCTCCAGGGCATCCAGAATGGTCATGGCGTTGAACAACAGATGCGGCGTGCGGATCGGATTGCAGCCGGTGTAGAAAACCACGTCCGCCGGATGCGCCCGTGGCGTCCGCAGCAGTTTATCGAACTCCGGCGGGGCCAGTTGCATGGCCGCCATGATGCGGATGGCGCGGGACATCTTGCGGAACAGCTGCGGCGTCGGGCTGTCCTGTTCCGCCTCCACCGTATTGGCCAGCATCAACATGCGGCGGGGATTGACGCCTTCCGGGCAGGCCGGAATGCACAGGCCGCAGCCGTTGCATTGACTGCTCCATTCCTCGGCCCCGCCCGTCAGGGGCGTGCCATCGCGCAACAGCCCCAGGACGCCGTTGATGACGCCCGGTTCGTCACCGGCCTTGACGGAGGTAAAGGGCGTGACCGGACAAACCTCGACACATTTGCCGCAGGCGGTGCAATCCGTGAGCAGACCTTCCCGCGCCTGCTCCAGAAAATCGTCCAAGGACTGTTTTGCTGTTGCCATGGCCCAGTGTTTCCCGCCCCGCGCTTTTGGTCAAGTGGTCGAGTCAGATGGTCGGCGTATTCTTTCCAGTCTTCGCGGCATCGGCGCGCAAGGCCGCATCCGCCGCCGCCCGGGCCCAGGTCAGGAATTCATCCTCGTTATCCAGTACATCGACCGGCACGGTCCAATAGCTGTTCAGGCCCCGTTTCTTGCCCTGGCGCATGTAGCTGAAGACCTGCATCCCGGCGGCCTCGTAATCCGGGCGGTTTTCCTCGTCGACCTTGAAGTGCAATACGTCCCTGGCGATCAGGGCGAACATCAGGCCGCGGTAAAAGACACCAAGGCCGCCAAACATGCGCCGGGTGCTGACATGCCCCAAGGGCGCGACGAGATCCTCGATATAGGCGCGGTATTCCGGCGAAACGGCCATGGCAATCGATGAGGCTATTTATAGAGCGGCACCTGATCCTTGGGCTTGCCGATATGGCTGTACATATCCGGGCGGCGCTGATCCATCAGGGGATAGCGGCGCTTGACCTCGTTGGCGAAGTTCAGGTCGATCTCGGTCGTAATCACGCCTTCTTCATCGGAAGCGGTGGCAACGACTGTGCCCCAGGGGTCGATCACCATGGAACGTCCAACAAAGGCAATACCCGATTGCGGCTCCACGCCGTACTGGCCCGAGGCGACGACCCAGCATTGGTTTTCCGTGGCGCGGGCGCGCAGGAAAAACTCCCAATGGTCATAGCGAGGGCTGAGAAAGGCGGAGGCGCAGACAATCACCTCGGCGCCTTTCAGGGCCAATTCCCGATAGACCTCGGGGAACCGCAGATCGGAACAGACCGAAACGCCAACCTTGGCCGGATCGGTTTGAAAAACCGGCAACTCGGTCCCTGCTTCCACGTGGTCGGATTCCCGAATACCGCTTTTAATATCGGGCCGGTCGGGCGCATCGAATAGATGGGTTTTCCAATATTTGCCCATGATCTCACCCTCCGGCGAAATCAGCGGCGAGGAGTTATAATGCTGGTTCCCCTGCCGCTCATACATGGAACCGACGATGTACATGCCGTATTGCTTGGCCTTTTCCGCCAACAGATCCGTGGTCGGACCGGGGATCGGCTCTGCAATATCCAAATAAGACTCTTCCGTGGAAAAGCCCAAACCGGTCCAGACTTCCGGCAATACAACCAGTTCCGAACCGCGCCGCCCGGCTACATCCAGAAAGCCGAGCATCTTTTCAACCGTGGCGTCCTTGGCGGCGTCATCCGAGGTGATCTGAATGGCGGAGACGGTCATGGGCCTAGCATCTGTCATGGTACTATATCCTCTACCTTAAAAACGCGAGATCTCGGTTTCCTTGTCGGTGATGAACTCCAGCAAGGCCGGCACGCCCGCTTCGGTCTGGGCGATGCCGCGCTGAATGGCGGGAATAATCTCGGATGGATCCGTCACCCGCTCGCCATAGCCGCCAAAGGCCTGGGCCATGGCCGCGTAGTCGCCGGAAATATCGGTGGAGCGGTATTTCTCCGTCGAGACTTCCATGATTTTCAACTCGATCGCCATGGAAAAGTTATTCAACAGGATCGACAGGATGGGAATGCGTTCGCGCACCGCCGTTTCGAAATCCATGCCCGTGAAGCCAATCGCCGCATCGCCCCAGACGTTGATGCAAAGCGCTTCCGGCCGGGCCAGCTTGGCGCCCATGGCCAGGCCCAAGCCATAGCCCAACTGGGTGGTCTTGCCCCAGCCGATATAGCTGAGCGGCTTGGTGGCGCGCCAGAACGGCGAAAGCTGATCCCGCGGCGAACCGGCATCGTGGGTGATGATGGTGTTGTCCTTGTCCACCGTGTTCTGCAGATCCCACAGCACCCTGTAGGGCGTCATGGGGTTCTGATCGGAGGTCAATTTCGGCTTCCATTCGGCCAACCATGCCTCGTGCACGGCGGCAATTTCCGCCGCCACCGGCGCGTTGTCCCTGGGCCCGTCAATCAAGCCCTCGGCGGCCGCGATCAGCGCATCCAGGGTCAGGGCCGCATCGCCCAGCAGGCTTTGCTGCACCTCCACATCCTTGTTCAGGTCCAACGGATCAAGGGTCGCCTGGATAATGTGCTTGCCCTTGGGCATGGCGATACCGAAAGAGGTTTCGGTAAAGCTGCAGCCAACGCCCAGAATGACGTCCGAGGCATGCAGGAACTGGTGCACGGCCTTGGGCGAAGCCAGACCGCCGGCGCCCAGGGACAGCGGGTGATCCTCGGGGAAGGAACTTTTGCCGCTGAGGGAGGTGCAAACGGGAATGGCCAGCATTTCCGCCAGGCTTTTCAGTTGCGGCCAGGCCTCGGCGAAATGCACGCCGCCGCCGGCATAAATTACGGGATTCTTGGCTTCGACCAGGGTTTTCGCCGCCTTGGCAACGTCCGCTGGATCAGGGCCATAGCGGGTGCCGGACACAGGTGTGTAATCCAGCTCGCCCGACAGTTCCTCGTTAAAGACGTCGGTGGGTACTTCCACGACGCAGGGCCCGCCACGGCCATTACGCAGCTGGGTAAAGGCCCGGCGCATGATGTTTGGTACTTCGTCGGCGGAAGTTACCGGTTCCGTCGTCTTGGCCACATGGGACATGGCCTCGGTCGAATTGAAGTTGGGGCGAATATGGGCGATCCGCCGGGCATAACCCATGGGCAGCACCAGGATCGGCACGCCCTCGCCAAAGGCCTGGGCCACGCCGCCATAGGCATTCTCGGCGCCGGGGCCGTGCTGCATGGCAAAAACACCAACTTTCTTGCCCGAGGATAGCCGCGACATGGCATCCGCCATATGCAGGCCGATACGCTCCTGGCGCACGATAATGGGCCGGATGTCCCAACGGGCGGCATATTCAAGGATATGATTGACGGGATAGCCGATCAGACATTCGACCCCTTCCCGCTTGAGAATTTCAACGATCGCTTCAACAGCTTTCATCAGACAGGCACTCCATTGCGGGCCGCCCCAGGGCGCCCTCCATCAAATTCCGGTTATCAAAATCTGGCACAATGATGCCATGCCATGGCGCAAGCGCCAAATGCGGAATTTTAAGAGCTGCATCCGTGCACAGCAATGAGATAGGTTTCGAGAAAACTCAGGGCAGACGGGATCCAAAAATTAGATATTCAAAGCAGAAAACCTATTCTCGGAGATAATCCTGGATTCGTTGCGAATAAGGGTTGAAATTCAGAAAAATCCCCATATATGCCACATGGCCACCGCTGGAGCACCGCATATAGAGTATGTTATGTAAATTTATAACAAGAAAAGGCAAAAAAAATGACTCAATTAAGCAAGATCTTGGGATTAAGTCATCCTCCTTCC
>CAZPWJ010000126.1:0-11029 GCA_964590195.1 uncultured Rhodospirillaceae bacterium | reverse complement strand
TTGGAAGCACCCTACATGAAGTGGGTGTCTGCGTTAACCGGATAGGCACGCTTTCAGGCTCATCTCGATTACTACGATGAAAATTTTGATCTTGTTGGGCTTCAGGAAGGTATCGACCTCTACAACAAAGGAGAGGCCCTAAACCGGCGTTTTGTCGCGATCACTTTTGATGACAGCTTAAGTTCGGTTGGCCAGGCGTTGGATCAGTTGGCGGAGCGAGGTGTCAGGCCGACAATTTTCTTGAACAACAATCCGCTCTTTCAGCGCGTCCCCCTGCACAACCACAAAAATCTCTTTATTTCCAGATACCTTGAAGAAGTCGGTCACGGGGACGCGAAGCAATTGGCGGAGGACTACGATGTGCTGTGCGCAAAGGAATTCCGATCGGAAGAAAATGAGGCGTTTGTCGATTATGTAGCCGGGCGTTACCTCACCCAAGAGCAAGTCGAGGAGTGGCTGGATAAAGGTGTCGTGAGTATTGGAAGCCACACCAGCGCGCACAATGCCCTCAATGGTGTGCCTTATGCCAAGCAGGATGAGATGATCAGACTTGCTCACAACGAGATGGAAAGTCGCTTTTCAAGGGACATTCCATTTTTCTCTTTCCCCTTCGGCGATGTGGAATCCCGTGATTTCATCTCCGAATATCTTGGCGCGACGTGTGCACGGTATGTAATTTCCTGCAACGGTGGTATCAATCAAAATCCCGACGTCAACGGAGCGTTGCTGCGGATCGGTATTCACAATGAAGACCCAAGCGCACTCAACGCGCTCTTGGCTAGGCAGTTTGTTCGCTAGTTTTCGTCGTTCATCGAATTAGGAATTTTCCGTTCCAGCGTTGTCAGCTTTTATGGTGGGGGTTCTTCTTTAGGCGATTGTCCCAACGCGTTTGAAATGCTAATCCACCGAAAGCGGAACAAAGTCGATGTCTGGCTGCTTGGACACTCAGGGGATTTTCTCCCGACAGCCATTAAACGAAAAGGCACACGGTTCAATCCATGAACTCCCGTAGCGCGACACCAAATATCGAACCTGAGGTGGTTCACACCGTACTCGACGCCAGTTCGGATCTGGATTTTGTTTGGCGGAATTTTCGAAGCTACCTGGGTTTCAAGTTGCGGACGTGGCGCAATTGGTTGATTCGGGGGCACCTTGTCAAGCAGCGCGTCATATCCGAGTACCTTTCACAACATGCGGATCCGAAACTGCATTTGGGGGCGACCTATCAAGTAGACGGATTTCTCAACTCGCAAATCCTCGGCAACGCACCGATCGACATCGGGCGACGGCTGCCCTTGCCGGACAACACGTTCGCCATGATCTACTCCTCGCACTTGGTGGAGCATGTTCATCGCCGGGAATTCCATCGCTTTCTGGTCGATGGTCTAAGAGTCCTCCGACCCGATGGGGTGATGGTTGTGGCGGCGCCATCGGTGGAAAAAATTGCGACGCTGGTCTACGGTCCCGATTGCGACGGCAAGCGGCAGTTGTTGGAGCGGGGCCAAAGTTACATGCTCGACAGCGTGCAAACGGCGTCTCATCAAATGAACTTGGCCATGCGTGGATTTGGACACCGGTATCTATATGACACCGAATACATGAAGTGGATCGGTGAAAGGGTCGGCTACGACTCGGTTGATGCAATCTCGAATTTCGATGTGCCCGATGAAGGTATCCGCAACTATCTGACCGAAAGGAAGCCTTTGCGATGGGACGCCCAGACGGAAACCTGGCTGTTCCGGAAGGCAAAATGATTTACCGGCAGGGACGGCGGACTACCAAAAAGAACTTGTATTCGACTTGAATTTCCAGACAATATCGCACTGCTGGCTGGGTGGCGGTTTCACCCGGCGTGCGGCAGCATGGGTAAACCACCGTTTTGGTCCGCCGCTGCCCTTAGCCCAAGCTAATTTACCAGATTTCTTTCCTGAACCTTCCGAGCCTGCGCTTCGGATTCGACGTCCGAGCCGGCGCCGCTTCGGCCCATGTGGATAACAAATTGAGGAATGAACCTTGACTAGGACAATGACGATTAATGACGAAGCGATTGCCGACGACAGCGATTGTTACGTCATTGCGGAAATAGGCCACAACCACGGCGGCAGCTTGGAAAAGTGCAAGGAATTGTTCCATGCCGCCAAGGAGTGTGGAGCCAATGCCGTAAAGCTTCAGAAAAGGGATAATCAAACGTTGTTTACGAAGGAGGCCTACGAGGTTCCCTACGACAACAGAAACAGCTATGGCGATACCTATGGCGCACACCGCGAAGCGCTTGAATTCGGCCACGCCGAATATGCCGAACTTAAGAAGTATACGCAGGAATTGGGCATTGCCTTCTTCTCGACTGCGTTCGACATTCCCAGCGCTGATTTCCTCGCCGATCTTGATATGCCGGCATACAAAATCGCTTCTGGCGACCTGCAGAACACGCCGCTTCTCAGGTACGTGGCGAAAATCGGAAAGCCGATGGTGATTTCGACGGGCGGAGGCACCATGGAAGAAATCCAACGGGCCTATGACACGATCATGCCGATCAACCAGGACCTTTGTATTTTGCATTGCACTTCAGGCTATCCATCCGAATACGACGAACTGAACCTGAGGGCGATTGAGACATTCCGCGAGGCCTTTCCGGACGCCCAAATCGGTTTGTCGTCTCACGACAACGGCATTGCAATGGCGGTTGTCGGCTACGTTCTCGGCGCCCGGGTTGTTGAGAAACACTTCACCCTCAATCGGGCCTGGCGGGGGACGGACAACGCCTTTTCGTTGGAACCCGGCGGACTGCGGCGTCTGGTGCGCGATCTGCGCCGCTGTCGCCTGGCCCTGGGTGACGGCAATAAAGTCAAGTACGAAAGCGAGATGAAGCCCTTGCTGAAGATGTCGAAAAAGTTGGTCGCTTCCCGCGATCTCCCGGAAGGACATGTTCTGGAGGAGGGAGACATCGCTTTCCGTTCGCCTGGCGACGGCTTGCCGCCCTATGAATTCGACAATGTCGTTGGACAGCGCACAACGCGCGCTGTCAATGCGGATGAAGGATTTGATTTCTCGTTTCTGACGAGCGAATAACCAGCTTGAGCGTAGCCGCCATGAATGAGGAACTCATGAAAGCCGTCGAGGCGGTGAAGTTCGTTGCCTTCGATTTTGACGGCGTTTTCACCGACAACATGGTGTACGTAAGCGAAGAAGGGATTGAGACGGTCCGCTGCAGCCGCAGCGATGGCATTGGCTTGTCACGTCTGCGGCAGATCGGCATTGGTACGGCGATAATCTCCACCGAGGTCAACCCCGTCGTGCAGGTTCGAGCCCGGAAACTTGGCATCGATTGCGTCAACGGTTGCGACGATAAAATTGGCGCATTGAACCGAATACTAGAGGGTGCCGGTGTAGACTTGCAGCAAACGGCATTCGTCGGAAACGACATCAACGATCTGCCTTGTCTTCAGGTGGTTGGTTTGCCGATCGTCGTTTCCGATGCCCACGCCGACGTCATTGAGTGCGCCAAATACCGGACGGCAAAGCCTGGCGGACTGGGCGCCGTTCGCGAGGTATGCGACATGATTGCAAACGTTCACCTTCTTCAGTATGGGGAAGCAGAATGAAGACGGTTGACCTCTTTAGCCTCGATGGCAAGAGCGTCGTGATTACCGGCGGATTAGGTCAACTTGGACGTCAATTCACAGCAGCGCTTCTCGCCCAGGGGGCAAAGGTTGCGATATTGGACTACGGTTCGCCGCCGCCGGAATACCTGGCGCATCAGGCCGGCATGCTGGACGAGGATAGTTTACGCATCATCAAGGCTGACGTGACCAGCCGCCAATCCCTGACCGACGCACTGACGGGGTTGCGCGAAGACTGGGGAACGCCGCACGGCCTGATAAACAATGCCGCACTTGATGCACCGCCGAACGCGCCCATCGAAGAAAATGGACCGTTCGAGACCTATCCCGAGGAATCCTGGGACAAGGTAATGGACGTCAACGTGAAGGGCACCTACCTGGCGTGCCAGATATTCGGCGCCGCGATGGCGGAAGCCGGCCGGGGATCGATCGTCAACATTTCATCCACCTATGGCGTCTTGTCCCCCGACCAAAGCTTATATGAATACCGGCGGAAAGCCGGCGCGCCGTTTTATAAGCCGGTCACGTACTCCGTGTCCAAATCGGCAATTCTGAACTTGACCAGGTATCTGGCCACCTATTGGGCTCAGTCCGGCGTGCGGGTTAATACTGCGACGTTCGGCGGCGTGTTCAACAATCAGGACGAGGCGTTTCTCGAGGCCTATTGTGACCGGGTTCCGCTGGCCCGCATGGCCAACGAAGACGAGTACAACGGCGCGATAATCTATTTGATCTCCGGCGCGTCATCGTACATGACCGGATCCAACTTGGTTATCGATGGAGGTTGGACAGCATGGTAGGCAACATGAGAGCATCCATCACGCACTCGTTCCTGCCTGGAATTTCACCGGTTAGCCGTCGCCAGCACCGGGCCTTGGGAATTGTGAATGATGACTGACGAAATCATTACGGAAAAACCGGAAGTAAGGCTCAAGGGGTTTCGCAGTGAAAACCTGCGGGTCATTGGCGCCAGCGCCGACGACCGGGAGATCGCCCGGGAACTTGAGATCGCGAACACGCCGGAGGGGACCGGGGGTCTGTCGCCGCGGGACCGGGAATTGATCGACCGAATTCAAGCATCCTATCGGCGTCGGCTGGCGGTGGAAACGCCTGAGGCCGAGGATTTTGTCCTGTCGGGACACGAAATGCCGGAATACCGCTTGGTCGAGGAGAAAGACCGCCTCAGGTATTTGGTCTACCGCTATAAGTACAATAAGTACCCCGAGCTGAAAATTGTTGAAGACCATCCGCCTTGTTTGCAAATCGAACCAACCTCGATCTGCAACTACCGTTGCATCATGTGCTACCAGTCCGACGCCAATTTTGTCGGCAAGTCCAAGGGCTACATGGGGCATATGGACTTCGATACCTTCAAGCAAATTATCGACGAGGTGGCAGGTAAAATCGAGGCCGTCACCTTCGCTTCGCGCGGTGAGCCGTTGTTGCATAAGGACATCGCCGGGATGTTGGATTATTGCCGCGGCAAGTTCCTTGCATTGAAATTGAATACGAACGCTTCGGTGTTGGACGACAAAATGATCCACACTCTGTTGTCCAGTGATTTGCAGAATTTGGTTTTCTCGATCGACGCCGCCGACAAGGAGCTCTATGAAAAGATCAGGGTGAGGGGGAACTTTGAGAAGGTCGTGAAAAATCTCGAAAGGTTCCGTGACATTCGCAGCCGGGAATACGGCGCAAGTAAAATGGTGGTGCGAATCAGCGGCGTTAAGCTCAATGAGCAACAAGACATCGACAAGATGGAGTCATTTTGGGGCGAGTTCGCGGATATCGTCGCCTTTACCAATTACAATCCGTGGCAGGATTCGTACGAAAATTCGGTAAACGGCGTCGACAGCCCCTGTACTGAATTGTGGCGGCGCATGTTCGTGTGGTGGGACGGCTTGGTCAATCCGTGCGACTTCGATTACAAGTCAACATTGTCGCAATGGCGGTTTGGCGACCACTCGGTTTCCTCAGCCTGGAAATCGGCGGAATACCAAGAATTGCGCGACCGCCATTTGAAAGCTGAACGCGACGAAATCGAACCTTGTCGGCGATGCGTTGTGACCTGAAACCCTGGTAGGTGACGGAATTGCGCGTCGGTATAATTGGCTACCGTAATCATGCTTCGCGAATCCGGGATTTGGCGGCGGCGTACCCGACAGTTGAGGTGATCCACGTCTATCACCCTGACGGTGACCGGCTCGCCCGGTGCGATTTCGCTTCCGAGCCATGCCCCATCGTGCCGACAAGCGATTTCGGCGAGCTCTCGTCATGTGATGCTGTCCTCGTTTGTTCGCCGAGCGGGACCCACAAAGACTATCAGCAGAAATTGCTCGAAGGCGAGGCCCGTATTTTTTGCGAAAAACCGATTGGCGCGACCAAAGACGAACTAACTTGGTTGGCCTCCCTGGCGAAACCGCAAAAGAGACGTATTTACTGCAATCACAATTATGCCCATACGGATTTTTGCCTGGCCGCGGAAAGTCTCATTGAAAGCGGCGTCGCGGGGGCGCCGCTTCACCTCGACGTAGCTGCCACCCATGGTCTCTCGTTCAAGAAATCGTCGGCCGGAAACTGGCGGTTCGCCGAACGCGACGCATTTGCTTCCGTTGTCGGAAATGTCGGCATCCACTACTTCCATATGGCGCACCGTCTGTTCGGGAATATGAAGGATGCGGTTTGTCATAAAACCCGGTGCAATCCCGCAGTCGAGGACGCGGATGGCTGCTCGGTAATGATGCAATCGCAGGGGGGGCAGACCGCGTCGATTTACCTGTCCTATTCCGCTCCCTATTCGAACAGCGCCCGTTTGTGGCTGTCCGATGGAATGCTTGACATGAACGACGGCTGCCTGAGGCAATACGGCGGACGTGATAGTTATGACGCAGACGGCAGGTTTGCGACACCGCCTCACGAAGTCATCAGCGAACATGTGTCGTCGAAGTCATATTACGACGCGTCGCTGAAACGGTCTCTGGACCTGTTTTTTGATGTCGTCGAGGCGGGCGGCGATTTTTCCGACCGTCACTTCGATGAAGCGGTCAGCAGCGCCCGAATGACGCTGTCGCTCTATGAAGGGGCGGGGGTTGTCGATATATCGGCAAATAAATAGCAAAGAAAGCTGAACTCGAACCGTCGTCCCATGATTGTTTCTCCGATAAAACCTGCTGTGCAATGTCGAAAGTAATTGCACTTATTCCGGCGCGAGCAGGATCCCAGCGCGTGAAAAACAAAAATGTGCGTCGGTTGGCCGGACACCCGTTGTTGGCATATTCAATCGTCTCGGCGCGGGAATGCGGCCTCTTTGATCGCGTCGTCGTTTCAACGGACTCCGCTGGTATCGCTCAGGCGGCGGAGCACTACGGAGCGGAAACGCCTTTTCTCAGGCCGGCGGAGTTTGCCACAACCACGTCGCCGGATATCGAGTGGATTCGTCATGCTCTTGAAAATCTGGACGATGACATTGACGCCTTCTCGATTTTGCGCCCGACCAGTCCTTTTCGGACGGCGGCCACGCTGAGGCGGGCATGGCAGGCGTTTGCCGACCGGCGAGACGTCGATTCGATCCGCGCCGTCGAGAAGTGCCGACAGCATCCCGGAAAAATGTGGCTTGTCGAGGGCGATAAATTGGGCCCCCTGATGGCGCAGCCCCAGGACGAAATACCTTGGCACTCCCGTCAGTATCAGGATTTGCCGGAAGTCTATGTGCAGAACAGCTCGCTCGAGATCGCTTGGCGGAGCACCGCCATGGAGAAGGGATCAATCGCAGGCGACGCCGTTGCGCCGTTCTTCACCGAAGGCTGGGAAGGCTTCTCAATCGACTATGAAGATGATTGGGATATGGCGGAGCGCCTGATCGACCGCGGCGAGGCCAAAGTCACGGCCGTAACGGAAGGCGCCTTCGCAGGGTGAATTGAGAGGTTATTGAGTTGGGAGAGGAATATTGAGTTTAACGTACGTTCCTAGTGCGGAATTTGATCGGGTCAGGGCTCTCAACTGCAGCGATATCGAGCGCGCAGAGGTCTTTGCCGATCTCTGCCGGATCAACACCCTGTACATGATCGCCAAGGCGGGGTCCGGACATATCGGAACGTCGTTCTCATGTATCGACATGCTGGTGTGGATTTTTCTCCGTGAACTCGGCGATGAAGGACATAAAGGGGCTGCCGCCGGCGAAGGTATTTTCTTTTCGTCGAAAGGGCATGACGCCCCGGCCCACTACACCGTCATGACGGCGACGGGGCGGCTCGACTTCGACCTTCTGCACAAATTGCGCGAGGTCGATGGCCTGCCGGGCCATCCGGATGTCGGTACGCCCAATGTGGTCACCAACACGGGATCCTTGGGTATGGGCATTTCCAAGGCCAAGGGCATGGCTTTCGCCAACCGGCTGGCGGGTGTCGAGGAAGATATTTTTGTCCTCACTGGAGACGGCGAATTGCAGGAAGGTCAGTTTTGGGAATCCCTGGTCTCGGCTGCCAATCACCAACTCGGTGAAATCATTGCCATTGTCGATCACAACAAGATCCAGTCCGATACTTGGGTCAGTGACGTCAGCGATTTGGGCGACCTGGAGGCCAAGTTCGAGAGCTTTGGTTGGCGCGCGGTACGCTGTGACGGAAATGACATCGCCGCGTTCGTGGAGGCGTTGGAGACGGTGCGGCAGGATTCCACGGCGCCCAAGGTGATCATCGCCGATACCATCAAGGGCCAGGGAGTCGGTTTCATGGAGGGAACGACGCTGGCGGCCGATGGCCTGTATAAATATCACAGCGGTGCGCCGTCGGTTGACGACTATGACCGGGCCCTGGATATTCTGCTTGATCGGTCAAACCGCCGGCTTGCAGCACTTAATTCCACATCTGTGACGGTTGAGGCGGTCCCGCGACCGGCGGCGCCGTCCGGCCCGGGCAAGCCGCAAAAAATGGTTGCGGCGTATTCTCGGGCCTTGCTTGAAGCGGCCGGGCGGGATGAAAGAATTATCGCCCTGAATGGTGACCTCATTCTCGATACCGGCTTGATACCGTTTCGGGATAGCTACCCCGAGCGGTTTGTCGAATGCGGCATTGCCGAACAGGACATGGTGTCGCAGGCCGGCGGCATGGCACTCAAAGGGTTGATCCCGGCGGTCCATTCGTTCGCCTGTTTCTTGTCAACCCGTCCGAACGAGCAGATCTACAATAACGCCACCGAGAAAACCAAAATTGTCTACGCCGGCTCATTGGCCGGGGTGTTGCCGGGCGGTCCGGGCCATTCCCACCAATCGGTGCGGGATATCGCGGCGTTGTCGGGCGTGCCGGGTTTGGTGCTGATCGAACCCTGCTGTGAGAGCGAAGTCGAACTGGCGGTCGATTGGGCGTTCAGGGAGAACGAGCAAAGCACCTATTTGAGGCTGGTGTCCATTCCCTGTGATATTCCGTACGAATTGCCGTCCAGCTATCGGTTTGAGGTTGGCAAGGGCGCCGTCATCAAAGAGGGCGGCGACGGGGTGATCTTCGCTTATGGTCCGACGCTGCTTCCGGAAGCCGTGCGGGCCGCCCAAATCTTGCTCGACAACCACGGTCTCGACGTTCGGCTTGTCAATTTGCCCTGGTTGAACCGGGTCGACGAGGAATGGCTGGCGGACACGGTGCGGGGCGCGGATCATGTCGTCACGTTGGACAATCACTACATTGAGGGTGGGCAGGGCGCCATGATTGCCGCCACGCTAGCGGCGGCAAGGACGGACCGCAAACCTCCGGTCAAAAGAATCGGATTGAAAGAAATTCCGGTTTCCGGGAAAAACCCGGATGTGCTAAGGCATCACGGCTTGGATGCAGCCTCTCTCGCCGACGACATCTCAGCCTTTATGCGCTAATCCGTCCCTCCGAATAATCAATGAACTTGTAACCTCACGGCGATTGGAAATATGCGGAAACTTCTCAACGCGATGGGAAAATCGGCGATCAAAACGATGGTCCGAATCGGTTTTGCATGGCCCATCGCCTGGCTCTGTGCGCGGGAAATACGGGCATTGAACGGTTCGTCCAACGGCGCCGAAAAACCGATAATCAATGCGCTGGCATTGTCCCCCGACAGATTCCGCGGCGACCTTCAAATATTGGATTCGAGTGACCGCGTCAAAGTATGGCTCATGCCCATCAAATGGCAATTTCGCTTGCGTGCCATTTTCTTGGCAACGGAATCTGAAAGGGCTGAAATCCAAATTGAGATCGGTGAAGACTGGCTGGATGACGAAACGCGTAAAGAGTATTTGGAATTCATGAAGCACTTCTTGAGGGCTCTTTACGCCATTATTCCCATCGATTGCGTCCTGGGCGCCAGTTACTGGTACAAGCATGATCGGGTGTTCGGCGAAGCGTCTGACAAGATCGGGCATCCCTATATTGTGCTCCACAAAGAAAACTTGAGGACCGAAACACCTCAGCTGGAGGGCGAAGCCGTTGTCGCCCGTCGCGTCGGCCGGTTTGGCGGCAGCAATATCATTGTCCACAACGAGATTATCAGGGATGTGCTGGTGGATTGCGGCTTCGCCGACCGGTCCCAGGTGGTCAGCCTGGGCTGCCTCAGAATGGATGGATTTCTGTCCCGTCTTGAAAACTATGAGCCGTCAAATGACAAAAACAAACGCAAATGCGTCACGTACTTTTCGTTTTCAAGCGGCATCGGTCTTAAGGATTTGGAGATCGACCCATGGTCGAAGCATCCGTTCCTTGGTTGGAACCGGCTGTTCGAATTATCCCATGTGGAATTTGCTCGTTTGGCGCGGAAGATGCCCGAAGTCGATTTTGTCATCAAACCGAAGTGGGGCGGAGAATGGATTGAAAAAATACATGCCGCTCTGGAAGCCAACGGCATTGATGCCGGAGAATTACCGAATTTGAGCATTCAGGTGGGAGGGGATGCACAACAATTGATGTTCGATTCTGAGGTCATCTGTGGCTTTGGCTCAACGACTATCTTGGAGGCTGGGCTTGTGGGCAAGCCGGTGGTCATCCCTCATTTCGAAGAGGTTAACCGCAAGCCCTACTCGGAGCATGTGCTCCTGCGGGAACATTACGATCTGTATGATGTCGCCAAGTCGCCTGAATCCTTTGCCAATCTGATCGTCGAACGGCTCGGCAACCCCTTCATTGACGAGGAGATTTCTGTCAAGCGGCAGAAGGCTTTTGAGAAGTGGATTTCCCCGCTCGATGCCGCTGCCACTGAAAGATATCTTGAATTGCTAACCGAGGTTACGAGCCGAAATATCGAGTGCGCGGAGGACCCGAATTGAGACAAGCAACTCGACTGACAAACATCGGTCAACCAGAGGACAAGGATTGTAAGCTGAGCACCGTACGGATCGAAATTTAGGTTTGCTCTGACCCTTTTATTGCCTAAGTTGGAAATAGAAATCTATTTTG
>CAZPWJ010000125.1:0-11467 GCA_964590195.1 uncultured Rhodospirillaceae bacterium | reverse complement strand
ATTGGAAGCACCCTACATGAAGTGGGTGTCTGCGTTAACCGGATAGGCACGCAAGATTGATCCCCTGCACCTGAGACAACGGCGGTTGTTCAAAATTGAAAACCCGCTGCTTGTGCCCGAGACCCCCTTTGGTGACAAACGGCTGTGGTTTGATCCGCTAAAAGATTGACGTAGCGGCTCAATCCCGCCTCCAGGCCACTTAACTGTTCAGACGGTCCAGAAACGCCCGCAGTGTTTGGCTGCACGCCTCCGCATGGGAAAACGGCAAGCCATGCTTGGCGTGGGGGAATATGTGCATTTGCGCATCGGGCAAATGCGCATACAGATCCGCCATGGTAGGCACGTCGATAAAGGGCGAGGAATCCGGATGCATCAGCAAGGTCGGCACCGTCATATCAGGCAACCGTGCACTTAAATCCGTGCCCACCAAGGCCGCCAACAGGGCCAGAACAGTGCCCGGATCAGCACTGGCCTGCTGGGTCCGGTACCAGGCGGCCATATCCTCGGACAGGGCGCCGGGGAAAAAGCGGTGCTCCATCATGCGCTCGGACCAGGCCGCCATACCTCCCTCACCACCAATCATGTCATGCCAGAAATCCAGGTTCCGGATGCCGCCGCCTACGTGAGCGCCGTTGCTGACCGTCAGGCTCGACAAACGGTCGGGATGTTCAATCGCGGTTTGCAAGGCCACGGTGCCGCCAACGGACTCTCCCACCAGATGGAACTTGGCGCAATCCACCGCATCCGCCAGGGCGATTGTATCCCGCACCATGGCCTCGATCGTTATTGCATCATCGCCGGGCTGGGAGCTTCCATGGCCGGGCAGATCGAACACCACCAGGCGGTAGCGGTCCTGCAAGGCCGCCGCCCAGCCAAGCCAACAACGCCAATTGGCGCCCACGCCATGGTGAAACAGGATGGTTTCCGGTGCCTCGGCCCAGGGCGCCGTCAGATCAATGATTTGATAGTGCAGATTATGTCCGCCGCTCTTCAACTCCGGCATGGTTATCCTCCCGCCCGCATGGGCAGATCATGTTTATTGGCCCATTCAGACAGGGAATTGTCGTATATAGCCGCATTGTCGTGCCCCAGCAGGGCCAGGGCAAAGGTATCCACCGTGGCCGCGACACCGCCGCCGCAATAGGCCAGGACCTGCTGTCCCATGCCGATGCCAGATGCCGCAAACTTCGAATGCAAGCCGGCGGCATCAAGAAATCTACCGTCGCCGGGGTCTAGAAGATCCAGAGCCGGCAGACAGACGCTGCCTGTGATCCCGCCGGGCCGGCCATAGTGACGCTTCGACGTCCCTTCATGCTGATCCCGTGCCAGAGCATTGACCACCACGGCGTCGCGGTTTTCAAGGGCCGCCAAAACCGCGCTACTGTCCACGATCAGGCCAGGCCGCGCCTGGGCGCTGAAGCTGGCGGGGGGATAGCGGCAATCATCTTCCGTACTGACCGCGCCTGCCTCCGCCCGCCACTTTTGCCAACCGCCGTTCAAAATGGCGGCATTTTCGAAGCCGAAGGCATACAGCATCCACCAGACCCGCGTAGCCCAGGACACAGCGCCCGTGCTGTACAGGACCACGCGGCTGTCATCGGCAATGCCGCGCGCGCCAACAGTAGCGGCGAAATCTTCAGCGCTTGGTGTGGTGAAACGATAGGCGCCGGAGGGATCGGACAGCTCCGCCTGTAAATCAAGATAGCCCGCACCGGGAATATGCCCTGCCCGGTAGTCGGCCAGCGCGCTTTCGGCCCGCAGCGTGCCGTCCGCATTTGGCACCAAATGGGTGGTGCAATCGAAAATCCGCACGTTCGGATCTGTCAGATGATCCGCCAACCAGTCCGTTTCCACCAGAAATTCCGGCCGCGCATATTCGCTCCCAGATCCACTCATACTCTCGCCTCCTTGGTCATTTGCCCTTAGCATAGGGCAAACTATCAATGAGGCGAGAGTTGAACATGAAAATCTGTGTTATTGGCGCTGGCGCCATGGGCGGCCTGTACGGCGGTCATTTGTTATTGGCCGGCCAGGACGTGCAATTTATTGAAATCCGTCAGGCGGCGGTCGAAGCCCTGAACAACGGCAGCTACATCTTTGACGGCATTGACGGCGAGCACCGCCTGAAGGCACCAGCCGCGACCTCCGCCGAAAGCCTGCCCGCCGCAGATATTGCCTTCATCCATACGGATACCAACAATACCAAGGCGGCGGGCGAACATGCCAAGGCGGTGTTGAAGCCCGAAGGCTGGGCCGTGACCTTTCAAAACGGCGTCGGCAATGTGGAAACATTGTGCGATGTCTTGGGTGCTGAACGGGTCGTCGGCGGCATCAGCTATCATTCCGCCGCCTCGCCCAAGGCCGGCCATGCCACTCATACCAACGCCAACAAGACCTGGATCGGCGAATTGCCGGGCGGCGGCAGTGCCCGGGTGGAGCTGTTGCGCGACCTGCTTGCGGGCGCGAATTTCGACCCGCATATCGCCGACGATATCCAATCAGTGATCTGGACCAAGTTCATGCTGAATTGCGCCGTCAATCCGATGTGCGCCATAACCGGTTTACGCTCGGGCGAAGTCGGTTCGGACGAAGCGGCGGCGGAGATGCAGGAGTTGATCCTGGACGAAACCCTGGCTGTGATCGCCGCCAAGGGCATCACCTTGATGGACCCGGACCCCAAGGCATCCATAAAGCGTATCCTGGGCCGGGCCTTTAACAAGCCATCGATGCTGCAGCATATGGAAGCGGGCCAGCGCACGGAGATCGATAGCCTGAACGGTGCCGTGGTCCGCGAAGGCGCGGCCTTGGGCATCCCTACGCCGTACAATCATGCCCTGACCATGATGATCAAGGCCCGCAATGCCAATATGGTCCGGCAAACGCACGAACCACCCATTGATTACGCGGCCCTGGAGGCGGCCCTACAGGCGGAACAATAACAGTATGGGAAAATTTGCATGCAAGGACGCAGCCGGCGAATTCACCGCCTATCTTGAAGCCGGTGCAACGGTCGAGAGCAGCCATCCCGATATCGTGGCTTTCGCCGAAACCGCCGCCGGCGATGCCGCATCGCCAAAGGAAGCAGCTGTAAGGCTGTACTATGCGGTACGAGACCAGATCCGATACAACCCCTATATTTCGGCCATCGAGGTCGAGGCATTCCGCGCCACCACGACGTTGACCGCCAGGGAAGGCTATTGCGTGGCAAAGGCCATCCTGTTGGCGGCGGTCTGCCGGGCCAAGGGCATTCCGGCGCGGCTTGGCTTTGCCGATGTGTGCAATCATTTATCGACGGAGAAAATGCGCCAGCGCATGCAGACCGATCAGTTCTATTGGCATGGCTACACGGACATCTATCTGGATGGCAAATGGGTCAAGGCCACGCCGGCCTTCAATGTGGAGCTATGTGAAAAATTCGGACTGCGGCCCCTTGAGTTCGATGGCGAGGAAGATTCCATTTACCACCCCTTCGATGTCGCCGGCAGCCGGCATATGGAGTATCTGAAATTCCGTGGCGAATTCGCCGAACCGCCTTTGGAGCAGATCCACGCGACCTTCGTCCGCGAATATGCCCATTGGCGAAATAGAACCACCGAACCCATCGGCGATTTCGAAGCCGAAGTCGAAGAAGACTTGGGCGCGGGATAAAGAACCCGGCCAAGGATGGCGAACACATGCCAGGCGATGCAAACTTGCTTGCGACCATTCTCACCGATTTATGTGGGGCCATGGGGGCGGAACTTACCCTCGAGGCGGATTATGGCCGCGCCGGGTTCGTGACTTTCAAGAATGGCCGGCGCTGCTTTTTCAAGAACGCCTGTTTTGACATCAACGGCATGGGCGCGGCCCAGATAACCAAGGACAAGGATTACTGCGCCAAGTTCCTCGACGCGGCCGGCCTAAACACACCGGCCAGCCGGATTGTGTTCTCACCCAGGGCAATCGCGGAATTTGCACTGAAAAACCCGGCCCTGCGCCATCGGTTGGCGGCCCAATCGGACACTGCGAAGGCGGTAACGGAATTTGGCTTTCCCCTTTTTGTCAAACCCAATGAAGGCGCCGAGGGCCAGGGCGTCCTGCTGGTCCACACGGACGATGAATTGCAAAGCCATCTGGATTACCTCTACCTGGTGCATGATCAGGTGCTGCTGCAAAAACCCGTTCCCGGCAAGGATTACCGCGTCATCGTATTGGATGGTCAAGTGATCGCGGCCTATCTGCGCCAGCCCCTTTCTGTCATGGGTAATGGCAGAGATACAATCGCGCAATTGCTCTTGAAACGGCGCGATGAAGTGGCTCTCATGGGGCGGCCATCGTCGATTACACCAGACGATCCAAGAATTCGACAGCATCTCCGCAGCCAAGGCCTTGGCATCGACGACGTGATCGAAGACGGCATAACCGTGCGTCTGCTGGCGAACGCCAATCTAACTTCAGGTGGTGATGTGGTTGATGTGACCGATAGGATTGATGCCGGCTATAAACGTGCTGCCGTGCAAGCGGCCAACGCCGTCGGGCTGAGGTTCGCGGGCGTTGATATCATCTGTCAATCAATCGAACATTTCGATGATGCCCACGCGGTGCTGGAATTAAATGCGGCGCCGGGCTTAAACAATTATGGCGCAACGGGGGAGCGAGAGCGGCAGACCGTCATCGGCCTCTATCGAAAGCTTCTGCTGGCAATGGAAATAGGAGAGCCGGCATGAAAAATTCCGCGCGGCAGTTCGTCTCCATCATCAAGTCATATTGCGAGAGGAACAGGATCGAAATCGTCTCGCTGTCCCATGACTGGATCTTCGTGTTGCGGGGGCCCGCCGGCAACAAGATTATCTTCGGCTACGATCTGGGCCTCAATTCATCCTCCGTTCAGTCAACCGCGCGGGACAAAGCCGCGACCTTCGATGTCCTAAGCGCTCTGGGCATTCAGGCGGTACCGCACAGAATGTTTCTTGCGCCGCGTTTTCTGAAACATATCGAACAGAATGGAAACTGGCAGCGCATCATCGACTGTCACGAAGAAAACAACCGGGCCAGCGTGGTCAAACCCAACGAAGGCACCGGCGGCCTGGATGTCTTTCTGGTCCACGGCGCCGATGAGCTGGAAGGCGCCGTGCACGAAGTCCTGTCGCGGGAACGCAGCGTGGCGCTGTCGCCATATCTGCCTATTACGCGCGAAGTCCGAGCCTACATCGCCTTTGATGAAGTGCCGCTGTTATATGAAAAAGTCCGGCCCTTCGTCACCGGCGACGGCAACAGCCCGGTGGCGGAGCTGGCGTGGCAAAAATTCGGCGCCGAGGCCTTGGGCGGCATTATTCAGGAGGGCCGGCCAGGCCAGGGCCGAGAACTGCTGGCACGCATACCGGCGGCGGACACCGACGTTCCTCTCGGCTGGAAGCATAACCTGGGCCAGGGCAGCAAACTCCGCGCCTTGAATGTCGCCGAGCACGAAAAAGAAGTACAACTCGCCAAGGATACCGCCGCCGCCATGGGGCTGAATTTCGGCGCCATCGATATTGTCGAAATCGACGGCCAGTTGCAGATCCTGGAGGTCAACAGCGGCGTCATGTTCGAGAACGCCATTCGCGGCGGCGACATTGAATACGAAGCCGTCTACGGCATATATGCCCACGCCCTCGATAGGCTGCTAACGGAGTGAGCCGCGCTTAAGTGTTCCGATCTATGAAGACCTGAAAAACCGCCACCATATCGTCCGCCATCATCTGCACCGCTGGCATGCTGCGCTGCTCGACCGGCAGGCCGACCTGTTCGCGCAATTCCTGATTGGACATGCTGCGGGCCCATTTCGGGTCATGCTCCGTCAGGCTGCCGAAAAAATCCGCGCTGTCGCTGGCAGCCCCAGCATAAAACATGCGCGCTATGCCGACCTGGTACATGGTCGCCACGCACATGGAACAGGGCTCACCGGAGGTATAAAGATCGGCGCCGTTCAGAGAGATAGTCGAGAGCCGGCGGCAGGCATCGCGGATCGCCTCGACTTCACCATGGGAGGTCGGGTCGTGCTCTGCGCTGGCCCGGTTCAGCCCTTCGCCAACGATCTTGCCATCCATGACGATAACGGCGCCATATGGCAGGGTGCCGGGGGCATCGACGCTTTCAGCGGCAATCTCAATGGCGCGGGCCATGAATTTCTCGTGCATGGGTGGTCCTCCAACCTGGTTTAGCCGACACGTCAAAAGCCCGGTGGGAACACAACGACGTTACGTCTCGCCAAACCGTTCCTTGATGCGCCGTTGCAAATCATCACGGACCTTGCGAAATGCGTCAAGCATGACCTCGCGGCTGCCATCAATACCGGTGGGGTCCAGGCTGGGCCAGTATTCCAGATCGACGGCCATGGTCCGGGTCAGTTCCACCGCCTTGTGCTGGGCTTCCGGTGTCAGGCTGACCACCAGATCAAACGAGGTATCTTCCAGATCATCGAAGGTCTTGGCATCGTGATGGGAAATATCGATATCGATTTCGGCCATGGCCGCGATGGCGAAACCATCGACACTGCCCTGACGCACGCCAACGGAATCAAAATAGATCGTCTCGCCAAACAGCTTCTTGGCCAGGCCCTCGGCCATGGGCGAACGTACGGAATTGAAGTTACAGGCAAACAGCACGCTGGTGGGGCGGCGGACCGTTTCCATGGCTAACTCCTGATCTGCAGAATACAGAGCAGGGTAAAAAGGCGCCGGGCGGTTTCGTTATCGACCTCGATCTTGCCCTCCAAACGCTCGCGCAGCAGGTCCGAGCCGTCGTTGTGCAGGCCGCGCCGGCCCATGTCGATGGCTTCGATCTTCGAGGGAGAGGCGGATTTAATGGCCTGAAAATAGCTTTCACAAACCGTGAAATAGTCCTTGATGATGCGGCGAAACGGCGTCAGGGGCAGCAGCACGCGGGTCAGCGGCAGATCATTTTCGTCATGAATATCCAGTGCCAGGCGGTTTTCCTCCATGCCCATCAGCACATGGTAGGGGCCCTGGAAATCGCCAATAGGGCGGAAGCTGTTACCTTCCAGTAAATCGAAAATCGCCACCCTGCGTTCATGCTCAATATCGGCGGAGCGGCGAATAACCGTGCGCTCATCCAGGTTGATCCGGGCGATGCGCTGGGACTCGGACATGGCCCAAACCTAGTCCGGTCGGCGGTTGGATTGCAGGCGCACGGCGATGGCGCGGGCATGGGCGGACAGGCCCTCGGCCTCGGCCAGGATCATCGCGTCGGGCCCCAAATGGGCTAGGCCATCGCCATCGCAACGGATGATCGAGCTACGCTTCATGAAATCAAGCACCGACAGGCCGGAGCTGAAACGCGCGCCCCGCGCCGTGGGCAGGACATGGTTCGGCCCGGCGATATAATCGCCGATGGGCTCCGGCGTATGGGCGCCAAGGAAGATCGAGCCCGCATTGCGTATCCGTGCCAGCATGCCTTCGGCATCGGCCAGCGCAATGGCCAGATGTTCCGGCGCGATGCGATCCACCAGTTCCACCGCCTCATGCCAATCCTGCACGACAATAACGCTGCCATAACGGTCCCAACTAGCGCGCGCGATCTCGGCCCGTGGCAAGCTTGCCAAATGATCGGCCACCGCGTCCACGACCTGGCCGGCGAAATCCTCGTCATCGGTGATCAGGATCGATTGCGCGGCGGCGTCATGTTCGGCCTGGGAAAGAAGATCGGCGGCAATCCAGGATGGATTATTGTCCTTGTCCGCCAGCACCAGAATTTCCGAGGGGCCGGCGATCATTTCAATGCCGACGGTGCCAAAGACCTGCCGCTTGGCCGCCGCCACATAGGCATTGCCCGGACCGACGATCTTGTCCACCGGCGCGATGGAGGCCGTGCCATAGGCCAGGGCGGCGATGGCCTGGGCCCCGCCCATGCGATAGATCTCGTCCACACCCGCGATCCGCGCCGCCGCCAATACAAGCGGGTTCAGCTGCCCATCGGGGCTGGGCACGGCCATGGCCAGACGCGGTACGCCCGCGACCTTGGCCGGCACCGCGTTCATCAATACCGATGAAGGATAGGCCGCAAGGCCGCCGGGCACATATAGCCCCACCGCCGCGATGGCGGTCCAGCGGTGGCCTAGTTCAATGCCGTGATCGTCCTGGTAGCGGTCGTCCTGGGGTAACTGCCGGCCATGGTAGGCGGCGATGCGGTCATGGGCATGGCGCAGGGCCTGGATCTGTTCTTCCGGAACGCTCTCAAGGGCCCGGTCCATTTCAGCCACGGTCAGACGCATCTCCGCCGCGCTGTATTCCACCCGGTCAAATTTCCGGGTGTATTCCAGAACCGCGTCGTCGCCCCGGCTTTGCACCTGGGCCAGGATGTCGCTCACCACTTGGGTGACGTCTACGGCGGTCTCGCGCTTATCCGCCAGAAAAGCAGCGAAACGCGCTTGAAAGTCCGCGTCCCGGCTGTTCAATTTGAGGCCGTTCCATTTATGAGGCATCGAGGGCCTCTTGAAAGCGCTCGATCCAGCCGGTCAGATGTTCGGGCCTGGTCTTGGCGGCGGCCCGGTTGATAATCAGGCGCGAGGTCACATCAGCGATGCGCTCAACCTCGACCAGACCATTGGCGCGCAGAGTCTCGCCGCTGCTGACAAGATCGACGATACGGCGGCACAGCCCCAGGCTGGGCGCCAGTTCCATGGCGCCGTTCAGGTGTATGCATTCGGCCTGCACGCCGCGGGCGGCGAAATGGCGCCGGGTGATGCCGGGATATTTGGTGGCCACGCGAATATGGCTCCAGCGGCCGGGGTCGTCCTCGGCCAGCATTTCCGCCGGCTCGGCCACTGCCATGTAGCAGCCGCCAATGCCCAGATCCAAAGGCGCATAGATTTCCGGATACTGGAACTCCATCAGGACGTCATTACCGGCGATACCGATCTGCGCCGCGCCAAAGGCCACGAAAGTAGCCACATCAAAGCTGCGCACGCGGACGATTTCCAGATCCGGGATGTTGGTCTTGAAGCGCAACAGCCGCGAGGACGGATCGTCAAAGGCCGCTTCCGGCTCGATCCCGGCGCCACGCAACAGAGGCATGGCTTCCTTTAAAATACGCCCCTTGGGCAGGGCAATGACCAGTTTCTGCGACATTTCCAAATTTCCCGTGGGCCTGGGCCCTATTGCTCGAGCTGCCGATAGCTCAAGCCAGCTATTACTCAAGCCGCCTATAGCTCAAGATTGTGGTCGGGCCGGCTCGGCGTTGGCCAACCCTGGTCGATATCACTCATGCGGCAACTGACCGCCTCCGCCTCCAGGCGCAGCGTGCCGCCGCCGGCGAATTCCAACTGTATGGCGACGCCGTAATCCGCGTCCTCGCATGTAATCGCCAGCAATGGCAAGAGGCCAGTCTGGTCGGCCATGTCGATACCTTGCGCCTGCACCCGCAGCACATCGTCGAAATGTATGCCGCAGCGCACACGTACGCCGCCTTCACTGCCCATTTCGTCAACCAGCTCCCAGCGGAACCGGGTCAGAACCAGCGCGAAGCGGTGCAGGCGCTTGTTATAAGACATATCGCCAATACGGGCGATGGCATCCTGCAGACAGCTGGAGATCACCGCCAGATCGTCCGCTTCCTCCGCCCGCAGTCGCAAAAGTGAATTGATCATAGCCTTTGCCCAACGGCTCCTATTCGGTCAGCCGCACGATATCGGCGCCACAGGCGGAAAGTTTTTCCTCCAGGCGCTCGTATCCGCGGTCCAGGTGATAGACCCGATTAACCATGGTTTCCCCTTTCGAGGCCAGGCCCGCCAGGACCAACGAAACCGAGGCACGCAGGTCGGTCGCCATCACTGGCGCCCCATGCAGGCCGCTGCCGCCGGGACCGCCACTGCCGCGCACCATCGCGGTCGCGCCCTTGACGGCAATATCCGCCCCCATGCGCATCAGCTCGGGCACATGCTGGAAACGGTTTTCGAAAATCGTCTCGGTGATCATCGCCGCGCCGTCGGCCACCGCCATCAAGGCCATCATCTGGGCCTGCAAATCGGTCGGGAAACCGGGATAAGGCGCCGTGGTGACATTGATACCGACAACCCCATCATTGCCGCCGATCCGGATACCGCATTCCGTTCGCCTTACGCCCACATTAGCTTCGCTCAACGAGGCCAGCGCGGCCTCCATGGTCTCCGGCTGCGCACCAACCAATTCCACTTCGCCGCCCGTAATAGCAGCGGCGATGGCATAGGTCGCCGCCTCGATCCGGTCGGGCAGGACGGCATAATCGGCACCACCCAGCCGCTCCACGCCCTGGATCCGCAAGGTATCGCCGCCGATGCCTTCGATGCGGGCGCCCATGCGGTTCAAACAGTTGGCCAGATCGCCGACCTCCGGCTCGCGGGCGGCATTTTCCAGCACCACTTCGCCCTTGGCCAGGCTGGCCGCCATCAACAGGTTTTCCGTCGCCCCGACGGAGACGCGGGGAAACACCACCACACCGCCCTGCAATCCGTTGGGCGCCTTGGCGATAATGTAGCCGTCATCCAGTTCAATTTCCGCGCCCAGGGTTTCCAGACCGCGAATGTGCATATCCACGGGGCGGGTGCCGATGGCGCAGCCCCCCGGCAGCGAGACCCGGGCCTGGCCGCAGCGGGCCAGCAAGGGGCCCAGCACCAGGACGGAAGCGCGCATTTTCCTGACGATGTCATAAGGCGCCTCGGTCGACGCGATGGCGCCGGCCCGAAGTTTCAGGACATGACCCATATGGCCGCCGCCGGGATGTTCGCCCGCCATGGAGACCTCCACGCCATGCTGGGCCAGCAGATGGGTCATGGTGGCGATATCCGCCAAATGCGGCAGATTGCGCAAAACCAGGGTTTCATCGCTCAACAGGCTGGCCGCCAAAAGAGGCAAAGCGGCGTTCTTGGCACCGCTAATGGGGATCTTGCCCCGCAGGGGCCGGCCTCCACGTATGCGTATCTTATCCATTCAATTCCCAGCAGTTCCGACAGTGGCCGCCATGGCCGCGCCAGAATTCGCTCTAACATCAATAGTTGGCGGGGTTTTTATCCTATTGCGCCGCGCCTGCAAACCGCCAGATTCCTAAAATCTTCATTCGTTTTGCCCAACAGGCATGCGGATTGTGGCAGCAAGATGACAAATAGGGAATTATTCCCCTTTGCCAGGCGCGGAGGTGCCGGTCGGGCCGGATGCGGCGGGATCCATGACGTCCTCGCCCGCCGGCTTTTGTTTCTTGCGCCGGCGCAGGTTGTCGCGCAACGCCTGGGCCAGGCGCAATTTCCGCTGCTCGGCCGCCTGATTTGAGTTATTGCCCGATTGTTGTGACTTTTTTTCCTTCATGGGCTGATCGGTGCCATATCTCGCTTGCCCTGACAAGGGCACTTGTGGCAGTTTGCCGGACCGTCGCACAGCGGCGAGCCGCAATACGTAGATACGGCACCCCGCCCACATAGCTCAGGGGTAGAGCACTCCCTTGGTAAGGGAGAGGTCGA
>CAZPWJ010000124.1:0-11496 GCA_964590195.1 uncultured Rhodospirillaceae bacterium | reverse complement strand
CTGCGTCAACCGGATAGGCACGGAATTAACTTGTGTATTTATTTTTGGAATCTCGATAGTGTCGGCTGAACAGAAAAACTCATGAAATTAGTAATACATTAATCTTATTAATCGGAATACGACGGTATCAAAAAGGCGCCATTTTTGTCCTACGGGTTGTCGAGAAGTTTGTCCGCCAACGCCATCGCTTTATCGATTCGAATAATTCCAATCTTGCGGCCAATCTCATCGCGCCGCCGCTGTGCCCAAACCTGACCTGACCGGGCGGCAAGCTCAAGCCAGGCATAGGCCTTGACTAGATCCCGTTGTACGCCCTGGCCCCTGGCATACAAATCACCCAGATTAAGCTGTGCCATCGCGGCTCCCTGCAGGGCCGCCCGGCGATACCATGCCGCCGCCAGGGCTGCATCGGCGGTAACACCCAGGCCAGCGATAAATAATCCCGCCAGGGCAATTTGCGCCTGCGGGTTGCCGGTCCGAGCCAAGCTTTGCCAATTCCTGTGCGCCACGGCGTAGTCACCGGCATCAAAGGCCGCCAGTCCGGCGGCGAAATCAGCCCGCGGGTCCGTCCGCCCTTGAGAAACCGCCAAACAAGACAGACCAATGATGAAAATCAAATTTCGCATACCTATTCCATATAGAACCTGGCGCCGTGAATTGACCGCAACTTGTCGTGAGGGCTCTGTGCTATGCTCATTTGTGCACACAGTCCGAACGGGGAGTTTGCCGTCATGAATGCCAAGCTGTTTACCGAAGATTTCAAGATCACGCCCTATTGGTGGGAGGCCGCCGCGCCACGGAAAATAAATGATCCGCTGCCCGAGGCGGCGGACGTGGTGATCGTGGGGGGCGGTTATGCCGGCCTGTCCACGGCGCTGGAACTAGCCCGCAACGGCACCAAGGCGGTGGTTTTGGAGGCGGAGGAATTCGGCCATGGCGCTTCATCCCGCAACGGCGGCGGGGTCAGTGGCTCCAACGTGGGCAAGGGGCCTACAGCCGGCGCCATATCGCCGGTGGAACGCGCCTTGGGCAAGGAACGCATGCACGAACTATTGATGGGCGGGGCCGAGGCCATGGGCAACCTCGAAGCCATGATCGAGCGGGAAAAGCTGGAATGCCATTATGTCCGCTGCGGCCGGTTCGTCGGCGCCTATACCCCGGCCCATTATGAATCCATGGCGGTCAAGGTGGCGCATCTGAATTCCTCCGGCGATTTCGGCGCCGCCCTTCTGCCGCGCAGTGAGCAACGGCGCGAGATCGCCACGGATTTCTATTTCGGCGGCATGACGGTCGAGGGTTCTGGCAGCGTGCATCCGGCCATGCTGCAAATGGCCTTGCTGGACCGTTGTGTCGAACAGGGCGTCACCTTGTGCGCCAATACCACCATGCAGGCGATCTCACAGGATGGAGCCAATGCTGAGGGGGGCCATTTGGTTGCGACCAGTGCCGGCATCATCAAGGCCCGGGAAGTCGTAGTCGGTACCAACGGATATACGGGCAAGGCGACGGGTTGGTTGCGCCGCCGTTTGATTCCGGCTGCCTCTTATATGATCGCCACGGAAGAGCGGGATGCTGACGAGATCCAGGCTCTGGTTCCCAATAACCGGACCCTGGCGGATTCCAAGCGGGTGTTGAATTATTACCGTCTGGCGCCGGGGGGCAAACGGGTGTTGTTCGGCGGCCGGGCACGCCTGGCCCTGGGTGACCCCCGTGAATGCGCACCTATTTTGCATCGCCAGATGCTGGATGTCTGGCCGCAGTTGGAAGGTATCAAGGTCAGCCATTGCTGGACCGGAGGTATCGCGTTCACCTTCGATTTTCTGCCGCACATGGGGCGGCACAACGGGGTGCATTACATGGCGGGTTGCAATGGCGCCGGGGTTGCCATGATGACTTATCTGGGCACCCAGACGGCGTTGAAAATTCTGGACAAGGCGAACCGGCCCTGCGCCTTCGATGAACTGCCGTTCCATAGCCGGCCCGGCTATACCGGGCACGCCTGGTTCCTGCCCATCGTCTCGGGCTATTACGCCCTGCGTGACCGCATGGACCGGGCGCGGGCGGCGTAACGAAGCTTATTCGGCGGCTTCCTTGGCGGGGCGCCCAGACGTATCGAGCGCTGGCCAGTAGTCCAGACGGCCGTGCGCATAGGGTAGGAAGTCCGCTGCGGGAATGGTGCCGATGGCGCGGGCCCGGGCGGTCAGATCGCCCTCGATATAGCCCGTCGCGACGATCTCCCGTATGGGGATTTCGTGCAGCGGATCATGCACCGTGCCGGCCAAGATCAACGTGCCCTGGGCCGCGCGGTTGAGCCGTAGATCATTGTCAAATTCCGCAATTGTCAGGACCGCGTCAGCCTCCAGGCCATGGCCGTCAACGGACGGCTGCGCCTTGATATTGAATGTCGCTGACTGGCTCTGCCCAGGGCCGCCGTCCTCGCCCAGGCTGAGGGATAGATCGATCAAGCGCACGCCCATGCGGTCCACGGTCCCGTGCAGTTGGTTGCCGGTTGTCTTCAGCTCGATCGCCGCCTGTTTTTTTGGTTCGCCAAATAAATCCCGGCCAAAGACGATGGCATGATCGGTGCTCATGAACATGGTCAGCACATACGCTGCCTCCACCTCGCCATAGCGGGCCGGCATGGAGACGGTCGCGCCGGCAAAGTCGCCGACGCAGTTGGAGCCGAACTCGCCAATCGTGACCGTGACCATGGGCGCGGCACCTGGGCTCAATCCCGGCGGCAGGACCTGTTCGATGAATTTGGCCGTGGTCAGGAAACTCAGATGCGCCCGGCGCGCGTCGGTGAAACGCGGCGTTGCCAGTACCTGTTCGATGGCGGCGATCTCTTCGGCGTTTTTTACGAATGCCATGATGACCTCTCCCTGTTTCAAGCCATGTTCGATTGAGGATCGGCTCACGTCAAGTGATGAGCTTGATTTGAGGCCGGGCGGCTGCGCTGACCATAATACTTTTTAGTAAATTCTTAAATTAGAGCTCTTATGAATTCTACTAATTCGGGAGGACTTGAATTGGCCGATGGGGCTTATCCAAGAAATTCGGGACGGAAAGAAACGAGTGACCACAGGGGGAGGGGGATGCCGTCATGGCCTTGATCCAATGGAACGAAACTTTCAATCTGGGTGTTGCCGAGCTTGATGCCGATCACCGCAAGCTGGCCGATTTTATCAATCGGGCCCACGCATTGTTGGTCGAGGATCGGGATTTAGCAGAATTGCGGCCCCTGATGAATGAGCTGCTGACCCATCTGGACCAACATTTTGCGCGCGAGGAAA
Source organism: uncultured Rhodospirillaceae bacterium (assembly GCA_964590195.1). Taxonomy (GTDB): domain Bacteria; phylum Pseudomonadota; class Alphaproteobacteria. The sequence continues at coordinate 8,203 of CAZPWJ010000124.1, read as the reverse complement.
AGATCATCGCCCGCGTCCAGACGGATGATCTTCAAAAACTCCATCACGAATCCCACGAGGCCGCCCGACGGCAGTTCACGCAGCTGCGTGACCAGGTTTGGGACGATGCGGAATCTATTGATCCCAAGGAAGTGGTGACTTATCTGCATCAATGGCTGCTTGATCATGTGATCAATCAGGATTTCAAGATGAAGCCGGCTTTGATCCAGGCCGGATTGGCCGAAGGCAATGGGCGCAACGTTGGACTGCTCGAACGCGTGCTCGACAATATGCGTATCCGCGTGCGAATTGCCTTGATCGCCACCCTGCCCATGTTGGCTGTTTTGTTTTTTGCTGGTTCCGCCGTATGGGACCAGAACCAAATCGTTCGTGAAATGGACAAGGTTACCGAATTGGCCAATATGGCCGGCGGGATCAGTTCACTGGTGCATGAATTGCAAAAGGAACGCGGCACCTCAGCAGGTTTCCTGGGCAGCGGCGGCGGCGGCCAGTTTCGCGACAAGATGGTGGCGCAGCGCAAGAATACCGATAGTCGGATAAAGGCCGCCATGTTGGCGTTGGATCAAGGTAAGCGCCTTGGCCTGGCCGCCAAGGTGGCACCGGCCTTGAAGGACCTGGAACAGCTTTCCGCCAAACGCGGGGCGGTCGACGGCCAGAAACTGACTGTGGCTCAGGAAGTGGCTTACTATTCGGATCTAAATGGCCGACTTCTTGGCGTCATCGCCGAGATGACCAAGGTTACTTCGGATGCCAAGCTGGGCAATTCAATTGCCGCCTATGTTAATTTCCTGCAATCCAAGGAACGCGCAGGGATCGAACGAGCCGTGGGCAGCGCCGGTTTTAGCGCCGGTGAATTCAAGCCGGATGCCTACCAACGTTTTGTTGCCCTGATCGCGCAACAGGATGCGTATTACAAAGTGTTCGAGGCGGGCGCTTCGGCAGCCGTTCTTGAATTTGCCGGCATGACAGTCGCTGGCGCCGCCGTTGAACAGGTTAATGCCTGGCGCAAGGTTGCCCTCGACAGTCCCGCGACGGGCCATACTGGCGGCATCAAAGGCACCGATTGGTTTGACACCATAACCAAGAAAATTAACAAGCTGAAACAGGTCGAGGATTATCTGTCTAAGGACCTGGCGGAAAGGGCGAGGCAGGCGCGTACCTCGGCCTCGGTGGCGTTCTATACGTTGTTGACAATTTCGGCGGTGTTTTTGGTGGCCATTGCCATATTTGCCTTTGTCTTGATCAAATCCATTGTCAAACCCCTGGGCCTGTTGCAAACATCTCTGGGGCTGCTTAGCAAGGGCGACACCTCGGCGGAGATATTTGGCCAACATAAAAAGGACGACATTGGGCGCATGGCGCGCTCGGTGCAGGATTTCAAGGAATCCATGATCAGCATGGATTTGAAACGGGCCGGCACGGATATAGAGCAAGGGGCCCGTACGCGTCTCGCCAACCGCCGCGCCAGCTTGGCGCAAGACTTTGAGGGCGATATAGAAGGTTTTCTCGAAGGATTGTCCGGTTCCGCCGCCCATCTTCAGGATAGTGCCGAGAGCATGCAGACGGTTAGCTCCGGCAATAGCGAGAAATCAGGCGTCGTTTCCGCCGCCGCCGTCAGCGCCACGGCCAACGTCGAGACCGTTGCCGCGTCGGCCGAGGAACTGAGTTCGTCGGTGCAGGAAATTTCGCAACAGATGTCGCATTCAACCGCTATATCGGGCAATGCATCGTCTGCGGCGAAAAGTGCCACGGCGATCATGACCGGCCTGGAAAGCGGCGCCGGCAAGATTGGAGAAGTCATCGGCTTGATCAATGAGATTGCCGAGCAAACCAACCTGCTGGCGCTTAACGCAACGATCGAAGCGGCGCGCGCGGGCGAGGCGGGCAAGGGCTTTGCCGTTGTCGCCTCGGAAGTGAAAAACCTGGCTTCGCAAACCTCCAAGGCGACCGAGGAAATTTCGGCGCAGATCGGCGATGTGCAAAATCTTACACGGGAGGCCGTCGGCGCGATCGAACAAGTGTCCACGGTGATCGGGGAAATAAGCGAGGTTACCTCCGCCGTGGCGGCGGCTGTGGAGCAGCAGGGCGCGGCGACGGAGGGGATCAGCTCCAACGCGGCGCAGGCGGCCCAGGGCACCCGTGAAGTCTCCGATACCATGGAGAGTATCACCGATGGCGCGGGCCAGGTCGGCGAGAGCGCCACGGATGTTCTCGGCTATGCACAGGAATTGAATGCTAACGCCAACGAGCTGCGGCAGAAAGTCGGAACCTTCCTGGAGCAAATGCAGGCGGCGTGATATCGCAAAGGCTTGGACTGGTGCGGCGGCTGAGTGGTTTTTCGATCCTCAGCCGACCCAGCGGGCCTTGCGCAGCTCTTCCAGCTCGGTGGTGGTTTCGCTTAGGCGGCGGGAGAGGTGGACGACCACGGTCTTCATGACCAGATCCGAGGCGCCCAGGCGGTTAAGGAATTCCTTGCGCGGAATTTCCAGAACCTCGCAGCGTTCCGTGGTAACGGCCGCCGCGCCGTGGTTGCGCTCTTCCAGCAACGCCAGTTCACCAAAAACATCGCCGACCTGGATCGTGGTCAGAACGCTAGGGTTATCGCCGAGGGTGCCGATGCGGATGTCGACCGCGCCGCTGCGTAGAATGTAGGCCGTGTCCGCGACATCGTTCTCGTCGAAAATCTTCTGGTTGGCTTCGAAGATTCTTACGGGAAACGAATGCTTCTCGGATTGATCAACGTCGGATGCACACTGCTCGTCTTTATGCGACGTAGCCCGCGCAATCTCTTCCGCGATCTTTTCGCCCGTGCTTTTTCCGCTGCCCATCATTCAAAGCCTTTCGCGCCCGGCCATGGGATCGCCCAAAAAAATCGCCGGGAGGCTGAATAATTAGCATCGCAATAATGAAATCGTGGTTAACAAATCTTAACGTACGTTTAGGAAACCAACCGCCTCATAGACTTCGCGCAGGATCGGGCGGGCCAGGGCCTCGGCCCGTTCCGCGCCATCCCTCAGAACCCCATCCACATGGGCCGGGTCGGCCATCAGGCGCTGCATCTCGGAGCCGACAGGCCCCAGTTTCTCCACCGCCAGTTCCGTCAACGCCTTCTTGAAGTCAGAGAACTGCCTACCCCCATGTTCGGCCAGAACAGCTTCGGTCTCCATATCCGCCAGGGCGGCATAGATGGTAATCAGATTGGCGGCTTCGGGCCGGCCTTCGAAACCTTTGGCGCTTTCGGGCAGGGGCTGGGGATCGGTCTTGGCCTTGCGGATCTTCTGCGCGATCTCGTCCGGGCCGTCGGTCATGGTGATACGGGAATAGTCCGAGGGATCGGATTTCGACATTTTCTTGGCGCCATCACGCAGGCTCATCACGCGTGTGGCTTCGCCAAAGATCAGCGGCTCGACAATAGGGAAGATTTCCTTGCCGAAATCGTTGTTGAATTTCTGCGCGATGTCCCGGGTCAATTCCAGGTGTTGTTTCTGATCCTCGCCAACGGGCACATGGGTGGCCTTGTAGACCATGATGTCAGCGGCCATGAGCACGGGGTAGACGTACAGCCCGGCGGAAGCGTTTTCGCGATGCTTGCCGGCCTTTTCCTTGAATTGCGTCATGCGGTTCAGCCAGCCCAGACGCGCCACGCAGTTGAAGATCCAGGCCAGTTCGGCATGTGCCGGCACCTGGCTTTGGTTGAAGATGATGTGGCGCGATGGGTCGATGCCGGCGGCCAGGAAGGTGGCGGTCACTTCACGGGTGTTGGCCTGTAGCTCCGCCGGGTCCTGCCAGACGGTGATGGCGTGCATGTCGACGACGCAGTAGATGCATTCATAATCGTCCTGCAAGCGCGCGAAATTGCGGATGGCGCCAAGGTAGTTGCCCAAATGCAGGTTGCCCGTGGGCTGCACCCCGGAAAAAATTCGCTTCATGGTTTCCTGACCCCAGAGCATTTCCGAATTGGAAATGCTCCGATTCTTAAGAGGAGAGCAATTGATCGAAATTGCTCAAAAATATGGATGGCCGGTTATTGCCCAGCTAGACGTGACGGTCAACCGTTCGCCTCAGGCACTGCTCTCGCCCACGGCGTTGCTGGCGAGGAGGGCGGCGATTTCCTCCGCGCCATAGCCGGCTTCGGCCAGGATCGTGCTGGTGTGCTGGCCGACATGGGCGCATTCGGTCAACTCGTCCGCGCCCTCGATCTTGGGCATGCCCGGAATATTGACGATGGGTATGCGGCCCATGTCCTGATGCTCGACCCAGGCGACGCCATTCACCGCCGCCACATGCTCGTCCTTGAGATAATCGCCATAATCGGAAATAGCCGAATTCATGACTTCCGCCTCGGTCAGCAGTTCGCACCATTCGGCGGTGGTCTTCTTCAGGAACTCGGCCCGGATCATGGGCATCAATTCGGCTTCCCGCGCGACCCGCTTGTCCCTGGTATTAAAGCGCGGGTCGTCGATCAATTCCTCCAAACCCAGCACCTCGCACAAGGAGACATAGTGGCGGTCGCGCATGGCGGTGATGTTGATATGACTGTCGGCGGTCTTCATGGTGCCGACCGGAACGTAAAGGACCTGCGGCGCGCCGTCCTCGATGAAATGTTCCATTACCTTGGCGCCCTGGAAGGCGGCGGCCGATTGCATCAGGGAGCAATCGATATAGGCGCCCTCGCCAAACCGCATGCGTCCGATCAGGGCCGAGGAAATCGCCTGATAGGCGTACAGGCCGGTCATTACGTCGACGGCGATCATGCCGATCCGCTGCGGCGTGCCTTCGGCGTCGCGGTTGATGGACATCCAGCCGGAAAAGGCCTGGATCACCGAATCCGTGACCGGTTGGTCGCTATAAGGCCCATCCTGACCGAAACCGGTGACGGAGAGATAGATCACGTCTTCCCGCTTCGCCTTGATATCTTCGTAGCCGAGACCAAAACGCGCCATCACGCCGGGGCGGAAGCTTTCCACCACGATATCGGCCTCCGCCGCAAGTTTCTGGGCCACCGCGCGGCCGTCTTCGGACTTCAAGTCCAGGGCGATGGAGCGTTTGCCGCGGTTGAAGGTCACCGCATGGGCGCATAGATCGCCATACATTTTGCCTAGGGAACGGCCCCAATCGCCATCCAAGGGCTCGACCTTGATGACATCGGCGCCGTGTTGGGCCAACAGCATGGTGGCATGGGGCCCGGCCACGCCTTGGGTCGCATCGAATACCTTGATGCCGGAAAGCGGTTTACGTTCGGTCATTTGAAAATCCGTCAAAAATGCTTCAGGGTTTGATTATCCATAGCGCCCTAGCGCCGTCGTGCCAATAGGGCCCTGATTTCCTCCCATCGAATGGCGCGCAGGATCACGGCGGCCAGAGCGTAGCCGAGCATACCCGCCGCCACCAATGCGGCCAGGGCCAGGATGCGCTGCATTTCGCCGGCTCCGATGAATTGTGCCGCCAATAGATCCTTCAGCCACCACAGGATCAGCGCCATGATCAGGGCCGCGCCCAGGGCTCGCCCCAGGCGCTGTATCAAGCGTGTATCCGGGATCAGATCACCCCGGCGGAACAGGATCCAGGACAGCAGCCCGACGTTCAGCCAGGCGGCGATGGCGGTGGCCAGGGCCAGGCCGGCGTGGGCCAAAAACTGCATCAGGATCAGGTTCAGGATGACGTTGGCCAACATGGCCGCGATGCCAACCAGAACCGGCGTACGGGTGTCCCGGCGGGCGAAAAAGGCCGGTCCCAATACTTTGACCAGAACATAGGCCGGCAGCCCGACGGCATAGGCGGTCAGGGCAAAAGCGGTGGCCCGGGCAGCGGTAATATCGAACTGGCCGCGCTGAAACAGGGTCAGGATCAACTCGTCCGCCGTCAACAGGAACGCGAACATCGCCGGCAGGGCCAGAAACAGCGTCAGTTCAATGGCCCGGTTCAGGGCTTGAAGCGCGCCGGGTTGGTCGTTTTGCGCCACCAGGCGGGACAGCAGGGGCAAAATAGCGGTTCCCACCGCCACGCCGACCACGCCGATGGGTAATTGGTTCAAACGGTCGGCGTAAAACAGGAACGAGACCGAGCCCTTGGGCAACAGCGATGCCAATATGATGTCGATCACCAAGTTGACCTGCACCACGCCGGCGCCAAGTGCCGCGGGCAGCATCAGTGCCAGCAATTCGCGGATCTTTGGCGTCAGGCGCGGGCGCGGCAGACGCAGGTTCATGCCGGCGCGCTGGCAGGCCACGGACAGCCAGACAAGCTGTACCACCCCGGCCACGGCGACACCCCAGGCCAGGGCATGCCCCGGGCTGGGCAGATGGGGGGAGAGCAGGGTAATGGCCGCGATCAGACAGATGTTCAACAATACAGGCGTCGCGGCGGCGGCGGCGAAATGGCGAAGGGAATTCAGCACCCCGGCCATAAGCGAGACCAGGGAGATGAACAGCAGGTAGGGGAAGGTGATGCGGGTAAAGGTAACGGCCAGATCGAAACGTTCCGGATCATCGACAAAGCCCGGCGCTAACACCTGCATCAGCCAGGGCATGGTGATCTGCGCCAGGGTTACAAAGATGAACAGGGTTCCCAATAGAACACTAAGCGCCTGTTCGGCGAAGGCCTGGGCCCGCACGGCGCCTTTATTGGCCAATAGCTCCGAAAACAGGGGCACGAAGCCCGCATTGAATGCGCCCTCGGCAAACAGGCGGCGGAAAAAATTCGGCAGCTTGAAGGCGACGAAAAAAGCATCCGCCACCGGTCCCGCGCCGAGAATGCCGGCAATCAGGATGTCGCGCACAAAGCCCAGTATGCGGCTCAACATGGTGTAGCCACCGACCGTGGCAAAGGCGCGGAACAAATTCATGCCGACTGCATAGCGGAATTATGCGGCTAGAAAAAGGCAATTAGCGGCAGATAAATAGGAATTAATCGCATATTTTACACAATAAAGTTGTATTATGAGGCAAAAAATTAGAAAGTATGCAATTTCCATAAGGCGCACCGTTATAATGATCTGGCCAAAGATATATATACTTATGCGCGTAATTATCAAATTTGACTAAGAATAATGTGCTGAAAAAAACTTAGCAAAAACATGTGGTTAAGCTGGAAAAATCAAACTTTTTTTAAAATGAATGCGATCATTTGAAAGTATATTAAAATAATAATAATCGAAATTGTAGCATTTTAATATCTTGGTAATCCATGTGTACCACAATGGCGTACTCATAGCATCGGGTCGTGGCAGTAAGGTATGGGCCGCCCCGCAGCAGTCGCCCAAAGTTATTGGGCGGCAAATACTGACTGCCTTTTCGTAAGATAATCGGTCAGTTGGGGATAAATGGAGGAAAATGCGTTGTCAAAATTCAGCCTAAAAAATTTGAAAATTGGTCCCAAGCTAATCACGGCATTCCTTGCGATTGGTATTGTGCCATTCGCCATCATTGGTCTGGTTGCGCTCGACCGCGCCTCCGATGCCTTGTCGAGACAAGCCTTCAATCAGTTGGAAGGCGTGCGCGGCATCAAGAAAGCGCAGATCGAGACATTTTTCGCCGAACGTAAGGGCGATATGGGCGTGTTGATGGAAACCGTCGATACCTTGCGTACCGAGGCCATCTCGAAATTGACGGCGATCCGCGAAATCAAAAAAGCCGCGGTTGACCGCTACTTCACCAATGTGCGCGACCAGGTTAAGACCCTGTCCGAGAACGAAATGATTGTCGAGGCAGCGAACGCTTTTGATATGTCTTTCGACACTTATGCGGGGGAAATTCAGGTGACGCCCGCGCAACTCGATGAAATGCGTGTGGCGCTGAAAACCTATTATACAGGCGAATTCGCCCCTGAATATGCCAAGCAAAACGATGGCCACAAGTTTGATGTCGATGCCGCCGTTGCCAAGCTGAGCGACAACGCGGTGATCTTCCAGTACAAATTCATCCGCGCCAACAAGAACCCCATGGGCAGCAAACACCTGCTTGATGGCCTGGGCGATGGGACCGGTTACGACCGGATGCATGCCAAGGTTCATCCGGTTTTGCGCAACTATTTGGAAAAATTTGGCTATTACGACATTTTTCTTGTCGATGCCGAGCATGGCAGCGTGTTTTACTCGGTTTTCAAGGAACTGGATTACGCGACTTCATTGAAGCATGGCCCCTGGGCTGATTCAAACCGTGCCTATCCGGTTGACGCAGACACCCGCTACATCTAGTATCTGTCC
>CAZPWJ010000123.1:0-12159 GCA_964590195.1 uncultured Rhodospirillaceae bacterium | reverse complement strand
ATGGACAGATACTAGATGTAGCGGGTGTCTGCGTCAACCGGATAGGCACGGTCTGTTCCATGAAGTCATTTGACGGCTGTTCGGAACAGCCCGCGGTAAGGCTCAGAAAAAATAGACCGAGGATCAATCTCGAGAATTTCCGCAACATCTATGGATCCAATAATTGGCTGGGCGAATATCCTGGCGGCAAATCGAGCTGAAATAACCCGGTTGCCCGGCCCCAGGGCATACCTTATCAAAACATGCCCGAACCGTTAATATTAGATTGATCTTAGCTAACCCAGGCGGTGGCGTCAGACAATGCCGAACGGTCCGATAGCGGCCGATAAAGGGTTCAATTATGCCGCGGCATTGGCCCCGATGAAGCCTTTCGGTACGCCGGCCTTGGCGATCGCACCCAGCAGCGGCTCGTTAGGCAGACCAGCCGCGACAATCTCGCGTACCGCGACCAGCGCGTCAATGTCCACGCCGGTTTTCAGGCCCATGGCCTCCAGCATGAAGACCAGATCATCCATCACGATATTGCCGCTGGCCCCCGGCGCGAATGGACAGCCGCCCAGACCGGCCAGGGACGCATCGAACTGCCGTACGCCCTCTTCCAGGGCGGCGTGCACATTGGCCAGACCCAGGCCCCTTGTGTCGTGGAAATGCGCGCTCAACAACACATCATCACCAAGATGGCGGCGCAACAGGCGGTAGACATCCCGGACCTGGGTCGGATTGGCATAGCCAACCGTATCGGAAACGGCCAATTCATCGGCCCCGTGCTCCAAGGCCTTTTCGGCGATGCGGACGATTTCGCCCGGATCGATCTGGCCCTCGATCGTGCAGCCCAAGGCCGTGGCCAGACCGACGCCGAGGGTGACCTTTTGGTTCTCCGGCGTGGAATTACGCAGCTCGGCGATTTGGCGGAACTGCTCCAACGACTCTTCCCGGCTGCAGCGCACATTGGCCTGGTTGTGGCTCTCGGAAATGGACAGGACGAAGCTTAGCTTGTGGACCCCGGTGGCAAAGCCACGCTGGGCACCGCGCAGGTTCGGCACCAGGGCTGAAACCTTCAGGCCTTCAAGGCTCAGGGCATCGTCGATAACCTCTTCGCAATCGACGAACTGTCCCGAGACACTAGGGGGCACGAAGGAGCAGACCTCGATTTCCGGCACGCCGGCAGCGGTTTCGCCTCTGATCCAGGCTTTTTTCTTGTCCGTGGGAAAGAACTGATCGATACCCTGGATGCCGTCACGCAAGCCAACTTCACAAACTCTGACGTCATTGTCGGTCGCCATGATCATGTCCTTCCATTCCGCTGCTCAAAATATCTCGATCTCTTTCATAGCGCTTTTCCCAAACGAACCCAAATGATCAATAATGGCTGTCCTGGTTTTCGGCTCAAAGGCTGTTGGGGAGGCTGATATGCGATTGGCGATTTTAACCGGAGGCGGCGATGTGCCCGGCTTGAACTCGTGCATCAAGGCGGTGGTGATGCGGGCGGCGGCCCATGGCTGGGAGGTTCTGGGATTTCGCCGTGGCTGGGGTGGGCCGTTGCATTATAACCCTGATGACGATGCCCCGCAGACCCGTTGGCTGCAGCCTTTGACGCCTAATCTCGTCCGTACCATTGACCGCACGGGGGGGACGTTCCTGCACACCTCGCGCACCCATCCGGGCAGGGTCAAGCCGGAAGAGGTTCCGGCGTTTCTGGCGGGTTCGAAAAATGCCGTGGCACATGACGGTGTCGTCGATTGCACGCCCCATGTACTGGCGGTGATGGAGGCTCTGGGTATTGATGCCTTGATCGCCATCGGCGGCGATGACACGCTTTCCTATGCCGCCCACTTGCATGATCAGGGCCTGGCGGTCGTAGCCATTCCCAAGACCATGGACAATGATGTTTACGGCACCGATTACTGCATAGGCTTTTCCACCGCAATAAGCCGCGGCGTTGACGCGATTACCGCGCTTAGAACGCCCACGGGCAGCCATGAACGGATTGCGGTCATTGAATTGTTTGGCCGCAATAGCGGCCAGACCGCACTGATCAGCGGCTATTTGGCGGACGCCGACCGCTCGCTGATTTCCGAGGTGCCGGTTGATATGGACAGGCTGGCTGATTTGGTCATGGCGGACCGGAACCGAAACCCCTCCCACTATGCCATCGTCGTGGTTTCCGAAGGCGCCACGATTTCAGGTGGCGGCCTCATCGAGGGCGGCGAAGCAGATGCCTATGGCCATCTCAAACTTGGCGGTATAGGCCGGCATATGGGTGATATCTTGACCCGGAAAACCGGCGTGGCAACGATCAATCAGCAGTTGGCCTATTTGATGCGGGCCGGCCCTCCCGACAGCCTCGACCGCATGGTGGCGACAATCTTCGCCAATCTGGCCATGCAGCAGCTTGAAGACGGCAAATCCGGTGTCATGATGGCGTTGCGCGACGGAAACTACACCACGGTGGCGGCGAACACCTGTATCCAGGGCGAGAAGCGGGTTGATGTGAAGGAGCTATACGATATTGATGCCTACCGTCCCAGTGTGCGATACGCGCTGGGCAAACCGATGTTCCTGTATTGATAATCGCCCTTGGGCCGCTTTCGCACTGGGAGCTGTTTCCATTTTAATGCCATTCCCGCTAACCTGAAGCCTCCCATGGGCCAACAGCAGGCAACCCGGCCAACCATCTTGATAAAACGAACAGGCAGCATATTGGGCAAGGCCGTCGCGGCCGCTCTGTCCATGATTATCCTGGCACTGATCGGGGCCAGTGCCATGTTGTCGCAAGGTCCCGTGTCGGTGGCCCCCCTGGCGCCGTTACTGGAAGACTTGCTGGACGATCCGTCCTGGCAATTCCGGGTGCGTTTCAAGGATGCGGTGTTGAGTTGGGAGGGCTGGCAAAAGAAGTTGGATGTCAAGGTCGTTGGCGCCCGCTTCGTGGATCGCCTGGGCGTGGACTTGATATCGGTGCCCCGTATGTCGATCGCTTTCGATACGCAGGCTCTGCTGGCAGGGCAGGTCCGCGTTGTTGGCCTGCAATTGATTGAACCGCGCCTAAGTCTGTTGCGTCATGACGATGGCCATATCGAGATTACCAATAACGATGGTCCCGCCGGGGCGTCCGCGCGCCGGGGTATCAGTTTCGATCCAACCAAGCTTGGCGCGCCCGGTCAGGACGGTGGTGTAGGCGCTGGTATGGCTGCCTTTGGTGCGCTTAGTGAACTAAGCGTTCGCGGCGCGGATCTTTCGCTTCATGATGCCATCAGCGGCCTTGATCTGGCCGTGCCCTCGGCCGATTTGAGTCTGCGGCAGGATGCGATTGGTGTTGCCATGCGTCTGTCGACACGGCTGCGCATCGGGCAATCGGAAGCGGCCTTGGGGATCTCCGCGCTGTATCGCGGTGATGCCGCGCCGATCGCCGCGGCGATGAATTTCGCGGAGGTCGATGTCGCGGCCCTTGCCGAGGCTATTGGGAACGAGGCGCTTGAGCCATTGCGCGGCGTGAAGGTGGTCGCGGCGGGTAGTCTGGATCTGTCGATTTTGCCTGACGGCAAAGTCGAGACCCTGAATTTTGACATCACGACGGGGCCTGGGGAGATTTTGCTGCCCGCCCTTAGTTCCAAGGCCATGCCACTGGCGGCGATGGCCGCCGATGGCCAGTTATCGAACAATCTGAAGCATCTGACCCTAAGTCGTCTGCATCTTGATCTGGGGGATGGCCTGGCGATTCGGGCCGGCGGGGCGTGGCGGCGAGATCAGGCAGGGGGAATGTCGCTGCAAGGCAAGGGCCAATTCGAAAACCTCAGCATGGAAAAACTGCGCCTTTATTGGCCCGAAACCCTCGGCGTCGATGCGCGCCGGTGGGTGCTGGACCATGTTCACGAAGGCCACGTACCGCAGGGCAGGTTCAGCGTCGATATTCAGCCCGGTGATTTGGAACGGGTCCAGCCAAGGGCCGAGATGGTGCAGTTGGATTGGTTGTTCCAGGGTGCCGCGGCGGATTATTTTGGCGACCTGCCACCGTTGCGGGATGCCAAGGGCAGCGGCCATGTGGATGCTCGGGAATTTCGGCTGACCGTGGAACAAGCTACCGCCGGCGGCATGGAAATCAGCGAGGGACGCCTGCATGTAGCCGAGGTATCGGCCAAGCCGGCGATCCTGGACGCGGAATTCGTCGCCCACGGCGGCGTGCGCCAGGCGCTGAGCCTGCTGGATGCCAAACCGTTGCAATTTGCCCAGGCACTGGCCATCAAGCCTAAGGATGCGGCCGGCTCGTCCGCGACGCGGGCCCGGTTTCGCATCCCCTTGAAAGATACGCTTACATTGGATCAGATTGGTTTTTCCGCCGCCGCCAATCTTGCCGATGTGAGCTTGCGCCAGATGCCCGGTGGATATGCCCTGACATCCGGCACTTTTACCCTGGCAGCGGAGCGGGATGCTTTGAAAATGTCGGGCAAGGGGGCGGTCAATGGCGTGCCGCTGCAATTGTCGTGGCGGCGCGACTTTCACGCCGAGAAGGGCGCGCCGGCGGATCATTTGAGCTTCCATGGCGTTGTCGCCGAAAGGCAATGGGAGGAGTTGGGGTTGCTCGACATGGCCCGGCTGCAAGGTGACGTGAACATGGCCGTGACCGTCGACGTTTACGACAATGGGACCCGGCGCGGGTCGGGCAGGTTCGATTTAACCCATGCCGCCGTGGACCTGAACGAGATCGGTTGGCGTAAACCCAAGGCCGCGCCGGCGGAAATGAAATTGACCTTTCAGGCCGAGGCCAGCGGCGAAATGGTCATTGATTTTTGGCAGATATCGGGCGCCGGGCTGGCGGCGCGCGGCAGTGCCAAATTGACCGCCGAGGCTGGACTGCTCTCCCTGTACTGCGAGGATATTGCCCTTGGCGCGACCCGGCTGAGCGCCGATATGGCAACCTTGCCCAATGGCGGCTATCGCCTGCATCTGAAGGGCCCCAGCCTCGATCTGCGCTCATTCGTGCCAAGTTGGCAAGATAATGCCGGGAGTGGCAAAGAGCCGCTCTTGGAACTCACTCTGCAGATTGACCAAGTGTTGTTGACGGACGGTGTCGTGGTCCAGCACCTGCAAGGCGGTGGCGCCCGGACGGGAGGCCGCTGGCGAACGGCCAATATGCGGGGGGTGATGGCGGGCGGACAGCCGGTTGGTTTTTCCGTGCGGGCAGCACCCGGCGGACGCCGCTATAGCATTGTCGCGGGCAATGCAGGCGGCATGGCGCGGGCCCTGGGCATCTATGACAATGCCCGTGGCGGCGCCATGCATCTTGAATTCCTGATGCCCGAGGGTGCCGGCGACGATACCAAGGATGGGGGAGGCATAAACGGCCAATTGCGGGCTGATAATTTTCGCGTGGTCAAGGCGCCGGTACTGGCGAATTTGTTGACCCTGGGCTCATTGCAGGGGCTGGGCGATGTGTTGAACGACAAAGGCATTGCCTTTACCCGCCTGGATGTCCCGTTTTCCTTGCATGATGGGCGCCTGCATATCGAGAACGCCCGCGCCGTCGGCCCGGCGCTGGCCCTGATCGCCACTGGCGACTACGAGATCGAAAAGCAGGGTTTGAAATTCAAGGGTACCATCGTGCCTTCGTACACGATCAATTCGGTGCTCGGCGTGATTCCGATCCTTGGCGATCTGCTGATCGGCGGCAAGGGCGAAGGCGTCTTCGCCTTTACCTATAAGGTTGGCGGCGATTTGATAAAACCCAAGGTATCGGTGAATTTGCTGTCCGCCCTGGCGCCGGGCTTCCTGAGGCACATCGTCGAAGGATTGGACGAACCCGCCATCGACGATAGTTTCATCGAGCTGGAGCGCCGGGACCGTTAAACGTCAATCGCGCCAGCATGAATAGGGCCAGACCAGCTTGCTGCCGGCTGGCCGCATCGTGCCGTCATTAAGAACGACTGGTATCGGCACCTGCTTTTCCGCTTCGGGCAGGGCCTTCGTGGCGGCGCTATCAAGCGGCATGCGCCCACGATAGAGCGCGTTCGGATCCATCCAATGGCCGTCCTTTGGAATAACGTGGCCTCGATGGATCGTATACTCCGGGCTGGCGGAATAAAAAATTGCGAAATGTATCGCCGGGCGGCGCTTACCCGCATCGTAGCCCAGCTTTGGATTGATGCCGGTGTTGCCCGTTGGGCCCAGGTTCTGCCCCACTTTCACCCTTTGCCCGATCTCAAGCTCCGGCATGCTATCGAAGTGGGAGTACAAGGAATAGATCCAAAGCGGGATTCCGGTATCCTTGGGGCTGTGGCGAAGGACGATTTGAAGACCACGCGCGCTCCGCTCGCCCGTGAATTTGGCGACCACGGTTCCATTCGCTGTTGCCAGCATGGGTGTGCCGAAAGGCGCGGGCATGTCGATGCCGCCGTGCAAGGCGGCCCGTTTCCGTTTCCAGCTATAGTCCATGGCCCAGGTTTCATCGATACCCCGGCAATTCAGACCTTCGGGGAATTTTGGCTCCAGGCCCGTCTCGAACAAGCCCCGGCCCACGGCGATTCTCAGTTCGCACTTTCTGCTTCGCGTCATGGCGCAAAGCGTCTGTTTGCTGATGCCTTCAACCGGTACCGGATTATTCGCCGCCGTGGCGGGAGGCGGTTCCGCCTGCTCGGGGGAGCTGAATTTAGCACTCAGTTCGCTGCGGCTTAGGAAGCCATCTTTGTTACCGTCAAGTTTGCGGAATAATGATTTCGACTTCTTCCATTCCTCGCGGCTGATCTGCCCGTCTTGATTGGCATCATTCTTCTTCATGACGCGGGCCGCTTTGTCCTGTGCCTGAACCTGCCCACAGGTCATGAAGATCACCAGGCTGGACAGCAGTACAATAAAGATGCTGTGCAGCGACATGATGGCGGCTCCTATGCCGGCCGGATCAGGGCGTGGCGTTTCTTGCCGGCGCTTAGTTTGATCACGCCCTCAGCGGTGATGTCGGCCATGGATACTTTCGCCATCTCGTCACCCACCTGGGCATCGTTGACCCGGGCGCCGCCGCCCTTGATCAGGCGCCGGGCCTCGCCGTTGGATTTGCATAGGCCGGCCCGGCGCAGCATCTCGAACAGGACGACGCCATCCTGCAATTCAGCCTCCGGCGCCTCGATCGTAGGCAGGTCCGCCGCCACGCTGCCCTCTTCAAAGGTCTGCCGCGCGGTTTCCGCCGCTGCCTTGGCCGCATCCGCGCCGTGACACATGGCTGTGGCGTGCTCGGCCAGGATCTTCTTGGCCTCATTGATTTCGGCGTCCTGCAAGGCCTCCAGTTTGGCGATTTCGTCCAGCGGCAGCTCTGTGAACAGGCGCAGGAAGCGGCCCACGTCGGCATCTTCCGTGTTGCGCCAGAATTGCCAGTAATCGTAGGGGCTTAACATATCGGGGTTAAGCCAGATTGCGCCCTGCGCGGTCTTGCCCATCTTGGCGCCCGAGGCGAGCGTAATCAGCGGCGTGGTGAAGCCATACAGCGCCGCGCCATCGACCCGGCGGCCCAGTTCGACGCCGTTGACGATATTGCCCCATTGGTCCGAGCCGCCCAGTTGCAAAACGCAGTCGTGGCGCCGGTTCAGCTCCAGGAAATCATAGGCCTGCAGAATCATATAGTTGAATTCAAGAAACGTCAGCGGCTGCTCCCGCTCCAGGCGCAGCTTCACCGAGTCAAAGCTCAACATCCGGTTGATCGAGAAATGCCGGCCCATGTCGCGCAGAAACGGGATGTAAGCGAGCTCGCTCAGCCAATCATCGTTGTTGACCATGACGGCATCGCCCGCACCCGCGCCAAACTCCACGAAACGGCTGAAAACCTCGCGAATTCCGGCCATGTTGGCGTCAATATCAGCGTCGCTCAATAATTGCCGCGAGGCATCCTTGCCCGAGGGATCGCCCACTTTGGTGGTGCCGCCGCCCATCAGAACAATCGGTTGATGCCCGGTCTTTTGCAGATGGCGCTGCATCATGATCTGCACCAGGCTACCCACATGCAGACTGGGTGCGGTACAATCATAACCGATATAGGCGGTAATCCGTTGGCGCGCGGCCAGTTCGTCCAGGGCATCGAGATCGGTGCATTGGTGCATAAAGCCACGCTCGACCAGCGTGCGGACAAACTCGGACTTGAAGGCGGTCATGATATCAATTTCCAGCTATGCAGAGGCCCAACAGCGGGCGGCCCAAGCCGCGCTGTGTAACACAGGCAAGGGCAGGGCGGCAATGCATCAGGGGCGGGCCGGGGCATGACCGCCGTGCGTACCGCCATCGGCCTGATGAGCGGGACCTCCATGGACGGCATCGATGCCGCCCTGCTGCACAGCGATGGCCGGGGCGAGGCGCGCCAGGGCCCGGCCCTGGCCGTGCCCTATGATGGCGAGATGAAAGCGGCCTTGCGCGCTGTTCTCGGTGGCCAGGGTGATGCGAAAACGGTCGCCAACGTAGCCGAGGCGCTGACCCGGGCGCACGCGCGTGTTATTGATAATATACTTAATGAAAATGATATAACTGCCGATAAAATAGATATTATTGGCTTTCATGGACATACCATTTCGCACCAGCCGGAGCTGCTGCAAACCTGCCAGATCGGCGATGGGGCTTTGCTGGCGGCACTGACCGGCATCAATGTGGTGGATGATTTCCGCACGGCGGACGTCACGGCGGGCGGGCAGGGCGCGCCCCTGGCGCCGCTCTATCATGGCGCCCTTGCAGCGGCCTTGCCCAAACCCCTGGCGGTGCTGAATATCGGCGGTGTTGCCAATGTCACATGGATGGGCCGGGATGACGAGATGCTGGCCTTCGACACCGGCCCCGGCAACGCCCTGATTGATGACTGGCTGCGCCGTTGTGGCAAGGGCGAGATGGACAAGGACGGGCGACTGGCCCGGGCTGGTCAGGTGGACGAGGCGGCTTTGTCCGCGATGCTGGCGAACGGCTATTTCGATCTGAGCCCGCCAAAGTCCCTGGACCGCGACGATTTTACCCTTCCAATCTCACCTGGCTGGTCCGCCGAGGATGGCGCGGCGACCCTGACCGCCTTTACGGCGCGATCCGTGGCCAGGGCGCGGGCGCATTTGCCGGAGGCACCGGCGCAATGGCTGGTCTGCGGCGGGGGTCGGCATAATCCGAGCCTGATGGCGGCCTTGGCCATAGCCTTGGCGGTGCCTGTCGCGCCGGTGGAAACAGTGGGCTGGCGCGGCGATTTCCTCGAGGCCGAGGCCTTCGCCTATCTCGCCATCCGCCATCTAGATGGCTTGCCGCTGAGTCTGCCCGGTACCACGGGGGTGCCCGAACCTCTGACCGGCGGGCGTTTGAACAAGGCGTCCTGACTTCAGGCGATGCTGCCGCCGCGCCGGGGATCGCCGGCGGCGGTGAAGGCGCCGCTGTCGGGGTCGAAGGCGGCGGCGTGCACACCGCCAAAGAAAAAATTCCGGTCGGGCCAGATCTGATGTTTGGGAAATTCAATGGCCAATTGCCTCTCCGTCTCCGCCCCGTGGCCGTGTTCGATTTGCAGCAGACCCTCCTCCAGATGAATGCGCGGCGCATCGATGGCCTCCTGTAGGCCCATGCCCAGACACAGATGGTTCAACAAGATCTGCAAAATGGCGCTGCGGATCCGGTTGGAGCCGCCGCTGCCCACGGCCAGGACGGCGCCATTGTCCCGGCGCACCAGGGTTGGCGACATCATCGAGGTGATGCGGCTGTTGGGCCGCCATTGGAAAAACCCGTTTGGGTTCAAATCCTCCTCGCCCAGCATATTGTTCAGCATTGACCCTGTGCGGGGCAGAATATGGCCGCTGCCCTCGCCGTTGGAAACCGACAGGGCGGCGGCGTTGCCTATGCGGTCGACCACCGAAATATGTGTGGTGCCGCCAACCTTGCCCGCGCGGCCCGGCATCCGCGCCCGGTATTCGGCCATGAAAGGCTCTGACAGCAGTGCCGTTACGCGCGCTTCATCGCTGCCGTCGTTAAGGCCGGATGCCTGGCGTGCCTGATCGGTCAGTGCCATGGCCCGGGCGATTTCGGCCAAATGCTCCAGACTGGGATGCATTGGCCGTCCCTGCAATAGGCCCAGGCTGAAGGCCAGCAGCGGCCCGCCTGACGATGGTGCGGGATTGCCGAAAATCTCCACATTGCCAAAGCGCCGCCGCAAAGGCCGCCGACGGACAACTTTATAACGGGCCAGATCATCCAGGCTGACGGCCCCGCCGCCCTCTCGATTGGCCCTTGCGATGGCCTGGGCCACCTCGCCGCGATAGAACAGATCGGCGCCCTCGCGAGCCAGGGCCTCGAACAGATCCGCCAGGGCGGGCAGGGCCAGGACTTCGCCCGGGCGCAGGGTTTTCTCGGGCTCGAGGCGGCTGTTGTAAATGGCTCGGCTCTCCGCCGACCATTGAAAGATCGGCGCCACCGCGTCGAGGATGAAACTTTGCAGCGGCGCCATGGCCGCGCCGTGCCGGGCCAGGGCGATGGCCGGGGCCATCAGGCGGGCCATGGACAGGCGGCACAGTTCCTCGTGAATGGCGAAGGTGCCGGCCACCAGGCCCGGCACCGCCACCGCGCCCATGCCGATATGGAATTCCTGTTGCGCGGCGCCGAAATCCGCATGCACGGGCAGGAATTCCAACTCGTCCACCGGCAGTCGGCGTCCCGGCGTCTGGCAAAAAAAGTCGTGCAGGACCGCATTACCGCCGGCTGGTTGCGCCAGCAGAAAACCGCCGCCGCCCAAGGAACATAGCACCGGCTCGGCGATGCAGGCGGCGAACAGGCCGGCCAGGACCGCATCAAAGGCGTTGCCGCCGTCGGCCAGCACCTCCGCCGCGGCCTCGGCGGTGCGCCCGTCGCCGGCGGCGACCGTGCCGCCGCGGCTTTCCTGTGTCGCTGTACTGTTCACCGAAGATCCAATTGCCGCGGCCCTGTTTAATTAGCCAGACAGGATAGCGTTCCCGTGCGGTGAATGACAGGCGTGCGGCGGTATCAGGCCCGCAGGATCGTCAGGGCATCGTCGAGGAAGGGCATGGAACGTTCCACGGCGGCCTCGCCGCAGACGATCAATTCCTCGGCGCAATCGAAATCCAGCAGGCCGATGTGCCCGACCCTGGGCGCGATGGTGACGTCGGGGGGGTCGCCGGCGAGGCGGCTGCGGCCCAGGCGGTCCTGCAGGATATTCAGGGCCCCGGCCATGACATTGAACATGCTCGGCGTGCCGTCCCGGCGAAACAGGCCTTCAAGGACGCCGCCGCCAATGCCACTGCCGATGCCGCCACTCCCAATGCCGCCGATGCCGCCGGCAATGCTCTTCTCATCGCCGCCCCGAGTACCGCCCCGAGTACCGCCATTGCCGCCGCTCTTGCCCTGGTGCGCCTGCTTCAATTCACTGCCCAGCATATCGGCGTTGAGATTGACGGCGATGACCAGACGCGCTCCCATGGCGCGGCAGACGGACACCGGCACCGGGTTGACCAGGGCGCCATCGACCAGGGGGTGACCCTCGATCTCCACCGGTGGGAAGATGCCGGGCAGGGCGTAAGAGGCGCGCAAGGCCTGCACCAACGGCCCCTGGCGCAGCCAGATCTCGTGCCCGGTGGCCAGTTCCGTGGCCACGGTAATAAAGGGTTTCGGCAGATGCTCAATGGCCAGATCGCCCAGGTTTTCGCTCAGCAGGCGGCTCAGGCGGCGCCCGCCAATCATGCCGCCGCTCTGCATGGAAAGGTCGATATAGCGCATGATGCGCATGCGGTTCAGGCTCAGGGCCCAGGTTTCCAGGGCATCCATGTGGCCTGCCAGATGGACGCCGGCGACCAGGGCGCCGATGGAGGTGCCGGCGACCACATCGACCTCAATCCCGGCTTTTGCCAGACCTTTCAGTACGCCGATATGGGCCCAGCCCCGGCCGACACCGCTGCCCAACGCCAAGCCAATGCGTGGTCTTGTCATGGATTCACCCCGCTCAACTAGGTTTTTCCAAAAAACATCACAAAAATAGGTTATCACCACTTGATTACCAAATTGGTTATCGATATAAAACTCGTCCGCGCCGCACAAATCGTGTGGCGCCGTCCCGCAAAGTAGAAGACTGCTCAGGTGCAAGCCTGATCGGTGTTTGCTGTGCGGCTGTTCTTTGACATTGTGATTTTCGGAAGAGAGACGTGGGCGGCGGTGTTTATGGAC
>CAZPWJ010000122.1:0-12256 GCA_964590195.1 uncultured Rhodospirillaceae bacterium | reverse complement strand
TGGCCCTGATAATGCTTGAGGAATTCCAGGCGCGGCACCCGGCGGGATTCCGCCAACCGCAACAGCCGGCCTTCCAGGCCGATCAGGCGGCGGTTGATGCCATAAAGCTGATCGACCAGCGCCTCGATCCGGTTGTTGTTGAGATGCACCGCCGTGACCAGGGCGATCAGTTCCTCGTGCAGTTTCAGGTAACGCTTTTCCTGGGCCGCCGTCAGTTCCTGATGCTTCAGGGCGGCTTCCACGCGCAGGTCCTGGACCTTTTTGAAACGCTTGTAGACCTTGGCGATTTTCTCGAAAGTCTCGATCACACCGGGCTTGAGCGCCTCTTCCATGGCCGAGAGGGACAAGGTGGTATCTTCCTCCTCCTCGTCATCGTCGGACTTATCCGCGTTCTCATTACTATCACTGCTGTCGCCACTATCGTCATCATTGGCGGCGGCGGCGCCGTTGGTTGCGCCATTCGTGGCGGGCGCCGCGGCGCCATTGGTCGCAGGTGCGGCGCCATTGGCAGCACCATTGGTGGCATGAACGGCCATGCCCTGGTTCTTCTTGCCGTCGGGCCCGGCGCCATAGGTGGCGTCCAAATCAATAATGTCGCGCAACAGCACGTTACCGGCCATCAGCAGGTCATGCCATTCGATCACGGCGCGGATGGTCAGCGGGCTTTCACAGATGCCGGCGATCATTGCCTCGCGGCCGGCTTCGATCCGCTTGGCGATGGCGATCTCACCCTCGCGGGAGAGCAGCTCGACACTGCCCATTTCGCGCAGATACATACGCACGGGATCATCGGTCCGCTCCAAGGTTTCCGACTTTCCTGCGGGCTTGGCGGCCACGGCGGTACCCTTGGCGGGCGCCAGTTCGGTGCTTTCCGCCGGCTCATCTTCGTCGCTTTCGCCGTCACTGCTGCTTTCGGCGGCGCTGGCAGCGGCGCCGTTGGCGCCATTGGCGGCATTGGCGTTCTGCTCCTCGGCGTCATCCGCCTCGATCAGGTTGACACCCATTTCCGAGAGCAGGGTCATGAAATCCTCGATCTGCTCGGAGGAAACCTGATCCTGAGGCAGTGCCTCGTTCAACTCATCGTAGGTGATATAGCCGCGCTCTTTACCTTGCGCGATTAAACTTTTCAGATTGGCCTCGGCCTTGGAGTCGATCAGCGGTCGGTCGCCGCTCTCTTCCGTCGCCGTTTTTTCCGCTACCTGTGCTTTCGCCATGAATGTCCGCCTATTTTCGTGCAAGGGCGTCATCTCGCCCGCACAATGTGACTACAAAAATTAATGCCCCGATAACAATTGCGGCAAAAACCGCATTTTATCCGCTTTAAGTATCGTCGAAACCGACCGCTTCGGCCGTTGCCACGTCCACCGCCTCCTTCAGCGCAAGAAAGCGGGTCTGCTTTTCATCAGTCATGTCGCGGCCCAAATCATCTTCCGCCGCCTTAAGGTCGCGGCGCAAATCTTCCAGCCGGTGCCATCGAAAAACGCTTGTCCAGTCCTTTATAACCCGTGCCAACGTCGTATCCGGGCGCGCGAGCGGATCAAGATGCGCAATACCTGGGCCCGTCAATTCCGCTATTAATCGGGTGGCGGCATCAGCCATTCCACCACTTTGGAAATTGTTACGAAGGCCTTCTAGGTCAAGGGGCACGCCGGACGTGGCCTTTTCTATTATCACGGTACGGATGTTGTCAAGCGCTGGAGAGGATAAGCGTAATTCGCCAACCTCCTCAAATACCTCATGAATAAGCTCCGGATGGTTCAACAATGACGCAATTAACAGGCGTTCGCGGGACGAAGTATCGGCATCCCTGCCCTGGCCAAGGCCCCGGTGAGCCGGAATTGGCGGCGCATACAGAGGCCCGCGGCCACCGCCCGGGCGCCAATTTCTGTTGTTTCCGCCCCTGTTAAAGCCGCCTTCGGAGCGGGAATGCCCCCGTCCTTGTGGTGGCGCGAAGGCTTTTTCCAGCCGGTCCTTAAAATGGTCGCCGTAATAGGCCCGTACCGTGCCATCGGCGATTTCACCAACCACGGCGCGCAGATCCTTGCGCAGACCGGCGCGTTGTTCAGGCGTCTCCAGGTTTTTGCCCGCGACCTGCATGCGCCAAAGGGTTTCCGAAAGCGGCACCGCGCTGGCCAATAAATCGGTGAAGGCGGCGGTCCCCTTGGCCCGCACCAGGCTATCGGGGTCCTCCCCCGCCGGCAGGGCGATGAATTTCAGGGAATGGCCCGGCTGCAACAGCGGCAGGGCGCGTTCTGCGGCCCGGTTGGCGGCACGCAGGCCCGCCGCATCGCCGTCAAAACATAGTGCCGGTTCCGCCACCAGACGCCACAATGACGTCATCTGGTTCTCGGTCAGGGCCGTGCCCAGGGGCGCCACGGCGAAGGGCAGGCCGGCCTGATCCAGGGCGATGACATCCATATAGCCTTCGACCACCACCAGCGTATCATCGTCACGGGCCGGTTTTCGGGCGTTGGACAGGTTGTACAGCAGATCGCCCTTGTGAAAGATCGGCGTTTCGGGCGAGTTCAGGTACTTGGCGCGCTGATCACCCAGGGCCCGGCCGCCAAAGGCCACCACCCTGTCGCGGGCATCGGTGATGGGAAACATCAGGCGGTTGCGGAAACGATCATAACTGTCGCCGCCGTCCTCTGGCTTAATCAGCAAGCCCGCCTCGATCAACTGCCCTTCCTCCAGGCCGCGCGCCATGAGGGTCTGTTTCATCAGATCCCGCCGCTCCGGCGCATAGCCTAGATGAAAGCGCTTCACGGTCGCCGCCGTTAGGCCCCGTCCCTCGATATATTGCCGGGCGCCATCGCCGGCCAAACCGGCCAACTGCCCCTCGAACCAGTCGGCGGCGATCTGCATCACGTCGTAAAGATTTTTCCGCCTCTCCTCAGCCTCCCTGTCCCGAGGTGCTGATTGCGGCACTTCCATGCCGGCTTCGCCCGCCAGCCGCTCCACCGCCTCGGGAAACGACAGGCCTTCGGTATTCATCACGAAGTCGATGGCGCCGCCATGGGCGCTGCAGCCAAAGCAGTGGTAAAAGCCCTTGTCCTCGTTAACGGTAAAGGATGGCGTTTTTTCGTTATGAAAGGGGCACAGGCCGGTATGCTCGCGCCCGCGCCTGGTCAGCTTGACCCGGCGCCCGACCAGATCCACCAGGCCAACGCGGCTGCGTAACTCCGCCAGAAAATGTTCCGGTATGGCCATGGCAAATCGACCCTGTTCGTACGACTGGTCCGTCTAAAGCGCGCTGACTGCGAAACCTAACTGCTCAGCAGACTTTTAACCTGTCCGGCGGCCTGGGCAAAATCCATGCGGCCCGCGTAACGCGCTTTCAGTTGCGCCATGACGCCGCCCATATCCTTGAGAGAGGTGGCGCCGGTTTCCGCGACCACAGCCGCCACGGCGGCTGCCAGCTCGTCAGCGCCGATCTGCTCGGGCAGAAACTCCTCGATAATGGCGATTTCCTCTTCTTCCTGCTCGGCCAGTTCCATGCGGCCGCCCTCTTGATACAAAGTGGTCGATTCGCGCCTCTGCTTGATCATCTTTTGCAGAATCGCCAGAATTTCCTCATCACTGACGCCGCCAGTGTCGCTGTCCCCGCCATCGCCCTTGCCCTCGGAGCGCGCGGCAATATCACGGTCCTTGATCGCCGCCAATATCAGGCGCAACGTGGCGACGCGGCGCTTTTCCCCGGCTTTCATGGCCGTTGTCAGCGTTGTCTTCAGCTGTTCACGCACCATTCCGCCTCCTCATGCTGTTTGCAGGGGTTGGAATGATAATGGATAATGGCGTCAATGGCAATCATTGCCGTCGCCGCACTATAATTCTAACCATTTGATTTTATTATGTTTTTTCTACCGACCAAAGCTTGACGGAGACCCGCCTTTTGCTTAATCTCCGCGCCAATTTGCCCGCCCAGACAGCCATGCGCCGGAGCCGCAAAAAGCATGAATAAACAAGATGATACAGCCGCCGCGACATCTGCCGCAACAACCGATGGGGCGCCGGATTGGGCCACGGCGGCCCTGGTTTTGGCGGATGGTCAGGTCTTTTGGGGCCAGGGTATCGGCGCCGCCACGGACGCGGTGGGCGAGGTCTGCTTCAACACCTCCATGACCGGTTATCAGGAAATACTGACCGATCCCAGCTACGCCGGCCAGATCATAACCTTCACCTTTCCCCATATCGGCAACGTGGGCGCCAATGACGAAGATATTGAAACCCTGAGCCCCGCCGCCCGCGGCCTGGTTCTGCGCGCCGACATCACGCAGCCCTCCAACCATCGCGCCTTGAGCCACCTGGACGCCTGGCTGGTAAAGAACAACCTGCCCGGCATTTGCGGCATCGACACCCGGCGCCTGACCCGGTTGATCCGCGACGGCGGCGCCCCCTCCGGTTTGGTCTGCCACAGCCCCGACGGCACCTTTGACATTCCCGCCCTGCGGGCCAAGGCGGCGGCCTGGCCCAGCCTGGAAGGCATGGACCTGGCGGCGGAAGTGACCTGCGCCGAAAGCTACACCTGGGACGAGACCGAATGGCAACTGGGCCAGGGCCATGGCGCCTTGCAAACCCCCAGCTATCACGTGGTGGCCATGGATTTCGGCATCAAGCGCAATATCCTGCGCTGCCTGGCCTCGGCCCAATGCCGGGTCACGGTGGTACCGGCCTCGACCTCCGCCGAAGACATTCTGGCGCTTGATCCCGACGGTATTTTCCTTTCCAACGGACCGGGCGACCCGGCTGCGACGGGCAAGTACGCGGTGCCGGCCATTCAGGCCCTGGTCAAATCCGGCAAACCCATATTCGGCATCTGCCTGGGCCACCAGATGCTGTCCCTGGCCCTGGGCGCGGTGACGGAAAAGATGCATATGGGTCATCGCGGCGCCAACCAGCCGGTCAAGGATCTGAGCACGGGCAAGGTGGAGATCACCTCGCAAAACCATGGCTTTGTCGTTAAGCGGGAGAGCTTGCCCACGGGCGTGGTGGAAAGCCATACCTCGCTGTTTGATGGCTCGGTCGAAGGCATCCGGGTTGAAGGCCAGCCGATCTTTTCGGTGCAATATCATCCCGAAGCCTCCCCCGGACCGCAGGATAGCCACTATCTGTTCCAGCGCTTTATCGACCTGATGGCTGCATAGGAATGATCAACCCGGATATCATTATCCGCAACGGCACCGTAATCGACGGCACCGGCGCCGACAGCTTTCAGGCGGATGTTGCCGTCACCGGCGACCGCATCAGTTCCATTGGCGATCTGGGCAGCATCAGCGCCACGGAAGAGATCGATGCCCAGGGCCAGGTGGTGGCACCGGGCTTCATCGACGTCCATACCCACGACGACCGCTATCTGTTCACCCATCCCGACATGGCACCGAAAGCCAGCCAGGGCGTGACCACGGTGGTGGTCGGCAATTGCGGCTTCTCTCTGGCGCCGTGGAAAAAATACGGCAAGGGCCAGTTTCCATTTTCGTTGTGGCAGGACCGGGAGGATCTGATGTTTTCCTCCGCCGGTGACTTTCTTGATGGCCTGGAACGTACGCCGCCGGCCCTGAACGCGGCCATGCTGGTGGGGCATTCATCCCTGCGCTACGGCAACATGGACGATCTGAAGCGCACGGCGACGGACGGCGAGATCGCCGCCATGCAGGACAGCCTGCGCGAATGTCTCGACGGCGGCGCCATCGGCATGTCGTCGGGGCTGTTTTACCCGCCGGCCCAGGCCGCGAAGACCGAGGAAGTCTCGGCGGTGGCCAGCGTCATGGCGGCCAAGGACGGCATCTATACCGCCCATATCCGGGACGAGGCCGACCACATCATGGATGCCTTGGAAGAGGTGGCGCAAATTGGCCGCGATGCCGGGGTGCAGGTGGTAATCTCACACCATAAGGCGTCCGGCCTGAGCAATTTCGGCAAGACCAAACAGACCCTGCCATTGATCGAGAAGTTCCAGGGCCAGCAGAGTTTAACCCTGGATATGTACCCTTACCATGCCTCCTCCACCATGATCCTGCCGCATCTGGTACACCGTTGCCGCAAGATCATCATCACCTGGTCCAAGCCCAGGCCCGATGTCCGCGGCCGGGATCTGGCCGAACTAGCGGCGGAGATGGGACTGGATCTGGCGGCGGCGGCGAAATCCCTGGCGCCGGGCGGCGCGATCTATTTTCAGATGGACGAGGAAGACGTACAGCGGGTGCTATCCTATCCCGGTGCCATGATCGGCTCCGACGGCATTCCCGACGACCAGCACCCGCATCCCCGCCTGTGGGGCACCTTCCCACGCGTGCTGGGACATTATTCCCGCGACCTTGGTCTGTTGCCGCTGGAGGCGGCGGTGCACCGCATGAGCGGCCTGCCGGCGGCGCAATTCGGCTTCAAGGACCGCGGTGTGCTGCGCGATGGCGCCTTTGCCGATCTAGTGATCTTCGATCCCAAAACAATATCCGACAGCGCTACCTTTGATGCGCCGACGGAACCATCCATCGGCATTGATCGGGTTTTCGTCAACGGCGCGCCGGTTTGGCAACAGGGCGGCGCCAGCGGTCAACGGCCGGGACGGCCTATTCGCCTTGGCGATACCTCGCGCGGCGGTTAGATTAAGCCAGCAATTTTTCAGGAGACAAAGATGATTACCAAAGGCGTCAAGGAACTCTGCGAACACGCGGAAACCATAATCGAGACCTGGAGCGTGGAACAGGCCATGGAAGCCTATGGCAATGACGACGTGGTCTTTGTCGACATCCGCGATATCCGCGAGCTGTGGCGCGAGGGCGCCATTCCCGGCGCCATGCATTCACCGCGCGGCATGCTGGAATTCTGGGTCGACCCCAACAGCCCCTACGCCAAGGAAGACTTCCAGTCCGGCAAGCGTTTCATGTTCTTCTGCGCCGGCGGTCTGCGTTCCGCCCTGGCCGCCCTGGCCGTGCACGACATGGGCCTGGCCCCGGTCTGTCATCTGCGCGGCGGCTATGCCGCCTGGCGGGATGCCGGCGGCGCCACGGAAGAGAAAAAGCAGCGCCCGCCCAAGCAGGACTAAATCGCTTGAACAGCCGAACCTACACCTGGGCCGACCCTAAGCAGACGGCCGAGGCGGGCCAATCCATGGCCGGCATCGACTATCTGCGTGCCATGATGGACGGCAGCCTGCCGCAATGCGCCTACCAGCAGACCATGGAGTACGATCTGGTGGAGGTGGCCGAGGGCCGCGTGGTGTTCGAGGGCCGGCCCCAGGACTTCATGCTCAATCCATTGGGCACGGTGCATGGCGGCCATTTCGCGGGCATGCTGGATTCCGCCATGGGCTGCGCCATCCACAGCCTGCTGGGAGTGGGACAGTTTTACACCACGTTGGAATTCAAGCTGAACATGGTCCGCCCGCTGCCCGTTGACGGCAGCCTGATCCGGGCTATCGGCGAAGTGGTCCATCCAGGGCGCAAGATCGCCACCTCCGAAGCCCGCCTGGTGGATGCCAACGGCAAACTTTACGCCCACGCCACCTGCTCCTGCATGATCTTCGCCGCCGAAAGCTGATCTCAACTGTTGGCGCGCGCGATGCGCAGAATAGCCGCCAGGGTCTTGGCCACATCATCATCCCTGGTGGCGTGGGAGGAAAAGCTGATGCGCATGGCGGCGCGGCCATGCCAGTGGGTGCCGCCGCACCAGGCCGTGCCGTCGGCTTGCAGGCCCTCAATCACCCGCTCGGTCCGTTCGTTATCGCCGAACGAGACCATGACCTGGTTCAGCCGGACCTCGTTCAAGACCTCAAAGCCCGCCGCCGCCAGCCCTTCGGCCAGCATGCTTGCGTGGCGGCAACAGGTTTCGACCAGATCGGCCAGACCACTTTGTCCCAGGCTGGCCAGGGCGGCCCAGATTTCCGTGGCCCGCATGCGCCGGCTGCATTCCGGCGTGTAGTCATAAGGTTCGCGCACGCCGGCCTCGGGCAGATAGGCGGCGGAGATGGACATCGCGGCGCGCAGATGGCCGGGCTCGCGCACCAGTGTCACACCGCTGTCGTAGGGCACGTTCAGCCATTTGTGGCTATCGACCGCCAGGCTGTCCGCCGCTTCGTAGCCCGCCGCCAAGGCGGCACGCGCCGGCGCCGCCTTGGCCCAGATACCAAAGGCACCGTCCACATGCACCCAGGCACCAGCCTTTTGCGCGGCCGGGATCAGCACGGCCGCCGGATCAAAGGCGCCGGAATTGACATTGCCCGCCTGCAAACACAGGATCGTTGGGCCTTCGATCGCCGGCAGAGCATCGGCCAGGATGGCGCCCTGATCATCCACGTCGAGGCGGCGCACCCGGCCCTCGCCCAGCCCCAGCATGCGCACCGCCTTCAACATTGCGGCATGGCCCTCGCCCCCGACCAGAACCGTGACCGGCGGCGCGCCGAACAAACCATCCTGTTCAACGTCCCAGCCGACACGTGCCAGAACCGCATGGCGGGCCGCTGCCAGGGCGGTGAAATTGGCCATGGTGGCACCGGTGACAAAAGCCCCGCCAGCGCCCTTGGAAAAGCCGAAAATCTCCTTCAACCAATCAAGACAGGCGACTTCCAAGGCCGCGCCCAGGGGCGAGGAAACGGTTGAGAAAGCATTCTGGTCCCAGGCCCCCGCCAGCCAATTGGCTGCCAGGGCCACGGGCAGACTGCCGCCCGTTACAAAACCAAAATAACGCGGCCCGGCACTGGCGATGGTGGCGGGAGAGCCCAAACGGTCCAGCTTCGCCAGAATGTCTTCGGGCGGACCACCTTGTGCGGTCCAGGGCCCGGCCAGTTCCGACAGCGCCGCCAAGGCCTCGCCGCTGGGCGCCGCCTGGCGCGTGTCCAGGCCTTCCAGATAGGCCAGAGCCCGCGCTGCAGCGGCTTTTAGTATGCTCTCCATCCGGCCCTCCATAGCTTTGGAAACCAAGGTAAAATAATTGCTTCAAACGAACAACTCCGCCATGCCTGAGCGGCGGCACAGCCACCAACCAGCCAAGGACATATTGCTCGGGTGGATAGATCAAAATTCCCGAATAAAGGGTATAGATCTAATTTTTGTATGTTAGCCATCTTCCTGCGCCTGCCTAGCGGCGCAAGATCATATAAGTTTCCAGACATATGTTTTATGACAAAAGCGCGGGAATTCTTTAAAACTATATCCAATGAAATACGACATAAAGTAATAATAGAGGAAATGTTGGCGTTCTGTAATCTTTTACACCCATTTTGTAATAATTTTAACGCAAAAAAATCATATTTTTTGCACTATTAGAAATATTTTATTAATCCCTCGAACACAATTATTACACCCGCCCTGATCGAAAACGGTAAAACTCGACGGCTGTTTTCATCTGCCGAATTCGATCAAGGCACAGTATATCGCGTCGGCCAAACGGCCAGCCACCCAGTCCATTTGGGGCGAATGGATTACTCGCTTTAATACAGGCTGAACTAGACATTGGCGGTGCCAACCATACCGCCAAAACGGGGATTTTTGTTTTCGAAAATGGAACAATGACATGAAAATATCAGTAAAAATTCTTTCAGGCTTCCTGGGCCTGATCGCAATTATGGCCATCGTCGCCTTTATCGGCATTTATGCCTTGGGCGATGTTGGTGATGGATTTACCAATTACCGCAAACTGGCTTTGCAAACCAACCAATCCGGCCGGGTACAGGCCAATTTGTTGACCGCGCGGCTCAACGTTAAGAATTTCATCATTGACGCCACGCCCGAAGCCATCAAGGCGGTCGAGACGCGGGCCCAGGCCACTTTGAAGTTGACCGATGGTCTGCACGACATGGCCACCGACCCCGAGCATGTCAAAATGGCTGAAGAGGCAAAAGCGCAGTTGCAGGACTATCTCAAGACCTTCAAGGCCGTGACGGAATTACAGGCACAGCGCAATGAACTGGTCCTAAACGGTCTCGATAAAAAGGGCCCGCAGATTGAGCGCAAAATCACCGCGACCATGAAGAGCGCAATGCAAGACGGCGATGCGCAGGCCGCCTACAAGGCCGGTCTGGTTTTGCGGCAGTTGCTGCTGGGCCGCCTCTATGCCGCCAAGTATCTGGTGAAGAACGACGACGCATCTTTCAAAAGGGTGCAAAAAGAGCTGACGGAGTTGGCGAAGAGCCAGCAGGAACTGCTTGACGAGTTGCAAAACCAAACCCGACGGCAGTTGGCGACAGAAGCGATCACCTTGATCGGGCAATACGCCAAACAGCTGACGCAAACCCATGAAGTGATCGAAAAACGCAACGATTTGATCAAGCACAAACTCGACGTCATCGGCCCGAAAGTGGCGAACGACATCGAGACCCTGAAGCTTGACATCAAAGAGCGGCAGGACACCGTGGGGCCGGAGATGGTCGCGACGATTGAAACGGACAGCACCCTGACGCTGGTCGTATCCATTCTCGCCGGTATTGCCGGTGTGGCGGTAGCCTTCTTCATCGGGCGCGGTATTTCACGTCCCATCGTGGCCATGACCACGGCCATGCAGAGCCTGGCGCAGGGCGAATTGGAAACCGAGGTGCCGGGGCAGAACCGCAAGGACGAGATCGGCGAAATGGCCGATGCCGTGCAGGTCTTCAAGGACAACGCCCTTGCCGTCAAGCGCATGGAAGAGGAACAGGAGCAACAGCGCCTGAACAACGAGAAACGCGTCCGGGACGAGCGTCTGCAGCTTGCCGACAACTTCGAACAGGCGGTCATGGGCATCGTGCAATCCGTGGGCGATTCCGCGACGACCATGAGCACATCCGCCGAACAGATGCGCGGCATCGCCGAGTAGACTTCCGGCCGCTCCGCCACTGTTACCACGGCCTCGGCGCAAGCCAGCACCAACGTGCAATCGGTGGCCACGGCAACGGAGGAAATGTCCGCCTCGGTGCAGGAGATTTCACGCCAGGTCGCGACATCCAGCGAGATTTCCGACAACGCGGTGGTAGAATCCAAACGCGCCACGGAAGATGTCCAGGGCCTGGTTGAAGCTTCCCAGAAGATTGGTGATGTGGTCAGTCTGATTAACGACATCGCCTCTCAGACCAACCTGCTTGCGCTGAACGCCACGATCGAGGCGGCACGGGCGGGTGATGCCGGCAAGGGTTTTGCCGTTGTCGCCTCGGAAGTGAAGAACCTTGCCAGCCAGACGGCCAAGGCGACGGAGGAGATCTCGGGTCAAATCACCGAGATTCAAAGCGCCACCGGTTCCGCCGTCACGGCGATCGAGGGCATCTCCAAGACCATCGGTCAGATCAGCGAGATCGGCAATTCGATCTCGGCCGCGGTCGAGGAGCAAGGTGCCTCCACCAAGGAGATCAGCCGTAATGTCCAGGAGGCCGCGCAAGGCACCCAGGACGTTAACGACAATATTGGTCAGGTCAATCAGGGCGCCCAGGAGACCGGCTCAGCCGCCGGCCAGGTACTGGATGCAACCAACGACCTGAGCAAACAGGCAACCAGTTTGAGGCAGGAAGTGGATAAATTCCTCGCTTCGGTCCGGGCCGCCTGATTTGAAGAAGTCCACGATGACGGCGGCGTAACCCGGTCACTCCCCGGATTATTCCGCCCAAACCAAGCGCCCCGGCCGACAAAAATCGGCCGGGGCGTCCCCATTTCTGCAACAGGGATTCCGGACAATTCCGTGCCAATCGATCGATAATGTTCTCATCAAAGGAACATATGGATGGATCTGAATTTAGGCTGACTTTGCTTCCAACGGCCTTGATCCCAACCATAATTCGGCTTCCTCCGGATCGGTGAAAACCTTGTATCGGGGCATGCTTTGCTCGCTTTCGCTAAAAGCGACCAGCAATTTCGCCAACATCACGTTGCCGCCACCGCTAACCAACAGCGCCGCGAGGGAGCTGCTTCTTCGGGTTTCCGAGCTGTTCATTAACTCCGCCAGGGTTTTAAAGCCTTCAGCCGTCACGTCCATATGGGTCACGGTTCTGGCATCCGTTATTGAAGGCATCCCCTCCCGCAACTGGGGGTCCGCGTTGAGACGGGCAACACAGGCGATCATTTCCGCGTCGGAAAGCCTACCAGAAGCGGTAAACAACACCCTATCTTGGTCAAGGTCGATACGATATGTCATGGGCATAGTGAGAGCACTCTAACTAAATTCAACTCATGCCCTCTCCTAAACAACTCAATTAGCCGAACTAGATTGCCGCTGCAAGAAATAGTTCGCGATCACAGAAGGATTAAGCGTGCCTATCCGGTTGACGCAGACACCCGCTACATCTAGTATCTGTCCATTA
>CAZPWJ010000121.1:0-12311 GCA_964590195.1 uncultured Rhodospirillaceae bacterium | reverse complement strand
TGGACAGATACTAGATGTAGCGGGTGTCTGCGTCAACCGGATAGGCACGGAATATATCACATTTATCATTGAAAAAATATAATTTACCGGTCAATAAGTTCTTAATTCCAGTTCGTAATGTAAAGAAATTTTTAATAAACCCTCTATATTTTCCGGTTATCAGAAATAGACATAACGCAGAGTTGGTCTGTGAAAATAGCCATTTTGGAATAATGCCGAGGAGGTAATTGGGAAATGCATTTAGATAGGCTTGTGAATTTGAAGGCGATGAAGATCCGTACCCAGGTTTTGTTGGTGGTCGCGGTCGCGTTGCTGGGTTACGCAACGATTGGTGTTGTTTACTATCTTAGTGACGCCAAGCAGCAATCATTGCAGGCGATACAGTTGAATGCCACGGCGGTGGTCAGGAATGTCAACGCCATTCAAACCGGCTTCCTGCAGGAGCGCCGCGCCGAAAAGGACTTTTTCCTGCGCACCAAGCTGAAATACGCCAAACGCCATGCCGCTACGGCGGCGGCCATTCAGCCGAACTTCGATAGCTTGACGAATTTGCTGCACGACCCCGCCGAGGTGGCCAAGGTGGAGAAAATGCACGAAGACTTCAACCGCTACGTGGCGCAATTCGTGAAAGTGGTCGCTGAACGTGAGCATATCGGTTTGACGCCGAAAGAAGGCATGCGCGGTGCCTTGCGTAAGGCGGTGCATAATGCCGAGACCAGGATCAAGAAACTGGATCTGCCTATCCTGGAGGCGGCAATGCTGAGCCTGCGCCGCTCGGAGAAGGACTTCTTCATGCGTCTTGATACCAAATATATTGGCAAGATGAAGAAGGGAGTGGCTCATTTCAACGCGGTCATTCAGGAATTCGTGCCCAAACAGGCCGATAGGGAATATCTGGCAAAAGCGGCAAGCGTCTACCATGCCGGTTTCAAGAAGGTCGCCGCAAGTCTGCTGGCGGAAGGCAAGGACCGAAAGGTTCTGAGCAACATTTTCGCCAAGATCGAGCCGCAGTTGAAAGAGCTGCAGGACGACGCCAATGCGGAGTTTGACCTGGCCAACGTGCATCTTGAGGACAGCGCGAAGCTAACCTTCTGGGTCCTCATCGCCGCCATGCTGGTGGCCGCCGCCGTGGCTGCCGTCCTTGGCACAGTGGTCGTGCGGATGCTCTCGGCCCCATTGGTCAGCATGACCGATGCCATGGCCGATCTGGCCAACGGTGATCTGGAGATTGAAGTTCCGGCGCGTGAGTTTGGCAACGAGGTCGGTGAAATGGCCGAGGCGGTGGAGACCTTCAAGCAGAACGCCGTCACAGCCCGGCAAATGGCCAAGGATGCGGAGACGCAACAGGCTGCCAGGGAAGCCCGGGCGAAACAGATCCAAGAGCTGTGTGACACCTTCGACAAATCCGTCAATGCTGCCCTGGACAGCGTCACGACTTCATCTTCCGAGATGGAAGCGACGGCGCAGAACATGGCATCCATGGCCGAGACCGCGGGCGAGCGGTCCCAGGCCGTATCGGCGGCCTCGGGCCAGGCCAGCGGCAATGTGCAGACGGTGGCCGCGGCGTCCGAGGAACTGGCGGCCTCGATCCAGGAAATCTCCGGGCAGGTCTCCTCATCTTCCGATATCGCGCAAAGCGCGGTGACGGCGGCGGAGGACGCCACCCAGCAGATCCAAGGCCTGGTTGAAGCATCGCAGAAGATCGGTGATGTGGTTGACCTGATCAACGATATCGCCTCGCAGACCAACCTGCTTGCCCTGAACGCCACCATCGAGGCGGCGCGCGCGGGCGATGCCGGCAAGGGCTTTGCGGTTGTCGCTTCCGAGGTCAAGAACCTGGCCACGCAGACGGCCAAGGCCACGGAAGAGATCGGCGGTCAGATATCCTCCATCCAGGGGGCGACCGGCGAGGCCGTGACGGTGATCGAAAACATCGCCAGCACGATTGGCCAGATCTCCGAGATCTCGGGCTCCATCGCCGCCGCCGTTGAGCAGCAGGGCGCATCGACCGGCGAGATCAGCCGCAATGCTCAGGAGGCCGCTTCCGGCACCCAGCAGGTCAACGACAACATCTCCGGCGTCTCTGATGCGACGACGGAAACCGGCAAGTCCGCCGGTGAGGTGTTGATGGCCGCGCAGGATCTCTCCTCGCAATCGGAGAGCCTGAAGCAAAGCATTGGCACCTTCCTAAGGGACGTCAAGGCGGCTTAGTTCGGTCACTCCCCGACCTAACCCGTCACAATCCAGGCGCCCCGGCCGACAAAAATCGGCCGGGGCGTTTGGCGTTTTATCCGGCCATCGGCGCCATATTCGGGCCAATTGTGCCGAACTATTCTTGTTCGCGAATTATATGCGATTGGGAATATAAACTTCTGTATATCTAATCAAAAAGTAGTAATTAGTAACAATTAAAATACAATAAATTGGATTTCTTTGCAAAACTTTACAACAATAGGTGAAGTCAATACATTCAAATACGCGTCTGTTCACCGCTCATTAATTTTCCTCGAACTAAATTAGCACACACCAAGGTTACATTATAAAGTCTTAATATAACTGATCGTTGTTTTGAATTTTTCTAAAAACGAGAGTCGAGCCTCCGGAAATTTCAAAGTGACGCACCCTGATGACAGCAAACAAGCTGCACGACCGGGTTTATAGGAGAAGGAAACGAAATGAGCGACGTGACGGGAAATTCCGTAACAGGCTGGTTCGCCAACCTGAAGACCAAGCCGAAGATTCTGCTTGGTATCTGTTCACCATTGGTATTGCTGGCCATTCTGGGCGGCGTATCGATTTTTGGCATTAATTCCATTGTTGGCACCAACAAGCAGGTTGGCCACACCCATGTGGTGCTGGGCAAGGCGGCGGCCATCGTTGGTTCCGCCGTGGACATGGAAACCGGCATGCGCGGCTATCTTCTGGCCGGCAAGGACGAGTTCCTGAACCCTTACAAGGGTGGCGAGGCCGCGACCTATAAGGGTATTGCCGAGCTGCAAAAGACGGTCGACGACAATCCCGGCCAAGTTGCCCGTCTGGGCGAGGTGGAAAAGGTTCTGCGCGCCTGGCAGAAGGACGTCACCGAGCCGACGATTGGATTGCGTCGGCAGATCGGCGACGCCAAGACCATGAATGACATGGCCGCATTGGTGGGCGAGGCCCGCGGCAAGGTCTTCTTTGACAAGGTCCGCCAGCAGGTGGCGACGTTCCAGGAGCGTGAAACCAAGCTTTTGACAACGCGCCGGGAAGACTTCAAGGCGGCCCAGGAAAGCGTCAAGACGGATTTTGGTCAGGTCGTAAAGACCATTGGCTGGGTCGGTCATACTCACGAAGTCCTGGCCTCGGCCCAGCGTGCCCTGGCCTTTGCCGTGGATATGGAAACCGGCATGCGCGGCTTTCTGCTGGCCGGCTCGGAAGAGTTTCTTGACCCCTACAAGGGCGGCAAGATGGGTTTCTATCAGGAAATCAAAAGCCTGAAGAAAACCGTCAGTGACAACCCGGCCCAGGTCGCGCGCCTGGACGAGATCGAGAAATTGATCAAGGGTTGGAACGCCAAGGTCACCGAGCCCGCCATCGCCAAACGCCGTTCGGTCAAGCGTGGCGGCGCCACCCTGGCCGATATCGAGGCCATGGTGAACAAAAAGGCCGGCAAGAAATATTTCGATGCTTTCCGCAAGAAGATTGCCGAGTTCAGCAAAATCGAGCGTGATTTGATGGTGACGCGCCAGGCCGAGGCGGATAGCGCCACTGCCCAGGTCTCCACCAATCTGGAAGTCATGCGTAAGAACGAAGGCTGGGTCACTCACACCTATGAAGTGCTGGCCCAGGCGGATGCGGTCATGGCAGCGGCCGTGGACATGGAAACCGGCATGCGTGGTTATTTGCTGGCGGGTAAGGAAGGCTTTCTTGATCCTTACGTGGGCGGTTCCGAGCGCTTCTTCGAATTGGCGGGCAGCCTCAGCGATACCGTCAACGACAACCCGGCCCAGGTCAAACTGCTGAAAGAGACCCAGGGCACCATCACCGAGTGGAAGGAAAAGGTCACCGAGCCTGCCATCGCTTTGCGCCGCCAGATCGGCGATGCCAAGACCATGGACGACATGGCTGACCTGATCGGCGAGGCCCGCGGCAAGAAGTACTTCGACGAGTTCCGCCGTCTGATGGGCGAGTTCTCGGCCGAGGAAGAGGGCCTGATGGAGGTGCGCCAGTCCGGTAACGAGACCACGGTCTCCACCACTTATCTGTTGATTGCCCTTTGTGTCGGTATCGCCATTCTGATTGGCGTGCTGCTGGCCTGGGTCATCGGCAACGGTATTGCCAAGCCTATCGGTGCCATGGTC
Organism: uncultured Rhodospirillaceae bacterium; assembly: GCA_964590195.1. Lineage (GTDB taxonomy): Bacteria > Pseudomonadota > Alphaproteobacteria. The sequence goes on along the minus strand of CAZPWJ010000121.1, from coordinate 7,971 downwards.
GAGGCCATGCTGAGCCTGGCCGGCGGCGACCGTTCGGTCGACGTTCCGGGCACCCAGCGCAAGGACGAGATCGGCGACATGGCCGGTGCGGTTCAGGTCTTCAAGGACAATGCGATCGAACAGGACCGCTTGGCCAAGGAAGCCGAGGCCGAGCAACTGGCACGGGAAGCGCGGGCCAAGCAGATCGAAGATCTCTGCAATGCCTTCGACAGTTCCGTCAATGTCGCCCTGGACAGCGTCACGACGTCATCCTCCGAGATGGAAGCGACGGCGCAGAACATGGCATCCATGGCCGAGAATGCCGGTGAGAGGTCCCAGGCCGTTTCGGTGGCCTCGGGTCAGGCCAGCGGCAATGTGCAGACGGTGGCCGCGGCGTCAGAGGAACTGGCGGCCTCGATCCAGGAAATCTCCGGGCAGGTCTCCTCATCTTCCGATATCGCGCAAAGCGCGGTGACGGCGGCGGAGGACGCCACCCAGCAGATCCAAGGCCTGGTTGAAGCATCGCAGAAGATCGGTGATGTGGTTGACCTGATCAACGATATCGCCTCGCAGACCAACCTGCTTGCCCTGAACGCCACCATCGAGGCGGCGCGCGCGGGCGATGCCGGCAAGGGCTTTGCGGTTGTCGCTTCCGAGGTCAAGAACCTGGCCACGCAGACGGCCAAGGCCACGGAAGAGATCGGCGGTCAGATATCCTCCATCCAGGGGGCGACCGGCGAGGCCGTGACGGTGATCGAAAACATCGCCAGCACGATTGGCCAGATCTCCGAGATCTCGGGCTCCATCGCCGCCGCCGTTGAGCAGCAGGGCGCATCGACCGGCGAGATCAGCCGCAATGCTCAGGAGGCCGCTTCCGGCACCCAGCAGGTCAACGACAACATCTCCGGCGTCTCTGATGCGACGACGGAAACCGGCAAGTCCGCCGGTGAGGTGTTGATGGCCGCGCAGGATCTCTCCTCGCAATCGGAGAGCCTGAAGCAAAGCATTGGCACCTTCCTAAGGGACGTCAAGGCGGCTTAGTTCGGTCACTCCCCGACCTAACCCGTCACAATCCAGGCGCCCCGGCCGACAAAAATCGGCCGGGGCGTTTGGCGTTTTGGGCAAAGTTGATTACCCTATATATCTGGTAGATCCTGATATGAGGGAGACTCAACATGCGAATTATTAATCCATCGTTTGGCCAGGAGGCGCCGGGCAAGGAGACGCTTGCCGGCAAGGCGGTTGATTGGAGCAAGGATCCGATCATCCTGTTTTCCAATTCCAAGCCCAACGCCAAGGAACTGCTGGAAGGCGTCCGCGAGCAAATGGGCGCCTATCGAAGCACGGACAACATCGACTACATCCACAAGGACAGCCCGGCCCAGCCGGCGCCCGAGGGCATGTATGACGAGCTGGCCGGCAAATACCGGGCGGCGATCCTCGCTATAGCGGATTGAGGGGCATGTTCGTCGTGGAGTTTCCATGACAGCATCGAACTTGAAAAACGCGGCGTTACCAATTTCATCCTGACCACCGATACCTTTTTGCCCCTGGTGCAGGCACAGGCCAAGGCACGCAAGGTGGAACCACAAGTGATCGTGGTGAAACATCCCCTGGGCGGCCTGAACGCCGAGGAGCTGGTGGAGCGTATCCAAACCGCATCCTCCGGCTTACAGGCGGCGATCGAGGTCTAATACCTAACGGCGGACGTGAAGAGTAGAGCAATGGAAGCTGCAGCAGAGACCGAAGTTCTGGACCTTGGCGACATGGACCAGGCGCAATGGAACGAGTACGCGTTCGAGCAGGGTTGGAGCGATGGTTTCCCCCTGGTCATGCCGACGGAAGATCTGGTGGAACGCTTTCTCGCCACCACCCATGGTGATAACGAGCCGCTGCCCGCCATGTCGCCGCGCCGGGTTATTCCGACCTTGCCGGTGATGGCGGCCAATGCGGTCATGGCCGGCTGCCGGCCGGAATATTTTCCCGCCGTCCTGGCCGCGGCACGAGCCGTCCTGACGCCGGAATACAATCTGCACGGCAGCCTGGCGACCACCCATTCATGTGCACCAATGCTTTTGTACAATGGCCCGATCCGCAAGGAGTTGGACATCAACTGTTCGTCCAACTGTTTTGGCCAGGGCCGCCAGGCCAACGCCACCATCGGCCGGGCCCTGCAATTGATTTTGCTGAATATCGGCGGTGCCAAGCCCGGCGTAATGGACCGCTCGACCCAGGGCTCGCCCGCCAAATACGCCTTTTGTTTTGGCGAAAACGAAGAGGAAAGCCCGTGGGAGCCGTTCCACGTACGCCGCGGCTTTGCCGCTACCGATAGCGTGGTGACGGCCATTCCGTCAGAGGCGCCGCACAATGTCAACGATCATGCCTCCACCACCGGGGAAGGTATTCTGACGACCATCGCAGGCACTATTTCGCAGCCCGGCGCCAATGCGATCTATTGCAACGCGCCCATATTCCTGATCCTCGGGCCGGAGCATGCCCAGACCCTGCACCGGGACGGTTGGTCCATCGCCGATATGCAGCAGGATCTGTATGACCGCTCGGCGGTTCATATCTCCCGTGTCTCGGCGGAGAACCAGGAAAGCTACGCCGGCATGGAGCGGCCCCTGGTCAATGATCATTATCATATGACGCCCAGCGCCGAGGACATTCACATCCTGGTCGCCGGCGGACCGGGCAAGCATTCCGCCTATATCCCGCCTTTCGGCTTCACCACCGCCTGCTCCGTGCGGCTGTCCCACGTCTGATGGAGGCGTTGCCGGTTTTTCCGGAGACGGTTGCCTGGGAAGAGGCCCAGGCGGTGCTGGTGGAAAAGGGATTGGGCGACGGCCTGCCCCTGGTGCCGCCGACCGAGGCGCGTCTGGCCGCCATGCTGACCGGTGTTGCCGCGCCGGAAAAATCATACGGGCAGATGCTGCCTCTGTTTGGTGATTTGACAGCCGCCGCCGTGGCCTACAACTGCGTTCTGGCCGGTTGCGCGCCGGGTGCCTTGGCGGTTGTCCTGACGGCGGCGGAGGCGTGCCTGGAGCCGCATTTCAATCTGCTGGGTGTTTTGACCACCACCGGCACCCCCGCCGTGGTGACCATCGTCCACGGCGCGCAGGCCGAGAGCCTGGGCATGAACGCGGGCACCAATTTGTTGGGGCCTGGCAACGGCGCCAACGCCACTCTGGGCCGGGCCATTGCCCTGGTCATGCTCAATATTGCCGGCGCGCGCGCGGGCATTGGCGATATGGCCACCATGGGCCAGCCGGGCAAATACGGTTTCTGCTTCCCCGAAGGTGATGACCCAACATTCCCGCCATTGCCCTTCCGGCGGGGTTTTGACGAGACCACCTCGGCCGTAACGGTGCTTGGCGTCTCGGGCACGGTGGAGGTGCTGCCCAGCGGCGGCGGGGAAACACCGGAAGCCATATTGGCGCCCATGGCGGCCGCCATGACGGCGGTTCGGGATGTCGCCTCCGCTGGCCGCCTGCGGGATCCGGGCGAGCAGTTTTTTCTGCTGCCGCCGGAGCTGGCCCGGCAAATCGCCAAAAAGGGTTGGGATCTGGCCCGGATGCAAAGCTATCTGGCCGCCGAGGTTGGCGATCTGGTCCGCGCGCCCGAAGATATTCATCCGATTATTACCGGCGGTGCCGGTGTGAAAATGACCCTACTGCCGCTCTGGGCCGGCGGCTCCCTGTCCGTAACCAGGACAATACTTGAACCGTAATTCGTGGAGTTAAATCAATGCCGTTGATCCGCCTGGAAATTCTAAGCCGCGAGCCCTACGAAAATGGCCTCGCCTTCGGCGATGTTGGTCCTTACGAGCGGATCGAGGTCATTGCCCACTACGCGGTCGATCCCCTACACGATGCCAACCAGGGCGTGGTGGACCTGAATTTGGCGGAGCGCGATGGCGATGGCCTGGTTCAATTCAGTGGTGATGTCACCATCCTGCGGCCTTTGCGGGTAGGCCGGGGCAATCGGGCTTTGCTGATGCAGGTGCCGAACCGGGGCCGGCGGGTGCTGGCGCGCTTCAATCAATCGCCCATGAGTACCGAGGTCTCGGCCGCTGTCGAGCCCGGCGACGGTTTTCTGTTCGAACATGGCTGGACCGTGGCCTGGGCCGGCTGGCAGTGGGATATGCCGCGCACGCCGGAGCGCGAACGCATTGGCCTGCTCGCCCCCAATGTGTCCCCCGCGTCGCGGACCCCGGCCACACAGATGCAGTTGCGTATCCAGCCGGACAAAGCCTGTGACAGCCTGGCCCTGACCGATCAGCATGTGGGTGATCTGGGCAAGCATATGCCGGTGCGGGTGGCGGATGTGAACGAAGCCGGCGCCAAGCTTTTGGTGCGCGATGGCAGCTATGGCGCGCCAACAGAGATCGAGCGGGCGAACTGGCGTTTCGATGGGGACGATCATGTCACCTTGGACGGCGGCTTTGAAGCCGGGCGCGTCTATGATGTGCTCTATACTCCCTCGGACTGCCCAGTGGTCGGCGCGGGTATGCTGGCGACGCGGGATCTGGCCTCTTACCTGCGTTACGAGACCGAGGCGCCCACGGCGGGCGATATCGAGCATGTCATTGGCGAGGGGCAATCCCAGTGCGGCCGCTTTCTGCGCACCTATCTCCATGCCGGTCTGAACATGGACGAAAGTGGCCGGCCCGCTTTCGACGGTGTGTTGGCGCATATTGCCGGCGGGCGGCGCGGGGAATTCAATCACCGCTATGCCCAGCCCTCGGTGCAGCCAACGCCGTCATTCGGGCATCTGTTTCCCTTTGCCGATCTGCCCCAGACGGATCCCGTAAGTGGCGTAACCGAGGGATTGCTGGACCGCCAGACGGCAAACGGAGCCATGCCGAAGATTATTTATACCGACACCTCGTCGGAATACTGGCGCGGAGATGCCGGCCTCAGCCATGCTGATCTGTCCACGGGCGGTGATGCGGAGCTGCCCGATAATGTTCGCCGCTATCTGTTCGCCTCGACCCAGCATGGGCCCGGCGCTGCCGTGCTGTCCAGGCGCACCATGTTTGGCAGCCATGGCCAGAACTATATGAACATTATTGATTATCGCCCGCTGTACCGCGCCGCCCTGATGAACCTGCTGATCTGGGTGCGTGACGATGTGGCGCCACCCGGCAGCTCGTACCCCACCGGCGACCGCCGTGGCAGCCGGGGCGAGGTCATGGACAGTCTGGCGAAGATCACCGGCCTGAACCTGCCCGACGAAAAGGCCATGACCTGGGTTTACCCCCTTGACCTTGGGCCCGATGCCGAACGGGGCATTGGCGTCATGCCGGCCAAGCTTGGCGCTTCGCCCTATCCCGACTGGGTCTCGACCGTCAACGAAAACGGCTGCGAGGCTGCCGGCGTTCCCATGCCGGATGTGGCCGTGCCGGTGGGCAGTCACACCGGCTTTAACCCCCGCCATCCCGATACCGGCGGGGCCGGGCAGTTGCTGGAATACATCGGCTCGACTGTGCCGTTCGCCAAGGATCAGGCCGAACGCGAGGCGGCCGGCGATCCGCGCCCGTCGCTGGCGGAACGCTACGGCGGCCGCGACGATTATTTGCGGCAGGTGGAGGCCGCCGCCGCCGCCCTGGTCTCGCTGCGTTATTTGCTGAACGAAGACGTGGCCCTGTGCGTGGGTATCGCCGCGGCCCGCTATGATGCCTGCGTGGCGCAATAATTATAAAACGGAGAGTAAAAAGATGGCAGACGATCCTTCCAATCCCGATGGCCGCATCAACACCGAGCATCGCGGCGAGCTGCTTCTGATCGGCATCGACCGGCCGCACAAGTTCAATGGCTTTACCCCGAAGATGACCCAGGAGTTGGGGGATGCCTACACTTTGCTGGAGAATGACGATGCGCTGCGCTGCGGCGTGCTGCATGCGGTTGGCCCGCACACGACCGCCGGCCTGGATATGCCGGCCATGGCGCCGCATCGGGCCAAGGGCGCGCCGCTTTATGGCGAAGGCAATATCGATTGTTTCGGCTTGACCGGACCGCATCGAAGCAAGCCCGTGGTGGCGGCGGTGCAAGGCATCACTTATACCATCGGCATCGAACTGATGCTGGCTTGCGATCTGGTGATCGCCGCCGATGACTGCCGTTTCTCGCAACTGGAAGTACAGCGTAACCTGATGGCCACGGGCGGGGCCACCATCCGCATGGTCGAGCGGGCCGGTTACGGCAACGCCATGCGCTATCTGTTGACCGACGATGAATTCGATGCCGAGACGGCGCTGCGCTTCAACTATATTCAGGAGATCGTGCCCGCGGGCCAGCAGTTGGATCGGGCGATCGAGTTGGCGGAGAAAATCTGCGCCCAGGCGCCATTGGCGGTGAAGGCGACCATCGCCAATTCCCGCAAGTTCATCGAGAAGGGCTTCGATGCGGCGGTGGCCGATTTCGCCACGGTTAACGTGGAACTGGGCAAGACCAACGATGCCAAGGAAGGCCTAGCGGCATTTGTCGAAAAGCGCCCTGCCAAGTTTACCGGTACTTAATGGGACTTAAGGGTAGTCGGCGCTGTCGTATGTATGCAACGCGTTGTTGAAGCGCGAGAACAGATTGGCGATGCCGATCACCTGGGTCAGGATAACGACGCCGTCGTTGCCCAGGCCCGCGTGCAGCTGTTGCAACAGGGGCGCCGGCGACTTACCAGACTGGCAAGCGACATGTTCGGCATAGCTTAGAATGGCTTTTTCCAGCTCGCTGAATTGGTCGCTTTCAGAGAAGTTTGCCATGGCCGCGATCTGCGCGTCGCTCCAGCCGACGCGCATGGCGGCGGCGGTGTGATTGGCGATGCAAAGCTTACAGCCGGCCAGCATGGCGGTCTTCAGATAGGCCAGTTCACGGTATTTTTCATCCAGACGCGGATCGCCGATCACGCCCTGGTAAAACTGCTCAAAACCTTCCAAGGCGCTTGGCTGCACCGCCATGTACGCGAACGAGACCGGCACCTTGGCATGACTCTTGCGCAGAGCGTCGAGCACGGCACGGGCCTCTGGATTGGCGTCGCGCAGGCTTACCGGTTCAATAATGCGGTCGGACATTGTCTCGTACTCTCGTTTTTTAGGTAAAATCATCCTGGCTGATCAGCACATGGCCCGGCTGCTCGGCGACACGGTCCAGCCAACGGCGGATGCCGGGGTAGGGGCCAAGGTCCATTTCCGCCTCATCCGCCACGTGGGTATAGGCATAGAGGGCGATGTCGGCGATGGAATAGTCTTCGCCGACCAGGAAGTCCGCCGCGCCCAGGCGCTTTTCCATGACCTCCAGGGCCTGATAGCCTTTTTGCCATTTCTCTTCCAGCAATGCCTGCTGCACCTGGCTCCGGTCCAGAAAATGCAGCCAATAGCGGGCCACGGCGATGTTCGGCTCGTGACTGTATTGCTCAAAGAACATCCATTGCAGCACTTTGGCCTGAGCAAAAGCATCGGTGGGCAGATATCTGCTGTCCTGTGCCAGATAAAACAAAATCGCATTGGATTGGGCCAACAGCCGGCCGTCGGGAAATTGCAGCAGTGGTATGCGGCCGTCGGGATTGAGCGCGAGGAATTCCGCCGTTCGTGTTTCGGCCTTGGTGACGTCGTATTCCATGCGCTGAAATGGCTGGCCCAGATGCGTCAGCAGCAGCCGTACTTTGTAGGCATTCCCCGAGCCCAGATTGTCGTGCAACACCAGCATTCCCATCTCCTCGTAATCCCCACATGGGAGTGCGCAGTATAGCTCGAACAGGCGCTGCACGGTCAATTTTACTGTTTGCTAATAAATCTGTGCAAAACAGATAGCTTGCTTCATACTTTGGCAATGTTGTGGCCGCAGATTACGCAAGTATTTGGTATGATGCGGCAAAGTGTATTTGCATTATGCAAATAATTGGAGGGGAGTATCTTTAGTCTTAGCCCAAAATCTATAAGATTCAAGCGTGCCTATCCGGTTGACGCAGACACCCGCTACATCTAGTATCTGTCCA
>CAZPWJ010000120.1:0-12510 GCA_964590195.1 uncultured Rhodospirillaceae bacterium | reverse complement strand
TGGAAGCACCCTACATGAAGTGGGTGTCTGCGTTAACCGGATAGGCACGGTTCCAACCACCCTGCTTTTTTCGTTATCGCTCCAAGCCTTGCCCAGGCGGGTAAAATCAACGTATGGCGCCGCGCAAAATTTATGTAAAATCGGCTAAACCGATACCTAAACAAGCCTCCTGGGGCGGCGAAACCGTGGGCAAACTCAAAATTCAGTTGCTGGGCGCGCTATCATTCGCCGGTGAAATTGGCGGAGAGCTTGCCTTGACGCGCAAGAACAAGGCGCTGCTGGCCGCCCTCGCCCTGGCCGGATCAGCGGGCTTGTCACGGGAAAGACTGGCGGCCCTGTTCTGGCCGAATAGCGGTGAGAAACAGGCCCATGCCTCCCTACGCCAAGCCCTGGCGGCGTGCCGCAAGGGCTTGGGAGCATATCAAGATTGCCTGCATACCGACGGGGAGATTGTCGCGCTTGATGGTGCCATGATTGCGTTCGACGTTGCTGAATTCGAGGCCGAGGGCGGGACAGAGCGGGCATTGGCGCTTTATCAAGGCGACCTTTTGGATGGCATTCGTCTGCGGGAAGAAGCTTTCGAAACCTGGCTGTTGCCAATGCGGGAGCGGCTTCGCGCCAGGGCCATCGCATCAATGAGCAGAGGCTTGGAATCCGCCGGCGATGCCGAGCACGCCGTCGGGCTGGCCGCGCGTCTGCTGGAGTTGGAGCCGAGCAACGAAGCCGCCCACCGTTCATTGATGCGCATCTATGCGGCACAAGGGCGGGACAACGCCGCCCTCAAACAATTTATCGTTTGCCGTGAGATTCTGGAACATCAACTCGGTGTCAAGCCGGACCGCGAGACCATCGCTCTGTTTGACCTGATAAGGGGCAAACGCCGCCGACCACCTGATACGACGGGACGCACCACGGAAAAACCGACATTGGCCGTGATGCCATTCGAAAATTTGTCCGGCGCTGCCGCCCACGAGCCATTCGTCGACGGCATGGTGGAAAGCGTTCTCACCAGCCTCGCAAAGGTGCCGGATCTGTTCGTCATTGCCCGAAACTCATCCTTCACCTACAAGAACGCCATGGTCGATGTGCGGCGGGCCGGACAGGAGCTGGGCGTTAAATACGTCGTCGAAGGTAGTGTCCGTATGGCCGGCAACCGCGTGCGGATCACCGCCCGGCTGCTCAACTGCGGCGATGGCAAGCAGATTTGGGCTGATCACTTCGACGGTGAGATGGCCGACGTTTTCGACCTGCAGGACCGCCTGGCATTGGAAATCGTCACAGCCTTGGAAGTCAATTTAACCGAGGGTGAGCAAGCTCGGCTTTGGTCGGAAAGATCTCTGAACCCAAGGGTTTACGAGGCCTTTCAAAGAGCGATGTCCCTGTACCGGAATTTCGCAAGACAAACCCATCTGCAAGCCCGGCAAATATTGCAAGAAGCGTTATCGCTCGACCCGGACTATACGCCCGCGCTGTTCCTGTATGGCCTGGTCCTTGTCGATGAAGCCCGCTATGGCTGGACCGTCAACCGTGAGGCGGCATTCAAATCAGCGCTGGATGTCGCGGAGCGGGCCCTGGCCATCGATCCAAGCTGCGGCGAGGCCTATATCGTCATCAGCTATGCCCGGAGTTTCCAGCGCCGTCACGACCAAGCGGTTGAAGCGGCGGAGCGGGCCGTGGCCTTGCGGCCCAACAACACCGGTGTATTTCATTTGTCGGCCACGGCGCATATTTATGCCGGCAACTTCGAGACCGGCCGTAATTACGAAGAGCAGGCGCGCCGGTTAAGCCCGCTGGATCACGCGGTCTCGGTCGTTGATCTGGCCCGGGCGCACTATCATCTGGGGGCATTCGCGGAGGCGCGACAATTGGCCAGCTATGTCCTGGAAAGTCAGCCCCGCTGGCTTACGGCGCAAACCATATTGCTGGCCGCGCAGTGGCGCCTGGGAGAACAGGACCAGGCGCGCGCCGTTGCCGCGACAATCATCGAGGGTCACGAGAAATTCTCGGTTTCCCGTTGGTCGAATGGCGCACCCTATCGGCGGCAAGAGGATCTGGCGGCGTTGATGGATCCCTTGCTCGAAGCCGGTTTGCCGGCGTAAAGGCTATTATTCCGCCGCGTCAGCCGCCGCGCTTGTGTCCAGCCATTCGGGGCGGTCGCCGCCCAGCACCGGGGTTGGCCGGGTCCAATGGGGCGCGGTCTCGGAAAAATTCAGCACCGGGCCCACGTGGCGAAGGGGGCCGTCCGCCGTGTGCGAGTCCACATGCATCTTCGCCAACTCGTCATCCGACAGGTCCATGTCCGGCTGCACGGCGCCGGTCTTGCCCTGGCGATAGATGAACATGCCTGATTGGCACAGCGAGACCCGAACGTGATAACTGCCGCCTTCCCGCGCCCGGCGGGCCAGGGCCAGCAAAATGCCATAGGCGCCGAGATAGCCGGTGGTGTAATCGCAGGCCGCCGCCGGCAATAATGCCGGGCCGTCTTCGCCGCCTTCGTGGCAGATGCCGGTCATGGTCTGGGCCACCTGCTCCCAACCGGCGCGGTGGCTGAACGGGCCGTCGGCGCCATAGCAACTGATCGACAGATAGACGATGCCGGGGCGGGCCTCGGCCAAGTCCTCGGGGCTGAAGCCCAGGCCCTGCAACATGCCGGGGCGGTAACCTTGGGAGAAGACATCAGCGTCTTTCACCAATGCCTTCAGTTGCGCGGCGTCGTCGGCGTCCTTCAGGTTCAAATAACAGCTGCGTTTGCCATGGGAGGTGTCCATGACATGTTCCTTGATCTGGGGCAGATGCTCCGCCGTGACCATCAGGACATCGGCGCCGTTCTCGGCCAATGTCCGTCCGGCGATGGGTCCGGCCAGGATGCGTGTCAGGTCCAGTGCGCGGATGCCGCTGAGGGGGCGGTCGCCTTCGGGGAAAGGTTCGGGGTCGCTGTCGCCGATCTTGAAAATCTCCACAATCGGTTTCGCCGCCAGGGCCTGACCATGCGGGGTCGCCAGCCATTCCTCGTTGCTGCGCACCATGCCGCCGCAGGTCCGCGCCTCGTCGATCGCGGCTTCCAGATCAAGCGCATCCCATTTCGCCACCGCCGCCGCCACGGATTCCGGATTGGGCTCCGCCCCCAGCAATTCCAGGTTCTTTTTCTGCAAATGGGGCAGGCCGAAATGGGGCAGAACCCAGCGCCCGTCCTTGGTCGGCCAGGGCTGGGTGATGCCAATCATCCTCTCGTGCATTTCATTGACGACGCGCTGGTAGTTGCCGTTGGCGTCGGGCTTTTCCATATAGATGGAGCTGCGCAGGGTCGCCGCCGCGCGGCGGGCATCGATTTCCACATTTTGCCGCCGCCCGGTTTTCAATTCCCAGATATCGGATACGGCGACACCAACACCGGCCAGCACCGAGGCGCAGGTCTCGGAAATCTTGAAACGGGTGGAGAATACCGGGTCCGTCCCGGTCAGCGTAACCTCGCCATCGGCAGGCATGCCCCGGCCCCGAATTTCCATGACTTCTTCAAATGATGACTTCACGCCCGTATCCTTTCAATTCCGTCTTCGCCGGAACAATACGCCTTAGGACTTCCGCCCGTACAGGGATAATTCCACCGCCTCGAACTCCACCTCGTCGCTGAACTCCTCATCCTCCATGAAGGTGGCGGTGGCGTTGTTCGTGCGCAGCGCCTTGCCTTCCGGCCCCCGTGGCAGATCATCGGTCGGGCCATAAATGGCTTCCAGCTTGGCGACCTCCGCCTGGTCCAGCTTGGTCAATTTACAGGGCGCGCCCTTCATATGAGGTACGCCTTGTTCCAGGTCGATCAGGTCGGGGTCTTGATCCTCGGTTATCAGGGCGTCGGCGAAGGACCACATGCCGGACATGTTCTCCAGCCCCGGTTCGGATTCAGGTTTCCACCAACCATGGGGCACCCGCACCAACCCCTTGGGCATGGAAGAGCGGACAAAGACACGGCCCAGCATGGCGCCGGTCATCGTTTCCACCCGGGCCCAGTCACCCTCGCCCAGGGCGAGTTCCCTGGCGTCATCGGGGCTGACGAAAAGGGTCGGGTCCTGGGCCCGGCGGCGCAGCTCGGGCACATGGCGGTGGCCGGTACGGTAGTATTCGTCATCGGGCAGGCCGATGAACATGGCCATGGGATAGGCGGCATCCGGTGTTGCAGCCTCGCGGTAATAGGGCAAGGGGTCAAAACCAAAGCCTTCGAGTATGGACGAGGACAGCTCCACCTTGCCCGAGGGGGTGGCAAAGCCGGTTTGCAGATATTTCTTCTCGTCATTCTGCATCTTCGGCAGGCGGGCGGAAGCCACGGTCTCGGCCCAGGTGGTGTTGCCCGGCTCCAAACGGTAGTCGAACATCTCTTCCGCAGTTTGCCAGGGGAAATGGTTGCCCAGGCCCATGCGCTTGGCCAGTTCGTGCCAAAAATAGACGAAACTTTTGCATTCACCAGGCGGCTGCATGGCCTGCTCCGAGATCCCCGCCATCATGGAGGGACGCTCCAGCCAGGCATCGCCCGGCAGGACGTAGTCCGCCAGCTGTGCCGTCGGCGTCATGGTATGTTCATAGGCAACGATCAGGTCCTGGTTCATCAGGGCGTCGTGAATGCGTTGGGTGTTGGCGAACGACATATGGGTGTTGTTGGCCAGGGCGAAGAAGGCCTTGACCGGATAGGGATCGCCCTCGGCCATGGCGCGGAACACGGCCAACGGATGCGCCATATAACAGCCCGAAATCAGATTGCTGAAACGATGGCCCCAGACACGCTCGGTGGCATCGCCCAGGGGTGCCATGCCGCGATGGGTAAAGACGGGAAATTCATCGGCGCCCAGCTGCTTTTGCTTTTGCGCCTCCGATAATTCTTCGTGTAGTTCAATCTCGGACTCGGATCGAATGCCCGGATTGAAACCCGTGAACATCTCGCCGCCCTTGACGTCGAGATTGCCGGTCAAGGCGCGCAGGGCGCATTGCAGCCGAATGGCCGAGGTGGAGGAGACCTGTTGATCCGTGATCGGCGACCAGGGAATAACCGCCGGCGATGATTGGGCATACATCCGAGCCGCTTCGCGGATCAGTTCCGGCGCCACGCCGGTGATTTTCGCCACGCGTTCTACGGGGTATTGCCGCACCCGTTCGGCAAATGCGTCAAAACCCACCGTCCAGTCGCGCACGAAGTCCTTGTCGTAGAGCTCTTCTTCCAAAATAACGTTCAGCCAGCCGAAGGTCATGGCCGCATCCGTGCCGGCGCGCAGGGGCAGCCAGATATCGGCGGCCTCGGCGTTGCCGCTCTTGCGCGGGTCCAGCACGATCAGCTTGGCGCCATTGGCTTGCGCCATACGAATGGATTTATATTCCAGGGTCCAGCTATGGCGGCGCGGATCATGGCCAAACAGCACGATGCATTTGGAATTGAGGATATCGCCGCGTGGATACCAGCCATAGACCAGCCGGTTGACGGCGGCGGTGTTGCCCATGCAATAAGCCACGCCGGAGATGTAATTGGGCGTGCCCAGCAGATTCATGAAACGGCGGGAGAGGCCATTGTCCAGTCCCAGATTGGCATTGGAAGCGGAGACGGCAAGTGCCTCCGGACCATGCTGGTCGACCACCTTTTGCAAACGCAGGGCAATATCGTCCATGGCTTCGTCCCAGCTGACCTGCCGCCATTGGCCACCGCCCCTTTCGCCGGTGCGTTTCAGGGGATGCATCAGACGGTCCGGATGGGCGAAGGATTTCGGCGCATAGGCGCCTTTCATGCAGATCACGTCCTTGAAGAATGGATGCTCCCGCGTGGTGACCTTGACCACGCGGCCACCCTCGACCTTCGCGGCCAAGGGGCAAAAGCCATCGCAACTGCTGCACACAACCGATTTCATTTGTTCGATTTGCCCGCTCTGCTCGTTCATCGTCCGTCTCCCGTACTACTGAATTACCCGCATGTTCTTTGCCGCCTCAATATTTAAGTGTAATTTTATCTTTGGATGCAAATTTATGTTCGTAAAATTATTATTGCCAACTAGGTTTTGAAAGGCGGCGGGGTGACGCGCTCCAAAACACAACAGGGATTGCTCCGCCTACTCGGGCTGGTCACCGGCTCGGTCCGTGATCTGGCACCGATCGTCATTGTCGTTGCCTTCTTCCAGCTTGTCGTATTGCAGCAACCCATTCCCAATTTGGGCAGCATTCTGCTTGGCCTGGCCTTTGTGCTGATCGGTTTGACGCTTTTTATTCAGGGGCTGGAGCTGGCCCTGTTTCCCATTGGCGAGGCCATGGCCGACGCCTTGGCCCGCAAGGGCAGCCTGTTCTGGTTGCTGGCTTTTGCTTTTGCCCTTGGTTTCGGGACAACGGCGGCGGAACCGGCGCTGATCGCGGTGGTGGCGGAAGCCGCCAAGGTCGCCGCCGCCGCCGGCGTGGTCGAACAAACCGAATCGGCCCAGGCCAACTATGCCTTCTATTTGCGCGGTACCGTGGCCCTTTCCGTCGGCGCGGCGCTGGTGCTGGGCGTCTTTCGCATCCTCAAGGGCTGGCCGATCCAGTATTTGATCATCGGCGGCTATATGGCGGTTGTTATTTTGACCTTCTTCGCGCCGGCGAACATTGTCGGCATTGCCTATGATTCAGGCGGCGTTACCACCTCGACCATCACCGTGCCCCTGGTCACCGCCCTGGGCGTTGGTCTGGCGACCTCGATCAAAGGCCGCAATCCGATGATCGACGGCTTTGGCCTGATCGCCTTTGCCTCCCTGTCACCGATGATCTTCGTCATGCTGTTTGGCATGTTGTGGTCAGGCCTTAGTTGAGGGGCGGCGGGCGGGAAATGGAAATCCTGGCACATCTGTTCTGGACCCTGCTGGCCGCCGGCCGCGATGTGCTGCCCATCGCCATGGTCTTGTTCGGCTTTCAGTTTCTGGTGATCCGGCGGCCCCTGCCGCAGCCGCGCAATATCATCATCGGCTTCATCTACGTGATCATCGGCCTGACTTTTTTCCTGGTCGGGTTGGAGCTGGCCCTGTTCCCGATGGGTGAGCTGATGGCCAAGCAGCTTACGGACCCGGCCTTCATTCATGGCGCCGCCGCCGCCGGTTCCATCGTCGAAAACGTGCGCTGGCACGATTATTACTGGGTTTATCTGTTCGCCGCCGCCGTCGGTTTCGCCGCCACCATAGCCGAGCCGTCACTGATCGCCGTCGCCATCAAGGCGAACCAGGTTTCGGGCGGCGCGGTCGGCATTTGGGGCCTGCGCATCGCCGTCGCCATCGGCGTCGCCTTTGGCGTGTCTTTGGGAACATTTCGTATCGTCACCGGCACGCCGCTGCACTATTACATTGCCGCCGGCTATATTATCGTGATCCTGCAAACCATTCGGGCCAGTCAATCCAACAATCGGGCGATCATCCCGCTGGCCTATGATTCAGGCGGCGTCA
The DNA here is from genome assembly GCA_964590195.1 of uncultured Rhodospirillaceae bacterium. GTDB lineage: Bacteria > Pseudomonadota > Alphaproteobacteria. Next base: position 5,080 of record CAZPWJ010000120.1, on the reverse strand, counting down.
CCACATCCACCGTTACCGTACCCCTGGTGACCGCCCTGGGCCTGGGCCTAGCGACCACCATATCGGGCCGCAGTCCTCTGCTGGATGGTTTCGGCCTGATCGCCTTTGCCTCGTTGTTTCCGATGATCACCGTCATGGGGTATGCACAGTTCGGCGAATGGTTACGCAAACGCCGCCGCAAGAAGGGAGAAAGCCAATGAAGTTCAAACTGATCGTGGCCTTGGTGGACGACAATCATACCGACACCATACTTGACGCGGCGCGGGAGGCGGGCGCCACCGGCTCAACCGTGATCACCTCCGCCCGCGGCGAAGGCCTGGTGCCCGAGAAAACCTTCATGGGCCTGAACCTTTCCGGTCAACGGGATTTGATCCTGTTTCTGGTCGCGGAACAATTAAGCCGCGACATCCTGGAGGAAATCGCGGTCGCCGGAAAATTCAACGAAGAGCAAGGCGCCGGCATCGCCTTCCAGGTGGAAATCGAAGATGCCGTGGGCTTGAAGACGCAACTGAAAACCCTATCAAATGAAATCGAGGATCAGATATGAATTCGATCCCCCATATTAAAGTCGGCGAGGTCATGCGCACCGAGGTGCACACCATCGATCCCATGACCCCGGTGCGTGATGCCATGCGTGTCATGCGTGAGCACGGCGTCAGTTCCCTGGTGATCGAACGCCGGGACGAACGCGACGAACTGGGCCTGGTCGTGGTCTCGGACATCGCCAACAAGGTCATTGCCAGGAACCTCTCGCCCGACCGGGTCGATGTTTACGAGGTCATGTCGAAACCGGCGCTGACCTTGGATATCGCCATGGACATTCGCTATGCGGTGCGCATGCTGGGCAATTTCGGCCTCTCCCGCGGCCTGGTCATCGACCATGACCGCAGACTCGCCGGCATCGTCACCCTGCGCGACATGGTGCTGGCCTATGTGGAGCACGAGGCGAAAACCGTCGAGGCCTAAACGCTCTAGGCGCCAAGGCCGGGCATGGAAACATAGCCGGGCAGGGCCTCGATGCGTTTGAACCAGGCGCCCAGCGCCTTGTACGGCGCCAGTGATATTTCACCGGCTTCCGCCAGGGCGCTGTAGGGATAGCAGGCGATATCAGCAATGGTGGGCCGGTCCAGGGCCAGCCAGTCATGCTTGGACAAATGCGCGTCCAGATGGGCCAGGGCCGCCGCTCCCGCCGCCTGACAGCGGGCCAGGTCCACATCGCGGTTGAACAGCAGAAAGGCGCGGGCTAGGGCGGGGCCGTTCCAGATTTCATTGACCGCGTAGGACAGCCATTGCTGCACCAGGGCCTGGCCGGCGGCATCGCCGGGCAGCCATGCCTCGCCGCCGTATTTGCCTGCCAGATAGACCAGGATGGCCTGGGAATCATAGATCGTGACATCGCCGTCTTCCAGCACGGGCAGTGTCCCCAGGGGATTACGGGCTAGATGTTCGGGCGTCTTGTGGTCCAGGTCCGGCAGGCTCATGGGCACGACCTCGTGTTCCAATTCCAGCATGGAGAGCAGCATGCGGATCTTGTGACAGTTCCCGGACAGGGCGGCATCGTAAAGCTTCATCATTGCAATGGACCTTCGCTATAATCATGGCGGCCGGAATTACTCTGGCGGTACCAGAATAGAGGCGGGGACATGACAATGAAACAGTGGCAGATCACCGATGAGTGGAGCTTTGACGGCTTGAAGCTGGTGGATGTGCCCCAGCCCGAACCAGGGCCCGGCGAGGTGTTGTTGAAGATGAAGGCCGTCTCGCTAAATTACCGCGACTTTCTGATGATCGGCCGGGGTTATGGCCGGATGTCCGGCGAACTGCCCTTGGTGCCGCTGTCCGATGGCGTTGGCGAAGTGGTCGCGCTGGGCGAAGGCGTTGAAGATGTCGCCCTGGGCTCACGGCGGCTGCCCTGTTTCATCCAGACCTGGTTCGGCGGCGACCTGGGCCCGGCCGGCTTCGACGGCGCCCTGGGCGGCCCGCTGGACGGCACGGCGAGGGAATATATGAACGTGGCGGTGGCCAGCTCGGTGCCAGTACCTGATCATTTCTCGGACGAGGAAGCCGCCACCCTGTGCTGCGCCGCCATCACGGCCTGGAATGCCCTGGCCGAAATGCCTGAAACGGCGGTCGACGGCGGCACGGTCGTCACCCTGGGCACGGGCGGCGTCTCTTTGTTTGCCTTGCAGTTGGCCAAGGCGCGGGGGGCGCGGGTCATCGCCACATCGTCAAGCGATGAAAAGCTGGCGCGGCTGCGGGAACTTGGCGCCGATGAAACGATCAATTATTCCGAAACGCCTGAATGGGGCAAGGCCGTGCTGGGCCTGACCGATGGCCTGGGCGCCGACCTGGTGGTCGAGATTGGCGGGGCCGATACCATTGCCCAGTCCATGCGGGCGACCCGGGCCGACGGCACCATGTCCCTGATCGGCAATGTGGGCGGATCCGTGGCGGAGATAAACTTGCCCCTGGTCTTCATGTTCCGCAAACGGATGATCGGCATTTCCACGGGCAGCGTCGCGGATTTCCAGGCCATGATGGCTCATCTTGACGACAAACCGGACTTTCACCCGGCCTTGGACAGCCATATTTACGATTTCGAGGGCTTGAGCGAGGCGCTGCAGGCGCTGCCCGAAGGCCGGCACTTCGGCAAGATCGTGGTGCGCGTTGGTTAACTTTCGTCCAGCACTTCGCGGACCCGGCGGCCGAGTTCCGCGGGTACGAAGGGTTTAGACAGCAGTCGTACATCAGGCCTGAGGCGGCCTTGGTCGATAATGGCATCGCGGGAATAGCCCGACATGAACAGCACCTTTAGTCCAGGCTGGCTCTGTTGTGCCAGATCGGCGATTTCCTGACCATTCATTCCGCCCGGCAGCAGCACATCGGTCAACAACAGGTCGACGCCGCCATGTTCGCTCAAGCGCGCCAATCCCTCCGGCCCGCTATCCGCCACGATGACCTCATAGCCCAATCTTTTTAGGCTTCTTGCCACCATCAATTGGACGTCTTCCTCGTCCTCCACCACGAGCACGGTTTCGCCGGCGGCCATGGGTTTCGCCGAGACGGGTTTGACTGCCGCGCCGACATCCGGCCCGCTTTCCGCGCGGGGCAGGTAGATGCAAGTTGTCGTGCCAACGCCGATTTCCGACCGAACCACGATATCGCCACGAGATTGCTTGACGAAACCATGCACCATGCTCAAACCAAGTCCCGAGCCCCCGCCAACCTCCTTGGTGGTGAAAAAGGGATCAAAAATGCGCGGTAGATCGGATTCCTGGATACCGTGGCCACTATCGACAACGGCGATTGTGACATATTCACCTGGCGGCAAATCGGGCTGCTCCCGAAGACCCGTATCGGGCAGCACCACATTCGCCGTTTCGATGCGCAGGCGGCCACCCTCGGGCATGGCGTCACGGGCATTGATGACAAGATTCAGAACCGCCTGTTCTAACTGCGCCACATCCGCCCTGCAGGGCCAAACGCCGATCAGAGTGGAAAATTCAACCTTGATGTCGTCGTTCAAGGCTTGCCGCAGCAACGGCTGAACATTTGTCAAAAAGGCATTCGGTTCGATGCTTTGGATCTTGTGAGGCTGTTGCCGCGCGAAGGAGAGCATGCGGTTGGTCAGATACGAGGCCTGATCTATGGCCCGCAATGTGGGTTCGGTCAGGCTTGTCAAATCACTGTCTGGGCCAAGTTCCTCTTCCAACAGGGCGATATTACCCATCATGACCGCCAACAGATTGTTGAAGTCGTGAGCAACGCCGCCGGTCAATTGGCCAAGCGCCTCCATTTTCTGGGCCTGGCGCAATTCGTTCTCGCGTTGTTTCAGTTCGGTAATATCGGTTCTGATACTGACCACGCCACCGTCGTCGGTGAGATGATCCGACAGCAGCAGCCAACGGTCGCCGTCAAGTTTTTGCTCGATCGGTTCACTATTTTTGCCGAAAGAACTCAATCTCTCGGTGATCCATGCCTCTTCCTGGCCGGCAGCCTCCAGGACCACGCCGCGCCCAACCACCTTGCGGACGATATCCTCGAAAGTCACGCCCGTTTTGTATATATCCTTCAGTGCCGGGTACATTTCCTGCAGTGTCTTGTTGTACAAAACCAAGCGGCGGTCGGCATCATAGAGCGCGATACCTTCCGGAATATTCTCGATCGCGTCCAGCAGCCGCCGTTGCGCCCGATCCGCCTCTTCCCGGCTCTTGCGCACTTCCGCCTCCGCCCGCTTGCGTTCACTAATATCCCGCAAGGAGCCAACAAATAGGGTGCTGCCAGCGTTCTCTATGCGGCCGATATTGAGTTCCAACGAAAGAGTTTGACCATTCTTGTGACGCCCGACGACCTCGCGAGGTCCTTTATCCAGGATCTTCGATACGCCGGTTTTCATGTAGTGGGCTATATAGCCGTCATGTTTATCATGATCATCTTTGGTCATGAGCAACGAGACATTTTGGCCAATGGCCTCGTCGCCGCCATAGCCGAACAAGGTTTCCGCCGCGTGGTTGAAGGCTTGAATTATGCCGGCGTCATCAATCACGACAAGACCGTCGATCATGCTGGCCATGGCGGCCCGGTTAAACGCCTCGCTATCGCGCAAGGCCCGCTCCATCGCCCGGCGTTCAGTAACGGCAACGGTAACGGCGCCGCGGACGATCCCGTCATCATCAAGAAGTGGAACAATATTCAGCAAATATGTGTAGGACGATTTTGCGCCGACCATATTGCGATTGCGCACCGCTTTACCCGAAGCAATCACCTCGGCGACCATATTTTCCGTCGCACGCACCTCATCGGCATCAAAAAGTTCCGTCAGGGATTTGCCAATGAAATGACTAGGGCCGTACTTTTGTTTTTGGTTTTCGCCCAAATATACGGCGAGATATCTTTCGGCGGCGCGCTTGTTGATAAAAACAAAACGATTTTCGGTATCGCGAAACGAGATGCTGGCGGGCACCGTATCCAAAATCATTCTCAGCAGCGTGCTATCGGGATGATCACCCTGCAAGTCATCAAAAAAGTTCATTCCGTGCCTATCCGGTTGACGCAGACACCCGCTACATCTAGTATCTGT
>CAZPWJ010000119.1:0-12565 GCA_964590195.1 uncultured Rhodospirillaceae bacterium | reverse complement strand
TTGGAAGCACCCTACATGAAGTGGGTGTCTGCGTTAACCGGATAGGCACGGATTCTTTTTCAAGATAAGTTTGTTTACAAATTGCTGCGCAATAAAAAATCGGACTATTTTGGCACCCTTTTTCTAGAGTGCTTCGGCGTTCCTTGGATGGAGTGGTATTCAAAAAAAGAACTGCAGGATATGTTTGACAAATTTGGCTCCGTTAATATCCGTCCCTACGGATTCAATCTCCCTAGACGATCCAGCAAAGAAACAGACGGAGCCAATGTTTACGGGTATTTCTACAAAATCGACGCACGGAAATAATAACCGCCACTTTCAGCGAGGCACGATGGCCGGCGCGGTCACTGGGTACAAACCAGTGTCGAAAAGCCGTTTGGATACACCTCCCTCTTCAAGACGGATCAAGTTCCCCGCCGCCGCCGTCCCAACGATCCACGGCGGCAATCATGCTGTCGTCAAATACGGCTAAATTCTGTAATTTTCCAGCTTTTATGTTTGTTGGAAAAGTCATAGTATTCGCGCGAAAAATCACGATACAAGCGGCTTGGACTCAGTGGCGGCGTGGGCTACCGCGGCGGCGGCACCGGCTCTCAAGAATAATTGCTGCAAGGGAGCAACTTACCGAGCATGGCCGCGTCCACCAGCAACCAGCTTGATACCATCGACCTGGCGCGTCGAATCCGGGTCCATACGGTCAAGATGACGGCCGGCGCCAACGCCTCTCATGTCGGGAGCGGGCTTTCGATGGCGGATATTCTTGCTGTTCTCTACGGCGCTGCCATGCGGATTGATCCGGCACAACCCGACGCGCCGGACCGGGATAAATTTGTTCTTGGCAAGGGCCATGGCGCGGCGGCTCTTTACGCGACGCTCGCCGAGCGCGGGTACTTCCCGATTGAGATGCTGGCTGATTTTTGCCGGGATAATCAGCCGCTCGCGGGGCACGTCGCACGGCGGAATGTGCCTGGCGTCGAGGTCTCCACGGGGGCGCTCGGTCACGGCCTTTCGATCGCCCTCGGGATGGCGTTGGCGGCACGCTCGGACGCCACTGGTTCGCACACTTATGCGTTGTTGAGCGATGGCGAACTCGACGAAGGCTCAACCTGGGAGGCCGTCATGTCGGCCGGTCACCACGGTATGGCTAACTTGACCGCCATCATCGACTACAACGGCATTCAGAGTTTTGGCCGGACCTCGGAAGTGCTCGATTTGGAGCCGTTGGTTGACAAATGGCGCGCGTTCCGCTGGGAGGCCCGGGAAATTGATGGTCACGATCACGCCGCGCTTACCGGCGCGTTGAAAGTTTCATCAGGAGACCGGCCACTTGTCGTTATTGCCCGCACCGTCAAAGGAAAAGGCGTGTCGTTCATGGAGGATAGGATTGAATGGCACTACCGCTCTCCGAAGGACGATCTCCTCGCCAAGGCGCTGGCGGAACTCGGGGAACAGGCTTGAGAAAAGCGTTTATCGACGAATTGTGCAGGATCGCCGAAACGGACTCGGACGTTTGGTTGTTGACTGGAGATTTGGGATTTTCGGTGCTGGAAGAATTCGCCGAGCGATTTCCCGACCGTTATCTCAATGCCGGCGTAGCCGAACAAAACATGATGGGAATGGCGGCCGGGCTGGCGCTTTCCGGCAAACGCGTGGTGACCTATTCCATTGTCAATTTCGCAACACTTCGATGTCTTGAACAAATCCGCAACGATGTTGTCTACCACAACGCCAACGTTTTGATCGTCGGTGTGGGCGGCGGTTTCTCGTATGGCGCGCAGGGCTACACACATCACGGAATCGAGGATATCTCCGCCATAAGGGCCTTGGGCGAGATTGACGTTATTTCGCCGGCGGACGAGATCGAAACGCTTGTCGGCCTGAGAAGCGCTCTTCAGTTGGACGGCCCCGCCTATCTTCGGCTGGGAAAGGGGGGCGAAACCCCGGTCCACCAAGATGGAACACTGGTGACCAGAGGCTGCTTCGCACGCTTGAAAGACCAAGGCGAGGCCGTGATTATCGCGACCGGTGAGATGGTTGCAGAAGCGATGGGCGCGGCGGCTTTGCTGAAAGCGGAGGGCCCTGATGTCGCGGTTTGGAGTGCGCCTTGGCTCAATCCCATCGACGAAGCCGGCGTAATTGAAGCATCAAGCCGGTTTCGCATGATTCTGACGGCGGAAGAAGCCACCGGTTCCGGTGGTCTCGGTGCGGCAGTATCTCAGATCGTAGCGGCCCAGGGCGGCAGCCGCGCCCGAGTGGCGACCGCCTCGACGTCCGGCTACGACAAACACTTGGTGCTTGACCAAAATTCGGCGCGCCGGCATCTGAAACTTGATGCTATGGGACTGGCGGAAAGGCTGAGAGCAGAACTCGATTAGGATTGCAGCCCGTTATTCCTCCGGGTCGCCGAAATTCATGGTTTCTTCTTCAATAACCAAAGGTCTTCGCCTTACCTGGGAATGGATGGCCGAAACGTACTCTCCCATTACGCCGAGAAAGAATAACTGCACGCCGCCAAAGAAGAACAGAGCGACAATAAGGGTCGGAATACCGGGAGCGGATATCTCGCGGTAGTAAATCAGGTTTTCGATGAAGGAAACCGCGGCATAGATCAAACTTACGATCGACGTGAGGACCCCTGCCGCCATGCATATCCTGAGGGGCAGCGTGCTGAAGGAGATCAAGCCGTTCAAACCCTGGTCCATCAAGCGCCACAGGTTCGTTGTCGTTCGGCCGCTGGCGCGGCGTTCAACATCATAGTCAATGCCGATCGACGGGAAGCCGCAACTCGCAATCATTCCTCTGAGGTAGGGACGGCGGTCATCGAATTGCATTAGGGCGGCGGCCACGGCCCGGTCGATCAGTTGATAGTCGCCGACATCTCTCGGAATTTCGATCGACGACAGCCACGACACCGCCCAATAAAAAGTCGATCTCAACTTTTTCATGACGACGCTTTCTTCACGATTGTTCCGCACGCCGTAAACGATTTTGTAGCCATCCCTCCATTTGGCGACAAATTCCGGCAGAAGTTCCGGCGGATCTTGCAAATCTGCCGGGATCATAACCATCACGGCATCACCGCTCGCGCGTCGGAGAGCGTTCAGCATGCTCGCGTCGGGTCCGAAATTCCGGCTGTTGAGAATGACTTTAACGTGGGAGTCATGAGCCGCAAGATCCCGCAGAATTTCCGGTGAGCCGTCGGTCGACCGATTGTCGGCGAATATGTGTTCGTAATCGTAATCGGATAGTGCTGTGTCGAAGACGTCCCGAACTCTGTCGCGACAAAGGGTGACGTTGTCGCGCTCATTCAAGCATGGAGTGATAACGCTGATCAGCATCTAATTACGGGCCAAAATGTTGGAGGAAATCAATTTCAGCATACAGACCATTGATATGAAATTTCCGGATCGGTATCAAGCGTCGCCATTTTTACCTTCGAAGTCGACCGACTGGTTGCTGTTCGGCTTTTCTTGATCCGTTCCGCCTCGACCTAGGCCTTTTCCGATTTCGTTGATGACGCCTTCAAGTGCCGAAAACTGCGGCTTGTAGCCTATGTCCGCAGCGCTCCGGTCCGTCGAGTAATAGGAATCCTTCTCGACCGAACCTCTCGCAACCGACGGATCATCCAGTTCCTCCCATACCAGGCCGAAATCCCGCTTCAACTGTCGAAGCAACTCGAATTTGGACACCGGCGCTTTCGTGTAAACGTCGAACGCCCTGTTAAGAGGCCGGGCATCCAAGCATTTTTCGATCAACTGGTGGACATCGTTTGGCGTTACATAGTCGCGCGTCATATCAGATCGAAGTGTTGGAAGCACAGCGTCGTTCTTGAGCGCAGCCATTACCTGCGCCAGGAAAAAACCGCTCGAGGCATCAATGAACCGGCTGGCGTAACCAAACAATCGCAGGTCGACGATGTTGAGACTGGTGGCCGCCCGGTGTTTCGTTTCGGAGTTCAGTTTGGCGACGGCGTAGCAGTGATCCGCCGATAGATTATTGATGGGGAACGAAGCCACAGATTGGGAAGACACGGGCTCATCGCGCAGAAGTCCGAACGCTGTCCCGCTGCTAAAGCACACATATAGAGTATCAGGCGATTTCTCGAGAAATGCCAAGACGCGATTGTCCCACTCTTCCGTGGACCGCATGAGTTCGGCCCCGAGTGCACTGATTCGCCCCGAATCCCCGGCGCCGATCGCGTTGACGATGACGTCGTATTCACCGCTGTCGAACTGTTCGATTGGCACGGCGCGGAGGTTGCGGTGGCGGCCATTCGATTCCGCCACATTTTGAGCCGCCTCAAGATTTCTCGCCACAAGGATAATTTCGTGCCGGCCTGTTTCGGCGAATTCAGCGGACACGCTTTGGCCGACGTGACCGGTCGCGCCCAGTACCGCGATTTTACTCATGCAATCTGTTTCGTTTTTTTGGTTTGGATCATTTTGGAGATCATCGATCGAGGGAGCGGCGCCACCGCGACCAGATTGCGTAGGCGGTCAATGCGGCCAACACATCCAACCACGCCAGGGCCGGCGCAAGGTATCGGGTTTCAATTAGAAGTGTCTGACTAAACGCCAAAGTTCGAACCAACGCATAGCCGACGCAGATAAATGCGATGTATCGGACAAATTCGTCCTGAGAACGCCAAACAAAGAAGGCAAAACCGATGGCCACGCCCGCCAGGACATAGCGATGGGCAGTTACCAGAGCCTTCACAATCGTGCGGTAGGTGTCCCGTCGAAGGGCTTCAAGAACGCCGCCGACGTTTTTTTCGACAGTGCGCCGCATTTTTTGGCGTCGGTGATCTTCGATCTCAACCGGCCAACCCATGCTGGGGTACGGGGACAACCACATACTCGCGACCCGTCGCAGAGGCAACATGAGCCAGCGGTCAACCGGGTTCGATTGAATTCGCGACATCGCGATCTCGTGGAACTTCGCATCGATTTCATCGGGCGGGGGATAACCCTGATAATCCTTCCTCAATGTTGAGAGCATTTCCTCAACCATTATTTTTTCGTCCTGGCTCGCGTAACCCGACGGCGGCGGACGCAAGCCACGGTAGTCCCGTCTCACAAGCGCCCAGACAGAAGATACAAAGGAATACTGATCGTCCATCCAGGTTCCAATCCAGCTATGTATGCCCTTGGGCAAGGGATCACCGCTCAAGGTCTGGCCAAACGGCGGCGTTGGCGGCAATCCTTGGTGGATGGAGCGCCACGCCCAGGCGCCGAGCGGAAGAACGATGACCAAAATGACGATCAAGCCACGCCGGATAGCATCCATCGGCGAATGCACGAGAAATCCACAAAGCGCCACGGGAAGAGCTGCCAAGAGAAAATCATATCTCACGAATAGTCCGACTAGCAGTATGAACCCGACAAACGCCGGCCGCAGTTCGCGCAAGGTGAATGATCGGATGAGTTCGGCCAACAGCCAAATCGCAATCGCAATCGAGAGGCACTCGGTGAGCATGCTTCTGGACCACCCAATAAGTGCCGGCGAAAACGCCAACACGCATGCCACCAAACAAACCGCGGCGGTAACGATGCGGGCTCGTGACAGAACATTGCAAAGCACCGCCACCGCCAAGCCGAATACAAGGGACTGAGCAACAAGAACGGCTTCAACCGAGCGGCCAAACAAACTCCAAACGACCGCTATAAATGCGGGATATCCGGGCAGTTGATTGCCTCCCCAGTGGGGGGTGCAGATGGCCTCCCTGGGATCGGCCAAGGAAACGCAAAAATTGTCGAGAAGATTCGCCGCGACCTTCATATAGCCGACCGAATCTCCGCCCGCGTGTTCACCGCCAAGCAGAATCATCCCAATTCGAGGCAGCAAGACCAATAGTATGATTGCCGCTGACGAGACAATCCCCAGTCCCCGGCCGGCTGCCTCGTCTTGCCGAATTAAGAATTCCGACACCTACACCCCTTTCCGATACCGTGTCCTGCTTGTCTCGCCACTCTCACGTTCTGTCAATCAGACGACGATGAACCGGATCGGAAGGTTGGCTCGCAATATCATAAGCTAAGAAATTCAGAAGAAATTGCCCGCCTACGATGATGGGCAAGGCGGCAAGCATCACTGTTCCGGCTGATGCAAAGGAACCTTCAACGATGGATTGCCGCCATGTACCAATGCCGAATATCAAGCCAAACACGACCAAGGGGGCGCCGAGGAGAAAGTTGACCGAGGCGATATTGAAATCCCTCACCAGATAATTGTAAGTCAGCCGTTTCATCATGTTCACACAGTGAAGAAACGGGAATGTGGCAAGGCTGTGCAAAATGCTCATGCTGCTGTTTTCATCGGAATACCGACTTTGCATGGGAATATCGATCACCACTGCCCTGATCGTACCGAGGCGAAACAACATGTCGGATTCGAAAAAGTAGCGCGGGCTGATCTTGTCCAGAGGCAGAAGTCTAACGAGTTCCGCGTGGATCGCGGTGAATCCGTTGGCAGGATCAAAAATGCTCCAGTAGCCGCTTGACATTTTTGAGAAGAAAGACTGCCCTGCATTTCCCAAAATACGGACGAGAGGCATGCCGGCTATCGCTTCGGGATGATAGAACCGGTTTCCTTTGGTGTAGTCAGCTTCACCGTCGATGATGGGCTTGATCAACCGGCCAACGTCCCTGGGGTCCATCTGCCCGTCGCCATCGATTTTCACGATTATATCGGCATTGTGTTCCAAAGCGATGCGGTAGCCGGAAATCACGGCGGCCCCGACACCAAGATTGGCCTCATGTGTCTCAACAACGAGACGTTCAGCGTCCGGAAAATTTTCGCGTATCACTTTACCGCTGCCTTCAGGGCAGGCGTCATCAACACAGACAATCAAATCCACTTTGTCGTCTATTTTCGCAATGACATCGACGACCTGTCGCGAAACCCGATAGCAAGGTATTACCACGGCGATCATCGTCACAACCCACTCCTGATCCGTAAAATTTTCGCCAATAGTTTAATTCATCCAGATTGAGCGGCCCGGAAGTTGCAGATTCATATCACTCCAACCGGCGGTCGGCCATACCTCACCTATTCCTGGTCGGAAGGATCAGTCTTGATCACTCCTGCGGAGCCGTTGCCATAAAACAGACATCGCGTGAGCGCCAAACCCAAAAAGCAGCGGAAACAGCGGCAGATTGTACCGATCTTGTGAGGGGCCCATCAAAACCGGTAACAAGAACGTAATCAGAAACAACCTCGTCCGCATACCCGCAAAAAACAAACCCCAGACCAAACCTGGTAACAGAACAAGTCCAGGCAGCGCCCGCAGTAAGACGAGACCATCGTTGGCCATTCCGTAGGAGGGCCTCAAACCCACGAAATAAAGAATTTTCGCTCCCCCCAAGGCCAACAATGACAACGGGATATCCAACCAATCCGGCAACTTGGGAAACAGCCCGGCCCAGAATGTTGACGTCGACATGCCGAAAAACACATGATTGATGACCATCTTACGTGCTTCGATGACAACATAAGGGTAGAGGTAAAGGCCTACCAAAAATGTTGAAACTCCGACCAGCGCGATAAGCCATAAGTTGCCATCACCTGATCGATAGTGTCGCCACAAATTGTCAAGCAGCACGAAAATGAGCACCGAATAGCCGTTCGGCCTTGTCAACACGATGCACACTACGAAGAACGCACAAAGCAACATAGTTTGAGCGGTTTGTTGTTCCCGCATGTACAGTACGTAAAAGAACCCCACCAATGCCGCCAAAACAAAATCGGGACTCACGACAAGCATGAACCAAACCGGATTCGGCATTAGCGCCATGATGCACAGCCATGCCAAGCCAAGCCCTTTTTCGGCAAACCAACGCAACCAAATTACCCACCACAGACAGTTGAAGAAGAGAAAGCACGTTGCCAAGGGTAGTGTATTGCCGTCGGTGTAATCGAAAATGCCAATAATAAGAGGAAAAATCGGACCCGCGATGATGTGTCCGAAATGCTCCTCCAGAGGGCGTTGGTAGAAATGAACGAATTTCTGGAAAATCGACCAAATCGTCTCGGAACGATACTGGTGCAGGGATTCGACATAAAAGCTGAAATCGAGATATTTTTGCCCGTGCAATGGCGAAACTAAGAACAAGTCCTCATTCGGGATAGGCATAATCATCGTCGCAAAAAATACGACAACGCGGAACAGCACGGCCAAAGCGATGGCCGTCGCCAACGGATGCTCCGTCAGCAACTGGAAAATCGGACGGACCCTGTCGGCCGCCCTTGCGTACACACTAACTGATTCGGTATTCATCTAGCGGACCCGGGCGGGGAAGCCATCGGCAGATTTCGAGCGCATACCTCAAGAAATGGAAGTCGATTTGCGCTCACGCCCTTCAGAAGTTCGTCCCGGCGCCCGCACCAATTTAGGAAACCAATCGTTGTGACAATAGACCCGGCACCAAAAACAGAAGGTGAAAATTCAAAATGTACGTTGCTGTTTGTGGTCAACGAACTTTACTTTTTCTTTTCGCACCGGAAGGCTGTGGCAAAAGTGGCAATGGACAGCGGTTTCGAAGTACACGTGGCTGCTCCCGTTGATCATGTTTGGGCACCCGAGGGCTTCTCTTATACTGCCATCGAAGACCTAGGTTTTACAGTACATCCCATTCCAATGTCGAGACGTGGAACAAATCCGTTTCAAGATTTTTTCACCCTGATCTCACTCCTGCGTCTCTACCGGCGTGTGCGCCCAGATCTCGTCCATCACCTGACGATCAAACCCATCATTTATGGCGGTATCGCGGCTCGTCTTACCGGCGTGCCAGGTGTGGTTAGCGCAGTTACCGGACTGGGCCAGATTTTCGTCGCTTACGGATTCGGCGCCGCTTTACTCCGACGGCTGGTGGTCGAGTTATACCGGATTGCGCTGGGGCATCGGAACGGCCGGGTGATCGTACAAAACAAGATCGATGGAGATGTTTTGAATGGATTGCTAGGCGGCGGGAGAATTGAACTTATCCGCGGCTCGGGAGCCTCGCTGACGGATTTTCCCGCCCAGGAACCAGCTCACGGAACGCCGATCGTTATCCTTCCAGCGCGCTTGTTGTGGGAAAAAGGCGTCGGGGAATTCGCCGAAGCCGCCAAACGATTGAAGAAGCAGGGCGTTGAAGCCCGATTTGCCCTTGTCGGAGACACCCAACCCAGCAATCCTCGCTCCGTTCCCCAGGAGCAGATCGAGAGCTGGGTGGCCGAGGGGCATATCGAGTGGTGGGGCAGGCGAAACGACATGGCGTCGGTTTTCGCGGAATGTGAAATCGTGTGCCTGCCCTCAACCTACGGCGAAGGCGTGCCCAAGGTGTTGATTGAAGCCGCAGCCAGCGCCCGGACGATTGTCTCGACTGACGTTCCCGGTTGCCTTGAAATTGCCCGCCATGAGGAGAACGCCCTGATCGTTCCCCAAAACGACATTGATGCCCTGACCAAAACCCTGCGCCGCGCACTCGGCAGCCGTGACATGTGCCGTCGCTTTGGAAAGCGAGGCCGCGAAATCGCCGTCGCCGAGTTCGACGAACGTCAAGTGGCTGCCCGCACTTTGGACATCTACCGAAGTCTGCTTGACGAAGCCAGGTCGCGGTAGAGGGTTTCGTACTTCTTAACAATGATGTTCAAATCATAATTTTCAGCAATCCTATGTCTCGCCTGTTCGCCAAGTTCCGCTCTGCCCTGAGGCCCCAGTTCAATAATCTCGCTCCATGCCAAGGCCAATTTCTCGGGGTTCGACGGCGGCGCCACACGTCCCGTATCGTCAATTATTCTGGCACAATCTCCGACATCGGTTGCGACGCATGGGGTTCCACAGGCCATAGCCTCACCCAGGACATTTGGAAAACCCTCTCCCAGGGAGGCGCAGGTGAGTATATCCAAGCTGGCCATAACGGCGGGAATATCGTCCCGGCGCCCTAGGAATTTCACAACCTTGTCTAACCCGGCACCTGATGCCTCTGTCAGTTCCCTGTTGTCCGGGGTATAGCCGGCGCCGACGAGTACAAACCGCGCCGACGGATTGGATGCCGCCAACAGCTTGGCGGCCTCCAAAAAAACACCATGCCCCTTGACGGGATCAAATCGTCCCACCAAACCGATTACGACATTTTCGTCGTTGTATCCCAGCGACTCTCGCGTCAGCGCTCGTAATTCAGGCTCGGGGCGAAATTTATCAAGTTCAAAACCGTTCGGAATGATGTGCCAGGCCCGGGGACGATATCCTAGTTTTGCGTGGAGATTTTTGCCGGCTTCCGAGTTTGTGACAACGGCTTCAGGTTGCGCCGAAAGCAGCGCAAGAGCACGAATAATGACTCCCGTGCTGCCGCGGTAGTAGCTCTCACCCATGTCCGAACAACGGAGATTCCACGCAATCGCCGGAATACGCGCTAATTTCGCCCCGACATAACCAAGAAGATCGGCATGATATAGCCAGGTCTGCACAACATCGGGTTTCGACGTTCGCAACAGACCGTACAATTTGAAAAGACCGCCAAGTGCCGATACCCCGCCGGACATCTGCAACGATGAAACCGGTATTCCCAGCGACCTGATCCGGTCAGCCATTTCACCGCCACCAATGAGGCTGACGACACGGCAATCGACGCGCTCCCTGTCCAGTCCGGCCAGGAGCTTGTAGAGCATCATTTCGGCGCCGCCGACATCCAAGCCGGTAATAATGTGCGTGACCTTGATCGGCGCGTTATCGCCACTCGGACTTTTCATTGCGGCTCGAGTGTGCATTGTCGCCAGACCCGAAACATGAGTGCTCCCCAATTCTGTCCACGGATATCGTCGCGGCTGGATGGGAAATCCCCTCCGGCCTTCCTGATCGCCTTCGTGCCGGGTAACACTTGATCCTCAATCTGGAGAGAGCTCATCGCGACGGTGCGCGTCGGCGCCCCTCTCCCGTGCGCACGAGGTCAAGAGAGGCGCAGGCGTGTATTTCCAGCGCGGATATGGCTTCGGCCGTCTTGATCCGATCTCCGCCTCCCGTCCGAGACGGCCGTGAAGCGATTTCAAGCCCGAATTACACAAAATTGGATTTCCAAATTGTCCCCGGTCAAAGCTCTTTGATGCTCGATCGATCGCTACCCAGGACGGACTCCCTGCGCGTGTTGCGCCTGAGGCCGAGGAGATGTGTGCAAATGCAAAGCGCAATATCTACCTACGTCCTTTTGATTCTGCCGCGGCGAAAACGGCCAAAGTGCGGCTCCCGCCTTTGAACGTCCGTCCACGAGCATTCAGCTCTGACCATGGATCGGAAAAATTTGAGACCGTTTTTTGCACAGCGCTAGTTGGCCTGAAGGATTTTACCGTAGATTTGCTCCGTCGCCTTCACCATTGCTGGTACGGAAAAGTTTCCGACAATCCTTTCACGGCATTTATTCCGCAACGAATCCTCGGTGGCGGGGTCGAGGGCCAAGATTTCCCGCCATCCCGCCGCTAGAGCCGCGGGGTCTCTAGGCGGAACAATCTTGCCGAGATCGCCGAGTATCAAGGAACTATCGCCGATATCCGTCGCTACGCACGGCAGCCCACACGACATCGCCTCGCCCAAGGCGTTGGAAAAACCTTCACCAAATGCTGAAGACGAGGTTGCGATACCTATTGCACTGAGGACCTCAACCATGTTGTTGCACTCACCGAGCCAGTGAACCCTGTCTTGAAGCTCAAGCGAATTCGACAAGCTCTTCATATCGGCAATATAGTTGGGAGCACCCGTGCCAACGCAGATAAATTGAACGTCGTCCCGCTCCGCCGATATCAGAGCTGCCGCGCGCAAAAAAGTTGAGTGATCCTTCATGGGATCGATGCGCGTCACCAATCCAATCAACGCCACCTCACCATCGAAACCGCACCCCTCCCGGAATTTTCGGCCGGCCGCCGGGTTATGTTGATACTTCGCCGTGTCGATGCCGTTTGAAACGACCAATATCTTGTCGCCGGGGAAACCCTGGGCGACATGGTGGGCTTTTCCGGCATGAGAATTGGCGATGATGACATGGGCAAATCTCGATAGGTAGCGCTCGATGCCGAAAAGCAGTTTCCAGCTTGGGTCGTAATACGTCATATCAACTGCGGAGGCGCGGATGCTCCACACGATTTTGCCGATTGAAACGATCGATCCTGCCATCATTCCCAGCACGTTGGATGGCCCCAAGAAACAATGAAGAATATCCGGCCGAACGGCACGGAGTTGGAACACCAACCGGACGAAAAAGCCGACGATGTCCCAGCGTCCTTTTTTTGCCAAATTGATGACTTCGATTCCGGCCTGCGAAAGCGCGGCTTCCAAAGCGCCGCCACCGTAATAGCACAGCACCGTCACCCGAAATCGATCGGGGTTCAGACCTCGGGCTAATACGCTGAGTTGGGTCTCGGCGCCGCCAATGTCCAACGAGCGGATCAGGAAACAAACATGGATCATCTGATTTTCAGGCTGGGAGGGCATCGTTTGGCGTTTGCGACGCGCCGGCGATTCGACTTCTTGAAGTTTGAAGCGTACGTATGATTTTGATTTTAATTCAATATCAGTGATTGGCTGCCTACGACAAGT